>NZ_JAXIVS010000002.1:0-600000 GCF_034259325.1 Hyalangium ruber | reverse complement strand
CCAGCTCCCCCAGGGCGCGTTGACGCTGGGCCTCTTGCGTCTCGCGCAGGGCCTGGGCGGCCAGGGCCCGCTGCCGCTCGGCCACGGCGATGCTCGCGCGCGCCTCGGCGAGCTGCGCCTTGCGCAGGGCGATATAGGCCAGCGAGCGCGTCCTCGCCGAGTCCTTGTTCCGGTCGTACTCGCGCTCGGCCTCGAGCAGGGCGTGCCACGCCTCCGTCACCTCGTTCGAGCTCTCCGTGCGCACCGCCGTGCTCGTCGACACGCGCTGGTAGGCCGCGCGTGCGTCGAGCAGCTCCCGGGGCGGTGGGCCATGGGCGGCACACCCCGCCAGGAGCGCCGCCGCCGCACCCAGGCCCCACATGCGCTGCTTCCACCGATGCATGACGTGCCTCCTCCTATCGACTCACCGCGGGCTGCGCCGCAGGGCATTGGCCTGGTCCGTCAGCCTCCGGGCCTCGTTCTCCAGCGGCACCGCGCGGGCCAGCATCAGCGCCAGCTGCGCGTCCGCGGACGCTTGGCGCAGCTGGAGCTCCGCCGCGTCGTTGTGGCCCTGGCTGATCAGCCGCTCGGCCTCGGCCGCCTGCTGCTGGGCGAAGGCGAGGTAGGTGGCCGCCTCGGGCACCTGCCCCGCGCCGCTCTGCTCCGCCGCGCGGATGGCTGCATGGGACTCCGCCCGGCGGGCCGCGGGCACCTCCGCCGAGATTCGCTTCGCGGCGCACCCCGAGGCCATCAGCGCCAGGGCCACGGTGAGGAGCGTCTTTCGCATCGTCCACCTCCGAGCCGAACGAGGCCGGAGAAAGCGCCGGCCATCGCCTCGGGCAGAGGTGTGTACGTCAGGGCAGGCCGGCAATCCGCCTCGCGCGAGGCTGTCTGACAAGCAGGCAGGCGGATTCACGTCGTTGGCGAGAGCCCAGCTAGGTTACGCTCCCTCTGTTTGAGGACAAACAAGTAGGAGAGCGATGCACTTCGAACTGGCCTTCGTGCTGATCTTCTCCATCGCGACGGCGGTGGCGATCGCGGCGCGCTACTTCAAATTCCCCTACACGGTGGCCCTGGTGCTGGCGGGACTCATGCTCGGCATGGTTCACGCCTTCGAGCCTCCCCATCTCACCAAGGAGCTGCTGTTCGCCATCATCCTGCCGGGGCTGCTGTTCGAGGCGGCCTTCCACGTCGAGTTCCGCAAGTTCTGGAAGAACAAGCTGGCCATCCACTCGATGGCGATTCCCGGGGTGGCGGCCTCGGGGGCGCTGACGGCGCTCATCCTCTCCCCTGGGGTGCAGGGGTTGGAGTTCGTGCAGGGCTTTGGCTTCATCCACGCGATGGTGTTCGCCTCGGTCATCGTCTCGACGGACCCCATCGCGGTGGTGGGGCTCTTCAAGGCGCTGGGTGCGCCCAAGCGGCTGGCGATCCTCGTGGAGGGCGAGAGCCTGCTCAATGACGGAACCGCCGTGGTGCTCTTCACGCTCATGGTGGCGGTGGCCTCTGGCGGCCAGTTCACGGTGGGCGGGGCGACGTGGAACTTCATCCAGGTAGCGGGCATGGGCGCGCTCATCGGCGGGGTGGTGGGCTTCGCCGTGGCCCAGGTCATCCAGCGGGTGGACGACGCGATGGTGGAGATCACCCTCACGGTCATCGCCGCCTACGGCTCCTTCGTGGTGGCCGAGCACTTCCACTTCTCGGGCGTTATCGCCACGGTGGTGGCGGGGATGTTGTGTGGCAACTGGGCGGCGCACCTGGGCATGAGCCCCACCACGCGCGTGGCGGTGGAGAGCTTCTGGGAGTACCTGGCCTTCGCGCTCAACTCGGTGGTGTTCCTGCTCATCGGGTTGGAGGTGAAGGTGGGCTCGCTGCTGGCCTCGTGGAAGCCGATCCTCCTGGCGTACGTGGCGGTGCTGGTGGGGCGCGCGGTGGTGGTCTACGGCGTATCGGCGCTGCTGCGCCTCACGTCCGAGCGCGTGCCCTGGAGCTGGAGCGCGGTGCTCACCTGGAGCGGATTGCGCGGGGCCATCTCCATGGTGCTGGTGCTGGGCTTGCCGGCGGACTTTCCGTTCCGCGAGCTGCTGGTGAACATGACGTTCGGAGTGGTGGTGCTCTCCATCATCGTCCAGGGGCTCACCATGGCGCCCTTCCTGAAGTGGCTGGGCATCACCGGCCAGAAGGACGTCTACCAGGAGCAGTACGAGCTGGCGCGAGGCCGGCTGGGGGCGATCCACGCCGCGCTGACGTCGCTGGAGAGCATGCGCCGCGTGCGCGACATCCCCATCGACGTGCTGGAGCCGCTGGAGCGGGACTACCAGCAGAAGGCGGCCACGGTGGAGAAGGAGCTCACCGACCTCAAGCAGCAGTCGGCGCGCTTCCACGAGGAGGAGCACCAGGAGGTGGTGCGGCGCATGCTCATCGTGGAGAAGGACTCGCTCTTCGCCTCGTACCAGAAGGGAGCCATCGGCAAGGAGGCCTTCGAGCACCTGTGCGCGGAGCTGGATGAGCGGCTCGCGCAGGCCAAGAGCGCGGAGGCGCACGTCCCCTTGGAGGACGCATCCTCCGAGCCGAAGGTGTCCGGGGCGTGAGGAGGAGCACGCTCCTCCCGAGCAACTCGCGGCTCAGCCGTGCTCGGGAGGGGCGCTCGAAGCTTTACATGCAGCTGTAATAGGTGGGGTTCCAGCACCGCTGCTTGGGGAGAGAGCAGTGGTAGCCGCCGGGACAGTCCGTGTCCACCTGGCAAGGCTGGGCCCAACCCGTGCATTGGTAGGTGCCTGGGCCAGAGCGGGGCCCGCAGCACAGCTGATTGGGGGACGTACAGTCCAAGTTCGAGGCGCACGCCGTCATCGCGACGATCTCGGACGACGTGGCCTCCACCTGAGGTTGTGGCTCATCGGCAGGGATTGTCTCGACTCCACAGCCCGTCAGGACAACCGTGCTCGCGAAGAATGCAGCCACCATGAGAGATTTTGCTGAGTTGATCATCGTTCCTCCCTGCTCAATGCCAGGCTCATCCTGGCAATCACTTTCACTCTGAGAGAGGGCAGGCTCTCCGTCAACGTCATGCACCCGTATTGAGCGGAAGCTCCATGGGACGGAACTCGTTGGTGGTCGGCTCGTAGACGCGTCCAGGGGGACGAACTTCATCAGGGCGTTGAGGGGCCGCTCACCGGAACCGGAGGGCTCGCGCCTTCCCGGAAGGCCCGCAAGCGCTCTTGATAGAGGGCCTCGTAGGCCTCGAACGTCAGCCCGCTCACGCGCACGCCGAACGTGTCCTCTTTTCCCGCGAGCCGGCCAGTGACGCGCGCGTTCACCGCGTTGTGGTAGTGCCGCCCGTCGTAGGTGTTCTCGGGCTCGGCGGTCACCTCCGAGGGTACGGCGAAGTCGTAGACCTCATCGAGCACCGAGCTCACCGCGTGCAGGCTCCGCAGGTAGCCCGGCAGCGTGCCCGTGCGCTCCAGCTCGGAGATGTGCCACGCGGAGACCGGAGGCATCCACCCGACCCAGTGTGCCTCGGGGAACACGGCGCGCAGTTCCGCGAATCGGGAGGCGCGTGCGGGGTCCAGCGTGCGCGGCCCGAGCTTCAGGGCATCGGGGTTGAAGGTGCCGGCGTCGGGGTGGACCACCACCTCGAAGCGCTCGTCATAGAACTTGGGGTAGGGCGACTGGCCCGCCGCCGCCAGCACCGACCACAGGAACGCGTCCAGCGACAGGTAGCTCTTCCAGCGCGGCGGCGGAGCCTCTTTCTTGGCAATGAAGTCCGGCACATCCACCAGCGTGTCCGCACGCGGATCGAAGTTCACGTAGTCCGTGCCGACGATGACGAGCGAGGGTCGCGCACCCTGGGCGCGCAGCCAGTGCGCATAGGCGATGAACTCGCTCACCTTGCCGGCGCTAAAGGCGAAGTTGAAGCAGCGGTGCGGCTCCAGCAGCGAGGGA
This sequence comes from Hyalangium ruber, assembly GCF_034259325.1. Classification (NCBI taxonomy): domain Bacteria; kingdom Pseudomonadati; phylum Myxococcota; class Myxococcia; order Myxococcales; family Archangiaceae; genus Hyalangium; species Hyalangium rubrum. The sequence continues at coordinate 596,082 of NZ_JAXIVS010000002.1, read as the reverse complement.
TGGATGATGGTGGAGGTAGAGCTGCCCAGGATGATGCAGTCGTAACGGGACGGCTCCTGGAGGAACAGGTTGGGCTTGGAGACGCGCTCGTTGAACTCGTAGTTGCGCCGGGTGAGGCGGTTGCCACGGCCGTACCAGAGCGGATCCACGAGCATGTTGAGCGCGAGCACGCCCAACACCAGCGCCGCCGTCGCCACCGCCCAGTGCTTGAGGTACCTGTCCATGCGCGCGTGCGGGCTAGAAGTTGTAATAGATGAACTCGCTCACTTCGCTCAGGCGCAGGATGGCCACCGCGGCCATCGCGGCGCAGGCGAGCACCTGTCCGGGCGAGGGTTGCCAGCCCCAGCGTATCGCCGGGAGCGGCTGGGCGGACTCCCCGATGAGCGCGGGGTTGTACGGCCCCATCCAGCGGTGCAGGCCGGTGGACAGGAACACCACGGGCAGCGCCGCGAAGAGGATGGCCGTCTTCGTCGCTGCCCGGAAGAAGCTGGACAGGTCATCGTTCCACACCGCGCGGAAGGCGAGCCCCGAGGAGGCATGGCTCGACAGGCCCGCCATGCCCTTGAGCACGCCGAGCGCTCCATCCAAGGTCTCCGCGCGGAAGAAGACCCAAGCCACCACCACCGCCACATAGGTGGCCGCGATGGAGAGCGGCCGCGTCCACCGGCCCTCCTGCCCGAGCGGGGCGAGGTCCAGCCGTTCACGCGCGGCGGTCCACGCATGGGTGAGCACGAGGTAGCTGCCGTGCAGCGCACCCCAGAGCAGGAAGTTCCACCCGGCGCCGTGCCACAGCCCGCCCAGCACCATGGTGAGCATCAGGTTGACGTAGCGGCGGACGCGCCCCTTCCGGTTGCCGCCCAGCGCCACATAGAGGTAGTCGCGCAGGAAGCGCGAGAGTGAGATGTGCCAGCGGCGCCAGAACTCGACGATGCTCGCCGAGCGGTAGGGCGTGTCGAAGTTGAGCGGCAGGCGGATGTTGAACATCCACGCCAGGCCGATGGCCATGTCCGAGTAGCCGGAGAAGTCGAAGTAGAGCTGCAGCGAGTAGGCGACGGCGCCCACCCAGCCATCCACCAAGCCGATGGCCTCGCCCCGGCCGGCGGCGGCGAAGACGGGGTTGGCGAACTGGGCGACGACGTCGGCCACCGCCACCTTCTTGAAGAGTCCGCGGAAGAAGCAGATGAGCCCTACGGTGATGCGCTCAGTGCGAGCGCGCGCCACGTCCGGCTCGGCGAACTGGGGCAGCATCTCCCGGTGGTTCACCAGGGGGCCGGCGATCTCATGCGGAAAGAAGGTGACGAACAGCCCATAGCGCAGAGGGCTCGGCTCGCGCTCGGCGGTGCGGTAGCAGTCCACCAGATAGGCGACCTGCTGGAAGGTATAGAAGGAGATGGCCAGCGGCAGCACGGGAGGCGTGTAGTGCCAGTGCGTGCCGAGCAGCGCTTGGACGTTCTCCACCAGGAAGCCCGAGTATTTGAAGTAGGCCAGCAGCCCCAGGTCGATGGTGAGGCCGACGATCAGCAACCGCCGCGCGCGGGGCTTGTCCACGGCGGCCAGCCGGGCGATGCGTGCGCCCAGCAGGTAGTCGAAGGACAGCGAGGCCACCAGCAGCAGCACGTAGCCCGCGCTCCACCACCCGTAGAAGACGAGCGAGGCGGCCATCAGCGAGAACAGGGCGCCGCGCGTGTGGCCCCGGTGCCCCAGCCCGAAATAGACGAGCAGCGCCAGGGGCAGGAAGGCGAAGAGGAAGACGTGGGAGTTGAAGAGCATCCGCGGGGCGCCAGGCTGGCCTCGTGACGCTAGCAGAGCACCCCGGGTCCGCGCTTGCCTGCTCCCTATCCGAGCCCTCTGCTCCGGAGGCGTTGGCGCTCGTCCCACGCAGGAGCGGACGCGATGAACCCCAGCGTGGCCCTCAATGAAGTTGTCGAGACGGCCTCGTGCGGGGCGACACTTCCAACCCCCGTGTTTAGGATGATGGGCTCTGGAGATGACACCCAGTGCTTGAGTCGAGCAGTTTCTCCCAGGAGAGCAGGGCCACGGCGGCGAGGCGCTCACTCCGAGCCGTCGGATGTGGAGTGTTCGTGCTCATCCTCGCCTGTGCTGGAGCGCTCGCTGGACTGCTGATGCGTACCGGCCCTCGCATCGAGCGTGTGGTGCGTGAGGCCAATGACTTCGAGGGCGCTCTTCATCCGCGTCCACCGCACATTGGCACGCCCACCACGGGCACCTTCGCTCGAGCCGTAGAACCCCTCCTGGCCGAAGCTCGCGAGTTACCCGAGCCCGAGCCTGACTCCATGTCTCGGCCCGAGGGGGAGGATGAAGTCGCCTCCGAGGCTTGGTCCAAGGCTTTCCAAGCGCTGCGCGAGCAGTGCCTGGATGTCACCGTCGGCAAGCTCTCGCTTGAGAAGATGCCGGCGCCTTGTCGAAAAGCGCTGGATCAAGGCCGGCAGGTGATGCGCCGCGTCCTCGCCGCTACCCATGCGGAAGTCGGGGGCTTGCCAGCAGGTGCGGGTAGCCTCAGCCGGCCCTCTTTTTCCCGAGAGCCGAGCGGCATGCGCGCTTTGGAGCGAGTTGTGGAACTGGCTGCGCTGGAGACTCGGCTATTGGTAGCGGAGGGCCATGCACAGGAGGCCGTGGACGTCTGCCTTGATTCGCTCGCGGTGAGTCGGGAACTGAGTCTCGGAGGTGCTCTCCACGGCAGTCAGCTCTCCGCCAGCAGTCAGGCTCTTACGTATCGCCCCTGTGCGGAGGCTCTCGACAAGGCGAGCGTGGAGCGGAAGCGGCAAGCCCTGGTGCAGATTGGCCGGCTGCGCGAGGGCAGGCCCTCGTTCTCCGCCGTCCTGCGCGAGGAGTCTGTTTTCCACCAACTGACGACCTTTGGCCCGGACTTCCTCCCACCAGAGGCCCTCTCCCGCTTGCCGCCTGCGGGTCGCACGCTCGTCAACGCTCATAGCGGTTGGTTCTTCTTCACGTCTCGGATCGGCCATCCGATGCTGAGGCGGTACCTATGGCGCAGAAACGTCTCCATGTTCGATGCCATGGCGGCGGCAGCGGACCTGCCGCAGGGTGAGCGTCACCAGGCATTCGCGCGTATCGACGCCGCCCACACGCTCCTGTCCGACTTCCCAAATGCGGTGCATGCCTTGGAGTATCACCGCCAATGGGAATTGCTCGCACCGCAGGATGTCCAGCTCGCCGCCCTGATGGTGCTTGTAGAGGTGGACATATCCCGCGCTGAGAGAGGGGCTTGGCCCGCTCCCCTTACTCCTCCCACTGCGGAGGGGTTCTCCTTGCAAGTGCTCAACGAGGAAGAGGCGCTTCTAGCTCCTCACGACGCGAAGCTCGCGGAGTATGCCCTGCCGCTTGCTGCGGATAGCGCACCGTGAGGAACGCGTTACACCAAGGCTCCTGACATCAGCGCGCCGGGCAAACCTGTCTGACAACCATACAGGTTCAGCCAGCGCGCTCCGCAGAGGGCCGCGCCTGTTCCGATGTCGTAGGCGGGTGCCTCGGTGACCACCTCTGAGGTAGGATGAAGAGCAGCAGCCAGCGGGAATTGCCGCGGAAGCCATGAGGGCACCGATGAAGAGAGCTGCCGCGCCAGAACTGGACCCAGCCTCGCTTCCGGCAGGAACGCGGATAGGGCCCTGGCGTGTCGAGGGCTGGGGTGGCTGTGGCACCTACGGCGTCGTGTATCGCGCGGTGTATGTGGGAAACGAGGAGGCGGGCTGCGTAGCGCTCAAGCTCGCCTTGGAGCCGGAGGATCCGCTCTTCGAGCGGGAGGTGAAGCTGCTGTCTGGCCTGAGCCACCCGAATGTCCCACGCCTCCTCGGCCACGGGGGGTGGCGGCATCCTTCCGGCGCGGTGCATCCCTACTACGCAATGCAGTGGGTCCAGGGAAAGCCACTCTCGCTCGAAGAGGCTGCGGAGCAGGCGGGCTCCGAGGCCGATCATCCTCTCTTCGCCTGGGCGGCGCTCTCGCCCGCTTCATGGAGTCCAGAGGATGTCGCCATCGCCGTGGGCCTGCACCAGCGCGCACGCCGACGCGACAGGCAGGTAGCGCGCCTGTCTGAGCAGAGGGACTCCGCGGAGCAGCTCGAACTCGAGCACCAGGCCCGCACCGAACGGGGCTCGACTCGAGCAACCAACCCTCCCTGGAGACCTCGGCTCAGCGCACTCGCCGTGGGCACGCTGATGATCCTGGGAATCTGGTGGATGGAGCATCAACGCTCCAGGGAGGCCTTCATGGTGGCGCAGGAGGATGGTGGCACCACGGCCTTGGGCGACGACGCACTGCCCCCGTACGTCGCGGCAACGACGCCTCCAACGCATGGAAGAGGGGTTCACCTGGACATGCCGCCCAAGCCGTTCAAAGGGCAGCGCAGGGCTCCATGCTCGAAAGGAGATGTCGAGATCCGGGGAGGATGCTGGGGAAAGATGGAGGCCCGCGCGCCGGACTGTCCAGAGTATGCCTACGAATGGCTTGGCGGCTGCTACGTGCCAGTCATTGCCGCTCAGCGTCCGAGTACCTCGGAGCAGCCATAGAGCACACATCCGGTGGCGCGGCGCGAGCCAGAGCGGTACACCTGGGCGCGCCATGCGCCTGCACCTCGTCGACGGTACCTATGAGCTGTTCCGCGCCCACTTCTCCCCCCGCCCGGGCCACAACGCTCCGGACGGGCAGGACGTGAAGGCGACAGCGGGAATCATGTCCTCGCTGCTCGCCCTGCTGCACGACAAGGACGAGGCGGTGAGCCACCTCGCCGTCGCCTTCGACAACCCCATCCGCTCGTTCCGCAACGACCTCTTCGCGGGCTACAAGACCGAGGAGGGCGTCCCCCCGGAGCTGCTCGCCCAGTTCGATCTGGCCGAGGAAGCCGTGCGCGCGCTCGGCGTCACCGTCTGGTCCATGAAGAACCACGAGGCCGACGACGCCCTGTCCACCGCCGCCGCGCGCTGGGCCTCCAAGGTCCAGCAGGTGCGGCTGCTCACCCCGGACAAGGACCTGGGCCAGTGCGTGCGCGGCAAGAAGGTCGTTCAGGTGGACCGGCGCCAGGAGAAGGAGATCGACGAGGACGGCGTCCGCGCCAAGTTCGGAGTGCCGCCGAAGAGCATCCCGGACCTGCTGGCGCTGGTGGGCGATGACGCGGATGGGATTCCAGGCCTGCACGGCTTCGGTGAGAAGGGCGCCTCGGCGCTGCTCGCCGCCTACGGCCATCTGGAGGCCATCCCCGAGGATGCCGCCAAGTGGACGGTGCGCCCACGCGGCGCGGACAAGCTGGCGGCCACCTTGCGCGAGCACCGCAAGGACGCCCTGCTGTACCGCAAGCTCGCCACCGTGGTGACGGATGCGCCCTTGAAGGAGTCCCTGGAGGATCTCGAGTGGGCCGGCGTCCCGCGTGCTCCCTTCGAGGCCATGTGCGACCGCCTCGGGCTCACCACCCTCAAGTCCCGCCCCAAGCGCTGGGCCGCTGTCTGAGAGAATGCCGCTGGCTCCCTCCGGGTTGAACCCTTTCATGTCCACTCAGCTCAAGACACCTCCCTCGGACGACTGGCTCCCCTCGCTGGAGGACACCCCCTTCCAGCGCATCGGAGGCGAGGAGGCCGTGCATGCCCTCGTGGGGGCTTTCTACGACGCCATGGATGCACACGAGCCCGCGCTCGCTCGCCTGCACGTGCTGGATGCGGACGGCAAGGTGGATCGCGGCACGCGCGAGCGCTTCGGCCTGTTCCTCATCGGCTGGCTGGGCGGCCCCCAGCACTACAGCGAGCGCCACGGCCATCCGCGCCTGCGCATGCGCCACGGCCATGTCCCCGTGGACACGGGCGCGCGTGATGCGTGGCTGCGCTCCATGCAGCGGGCGTTGGATGCGCGCGGCGTGACGGGCGGGCTGCGTCGCTTCCTCGAGGAGCGCTTCAACCAGACCGCCGACTTCCTCCGCAACACCGAGGGCTAGCGCCGGCGCCGCCAGGCCCCCGCGAGCAGGCCGGACAACGCCAGCAGCCACGGGCCCTCGCCCCCTCCGGTGCAGCCACACGCCACCCGCAGGTCATGCGGCTCGGGGCACTCCACGGTGATGGACAGCGTCTCCACCGCCGAGCCTCCAGGGCCGGTGACGCGCAGCGCGGCGCTGTGGCTCCCCTTCGCCGCGCGCTCCGGCACCCACCGCAGCGCGCCCGTGCTGGGCTCCACCGTCAGGCCCTCGGGCCCTCCCTCCACCGAGAAGGTGTACGGGCCCGCGCCGGCCACCGTGGGCGGAGTGTCTCCCTCGTACCGCGCCGCCTGCCCGCAGACGGCCTGGGCGCGCGAGAGCGCGAGGAAGCGAGGCGGCAGGAACTGGCAACCGCCGGCGCGGCACACCGCCTCCGTGCCGCAGCTCGTCTCATCCGCCGCCAACACGTCCGCCGGACAGCCCTTCTGATTTCCATCGCAGCGCTCCGCCACATCGCACGTGGAGGCCGCCGGCCGGCAGACCCGCGCCGTGGCCAGTCCACACACCCCATCCGCCGAGGCGCCTTCCGCGAGCCGGCACGTCTCACAGACCCCGTCGCAGCGCCGGTCACAGCACCGCCCATCCGCGCACGTGCCGGTGGAGCACTCCGCGTCCCCGCCGCACACCGCCCCGGGCGCCAGCGAGGTCGCCACCCGGTAGATGAGGCGGTCCGTCGTGGCATGCGGCGCGGCGAGGTCGTGGCTCGCGTAGACCACCAGCACGTGCCCCTGCCCATCGCTGGCCAGGTGCGGCACGCTCGCCCCCGGATCCGTCCCCGACAAGGGGAAGGGTGCCGTCTCCACCGCCAGCCCGTTGCGGTCGAAGCGGCGCGCGTTCACCCCGTGCTCCGCGTTGGGCAGCTCGAACTCGTACGCCACCCACAGCCAGTGGCCGTCGAAGGCCAGCGCCGGGTTCCGGGTGACTTCGCCAAACGTCACCGCCTGCGTCGAGCTGGGAGTGCCGCGCAGGTGGATTGCGGGTGCGCTCGGGTTGAGCAGCGTGTTGGTCCACGCCGCCCACGTGCTCGTCCCATCCCAGACCAGGGCGGGCCGCTCATAGGTGCTGCTCGCCTGAGCCTCGATGTCCGTACCCGTGGCGGTCGCCGGCTGTGCCGTGGCCGACACCTCGACGCCGTAGATGCCGTAGGCGGAGGCGTCGCGCTGGTCGCTCCAGGCGGCGACGTAGCCTGGGCCCGCGCGGACCACCTCCGGGACGTACTGCCCCCGGTTCACCCCGGAGATGACCTGGTCTCCGGCGCTCGTCACCGTGCCGCTGGCGTTCACCGTCACCCCGAGGATGTCCCACGAGGTGGTGGCGCGGCGCTCGCTCCAGATGACGAGGCACTCCGAGCCCACGCAGTCCACCGAGGGCACGTACTTCTCCGTCCCCGAGGGGCCCGTGGACAGCTTGAACTGTCCCGGGTCCCGGATCGCGCCCGCGGTGGAGACGAGCACCCCATAGATGTTCGAGGCATCCCCGGTGCGGGAGTCGTTCCAGGTGACCAGGAAGTTCGTGCCGTTGAAGGCCACGTCCGGGAAGCTCTGCTCGCCCGGCGCGGTGGAGATGGGGAAGGCCCCCGGCGCGAGCAGCTCCCCCGCGACGCTGATGCGCGCGCCATAGATGTCCGGATCGCTGCCGCGCACGTCGGACCAGACGAGCAGGAAGTTCGTGCCATCGAAGGCCGCGGACAGGCGGTTGAGCTCGACGGGCAGTTGAGCGCCGGGGAGCTGCTGCTCGGGCGTGAGCAGGGGCGCACCCTGGGGTCTGGCCTCCAGCGGGGCGAACAACAGCGCGAGCAAGAGCAGGGCCAGGATGCGGGGTGGGCGCATGGCCCCCAGTCTACGGAAAACCGGCCGCGGGCTCACTCCAGCTCGGAGACGCCCAGCCCTCCCGGGCGGATCATCAGCCGGAAGGCATCATCCGAGTGGGCCGAGCCGCGCATCTTCGTCACGTTGATGGTCCGCTCGAGCTTCTTGCCGTGGCGGTGGTAGTCGAGCGAGATGATGGCGTCGGCGATGGTGGAGAGGAAGGGCGCGGTGCGCTCGTCCTCCTTCACGTCATTGATGGTCTGCGTGAGCAGCGCACTGCGGTTGTGCTCGCGCACCAGCGAGGCGAAGCCGACCATGAACTGGCGGAAGCCTCGCGTGGAGGTGGAGTGCGCCACCGAGGAGATGCTGTCCAGGACGATGAGCGAGGGCCGGAACTCCTCCAGGCTCTGGCGCAGCTCCACCAGCAGGTCCTCTGGGCTGGTGGCCTCCGGGTAGCGGCACTCCAGCAGGAGCGTGCCCGCCTGCGTGAACTCCTCCATGGGCATGCCGATGTTGGAGAAGTTGCGCATCAGCATCGGCTTGGTCTCCTCGAAGCCGTAGTACGCCACGCGCTCGCCACGCTGCGCGCCGGCCCGCGCGTACATGCCCGCCATCGTCGTCTTCCCGCTGCCGGCAGGGCCCCTCAGCATGGTGATGGAGTCGCGCAGCCAGCCGCCGTTCATCATCGAGTCCAGGCCCTCGAACCCGCTGGAGAACCGCTCGTTCTGCAGCCGCTCCTGGGACGCCGGCGCGCCGAAGGGGAACACCATGAGCCCCCGCGCGCTGACGGTGCAGGGGTATTCGCCCTTCTGGTGACCGCTGCGCCGGTACTTGTGGACCTCGATGGTGCGTCGCCGGCGCTCGCTGTCGATGAGGTTGCGCAGCACGAGCACCACGTCGCAGACGAAGTCCTCCACCCCCAGCGTGGTGCGCGGGCCGTAGTCGTCGGGCGCCTCGGCGGTCACCACCGCCGTGAGCTGGTACTTCCGGAACGAGTCGATGAGATGGAAGAAGTGGCTGCGCAGCCGCTCCTCGGAAGGCTTCGGGCTGAACAGCGCCGTGGCCGAGTCGAGGATGAGCGCCTGGGCGCCGAACTCCTTGGCCGCCGCCTCCACGCGGTGGAGCATCGCGGTGATGTCATAGTCGCCCGTGACGACGGTGGCGCTGTCCGCCGGGTGCGTCAGGTCGGCGAACCGCAGCTGACCCTGGGCCACCAGCTCCGACAGCCCGAAGCCCAGGCTGTCTCCGGACTCGATCAGGTCCGAGGGCGTCTCCTCCACCGCGAACACCACCGTCTTCATCCCCGAGCGGGCGAAGTGGCCGGCCAGCTGCAGGGCCAGCACGCTCTTGGCCGCGCCGCTCTTGCCGGTGATGAGGGTGGTGCGTCCCTTGGGCAGTCCTCCCTGGGTGATGCGATCCAACCCGGAGATTCCCGTCGCCACCTTCACCACTGGACTCATCGCTTGCGCTCGACTTTCGCGTCATTGAGCAGGTCAACGACCGTCTGGATGTTCTCGAGGGTCCCCAGCAGGTACACGCGCGGGTCGGGCATCCGGCGCACCAGCGTGGGCGTGAAGGTGACGCGGTCCTCATCGAAGGAGGTCGGCCTGTCCTTGGAGAGGTCCACCACCTGCAGGTCGACCTGGGTCGCCTCGTAGTCCTTCAGCAGCGTCTGCAGGTTTCGCAAGGCGCGCAGCGAGGTGGTGGAGGCCTCGCTGACGTAGAGGACGAAGCGGATGCGCTTGAGGCTGTCGCCCTGCGCCTTGCGCTCCATCGCCACCTCGAGGTGGGCCTTGGCCCGGGCCAGCTCCTCGTCGCGCACTGGCGCCAGGATTTCATTCAGCTTCGCCAGGAACTTGTCCACGTCCACCGGCTTGCGGATGACCCGGTAGCCCGCCACGTCGTCCAGCCGCGAGGCGCCCGTCAGGATGAGCGACTCACAGTTGAGCAGCCCCGTCGCCGCCGCCTGCGAGAGCATCTTCGCCCCGCTGGTATCGGGCAGGTTGTAGTCGCTGATGACCAGGTGGAACTTCTGCGAGCCCAGGAGCGCCAGGCCCTCCGTGGCCGTCGACGCCACCGTGACGCGATACCCGGCCGACTCCAGGATTTCCCGGAGCGCGTCCTGGATGTCGATGTCGTCCTCGACATAGAGGACCTGCAGCCCCATCGAGGCCTCGGGGTCGGTTCGGTTCGGGGCAGAAGAAGCGAGCGAGGGTGCCCCAGCCGCGGGCGGAGAAGGATCAGTTGCCACAGGGGCGAAATCCTTATCCCGGAACGGAAGCCCTCAGTAGGCGGATGGTGCCCACCTGGCGGGGACTGAACGAATCGGTTGCGAGAATAAAACGACCGTTCTATTCTTGAAGGGCGATGAGAAAGGGCGAACTCACCCGGCAGGCCATCCTCGAGCGCGCGGTGCGCCTGGCCAGCCGTGTGGGCTTGCAGGGGCTGACCATCGGCGGGCTGGCGGACGAGCTGCAGCTGTCCAAGAGCGGCCTGTTCGCCCACTTCCGCTCCAAGGCCTCGCTGGAGGTGGAGGTGCTGGAGGCGGCCACCACCCTGTTCACCGAGGTGGTGATTCGCCCGGCCCTGGCCCGGCCCCGGGGCGAGGCGCGCATCCGCGCCCTCTTCGAGCGCTGGCTGGACTGGGGCCGCAGCGCCGCCATGGAGGGGGGCTGCATCTTCGTGGCCGCCGCCGCGGAGCTGGATGACACCCCGGGCCCGGCCCGCGACGCCCTGGTGCAGAGCCAGCGGGACTGGATGGACTGCCTGGCCCAGACGGCGCGCACCGCCATCAACGAGCGCCACTTCCGACCGGACGTGGACCCGGAGCAGTTCGCCTTCGAGCTGTACGGCATCATGCTCGTCCACCACCACGCGGCCCGGCTGATGAGAGACCCTCAGGCGGAGCAGCGCTCCCGCCGCGCCTTCGAATCGCTGCTGAACGCCTCCCGCGCCCTTTCCTCCTGAAGCTTTCTTCCCTGCCGTCTCGTTGGAGTCCTCGTCATGGCAAAAAATAGCACGAACGTTCGTAAGAAGATGGCCCGGTTGGCGCTGCGCCTCACGGGCCGCACGCTGGGCACGCTGGCGCCGGAGTGGGCGGCCCAGTGGGGGGAGCGGCTGTTCTGCACGCCGCAGCGGACGGCGCCTTCGCGCACGGCGCGGGCGGTGCTGGCGCAGGGGCAGCAGCGCTTCCTGGAGCTGTGCGGTGAGCGGGTGGCGGTGTGGAGCTGGGGCGAGGGCCCGCGCGTGCTGCTGGTACACGGGTGGAGCGGCTACGGCGGCCAGCTCACCGCCTTCGTCGCGCCGCTGGTGGCCGCGGGCTTCTCGGTGGTGACGTTCGACGCGCCGGGGCACGGCCTGTCGTCCGGCAGCCGCTCCTCGTTGCCGGAGCTGGCGCGGGTGATTCGGGCGGTGGCGCACGCCACCGGGGGGCCGCATGCGTTGGTGGCGCACTCCATCGGCGCGGCGGCCAGCGCGCTGGCGCTCCATCAAGGGCTGGAGGTGGAGCGGGCGGTGTTGCTGTCGCCGCCGTCGGATCCGCGCAAGGCGGTGGCCTTCTTCTCGCGCGAGGTGGCGCTGCCGGGGCACGCCGTAAAGCGGATGGTGGCGCGGCTCGAGGCGCGCCTGGGGCGGCTGGAGGACTACGTGGTGCCGCGCTTCGCGCCCGCGCTGAAGACGCCGGTGCGCATCTTCCACGACGTGGGAGACGAGGAGGTGCGGGTGGAGTCGGGCGAGGCCATCGCCCAGGCCTGGCCGGGGGCGCGGCTGGTGCGCACCCAGGGCCTGGGGCACTACCGCATCCTCTATACGCCGGCCGTCGTCTCGGAGGCGGTGGCGTTCATCACCGAGAGCCGCCCCCGGGACGCGTGGCCGCTGGTGACGGCGCCCCTGGCCGAGGCCGCCGCCACCCCCTCGCTCAGAAGCGCATGAACAGGCCCGGGCCGGCGGCCAGGGAGCTGTTGTCGCGGCCCGCCGCCATCACCACCGGCACGGGCATGGCCTGCACGGAGGAGACACGGCGCGGGCTGTCCTTCTCCGTGGGCACGCCCGGGTCCGAGGTGAGCAGCACCGTGAGCGCGAAGGTGGTGGCGATGCCCGCGATGGCCGTGAGCGGCACGGTGGTGCCATCGGCCAGCGCGGAGCCGAGCCACAGCATGCCCAGGCCCACGCCCAGGGGCAGCAGCGTGAGCTTCACCACCCGCGAGGCCTCCAGCTCCAGCGGCAGCGCGAGCAGCCCGCCCAGGGCCATGCCGATGGCGGGGGCCAGCAGCGTGGGCGTGAAGTCCGTGTCCCCGCTGCCGCTCTCCTCCATGATGCTCTGGGTGAGCAGCGTGAGGGTGAAGGCGTAGAGGGACGTCATGCCCACCAGCGCCGCGTCCCCGTTGCTCACGTCTCCGCCGCCCTGGGTGATGGCGAGCACGCTGACGATGCCGACCTGCGTGGCGGCCAGTCCCATCCACCCGCGCGCGCGGTCGGAGGCGTCGTCACTGTTGGCCAGGCCGATGCCGGCGATGAAGCCCGTGGTGGCCGCGCCCGCGACGAGGAACGACTCGTTGCGCTCCACCGGCACGGCGTACTGGTAGAGCGTGCCGATGGTGCCCAGCGTCAGGCCGCCCAGCATCGCGCCCGTGTAGCCGTGGTTGCGGCCCTCGTCGCTGTTCTCATCGTTATAGGTGGAGCCAATCATCGCGCCGCTGACGATGCCGCTGATGACCTGGGTGAAGGCGAGCAGCGGGCCGCCCGGGCCGGCGGAGAAGCGGCTGTAGCGCACCGCGCGCTCGCCCGTGGACTCGGCGGGACCGATGGCTGGGGGCGGCGTGGCGGCAGGGGGCAGCGGAGGCGCGGAGGGGTCCGCCTGCGCGGGAGAGAGGGGGGGCGGCGTGGGCTCGGCCGGCGCGGCTTCGGCGGAAGGCGGCGGCGTGGCGGGAGCGCGGGGCTGCTGGGCACTGGCCACGGTGGCGACGAGGCTGAGCAGGACGGCGAAGGACCGCATGTAGGTGCTCCTCTCCTTCAGGTTTTCCACTGTCCGACACTCCTGTTGACACGAGGACTCAGAATTGGATCCTCAAACCGGGCCCCGCGGCGAGGGAGGAGTTGCGCCGGCCGGCGGCCATCACCACGGGGACGGGGGAGAGGCGCACGGTGCTGGCGGAGGCCCGCTCCTGGGGAGGCGGCTCGTAGGTGAAGACGGCCACCAGCGTGGTGAGGATGAAGGAGGCGCTCAGGGTGGTGAGCACCACGCGGCCCGTGGTCGCGTTGCCGGACAGCGGCGCCGCCAGGGCAATCGACATGCCGGTGGGGATGAGCGGTAGGAAGGTGATGGCCGCCAGCCGCAGCGGGCTCAGCTCCAGGGGAATGGAGAGCAGCCCCCCGAGGGCCAGGCCCACGGCGGGGGCGATGAGCATGGGCGTGAAGTTGTAGCCGCCGCTGCTCTCCGCGTCGTTGATGAACTCCACGAGGCTGGTGACGAGGAAGGCATAGAGGGAGCTCATGCCCATGAGCCCCATGTCCGAGCCGCTCACGTCCTCGCCGCCAGCGGTGAGCAGCAGCGCGCCGAACAGGCCAGCCTGGGAGGACACCAGGGCGATGATGCCTCGGCCGTGGTCGCTCACGTCACTGCCGTTGGCGAAGCCGATGCCCCCCATCATCCACGTCACCGAGGCGAGCGTGGCCAGCACGGACTCGCGGCGCCCCACGGGGACGAAGTATTGGTAGAAGGTGCCGGCGGTGCCGAGCGCCAGCCCGCCCATCATCGCTCCGAAGTAGGCGTTGCTCGTCGACCCCTCGGCGTCATAGGCGTTTCCCAGCAGGGCGCCTCCGCTCAGGCCCAGGAGCACCTCGGCCACCACGACGGAGGGCCCCCCGGGGCCGGCGGAGAAGCGGCTGTAGCGCTGCGCGCGCGTGCCCGTGGACTCGGCGGGGCCGATGGCGGGAGGCGGAGTCCGCGCCCACTCGGGCTCGTCCGGAGAGGGGCTGGCCGAGGGCTCGGCCTGGGCGGAGAAGCGCCGGGGGGCTTGTGCGCTGGCCGCGGTGGCGGTGAGGCACAGCAGGAAGAGGAGCAGCCGCATGGGGGCCTCGGGGAGAAGGGCTCAGAATCGCAGGAAGAGCCCCGGACCGGCGGCGATTCCTTCGTTGCGCCGGCCTGCGGCCACGAGCACCGGCACGGGCATGGCCTGGACGGAGCTGACGGACCTCTGCTCGGGCTCGACGGCCTGGCCCGACAGCCCGTGGATCAACGCGACGAGGAAGAAGGTGCCCGCCATGGTGCCGAGCACCGTCTTGGCGACGGTGACGCCATCGGCCAGCTGCGTGCCGACGAGGAGCGCCAGCGCGCCGGTGCCGAGCGGGAAGGTGGTCAGCTCGAAGACGCTGGTGGAGGACAGCTCCAGGGGCAGGGCGAGCAGCCCGCCAACGGCCATGCCGACGGCGGGGGCGAGGAGCAGGGGCACGAAGTTGAAGGACTGATCCGTCTGCCGGGCGTGGATGTACTCGACGAAGCCGGTGACGATGAAGGCATAGAGGGAGGTGGCGCCCACGAGCCCCGCGTCACCAGCGCTCACGTCCTGGCCGCCGGCGGTGAGCAGTAGCACGGCGAGGATGCTCGCCTGCGTGCCGGTGAAGGAGAGCAGGGCGCGGTCCTTGGCGCTCATGTTCTCGGAGTGGGCCAGGGTGAGGCTGGCCATGAGCCCGGTGCTGGCGGCACCGGCGGCGAGCAGCGCCTCGCGGCGGCCCACGGGGACGAAGTACTGGTAGAAGGTGGCGGCGGCGCCGAGCGTGAGCCCTCCGAGGATGGCGCCCGTGTAGCCGTCGCTGTCCCGCTGCTGGCTGGCGACGTCGAAGGCCGAGCCCAGCATGGCGCCGGTGACGACGCCGACGAGGCCCTCGGTGAGCGCGAACATCGAGCCCCCCGCGCCCGCGGAGTAGAGGCTGTAGCGCGCGGCCCGCTGGCTCACGGGCTCGACGGGGCCGATGGCCTTGGAGGGAGGCGCGGCGGTGGCGCGAGGCGGAGGCGGAGGCGCGGGCGTGACAGCGGGAGGCGGTGGCGCTGCGCGCGGGGAGGAAGCAGAAGGCAGGGGGAGGAACTCATCCTCGGGCGCGGCGCCGACTGGAGGGGCCGAGGGCGGCTCCTCGTGGGGCGCGAGGGTGATGGGCGGAGGGGTGAGGGACTCCTCCGGAGGAAGGGGAGGCTCTCCGGACTGCTGCGCGCGCGCGGAGGCCGCGATGAGGCACAGCAAGAGGGCGATGGCGCGCATGGGGGAAGCTCCTGTGCGCACATCATCCCTGCATCATGGATGCCGAGGAAAGGGCTCCTCGGCGATGGTGCTGTGCGTCAGCGCGTCGGGGCTACCAGCTGTGCAGGCCGCTGCACACGGGTGCGTCGGGCGTGTCGCGGGCTCCGGGCGTGTACGCGTCTCGCACCTTCGCGCAGCGGCAGGTCCGCCACCGTCCGCACGCCCCACACCAGCCCCAGCGCCTCCAGCGCGCGCACGGCCCAGAAGCCCGGATCCGGCTGCCTCCAGCCGACGCCCATCTGCGCCGAGGCAGGGTAGGCGTGGTGCGTATTGTGCCAGGCCTCGCCCATGCTCAGCAGCGCCAGCCACCCGGCGTTGCGGCCCTGCTCCGCGGCGCCCACCAGCTCGTAGGGCTGCTCGCCCGCCACGTGGCTCACGTAGTGGATGGCCCAGAAGCCGTCCTGCGTGAGCGCCAGCCGGATGAAGATGCCCCACGCGACGAAGGCGGGGCCGCCCACCGCGTACAGGGCCAGCGCCAGCGGCACCTGGAGCCACAGCCCCGCGCGCTCCAGGTGCTGGAAGAGGGGCCGGGCCGCCACGCGCGGCTCCACCGGCGGGTAGATGGAGGCATCCGGCGCGCGGTAGTCGAAGAAGAGCGCATAGGCCATCGTCTCCAGGAAGCCGCCCCGGTAGCCGAAGTAGGGCGGGCAGTCCGGCTGGTTCTGGTGGTAGTCGCGCATGTGGTGCATGCGGCTCATGCCGAGCACGCCGCCCAGGCCCGCCAGCGTGCCCAGCACCGCGAGCACGGCCTCCACGGGGCGCGACGTCTGGAAGGCGCGGTGGATGAGGCCGCGGTGGATGCCCACCGAGACGCCCAGGCACATCGTCACCCCGAGCAGCGCGGCCGCCACCGCCACCGCGCTCCACGAGAAGAAGAGCGCGCCACCCACGAGCGCCGCCGCGTGCAGCAGCGCCCAGCGCAGCACCTTGCTCCGGTTCAGCCTCGTCTCTCCCCAGCCTCTCGCATCGTCCATGGCCTCCGGCTCCTTTCGAGGGGAGTCCATCGCAAGTGTCCTGCCAGCCCAGGGCGGCCCTCATTCCGGGCGCTTGCGGGCCCGGAGCGGCGGCACTGTCCACGGCGTGGACAGTCCACCGTCAACGCGGAAGACGCTCGGCACCCCACTGTCTCCGCCTCGGGCGGAGCTCTGGGGCAGGTGACGCATGGCAATGGAGAGCGGCTACTTCGCTGCTTGATCCGCGGCATCGTGGTGCCGCTTACGCCAGCCCGGCATAGGGCCCTAACCTGCGAGCTTCGCGCAGAAGGAGGCGGCCATGAGAGGGCGCAGAGCAGGAGCGCTGATGCTGGCGCTGGTGATGGGGGCTTGCGCCAGCACCCCGCGGCCGTGGCCAGAGCCGACAGATGCCTCTGAGCGAGAACTGGAGGCGGCACGGTACGAGCTGCGCGTGTGGGCCGCCTACGCCAGCCCAGAGGAGCGCGTGGAGGTAGGGGGAGCGGAGTTTGAGCGTGCCCTGGGGAATCTGGTGCGCCTGGTACATGCCTGGCCTCAGCCTCGGGAAGGGGCTCAGGTGCTGTTCCCAAGCGAGCGCGAGGTGCGCTTCGCCGCCGAGGTGCGAGAGGGGCAGGTGGTGTGGGCGGTGCCTCTGCCCGAGAGGCCCATTGGGGTGAAGCGCGACGTGGCGCGCATGACACGCGATTACCAGTCGCTCTGTCTGAAAGAGCATGGGGAGAGCGACTGCCTGGGGCTGCTCAAGGATGGGCCGCTGCTGGAGGGGGAGGACTTCTACGCGCTGGGCATGGGGTTGGCGCTGGGCTCGGTGTTGGGGGAGATGAAGCAGTCTCTGCGGGAGCTGGCCGACTGGCGCGCCTTGCTGTCCACGGTGTTGTGGGCAGCCACCACCTACTTGTTGTTGTGGGTGATACCCGAGCCGCTCACCAAGGCATTGGCGGCGGTGACAACGCTGGCGTTGCTGGCGTGGTTGGGAGCGGAGACGGTGGGCAGCCTGCTGATGGGGTGGGTGGACATGGTGGGACAGGTGGACCGGGCCAGCAGCTTCGAGCAGGTGCGCCAGGCAGGAGAGCGCTATGGCCAGGTGATGGGCCGAAACGCGGCACGAGTGCTGGTGCTGGTGGTGGCAGCGGCGCTGGGCGGTGGGGCCGGCAAACTGGTGACGCGGCTGCCGCAGGTGCCGGGTTTCGCGCGGGCGGCGGTGCAGGCCGAGGCGCGGGTGGGAGTCGAACTGTCCACGGCGGCGGCACAGGTCGAGTCGGTGGGCTTCTCCGCTGAGCGCTCCTTCTCGATTCTGCGCATGAGCGCCCGGCGCGGGGCCGGCAGTGCCTCCTCCGGTGAGCGGCAAGCGCTCACGCTCATTCGCCACCAGGCCGGCAACCGTCAGGTGCTGGTCAACGGCCAGCGCTGGAACGTGCCCAGGCACAAGTCAGTGAAGGACATTCCCAAGACGGACCCCGTGGGCGATGAGCTCCAAGCAGCCGCTGAGCGCGTCACTCTGCATTGGAGTCGAGAGGCACTCAGCGACGCGGAGAAGGTAGCCATCGACAAAGCCCGCGCTCACGGGGAGCATTGGTTGGGCAACCTCCTGGAGCGGGAGGCGAGAGGGCGCTTCGTGCATCGTGTCCTGGAACGCCAGTTCCCGAGCCTGCGGTGGAGCGCCAAGGGAATCGACGCGGTTGATCCCAGGACGGGCTACAGATACGAGCTTCTCACCGGGACGAACTCCAACCTGGAGCGGCACGGTCGCCGCATGGCCGAGGAGTTCTTCCGGATGATCTCCTTCTGACGGGTACCCGGCATGTGGCTCAACAACGTCATCTTCGAGGACAAGGTCATCGAGAATGAGCGGCTGGAGCTCACAGCGAAGGATGCGCTCTATTACCTTGGGCCCAAGCTCACACTTCGCCACTGCACCCTCGTTCTCCAGGTGCCTGCCAGACGCCTGCTTCTGGCGGGACCTCAGCTCATGGATTGCACGATCGAGGTGAAGACCGAGCTGAAGAACCTTCCCTGGTACACGGCATCTCTGAGGGGCTGCCGCTTCACGGGCAAGCTGACGGGAAACGACTTCGGGTATTACCCGAACCCTGCCTTGCCCGACAGAGACATGGGCAGGGTCGAGGATTGCGATTTCTCTCGAGCACAACTCCACGGGTGCCGGTTCATCGGGTGTGACGTCTCCACGTTGAAGTTTCCGCGCTGGCCTTGGTTCACCCTGCTCCATCCCTACAAGCGGGCGCGTGAGCTGGCGGCGCTCCCATGGCCTGGGCAGCTCTCGGTGGCCATGAGCGGGTTCACCGATATACCCGCAACCACCGAAGCGCTCACCCGATCCGCCACGGTCCTCGCAAAGCAGTTCGAGACCACGGAGGAAGCGATCAAGGCAACGCTCGCGCTCCTCGACGACGTCATCTATTGAAGAATTTCCTGGACGCGCGGGCGCTGGAGCACTGGGAACCCGCATCACAAGGGTGGACTCACTGGTAGGGTCGCCCGCCATGAACCTTGGAACCCTACCGCTCCTGGTGTCCTTGCTCACCGCGCAGCCCACGGCTCCCTCCGCGGTAGCCAATACTGCCCCGCTGCCGGGCCTGCCCAATGTGCTGATCAGCGGCGTGCCCGCGGTGCCTCCCGAGCTGGAGCGCCGCGTGCATCAGTACCTGGAGTCCCGCAACGCCCAACTCGTGGACGTGACGGATGACGGCAAGCAGGTGCTCATCTCCACGCGCTTCGCGGACGTGGCGCAGCTTCACTTGGTGGAGATGCCCATGGGCGCGCGCACCCAGCTCACCTTCACGCCCGAGCCCATCGCGCAGGCGCGCTTCCTGCCGGGCTCCGCGAACGTCCTCTTCTACCTGCAGGACGTGGGCGGCGGAGAGTTCTATCAGGTGTACCGGTTCGACCGGAGCACGGGCCGCGCGGAGCTCCTCACCGACGGCAAGAGCCGCCACGAGGGGCTGGGCGTCTCCCGGGACGGCAAGTGGCTGACCTACGCCAACACCGCGCGCAACGGGAAGGACACGGACATCTACGTCGCGCCCACGGACAATCCGCGCCAGGCCCGCCGCGTCACCGAGCTCGAAGGCACCTGGTACCCCGTCGACTTCTCCGCGGACGGCGCGAAGCTGCTCGTCCAGCAGTTCCGCTCCGTGGCCGACGCGGATCTGCACGTGGTGGATCTGAAGACGGGCGAGCGCCGCCAGCTCACCCCGAAGGAGGGGATGGGCAGCGTCGTCGACGCTCGCTTCACCCCGGATGGGAAGGGCATCTACCTCATCACCGACCGCTACAGCGACTTCTCGGAGCTGTACCGGCTGGAGCTCGACAAGGCGCCGTACACGGCCGCGCCGCCGTCGCTGACGAAGTCCATCCGCTGGAACGTGCAGGGGCTCGAGCTGTCCCCGGACGGCCGTCAGCTCGCGCTGGACATCAACGAGGATGGCATCAGCCGGCTGTACCTCCTGGACACGCGCGGCAACACGCTCTCGCAGGTGAGCCTGCCCCAGGGTGTACTGACGGGGCTCACGTTCCCCCGCAAGCGCTCGGACACGCTGTTCCTGTCGCTCATCACCTCGCGCTCGCCCACCGATGTGTGGCAGGTGGACTTGCGCACGAAGAAGACGACGCGCTGGACGCGCTCGGAGCTGGGCGGCCTCAACACCGAGGCCTTGGTCGAGCCGGAGCTGGTGCGCTACGACTCCACCGACGGCGTGAAGGTGCCCGCCTTCCTGTACCGGCCGCGAGGCGCGAGCGGCAAGGTGCCCGTGGTGGTCATCTTCCACGGCGGCCCCGAGGGCCAGAGCCAGCCGTACTTCAGCGCGTTGATCCAGTTCCTCGCCACCGAGATGAAGATGGCGGTGCTGCTGCCCAACGTGCGCGGCTCGGAAGGGTACGGCAAGGCCTACCGGGCCATGGATGACGGGGTGAAGCGCGAGCAGAGCCTCAAGGACATCGGCGCCACGCTGGATTTCATCGCCTCGCAGAAGGACCTGGATGCCTCGCGCGTGGGCGTCTACGGAGGCTCGTACGGCGGTTACATGGTGCTGGCCACGGCGACCTTCTACCCCGAGCGCATCAAGGCCGTGGTGGACGTGGTGGGCATCTCCTCGCTGCCCTCCTTCCTGCAGAACACGCAGGCCTACCGGCAGGACCTGCGCCGCGCCGAGTACGGCGACGAGCGCGACCCCGCGGTGCGCAAGGTGCAGGAGCGCATCTCTCCGCTGGGCGCGGTGGACCGCATCCGCGCGGCGCTCTACGTGCAGCAGGGCAAGAACGACCCGCGCGTGCCGCAGTCGGAGGCCGAGCAGATCGTCAAGGCGGTGCGCGCCAAGGGCGCCGACGTCTGGTACATGCTGGCGCTCGACGAGGGGCACGGCTTCGGCAAGAAGCCCAACCGCGACTACGCGACGATGACGGCGCTCATGTTCCTCGAGAAGCACCTGGGCACGCCGGCGCCGGCCGCGGGCGGCTCGGGCTCGAAGCCGTAGCGCCCGCGCCTACGCCGGGCCGGGCGTCTCGGGGCCCGGGCTCGGCTCGGCGCTCGGCTCGGGATTCGAAGTGGTGCCTGCCTCCGGCTTCGTGTCGGGGGCGGGCTCCCGCTCCAGGTGCTTGAGCCACCGCCGAGACCGGGCATGCCCCAGCTCCGCGGCGGCGCGCAGGTAGCGCAGGGCCCGCTCCTGGGAAGGGGGAATGCCCAGTCCCTCGAGGAACATCTCCCCCAGGCTGAACAGGGCGCGGGGCTCACGCTGCCTCGCGGCCTGCTCGTACCAGCGGAAGGCCGCCAGCGAGTCCTGGGGGCCGCCCACGCCGTTGAGGTAGCACCAGCCCAGCGCGAGCTGCGCGTCCACGTCGCCCGCCTCGGCCGCCTCGCGGTAGAGCTGCAGGGCCTTCTTCCGATTGCGCCGGGTGCCCTTGCCCTGCTCGTAGGCCAGGCCGAGGTTGTACCGGGCCGCCGTGTTGCCCCGCTTCATGGACTGGCGGTACAGCGCCACCGCCTGGGGCCAGTCCTTCGGATCCTTGCTGGCGAAGAGCAGGTCCGCCAGGTTCGCGGCGGCGTCGAGGTTCCCGCTGGACAGCGAGCGCCAGTACCACTTTCGGGCCATGGCCGGGTTCTTCCGCAGGCCGCGCCCCTGTGCGTAGAAGAGGCCGAGGTTGAAGGCCGCCAGCGCGTCGCCCTTGAGCGCGGCCCGGCGCAGCCACCGCGCGCCCAGCGCCGCGTCCCGGCGCACCCCGTCGCCGTAGGCGTAGTGGAGCCCCACGTTGTTCATCGCGTCCACGTTGCCCGCGCGCGCGGCCACGAGGTAGGCGTGGAAGAGCGCCTCGGCATCGCGCACGGGCGCCTCTTCGAGCGCCCATGCTCGTTCCATCGCCGCGTCGGCGAGCCGTGTCTTGGAGCCGTGGGGTCGCATCCGTCGCTGCTCAGTGTCCGTCGCCGGGGTGACTGCAAATCACCGGCCAGTCTGGGAAGACAGGCGTCCGCCGGCGAAATTCCCGCCTCTCCGAGGGGTGGAGCCCCAGACGCGGTGGTGGCTATCTTCACGACATGAAGACGCCACGCCTTGTTCACTACGCGCTGGGCCTGCTGGGGGTGCTCGCTGGCGGGATGGCCGTGGGGGCACCGAGCGAGCCCGCCATCTCGGTGAAGCTGCCCCAGGCGTCCTACAACGTGCGACTCACCGGCAATGACATTGTGTCACCGCACCTCCAGCTCCACCACTCCCGGAAGGAGCTGCGGGGCCGGGCGTTCGATGCCTCCACGGTCCTCTCCTTGAAGGAGGACGAGGTGAAGGGGACCATCGGCGGCGGGCTGGTGAACCTGAAGGTCTCCTCCCAGGGCGACACGCTGCGCGGAGAGGGAGGGTTCCTCGGCCGGCCAGCCGAGGTACGCCTCAGCCCCATGGAGCTCTACGTGTACGTGGGCGGGTGTACCTACCGGCTGAAGAACACCGAGGGGACGTATATCGGTCCGCGCAGCTGCGATCGGGTCTTCGCACCACCCACGGAGGTGACGCTGCCCGAGGTGTTCCAGGAGCTCACCCCCGCCGAGCAGGTGGCGCTGTTGCTGCTGTCGCTGGGTTGATCCGAACACGCTCGGTCGGCAAGCGGCCTTACAGGGGCTCGCTCGCCTGCCTGCTTCAACCCTGGGCGCGAGGCAGCTCCACGGTGAAGGTGGAGCCCACGCCCAGCTCGCTGGTCACGTGGATGTGGCCCCCCATCGCCTCGACGCTCTGCCGGGCGATCCACAGGCCCAGCCCGAAGCCGCCGTAGTTGCGCTCGGACACGGCCCGCTCGAAGCGGTTGAAGAGGCGCGTGAGGTCCTCCGCCGCGATGCCGATGCCTCCGTCCTGGAGGGTGAGCCGCACGTGCGAGCCGGTCACCTCGGTGGTGAGCTGGATGGGGTTGCCCCGCCCGTACTTCACCGCGTTGGACAGCAGGTTGGTCACCACCTGGTCCAGCCGCAGCCGGTCCCACTGCCCCGCCGTGTCCGCGGCGAGCTGGAGCCGCAGGGCCGAGCCAGCGCGCGTCAGCTCGGGCTCGAAGCGCTCAGCGACCTCGCGCGCCAGGGCCGACAGCTCCAGGGCTTCGATCTGGAGCTGCAGCCGGCCGGCGCTGATGCGAGAGACATCCAGCAGCTCGTTGATGAGCTGGGTCTGCCGATGCACCTGGCGCTGCACCGTCTCCAGGCTGCGACGCAGCCGCTCCGGGGTGGGGCCCGAGGGAGAGCGGGACAAGGTGGACAGCAGGCTCTGCACCTGGAGCTGGAGCGCGCTGATGGGCGTCTTCAGCTCGTGGCTGGCGACGGAGAGGAACTCCTCGCGCAGGCGGATGGCCTGCTGGGCCTCCTGATAGAGCCGGGCGTTGTCGAAGGTGAGCGCCGCCTGGCGGCCCAACTCCTGCGCGAGCGCCAGGTCCCGCGCGTCATAGGCGCGTCGGGCCCGGGTGAAGGACAGCACGCCGACGACGTGGTGGCGCACCACCAGCGGCACGCGCAGCCATGCCTGGGGAGGCGGCCCCGCCTCCGCGCGCAGCTCGGGCATGCCGGAGGCGAGCACGCGCGCCACGGCGGAGGACTCGGGCTCCTCGCGCGCCGCCAGCGGCACGGGGCCCGCGTACGCGGTGGCCACGCAGCGCAGCTGGTTGCCCTCGCGCAGGTGGATGGAGCAGGTGTCCGCCCAATCGGGGACGGCCAGGTGCGCCATGCGCTCCAGCGTCGCCTCGTCATCCAGGCTGCTGGCGAGCTCGCTGCCGGCGCGCGCCAGGAAGCGCTGGGCGTCCTCGGAGCGCTTGCGCTCGGTGATATCGGTGATGATGAAGGCGCACTGCACCTCGCCACTGCCATGGCGCACCGCCGAGGCCCACATCGCCACGTCGATGAGGGTGCCATCCTTGCGCTGGCGCCGCGTCTCGAAACCGAGCACCGGCTCACCCCGCACGGTGCGCGCCAGGTTCTGGCGGGCCTCCTCGAGCTTGTCCGGGGGAACCACGGGCAGCACCCGTCCGAGCACCTCCTCCTGGGCCCAGCCGAAGATGTGCGCGGCGGCGGCGTTCCACAGGCGCACCGTGCCGTCCGGATCCATCAGCACGATGGCGGCGGGCGAGGCCTGGAAGATGGAGAGCATCGTCTGGTGCGCCTCGCGCAGCGCCACCTGCGCCGCCTGCTGCTGCTCCAGCAGTCGGGCCCGGGCCAGCGCCTCGGCGGCAGGGTGGACGAGCAGCTCCAGGAAGGCGCGCTCGTCCGCGTCGAAGCGGCGCGACTCGGCGAAGCCCAGCACCAGCGCGCCCAGCGTGCGCTCCTCGGCCCGCAGCGGCAGGCACGCCAGGGAGGGCGTCAGCGCCGAGCCCCCCTTGCCTCGGGGCTGGGAGGAAGCGGTGGCGCCCTGGACGGCGGCCTCGGGAGCCTCCACCCAGACGGGGCGGCCCTTGCGCAGCGCCTCCATGAGCGGCGCGTCCAGGCTCAGCGGCAGGCGGTGGAAGCGCTCCACCACCTCCTGCGAGTGGCCGATGGAGCGCACCAGCCGCGCGTGGGTGCCGTCCGGCTCCAGTAGCCACAGCCCGCCGGTGCGCGCGCCCACGGCCGACACGCCATGGTCCACCACCACCTCGGCCACGCGCGCGGCGGTATATGCGGGAGACAGCTCGGCGATGACGGCCTGGAGCCGCGTGGTGCGCTCGGCGGCGCGCTGGGCGCGGGTGCGCGCGAGCTGCTCGGCCACGTAGAGCCGGGCCCGCTCCAGCGCCTGGGCCGTCTGCCCCGCCAGCTCCAGCAGGAAGGCGCGCTCGCCCTCGGTGAAGGTCCTCGGCGCCAGGAAGCCCAGCGAGCAGCAGCCCAGCGTGCGGCCCCGCGTGCGCAGGGGAAGGCTCGCCACTGCCTGCGTCATGATCTCCGGGCGCTGCAGCACCGTGGGAAAGCGCGCTGTCAGCACCTCGGGCGTCTCCATCCACAGGGGCGTGCCGCCGCGGTACACCTCGGCGGCGGGCAGGGGCGCATCGGCGGGGAAGCGGGACAGGCGCTCCAGGCTGCCGGGAGGCAGGTTGCGGCTGCCGAGGATCTCCATCCAGGAGGGGTCCTCGCTGGCCACGGAGACGACGCCCTGGTCGGCGCCCAGCGCATCCATGGCCTCGCGCATCATCACTCCGGCCACATCCGACGGCGTCACGGCCTCCGACAGCGCGGCGGCGGCGCGCTGCAGGCGCAGGCTGCGGTCCGCGGACTGCTCGGCGGACTGTCGCTCCCGTCGCTCGGCGATGTAGGCGTGCGCCACCTCCAGCGCCACCGCCGCGCGGTCCGCCAGCTCCTGGAGCAGCGTGCGCTCGGCATCCTCGAAGGCGCGCCCGTTCAGCCCTCGGGCGACGGACAGGGTGCCCAGCACGCGTCCGCGCGCGCGCAGCGGGAGGATGAGCAGGTCGTGGATGATGAAGTGCTCGACCACGGCCTTGAGAGCGGGGGCGGCGACCCGGTGCAGCACCTCGGGCGACAGGGACGACAGGCAGAGCGCCTCGCCCTTGCGCACCACGAGCGCTGACAGCCCCTCGTCCGCGCGCTGCGGGCCCGACATGAGCGCCTGGAAGGACTCTCGGGAGCCGGGATCCACATGCGCCGAGCCCATGGGCAGCAGCCACTCGCCATCCGGGGACAGCAGGCGCAAGGCGCACGCCTGGCCGAGCGCGGGCACCACCAGCGAGCACAGCCGCTCGAGCACCGCGGGCGGCTCCAGGCTCGCGTCCGTCAGGATGCGCGAGGCCTCGGCCAGCAACTCCAGCCTCTCTTCCACCCCCAGCGGAACCGCGGAGGAGTGCTGTGGCTGGCTGGCTCTTGCCGGACCCATGGCGTCTCCTCGCTTCTCGAAAAGGGGGAAGGGCATGTCAGCACAGAACGCAAAGGCCCGAAAACACCCGCCCCCCGAGCGCACATGCGCGCACTCCCCAGTGCATCCGCTAGCGAAAAGAAGCCTTCCGCTGCAACTGGAATGTGCCAGCACACGGTGCATCGGCCGATTGCTCCTGGCCGGGGTTCAGCTAAAGCGGGGCCGTGAACCAGACCACGGAAGCACCGGGGCCTCAGGCCGAGGCGCCGGAGCCCCTGAAGCGCACGGCGCTGTTGGCCATGGGGGCGATCGGCGTCGTCTACGGCGACATCGGCACCAGCCCGCTGTACGCGCTGCGCGAGTGCTTCAGCGGGCCGCACGGAATCACGCCGTCGCCGGAGAATGTGCTGGGGGTGCTCTCGCTCATCTTCTGGTCGCTCATCGTCACCGTGTCGGTGAAGTACCTGGCCTTCGTGCTGCGGGCGGACAACCGGGGCGAGGGCGGAATCCTGGCGTTGATGGCGCTGGTGTCGCAGCGGCACCGGGGCAGCGCGCCGCCGAACGCGGCGCGGGCCAAGCTGTTGCTCATGGGCATCTTCGGCGCGGCGCTGTTGTACGGAGACGGCATCATCACCCCGGCCATCTCGGTGCTGAGCGCGGTGGAGGGCCTGAGCGTGGCCACGCCCATCTTCGAGCCCTACCTCCTGCCCATCGCGTTGGTCATCCTGCTGGGGTTGTTCCTGGTGCAGCGGCACGGCACGGGCGGCATCGGCAACGTGTTCGGGCCCTTCATGTGCGTGTGGTTCATCGCGCTGGCGGTGCTGGGGGTGAAGGAGCTGGTACACAACCCCGGGGTGCTGGTGTCGCTGTCACCGGTGCATGGCGCCTCGTTCTTCATGCGCAACGGGACGCACGGCTTCCTGGTGCTGGGGGCGGTGTTCCTGGTGGTGACGGGCGGAGAGGCGCTCTACACGGACATGGGGCACTTCGGCCGAGGGCCCATCCGGTGGGCTTGGTTCGGGCTGGTGCTGCCGTCGCTGATGCTCAACTACTTGGGGCAGGGGGTGCTGCTGTTGAGGGACCCTTCGGCGGCGCGCAACCCGTTCTACCTGCTGGCGCCTGACTGGGCGATCTACCCGATGGTGATTCTGGGCACGGGGGCGGCGGCCATCGCCTCGCAGGCGGTCATCTCGGGGGCGTTCTCGAATACGCGGCAGGCGATGCAGCTGGGCTACTGCCCGCGCATGGAGGTGGTGCATACCTCGGCGGAGGAGAAGGGGCAGATCTACCTGCCGGGGCTCAACCTCATCCTCCTGGTGGGGGTGGTGGCGCTGGTGTTGGGGTTCCGCTCCTCGAGCGCGCTGGCGGGGGCGTACGGCATCGCGGTGGCGACGGCGATGCTGATGACGACGTGCATGGCCTACATCGTCGCGCGGGAGCGGTGGGAGGTGAGCCGGGCGGTGGCGCTGCCGGTGGCGGGGCTGTTCCTGGGGGTGGAGCTGGCGTTCTTCAGCGCCAACGCGGTGAAGATTCCGGAAGGGGGCTGGTTCCCGCTGGCGTTGGCGGTGGTGCTCTTCACGCTGATGACGACGTGGAAGCGGGGCCGGGAGATTCTCGGGGCCAAGCTGCGCGAGGCGAGCATGGACCTGAAGGACCTGATGTCGAGCTTCGACGGGGAGCACGCGCCGTTGCGGGTGCCGGGCACGGCGGTGTTCATGACGGGCAACCCGGAGGGCTCGCCGCCGGCGCTGTTGCACAACCTGAAGCACAACAAGGTGCTGCACGAGCAGGTGGTGCTGCTGACGATTCTCTCGGAGGACGTGCCGCACGTGCTGCCGGAGGAGCGGGTGGAGGTCCAGCCGCTGGAGCGGGGCTTCGTGCGAGTGATTGCGCGCTACGGCTTCATGGAGAACCCGAGCATCCCGGACATCCTCAAGCGAGGGCGGGAGAAGGGGTTGCAGTTCCAGTTGATGAGCACCTCGTTCTTCCTGGGACGGGAGACGCTGATTCCGTCGAAGAAGCCGGGGATGGCGATGTGGCGCGAGGCGCTGTTCTCGTGGATGAGCCGCAACGCACGCAGCGCCACGGCGTTCTTCCGGATTCCGCCCAACCGCGTGGTGGAGCTGGGCACGCAGGTGGAGTTGTAGCTAGCGCATGGCGGCGCGCGCGCCCTCCACCACGCGGCGCGCGATGGCCCGGCTGATGGGGTGGCCCAGCTTCAGCTCCACGTCCATGTAGATGGGCGAGCTGTTGAGCTCCAGGAACACGAAGTCGTTGCCCCGCTGCTTGATGTCGATGCCCGCGAACGTCAGCCCGCACGCCTTCGCCGCCGAGCGGCAGAAGCGCTGCACCGGCTCGGGCAGCACCACCTCGCGGTATACGGCCTCTCCGCTGCTGTAGACAGGGTCATCCCTGAAGTCCAGGTGCTGCTCCGGCGTCACGATGGCCACGCAGGAGACGATCTCGTCTCCCACCAACATCACCCGGAGGTCGTCCCCCGGCGCGCGCTCCTGGAAGATGACGGGCGAGGCCGTCACCGCGTCCAGCCGCTCCAGCGCCTCGGCATCCAGCACCCGTGTGATGGCGCCGCCCAGGATGGGCTTGTAGATGACGTCCTTCACCTCGGCATGGAAGGCGCGGATGGCCTCCGGATCATTCGAGATGAGCGTGCGCGGCACCTTCGCCCCCAGGCTGCGCAGCGCGTGGAGCTGGTAGGGCTTGTACTGCATCACGCTCGCCGCGTGCGGGCCGTTGACCAGCGTGGCGCCCCGGTGCGCCAGCTGCAGCAGCCACGCGACGAAGTACGCCGCCCGCTCACGGGTCTGGGTGAAGGTGGTGAACCAGTCCTCGTAGAGCACCAGCGACTCATCCTTCTTCATCGCCGAGACGTAGGGCGCGGGAATGGAGCGCAGGTAGAAGCCCCGCACATCGTCCACGGATTCACCCAGGTAGAAGGTGCGCCCGTCGAGCATGGAGAGCGGCCGGCCCTTCTCCAGCGAGCCACTGTCCACGTACAGGGTGTCCACGCCGAGCGCCTTCGCCTCACGGGCCACCGCGGCGCACTGTGGGTCCGCGCCATCGCCGAAGATACCGATTCGCATCGTGCTTCACTCCCCCCCGAGGCGGAGACTTCCCCCCCGTGCAAGCAAGACCCACCTTCACACGTAAGGGTGGGTAGGCGACAAGCCCTCTCACCCACCGCGCTTCCAGGAGGCAACATGACCCGACACCACAAGGGCGCGTCCTTTATTGACTACGAGCTGCCCGATTGGATCGGCGGCAAGCCCGCGGCGCCGTCGATTCCCGGGGAGCAGGCAGGCAAGGGCAAGCCCCGGCCGGTGACGACGCTGGCCGTGGGGGAGGAGGGGGGGGGCGGTTCCACCCCAGGCATCGTCACCACGATGGCGTTGGGCGAGGAGGGCAACAGCCAGGGGTGAAGCCGACCCGGCTCACACCTCGTCGAGCAGCACGGGTGAGAACTTCGCCGCGTCACAGGAGGCCAGCACGTAGCGCACGCCCGCGCGCTCGCCGGTGAAGCCCGCGGCGATGCCCTCGGCGTGCAGGTGCCCATAGACACAGACCTTGGGGTGGAAGGCCTCGATGGGAGCGCTGAAGGCGGTGGGCTTCTGGTTGGCGTACAGCGGAGGGAAATGCACCGCCACCACCCGCGTCAGCGGCGTGGGGCTCGCCTTCTCCTTCTTCAGCGCATCCTCGATGGAGACCGACAGCCGGCGCGTCTCGCGCTCCACGTAGGCCAGGTCCGCCGGCTCATCCCCCATCTCTCCTCCGGGCATGGGGGGAGCCTCGGGCGCCGTCCACAGCCGCGTGCCGGCGATGAGCCACGGCCCCATCACCACCGCGCTGTTGTGCAGGAAGTTCTCCAGCGTCTTGAAGGGCTCGAGCAGCTTGCGCAGCTTCGAGGCCGAGTCGCCCCACCAGTAGTCATGGTTGCCGCGCACCAGCACCTTGCGCCCCGGCCGCTCATCCAGCCACTTCAAGTCGTCCAGCACCTCCGTGGCCCGCGTGGCCCAGGAGATGTCTCCCGCGACGATGACCACGTCCTCGGGGCGCACCTTCTCGTCCCACGCGCGCTGCAGCGGCAGCGGGTGCTCCGCCCAACCAAAGCGGTGCATGTCCTTGTTCCGGGTGGAGGGCAGGTGGGTGTCGCCGATGGCGAAGAGGCGCATGCCACCCCTCATACCCAAGCCCTCCACCAAGAGAAACGTGGGAAAAGCCGCAGGGAGACGAAGGGGTTAAAACCTGTTTACACGGTGATTGTATGAAAACAGGACAGGTAGGTGGAGCATGGATGCTCCACTTGGGCCATAGATAGGCGGGGTTTCCGAGGGAAGCATGTTTGGCACGACTGGTGCTAAAGAGGTCCCGCCGAGTTTATCCCCCCCCAAGGAGTCTCCATGTACACGTTGCGCAACGCGCTCGCGACCGCTGCCGCGGCCCTTTCCCTGGCTGCATGCGATCCCCAGCAGAGCCCGGAGTCGCAGAACCCCTCCGCCATCGCCGATGCGGCCAAGGACGCCGCTGGCCGTGGCACCGAAGGCCAGCTGGATCCGCTGTTCGACGAGGCCGCGCGCGACTTCAACGTGCCGGCCGACCTGCTCAAGGCCATCTCCTTCACGGAGACGCGTTGGCAGATGGTGAGCGGTGAGGAGGAGTTCGACGGCATGCCGGCCGCCTTCGGCGTGATGGCGCTGCGCGGTGAGCGGCTGGAGCGGGGTGCTGCGCTCGCCGGGGTGTCGGTGGCGCAGGCCAAGAGCGACGCGCGGGCCAACATCCGCGCTGGCGCGGCGCTGCTGTCGGCGCACGCGGACGAGCTGAAGCTGGACCGCGCGGACGTGGGCGCCTGGGCCCCCGCGGTGGCCGGCTTCAGCGGCATCACCCTCGCCGAGGCGCAGGCCGAGTACATCCACAAGGAAGTGTACGCCACGCTGCGCAATGGCGTGGTGGCCGAGGGTCTGGATGGCCAGGTGCTGGCGTCCATCATGCCCGCGCAGGTGGAGGCGAAGTTCGAGCTGCCCGCCGCGCGCGCCATGGCCTCGGGCCCCGACTACGCGGCGTCCATCTGGCGCCCCTCGCCCAACTACAACGCGCGCCCCACGGGCACCGACATCTCGATGATCATCATCCACACCTGCGAAGGCAGCTACTCGAGCTGCTGGAGCTGGCTGGCCAACTCCGCCTCGGGCGTGAGCGCCCACTACGTGGTGAACGAGACCGGTAGCGAGATCTCGCAGCTGGTGGGCGAGGCCAACCGTGGCTGGCACATCGGCGCCTCGTATGACTGCAGCCTCAACGGCAGCAAGGACTGCGGGCTCAACGGCGTGTCGGTGAACAACTTCTCGGTGGGCATCGAGCACGCTGGCTTCGCCAGCCAGACGTCCTTCCCCACGGGGCAGATCGACGCCTCGGCCCGGCTCTCGTGCGACATCTCGCGTGACCGGGGCATCCTGCGCGACAGCTACCACATCGTGGCGCACGGGCGGCTGCAGCCGGCCACCCGCACGGACCCGGGTCCCAACTGGCCGTGGTCGACCTACATCAGCAAGATCAACTCCTTCTGCGGCACGACCACCACGGGCCTGGTGATCGACAGCAACAACGCCAACAACAACACGGCGGCGGGCTACGTCGAGGTCTCCGCGAACTGGACCTCGTCCACGAACGTGGGTGGCTACTACGGCTCGGGCTACTACGCGGCGCCCACCGAGGCGGTGTCGGATCCGGCGACCTTCTACTTCTACCTGTCGGCCCCGGCGACCAAGACCATCGACGCGTGGTGGACCTCGGCCACGGACCGCTCCACGACGGCTCCGTTCATCATCTGGAACGCGGCGGGCACGAAGCTGGCCACGGTGAACGTGAACCAGCAGACGGGCGGCGGCACCTGGAACACGCTGGGCGCCTGGAGCTTCCCGGCCGGCTGGAACAAGGTGCAGCTGAGCCGCTGGACGGGCGCGGGCTCCTACGTCATCGCCGACGCCATCCGCGTTCGCTAGCGTGATGAGCCAGGGCTTCGATACCTCTCGTCCCTGGCGTGGGTGGGCGCGGTGGGTTGCCGCGCTCGCCCTGCTTGGCGCCGGTTGTCGCGCGGGCTCGTGTGGCCGCGGGGCGACCGGCGTCGGTCCGCTCACCGAGGAGGAGCGGCGGGCCATCCCCGGCGTCATCTCCTTCATTTCGGAGCGGGCGACGCAGAAGGACGTCTGGCTGGTGAAGCCGACGGGTGAGGAGACGCAGCTCACCAAGAGCCCCGAGGAGGATGACTTCCCGGTGGCACCGTCTCCGGACGGCAAGACGCTGCTGGTCATCGCCTCGCGTACCGTGGACGGGCTGCACCTGGAGCAGATGCGCCTGCAGCCGCTGGATGGCTCGGCGGCGCCGGTGCCGCTCAACGCGCCTCGGGCGCGCGCGCGCAACCCGAGCTGGTCGCCGGATGGGCGCTGGCTGGTGGCCGAGTCGGACGCGCAGAACTTCAGCGACCTGGTGCGCATCGAGGCGAAGCCGGACGCGCAGGAGCAGCGGCTGACGACGGCGCCCCAGGGGTGCTTCGAGCCGTCCGTCTCTCCGGACGGGACGGAGATCGCCTTCGTGTGCAGCAAGGAGGGCGACCCGGAGATTTACGTGATGCGCGCGGACGGCACGAACGAGCGCCGCATCACCGCCTTCTTCCAGGAGGACCGCGAGCCGCGCTGGAGCCCGGACGGCAAGTGGCTCTCGTTCATCAGCAACCGCGAGGGCCGGGACCGTTACTACGTGGTGCGGCCGGATGGGACGCAGCTGCGCGTGCTGTCCGGCAAGACCGTCCAGGGCGAGGAGCGCGAGCTGGTGTGGAGCCCCGACAGCCAGAAGGTGGCCTTCGTGGAGCGCCTGCCGGCCAGCAAGAGCCGCATCTGGGTGGCCAGCGTGGAAGGCGGCGAGCCGGTGGCGCTCACGGACGGCAAGAGCCGGGACGACTCGCCGGCGTGGAGTCCGGACGGCAAGTACCTGGTGTTCGTGGCCGAGCGACAGAACGACGTGGACCTGTGG
This sequence comes from Hyalangium ruber, assembly GCF_034259325.1. Classification (NCBI taxonomy): domain Bacteria; kingdom Pseudomonadati; phylum Myxococcota; class Myxococcia; order Myxococcales; family Archangiaceae; genus Hyalangium; species Hyalangium rubrum. The sequence continues at coordinate 563,672 of NZ_JAXIVS010000002.1, read as the reverse complement.
CTGATGCGCGCCGATGGCAGCGGGCAGACGCGCCTCACCACGGCGAAGGGCCCGGACTGGCTGCCCCGGTGGTTCGCGTCCCGCTGAGCGCGGGGCTCACGGGGCGCTCGTGCGCACGGTCATACCCCCGGAAGGGACCGCTCAGGGAGCGTAGGTCCCCGGGTAGAGGGTGAGCACCAGGCCGAGCCCCGGCGTGGCACCCGCGTTGCGCCACAGGTACGCCTCCGTGCCATGAACGCTCAGGCGGAACGTCTCCGCGTCCCCGCCCGAGTGGACATAGAGGAACAGCCCGTTGGCGCTGGTTCCCTCTTGCCCCACGCGGGACAGGTCCTCGGAGGGGTAGTAGAGCCGGTCGGACAGCGCTCCCTGATCCATCCGTACGCGGACGCCGGCGATGGGCTGGCCCGAGGCGTCCACCACGCGGCCCAGCAGGAAGCCGGCCTCGAGGAGCGTACGCGCCCGGCCCTCGGTCTGGAGCCTCAGGGCTTCCTCGCCCACCGCGCCCGAGAGCGCGTCATGGAAGGCCCAGGGCAGCGCCCAAGCGCGAGCGTCGATGATGTCGGTGCGCGGCCGTGAGCCGCTGAAGGCCGTGTCGAAGACGATGGTGGAGCTCGGCACGAAGCCCTCGTGCGCGAAGCGGGCCGCGAGGCTCAGGTGGATGTCCTTCACCGGAACGTCGCGGACGGAGAACCCACCGTCCTCGGCGAGCGTGCCGGTGCCAAACGTGGCGGCCGGATCGTTCACCCCCACACGCAACGGCTCTTCGATGGAGAGGGGAAGACCGCCGAGCGTTGGCGGGGGCTGGCCCTGATCCGCCAGGAGTCGCGCGGCTTCAGGGAGCAGGTCCACCCGACCGCGCACGGTGATGAAGAGGCTCTCCAGATCGACGGTCTGGGCGTCTTCGGTGCGCGTACCCGGGTCCGGCATGGAGTCGCCGCCACAGGCGGTCAGGCTCAGTCCGAGGAGGGCACAGCAAGCGAGCAGGCACGGTTGCTTCATGACTGCCCGCCAAGATTCTCACGCGCCAGCGGGGTGGCAATCCACCCCGCCAGCGACCGTCCCGTTGCGGACGGTCAACTACCAGCGGCTGTTGGAACCCGACGAGGAGGAGGACGACTTGCCCCGGCTCCCGCCGCCCCAGCTACCACCCCGGCCGCCGTTGCCGTTGCTGTTGCCGTTGCTGTTGCCGGGGTTGTTGCCGCCGCCGCCACCGTTACCCGGGTTGCCCCAGCCACCGCCGTGGTTGCCGTTGCCGTTCCCGTTGCCATTCCCATTGCCGCCGTTGCCGTTGCCGTTCCCGTTGCCGTTGCCACCACCCGGGTTGCCCCAGCCACCGCCGTTGCCGCCGCCGTTGTTGCCACCACCGTTGCCGCCGCCGTTGTTGCCGCCGCCGTTACCACCGCCGTAGCCGCCGCCGTTGTTACCACCACCGTTGCCGCCGCCATTGCCGCCGCCGTTACCACCGCCGTTGTTGCCACCGCCGTTACCGCCGCCGTAGCCACCGCCGTTGTTGCCGCCACCGTTGTTGCCGCCGCCGTTGCCGTTGCCAGGAGGAGGGCTGCCCCAGCCACCGCCGTTGTTGCCGCCGCCGTTACCGCCGTTGTAGCCGCCACCGTTGTTGCCGCCGCCGCTCGGGGGAGGAGGCGTCGGGTAGCTGCCGCCACCGCTCGGGGGCGAGGGGTTGCCCCAGCCACCACCCGGCGGGCGCGACGGAGAGCCGTGGCCGACGCCGCTCGGAGGAGGCCGGTTCCAACCACCGCCGTTGTTCGGCGGAGGCGCCGGCTGGCTGGGCGCGGGGTAGTTCGGGCGCGAGGAGGAGTAGCCCGGAGCGGGCGAGGCGCCATGCGTACCGCGGGGCGTGTTGTAGACGTAGACCTCGCGGCTGCGGTCCCACGCGTACGTCCAGCCGTTGCCCTGGCGCGGGTAGTAGTCGTGGTAGTGCCGGCCGTTGTGGTTGCAGTACCCGCCCGACTCGTTCGGGTGGTAGTCCAGGTACCACACTGTCCGCGGGCCCCGGTACGTGTACACGTTGTTCGTGTGGACGTAGTGCTGATGCTCCGGCGCGTAGTCGTGGACGTGGGCGTAGTCATCAACGCACCAACCGCCCCCGCCGGTAATGGGGTGGGCACCGGCATAGTGGTACTGGACGACCTCGACCGTGCGATAGGAGGTGGTCCGGGTGTGGCCGTGGTACGGCGTGACGACGCAGCCGGTACCTGCGACCAGGGCCAACGGCGCGAGCAGTGCGAGTAGGCGAGGCATTTGAGGGTTCTCCCAGGCCAGGAACTTCCGGCCCGCTGATGACACCCGAGCAGACGAGCAGATCGGGGGGAAATTCAAGTCCCCGGGGGCCTGTCCCCAGGTCTGGGTGTACCGCGGGCGCCTACACGGGCGGTCTCTTGCTTGGAGGGGGCTCCAAACCCTGGGATATAGGGGCTTTAGCCAGGAGAGGGACGATGGCGCAGACGGACTTTGGGGGTACCGGCTACGGCGCGCACTGCGCCCTGCACCCGGATCAGCCGGCCGCGGGGACTTGCACCCGGTGTGGCAACTTCATGTGCGCGCAGTGTACCCAGGAGGGCGCCCAGTCCGTCTGCCCCACCTGCCAGCAGCGCATGGGGGCCGGGTCGGCCTTCCCGCTGACGCGGGAGAACTGGAACTTCAGCGCGCTGTGGAACTACTGCTTCGAGGTCTTCAAGCGCGACTGGCTGATGATCTCCGCGGCGGTCCTCATCTTTGGAGGCATCAGCTTCGTCGTCCAGATGATGGCGCAGCTCCTCCCGGCCGTCGGCACCCTGCTGGAAAGTCAGGTGCTCACCGTCGTCCTCTCCATCGCGGCGGCCATCGTCCAGACCGTGGTGCAGGGCCTGCTGGGGCTGGGCCTCATGCGGATGCTGATAGAAGTACTGCAGGGGCAACGCGCGAACATCGAGCGGCTGTTCAGCCAGTTCCACAAGGTGTGGACCTATCTGCTGACCACGTTGCTCGTGGTCCTCATCTCCATCGTCCCCATCGGAGCCATCGCGGGCATTGTCGCCGGGATCATCTACTTCGTCGGCTCGGAGGCGGCGCCCTTCATCGCCATTGGCGCCGGTGTGCTGGTCCTCATTCCGCTGATCTACTTCTTGCTGCCGCTCGTGTTTCTCCAGCCAGAGATGGCCATGCGGGATGACGCGCCATCGCCCATGGAGCTGCTGCGCCGCTGCTACGCCTACGCGCAAGGCGAGCGCCCCTCCATCTTCGGCGTCATGTTCGTGCAGGGCCTGGTCGTTCTGGCCGGCGTCCTCGCCTGCTGCGTCGGCGCCATCCCCGCGTCGGGGATGGCCTACCTGCTGACGGCGGGCCTCTACCTGGCGCTCAGCACCGGGGAGAACGTCGAGCGTTGAGGTGAGCGCGGAGGCGGGGCGCGAAGGCGCGCCCCCCTCGCTGGCTTCAGTGTACCAACCGCTCGGACGAGCCACCCGAGCGGGGCGCGGCCAGCTTGCCCAGGCAGGTGAGGATGTGCTCGCGGTACTCGGACACATCGCGCAGGCCGCACACCATCCACCGGCCGCCGATGACCAGCGTGGGCACGCCGCGCACGCCCCGGCTCGCGGCCAGCCGGTGCTCATCGAGGATGAGCCGCCGTGTCTCTTCCGAGTGGTACGCCGCGGAGAAGTCGTTCATCGACAACCCCACGCGGCTGGCCAGCTCGAACACCACGTCGGTGCGCGACACGTTCACGCCTTGCTCCAGCGCCGCGCGTTGCATGGCCCGCGCGAGGAACACTCGCGCCTGGGGGCCTTGGAGTCGCGCCGCTTCCAGCGCCGCCAGTCCTGGCAGACTCGAGCGGGGCGGATCTCCCGCCAACCACAAGTCCGTGGACAGCTGTCGCGCCAGGGTCTCTGGCTCGCCCTTGGCCCGTTGCACTTCCTCGGACAGCCCACGTAGCTCGCGCTCCGTGGGCAGCGTGTCCTGGATACGCAGCGGATAGGGGCGCACGCGCCAGCGAACGGCGTCGCCAAACTCGTGCCGGAGGGTGTCCAGGCGCAGGTCGGCGAGGTAACACCAGGCGCACAGCACATCCTGGTAGACGGTGATCTGCAGCGGCTTTGGCAGCAGGGCTCTCATTCGGAGGCGCCCAGATTAGAGGGGCGGATCCCAACTGCCAATCCCCCTGACAAAGGGATCGCTACGCTCATTCCCGCAGGATCCACCAAGTGGAGGGCTCGTACGCCCGGTAACCCCTCACCACACCGCTGCTTACCTGCCGCTCACCGTGCTGACCTGCTTGCCCTCCGAGAAGGCCAGCGCGTACTCCACCATGAAACCGGCGATGTCCTGCCCCGTGGCCTTCTCCAGCCCCTCGAAACCCGGGCTGGAGTTGATCTCCATCAGGCGCGGGCCGGCGTTGCCCTCCAGCATGTCCACCCCCGCGATACCCAGACCGATGGTGCGGGCCGCTGTCACTGCCGCTTCTACATAGGAAGGAGGCAGCCGGATGGGCTGTCCCTCTCCGCCCCGGTGGATGTTCGAGCGGAACTCGCCTTCCTTCTGTGCTTGTCGCCGCATCGCCCCCACCACCCGCTCCCCCACCACCAGGGCGCGCACGTCTCGGCCCTTGCTCTCGGCGACGAACTCCTGGAGCACGATCTCCTGGCCCAGGTCCCAGAAGGTGTCGACGATGGTCTGCACCTCCGGCAGCGTGTGGGCGATCATCACTCCCACGCCTTGCGTGCCCCGGATGAGCTTGATGATGAGGGGCAGCCCTCCTACCTCCTCGACCAGCTTGCGCACGTTGCTGCGGTCATGCGCCATCACCGTGCGCGGCATGTCCAGCCCCGCGCGCGTGAGGTGCTGCAGGCACCGCAGCTTGTCCCGGCTCCGGGCGATGGACTGCGCCCCGTTCACCACCGGTATGCCCATCATGTCGAAGTGCGTCACCACCGCCAGCCCGTAGGCGGTGATGGAGGCGCCGATCCGCGGAATCACCACGTCCACGCCGCGGATCTCCACCCCGCGATACATCATCCGCGGCTGGCTCTTGGCGAGGATCATGCTGCAGCGCAGCGTGTCGAGCACCAGCGGCCGGTGCCCATGCTGCTTGATGGCCTCCACCAGCCTGCGCGTGGAGTACAGCGCGCGCTTGCGCGAGAGGATGACCACGGTCTTCTTCGCGCGGCGGCGGGCAGGGCGGGGCTCGGGCGCGACAGCGCTCTCGGGCGTCTCGGGGCGAGCCGGAGCTCGCGCCTTCTTCGTCTTCGCCTTGCGGGGGGGCATGGAGGGCGGCGAAGCCTAGCACGAGCAGGGCAGCAGCCGAGCAGCCTTGACGGCTCCGTTTGCTATCCTCCGGGGCGGATGAGCCCCCACGGACCGCACCCGGACGACATTGGCACCAACCCAGGAGACGTCGGCGTCGACCTGGGCAGCGTGCCGCAAGCCCCCAGCCACACGCTGGTGATGGACCACCGCACCACCGTCAAGCTGCACAAGTGCCGTCTGCACGTCTCGTCCGGCCCGGACGAGGGGCGCCAGCTCGTGACGGACAAGGAGCGGCTGCGCGTGGGCGCCCACCCGCAGAACGACCTGGTCCTCGTGGAGGACCGCACCGCCAGCCGCCACCACTTCGAGATTCAGTACACCGAGCGCGGCTACCTGCTGGTGGACCTCAACTCCACCAACGGCACCTTCCTGGATGGACGCCGGATTGAGCGGGCCTACCTCTCGCCCGGCTCGCAGATTCGCGCGGGCTCCAGCACCGTCACCTTCTCGCCCATCGACGAGGAGGTGACGATCGAACCCGACCGCGAAGGCGAGCTGTGCGGCATGGTGGGGCAGAGCGTGAAGATGCGGCAGATCTTCGGGCTCATCAAACGCATCGCCCCCATGGACGTGTCCGTCATCATTCAGGGCGAGACGGGCACGGGCAAGGAGCTGGTGGCGCGCGCGGTCCACGAGCTGTCGGGCCGCAAGAAGGGGCCGCTGGTGGTGCTCGACTGCGGCGCCATTCCGCCCAACCTCATCGAGAGCGAGCTGTTCGGCCACGAGAAGGGTGCCTTCACCGGCGCGGTGAGCGCCCGCCCCGGCGCCTTCGAGCGCGCGCAAGGCGGCACCATCTTCCTGGACGAGCTGGGCGAGCTGCGGCTGGACCTGCAGCCCAAGCTCCTGCGCGTGCTGGAGAACCGCGAGGTGCGGCGCGTCGGCGGCAACGACGTCATCGAAGTGGACTGCCGCGTCATCGCCGCCACCAACCGCGACCTGGTGAAGGAGATCGCCGCGGGCGCCTTCCGCGAGGACCTGTACTTCCGCCTCTCGGTCATCCACATCCACCTGCCGCCGCTGCGCCAGCGCCGCGATGACATCCCCCACATCCTCAAGGGCGCCCTGGCCGAGCCCGAGGTGGTGGAGCGCCACGGCCGCAAGCGCTTCTCCCCCGAGGCGCTGAGCATGCTCATGGCCTATACGTGGCCCGGCAACGTGCGCGAGCTGATGAACGTGCTCTCGCACGTGCTCACCTTCTCGGAAGGGGAGGAGATCCTCCCCACGCACCTGCCGCCCCGCGTGCGCGGTCAGGCCCGCGAGGGGCCGCTGCCCTTCAACGAGCACCTCTCCTTCAAGGACGCCAAGGAGCAGCTGCTGGAGAACTTCGAGCGCGAGTACATCACCAGCGTGCTGGCCCGCTGCGAGGGCAACCTCTCCCGCGCCGCCCGCGAGAGCGGCCTGCACCGCAAGTCCATCGAGCGGCTGGTGAAGAAGTACCAGCTCGATGCCAAGGGTATGAAACCCCGCTGATCCGCCGCTGGGTCCTGGGACACCCCCTGTCGAGCGGGGGAAAAGTCATGCGCCCGGCCGCCTGCCCGGTAGATTTTCAGCACCATGGCACCTGAGCTATGACGCAGGGAGGTGTAACACCGCCGGTGTACGTCCACCTGACGGATGCCGGAAGGACCTACCTCGGTGCCAACCTAGGCGGCGAATGGCTTCCAGGAATCAGAGATCGTCCCGTGGGCAGTCCGGACAGGCGGCGGTAGAGGCGGCGCTGACGCTGCCGCTCACCGTGTTCCTCGTCCTTGGAACGATACAGCTCTTCATGATGCTGCAGGGTCGCATCATGGCCGAGTACGCCGCCTTCGAGGCGGTGCGCGCCGGCAGCCGCCACCACGGCGACTGCGAGAAGATGATGCATGCGGGCCTCGCGGCGCTGCTGCCCAACGTGGTGACGTATCTGGGTAGCGGCACCTCGGGTGGCAGCCCCGCCGAGAAGCTGGCGTCCGCGTGGCGCGAGCGCATCAACGGCGGCAACCCCCGCTTCGTCGCCATGGACAGCACCCAGAGCACCCTGGGCGGCTCGAGCCTGGCCGGCGAGAGCATCTTCTGGCTGGCGCGCGAGCAGCCCACCAACGTGCCGGACCCCGAGGACCGCAACTTCGACGCCCCCGTCGATGGCGGCGGTGGCATGCGCCTGGAGGTGCGGCTGATCTACTGGTTCCCGCTGCGGATTCCCTTCGCGGACTGGGTGATGACGCGCATGTTCATGGCCCACTTCGGCCTGCAGGACTACAACGCCGTCAACCCACTGATGCCGGCGCAGCGGAACGCGGGCTGGACGGCTGGCAACTCGGCGCCGACGCTCGATTCGCAGATCCGCAGCAAGTACCAGAGCATGGCCAGCGCGCAGAAGTACGTCTTCCCCATCCAGGCCACCTACGGCATGCGGATGATGACGCCGGCCAAGTCCCGTTTCTTCCAGCGGCAGAACTGCGGCGAAACCCCCGAGGGCCTGTGAGATGGCAACGATGAACCCCCTTCGCCCCAGAGGCCAGACGCTCGTCATCTTCGCGCTGACCCTGCTCCTGCTCACCCTCATGGTGTGCATGACGCTCTCCATTGGCACCAAGGCCAAGGAGAAGATGGAGCTGGAGACGGCCGCTGATGCCGCCGCCTATTCGCAGGCGGTGGCCACCGCCCGCACCTACAACAGCATCTCGCTGCTCAACCGCGCCCTGATGAGCAACATGGTGGCGATGGCGGGCGTGCAGAGCCTCATCTCCTGGGCCGGCTACTACCGGGCCGTGCTGAACGAGGCGCGCGACTCCTACGACACTCCCAAGACGCAGTACGAGCTCATCATGGCCGCGGCCTGCGCCTGCCCCGGTCCCACCTGCAATCCGCCCATGTGCCGGTGCGCCACCCAGGCCGTCCAGGACATCACGGACACGCAGGACAAGCTCAAGCAGGAGGATGACCGCGTCGACCAGGTCTTCCAGAGCCTGGACGGACAGGCGGGCCTGGAGGCGCGCGCGCTGCAGATCTCCAGCGTCAGCGACCGCCAGAACGAGCTGTTCGACCGCCTGCTGGACGAGAACCTCACTGGCTCGCTCAACATCGGCGCGTCCATTGCCCAGGAGCTCAACAAGGGCAACAAGTGGGGCGCCCAGGAGGTCAAGGCGCTGCCCGCCTCGGACGATGTGAACAAGGTCGAGCAGGACGCCGGCCAGTGCCAGCAGAAGGAGGGCGCCGCCTGCCGGCGCCGCGACGCTGGCCACAAGAACCACTTCATCTGGGCGGCCATGGGCACGCGCGGCCACGCCTTCGTCACCGGCCGCTCGGGTGGGGCCAACGCCATTCGCACGCGGCTCATCACCATCATTACCCCGCCGGATCTCGTCACCATCTCCAACGACGGCAGCGGCTACTTCGCCGACAACGACGGCCCCTCGCACTCGAGCGAGGGCCCCACGGGCAACAAGCACGCCTGGGGTGATGACCACGGCAACCTGACGACCACGTTCCTGCGCAACCAGGCCCCGTGCCCGCCGGGCATCCCCGGCTCGGGCTCGCCGAGGGCGCACGTGCGCAGCAACGACACCAGCGGCTCGGCGGGCGACGATGAGCACCGGTGGAGCGGCCAGTCGGGCGGCGATGGCGGCCGCGAGCGGCAGCACACCATGGGCGACTGCAACAACTGCCCGGGCATGTGGCCTCCGCACATGGATTACAACTGGCAGCAGGTCACCGACAACGCCAACAACTTCGGGCAGCCGAAGACCTACTCCGTCATGGAGCGGGACCTGAGCCAGCGGCCCGCCAAGCAGGCCGACCCGTGGAACCTGCTCTTCACCTTCCACTTCAAGCAGAGTGGTTCGGGCACGGTGTTCGACAACACCGGCCTGAAGCTGGTGTCCCAGGGTGGCACGGACATCTCCCACGCGACCGCGTTGTCGGCGGGCATCGCCTACTACCACCGCGTGCAGCAGGGCTCGTACCAGGAGCCTCCCAACTTCCTCAATCCATTCTGGCGCGCCACGCTGGTGGGCGCGGACGTCGACCTGCAGCCGGGCGATGTCTCCGACATCACCCAGACGCTGGGCGCCGCCAATCTCCAAGAAGCGCAGCGCGTCGTCGAGGCGCTCAACAACGCGGGGTACAGGGCATGGTAGCCAAGCGCTCCAGAGGTCAGGCTGCGGTGGAACTCGCCCTGGGCCTGCTGGTCTTCATCACCGTTCTCATGTTCGGCATCCACTTCGCCGAGATCGGCTACCTGTCGCTCAAGGTGACGGAGGCCAACGCCAGCGCGATGTGGCACGCCACGGCGGCGCGGATGCACGAGCTGCCGGGCAACTTCTCGCACGTGAACAACCTCATCTCCGGCAACAGGCCGGGCCAGGCGGCCAACGGGCTCTACGCGGACTTCGATGGGCGCACCTCGAAGTCGGGTGGCAGTGGCTCCTCCCAGCTGTTCACCCGGGGGCAGGGGCTCCAGGTCACCTGCGAGGCGGGCGGGCCCAGCTTCGCGCCGGTGGGCACGACCGACAGCGTCTACAGTGACACCGGCGGCATGGTCTGCCGCTCGGAGGCCGTCTTCCAGGTGCTGCCCGTGTTCCCCCGCGGCTTCATGGAGGGCAACGGTGGCTTCTTCAAGGAGCGGCACTACGAGGCCACGGACCTGACGATCTGCGGCGTCAACCGCGGAGGCAGTGGCGGCTGCCAGGGGCAGATCGGCATCCTGCTGGATGACTGGGCGCTGGCCACCCGGGACGAGCTCCGGGAGTGCAACGTGCTCGATGGCTCGGGGTGCAACAACTCGCCGTACTACCGCTCCACCAACCTCGTGTACGACCAGCACGTGGCGACGAATGGCTCGGCGCGGGCGCTGGCCCAGCAGTCCGTCATGTCCGTGCCGGGCGGCTTCGATCCGGCGACCTTCTACCACTCCTTCCGCGTCTTCGAGGACAGGGAGAACGGTGGCGACTCGGACCCTGGCAACTGGGTGACGACGCCTGGCACCGACAGCCCGACCACGGAGTACGACAGCTCTTACAGCGCCCGTGAGAACTGCTGGCTGGGGTTGAGGTGCAATTGACGCGGGCCATCCTGGTGGGGCTGGTGGTGCTGCTGGGGGCCGGTGAGGCCGCCGCTCAGCGGCTGCCTTTCACCTGGGACGTGCCCAAGGTCATCGAGACGGTGGACGTGCCCGGCATCATGAAAGCCGGGGGCGTCCCCGTGAAGCTGCGTTCGGTGAAGAGCGCCGAGCGGCCGGAAGTCATCCTCCAGCACATGGTGGATCGCTTCGAGGCGTGGGGCTTCTACATCCCCCCCAAGCGGACCCAGTGGCTCAAGGAGCCGCAGCTCACGGCGCTGGATACCGAACGGCTCATCTCCTACACCTTCATCATCCAGCCCAACCCGGATGGCAGCACCACGGTGGTGTTGGGCGAGGCCAACCTCGCGCTGGCGCAGCCGCCCTCCTCGCCCATCGCGCCCGTCTTCCCGGGGGCGAAGAATGTGATGCACAGTGACCTGGAGGTGGCGCGCACGCTCTCGTTCCGGGTGCCGGCCTCCACCACGTCGCCCGACGTGGAGGGCTTCTACCGCAAGCAGCTCATCCAGCAGGGCTACACCGAGGCGGAGCCCAACATCTACCGCAAGGGCAACGAGGAGCTGCTGGTGACGGTACACCCCGCCAAGGGAGCGTACCTCTCGGTGACGGTCATGCGCCGTATCAGCGCCGAGGGAACACGTCCGCCGGACGCGCATTGATGGGCCTGGAGGGGCGTGCTACGGCCCCCCGCCCATGAGTGACGCAGGCTCGCCTCCCAAGGACTACAAGGACACGCTGAACCTGCCGCGCACGGAGTTCCCCATCAAGGGGAACCTCGCGCGGCTCGAGCCGCGGATGCTCGAGTGGTGGGCCGAGCGTGGCATCTGGAAGAAGCTCCTGGAGAAGAACGCGAGCGCCGAGCCGTTCGTGTTGGCCGACGGGCCTCCGTACGCCAATGGCCACCTGCACGCCGGGCACGCGCTCAACAAGGTGCTCAAGGACATCGTGGTGAAGTCGCGGAACCTCTCGGGGCGCCGGTGCGACTTCATCCCCGGCTGGGACACGCACGGCCTGCCCATCGAGCAGGCGGTGGAGAAGCGGCTCAAGGAGCAGAAGGTCGACAAGCGCACCCTGTCGCGCGACGCGTTCCTGGAGCGCTGCCGCGCCTACGCGTTGGAGTTCGTCGACATCCAGCGGGCCGAGTTCCAGCGGCTGGGCGTCTTCGGGACCTGGGAGGCGCCGTACCGGACGCTGGACTCCGCGTACGAGGCGCAGGAGCTGCGCGAGCTGGCGGCGTTCGCACGGCGGGGCATGCTCTACCGGCGCAAGAAGCCAGTGTACTGGTGCGTCCACGACCAGACGGCGCTGGCCGAGGCGGAGGTGGAGTACGAGGAGCACCAGAGCCCCTCGGTGTACGTGGCCTTCCCGGCGGGGCCGGAGCTCTCCGAGCGGTTCCCGGCGCTGCGCGGGCGCGAGGTCTTCTTCGTCATCTGGACCACGACGCCGTGGACGTTGCCCGCCAACCTGGCCATCGCGGCCCACCGGGACTTCGAGTACGTCTTCTATGACCTGGGCGGGCGCGTCATCTGCGTGGCCAAGCAGCTCTTGGCCCAGGTGCTGGCGGAGGTGAAGGCGGACGAGCTGGTGCTCAAGAACGCGAAGCTGCCGGGCGGCGACGTGGAGACGGTGGGGTTCGATGACATCCGGAGGATCCTCGCCTACGCCAGCGGCGAGGACCTGGAGCACCTGAGCTACCGCCACCCCTTCCTGGAGCGCACGGGCAAGGTGGTGCTGGGCGAGCACGTGACGCTGGAGGCGGGCACGGGGCTGGTCCACACGGCGCCGGGTCACGGTCAGGAGGACTATGAGGTCGGCCTGAAGTACGGGCTGGACATCTACAACTCGGTGCGCGGAGACGGGCGCTACGACGACACGGTAGGCGAGGGGCTGCGCGGCCTGCGGGTGTTCGAGGCCAACCCGGTCATCATCGACCTGCTGGCGGAGCGAGGTGCGCTGCTCAACGCGAAGACGGACACGGTGAAGCACAGCTATCCGCACTGCTGGCGCTGCCGAAACCCCATCATCCTCTCGGCGACGTACCAGTGGTTCATCCCGCTGGACAAGCCGCTGCAGGGCGAGAAGACCTTCCGCGAGCAGGTGCTCGCCGAGGTGGACACGGTGCGCTGGGTGCCCGGGTGGGGACACAGCCGCATCCGCGGAATGTTGGAGGGGCGTCCGGACTGGTGCATCAGCCGGCAGCGCACCTGGGGCGTGCCCATCCCCATCGCCTACTGCGAGCAGTGCCAGGAAGCCGTCGTCTCCCCGGAGGTGATGGAGCGCGTGGCGGCGGCGGTGGAGAAGGAGGGCGTGGGTGCCTGGTATCGCACGCCCGTGGAGGAGTTCCTGGGCGCGGGCGGGCGCTGCATCAAGTGCGGCGGCGGCCAGTTCCGGCGCGAGACGGACATCCTGGACGTGTGGTTCGACTCGGCGTGCATGTTCTCGGCGGTGCTGGAGAAGCGGCAGCGCATCCCCGCCGACCTGTTCCTGGAGGGCAGCGACCAGCACCGGGGCTGGTTCCACTCGTCCATGCTGGTGTCGGTGGGCACGCGGGACAAATCGCCCTACCGGGCCTGTCTCACCCACGGCTTCGTGGTGGACGGGCAGGGCGAGAAGATGTCCAAGAGCAAGGGCAACGTCATCGCCCCGGAGAAGATCATCCAGCAGTACGGCGCCGAGGTGCTGCGGCTGTGGGTGGCCGCCAGCGACTACCGCAACGACGTGCGGCTGTCGGATCAGATCCTCCAGGGGCTGAGCCAGGGCTACGCGAAGATCCGCAACACGCTGCGCTATGCGCTGGGCAACCTCTACGACTTCGAGCCGGCGAGGGACGCGGTGCCGGACTCCGAGCTGCTGCCTTTGGACCTGTGGGCACGCGGGCGGCTGGCGGAGGTGGTGGAGCGGGTGCGCCGGGCGTACGAGGACTATGAGTTCCACCTTGTCTACGCCACGGTGGTGGACTTCTGCGCGGCGGATTTGTCGGCGGTGTACTTCGACATCCTGAAGGACCGGCTCTACACGGCGAAGGCGGGCAGCAAGGCGCGGCGCAGCGCCCAGACCGTGCTGCACGAGGTGGCCTCCGCGCTGCTGCGCCTGCTGGCGCCGGTGATGAGCTTCACGGCGGAGGAGGCCTGGCAGCAGCTTCCTGGCAAGGCGGCCGAGAGCGTCTTCCTGTCGGACTTTCCGAGCGCCGGGGCTTCGTTGGAGCCCGCGCTGGCGGAGCGATACGGCAAGCTCTTCGCGCTCCGGAGCGCCGTGCAGGGCGTGCTGGAGGTGGCTCGGCGCGAGAAGCTCATCGGCGCCTCGTTGGAGGCGCGGGTGGTGCTGACAGCGAGCGGCGCGGCGCGGGAGTTCCTCCAGGCGCATCGGGAGGAGCTGCCGATGATGTTCATCGTGAGCCAGGTGGAGCTGGCGGATCAGCCGGGGCCCAAGGCCCAGCCGCTCTCCCTGGCCCAGGCGTTCGGCGAGGGCGTGACGGTGACGGCGGAGGTGCTGCGCGCCCGGGGTGAGAAGTGCCCGCGCTGCTGGGTCTACTCGGAGACAGTGAGCTCGGACCACGGGGTGTGTCCCAAGTGCCACGAGGCGCTCGGGGCCTGACAGTCTCGGCGGAGACGTCGAGAAGCCTGCACGCGCGCACGGTGAGCCGCGCGCTTCACGACAGTCGCTGATCAGCGGGGGGTTACCCCGGTGGGAAATCATTTCCACACTGTGTGGAAATGATTTCTCGGACGAACGGACACCAACGGGGGGAGTCCGGGCAGGCGGCCGTGGAGGCCGCGCTGACGCTACCTCTCACCGTCTTTCTCATCCTCGGCACGCTGCAGCTCTTCTTGATGCTGCAGGGCCGCATCATGGCCGAGTACGCCGCCTTCGAAGCAGTGCGGGCCGGCAGTCGCCACCACGGCGACTGCAAGCGGATGATGCACGCGACCCTGGCGGGGTTGCTGCCCAGCGTCGTGCCCTACCTGGGCAATGGGACGCGAGGGGGCACCGCTGCGGAGAAGCTGGCGCTGGCCTGGCGTCAGCGGATCGGCGACACGGAGAAGCCCGAGCCTCGCTACAAGCCCGGCGTGGATGGCCAGCATGACGGTCCCATCTTCTGGCTGGCGCGCGAGCAGCCCCTGGCCGAGAGCGTGCCGGGTCCAGAGGACGAGCGCTTCGATGCTCCCGGGCGGGAGGAGGGCGGCATCCGGTTGGAGGTGCGCCTCATCTACTGGTTCCCGCTGAAGGTGCCCTTCGCGGACTGGGTGATGAGCCGCATGTTCCTGGCGCACTACGGCCTGCGCGACTACACCGCCGCGAACCCGCTGATGCTGGCTCAGAAGCATGCGGGCTGGACGGCGGGTAGGGCGGTTCCGGGACTGGATCGGAAGATCCGCGACGAGTTCGTGAGCCGCTTCGACTCGCGCCAGTACGTCTTCCCCATCCAGGCCACCTACGGCATGCGGATGATGACGCCCGCCCAGGCCCAGCACTTCCAGCAACAGAACTGCGGCGACATGCCGCAGCGCCTGTGAGGCTCGCCATGCAAGACCGCACGCACCGAGGCCAGACGCTCGTCCTCTTCGCGCTCACGCTGCTGCTGCTCACCCTGATGGTGTGCGTGACGCTGTCCATCGGAGTGAAGGCCAAGGAGAAGATGGAGCTGGAGACGGCGGCGGACACTGCCGCCTACTCGCAGGCGGTGGCCACCGCGCGCGCCTTCAACAGCATCGCACTGATGAACCGCGCGCTGATGAGCCACATGGTGGCCATGACGGGCGTGGAGAGCCTCATCTCCTGGAGCGGCTACTACCGCGCCAGCCTCCATGCGGCGAAGACTGCCTATGAAACTCCCAAGGACGGATACAAAGCCATCGCCGCGGCGAGCTGCCCTTGCGCGCCCAAGAGCTCCCGGTGCGCGAGGCTCTGTCGGTGCTCCAGGCAGGCCATCCAAGACATCAACAACACCCAGGATCGGCTCATGCGGGCGGATGACAGGGCGGAGCAGGTCTTCCGTGTCTGGGATGCGCGGGCGGGCGAGGAGGCCTTGAGCCTGCAGTTGTCCTCCATCCATGAGGACCAGCTGGAGACGTTCGCGGGCCTCAAGGTGGCGATGGATCTCAGCCCGCGGAGCGAGCGATATGCCCCCATTGCGCCCGCCATCGCCGGAGACATTGGGGCGGAGGTCTCGGCGCTCCAGGCCTCTGCCACCGTCAACGGCCGGGAGCTGGGCAATGACTGCAAAGGTCCGGGCGCGGTCTGCCAGCGGCGAGATGCCGACAAGAAGAGTCACTTCGTCTGGGCCTCCACGGGCGCGCGTGGCCATGCCTTCGTCACCGGGCGAGAAGGGGGAGCGGCCCTCATTCGCAGGAAGGTCATCCAGTCCATGCCCGCGAACGAGCTCGTCCGGCTGACCGATGAAGGCAGCGGCTACTTCTCCGGGAGCAAGAGCCATACCGGCACCGTGGATGGCGGGGCGGTCTACGGAGATGACCATGGCCAGGTGACCGTCGTCTTCCGCCGCGCGAGATCTCCGTGCCCGACGTTCCCTCCCACCACGGAGGAGGCGGATGCCCACGTGCGCAGCGATGACTCCAAGCACAACACCGACGAGCACAAGTGGACCGGGGGTGAAGACCCCAACCGCCGCCGGCAGATGCACACCCTGGGGGACTGCACCAAGTGCCCAGGCGTTTGGCCGTCGCACATGGACTACAACTACTCGCGGGTCGCGAACACCACGGACCTGTTCGGGCAGCCGAAGAACTACGCCGTCCTCCAGCGCGACTACACGCAGCGCCCGCCGGACCCGTGGAACCTCTTCTTCCGCTTCCGCTTCAATCCGTCGGGAGAGGGCACCACGTTCGACAACCGGGCCCTGCGGCTCACGGATGGCACCAACATCTCCCGGGCCGTCGCGCTGTCTTCGGGCATCGCCTACTACCACCGCGTGGGCGCTGATGAGCGCTGGAAGGAGCCTCCCAACTTCCTCAACCCCTTCTGGCGCGCCACGCTCGTGGGCGCCGATGTGGATCAGCCGCGCGACGTTCCGGACATCCTCTCGACCCTCGGGGCCACCGGTACGCCGGCCCGGGATGTGGCCGACGCTCTGGCCAAGCAGGGGTACCAGGCATGGTGACCGCACGCTCACGAGGGCAAGCCCTGCTCGAGACGGCGCTGGGGCTGCTCGTCTTCATCACCATTCTCGTCTTCGGCCTGCACTTCGCGGAGGTGGGCTTCCTCTCCCTGAAGGTGCAGGAGGCCAACGCCAGCGCCCTCTGGCACGCCACGGCCGCGAAGATGCACGAGCTCCCTGGAGACTTCACGCCCGTGCGCCAGCTCATCTCCGAGGACACTCCTGGCAGTGAGGCCACCCGGCGCTACCGGGACTTCGATGGGCGCACCTCTCGGATTGGCGATGATGAGGTGCGGCTCGTTTTCACCCGGGCCAGTGCGCTCCAGGTGCGGTGTGACGCGGGCGCTTCGGGCCTTGGCTTCGCGCCTGTCGAGCGCAGCAACACGGTCTTCGAGGATGTGGGTGCCATGCGGTGCCGCTCTCAGGCCAGCATGGAGGTGTTGGAGGTGTTTCCCCAGAGCTTCCTCGACTCGGGCGTGGGCGCGTTCTTCCGGGAGCGACACCTCAATCCGCTGAAGATGACCCTGTGCGGCGTCGGCCGCGCTCAGGGAGGCTCCTGCCCGAGAGGCTTCCGCATCCTGCTGGATGACTGGGGGCTTGCCAGCGGGACCGAGGTCGACGAGTGCAAGGTGCTCAAGGGGAACAAGTGCGAGAACCCGCAGTACTACCAGTCCACCCATCGCATCTATATGAGGCACCTGCCCCGGATGGGTGCCTCCCTGTCGCTCGCGCAGCAGACGGTGGGGCAGGTTCCTGGCGGGTTCGACCCTTCCACCTTCTATATGAGCTTCCGTGTCTTCCAGGAGGAGGAGCCCGGCGGCGACTCGGATCCGAACAACTGGGTGACGACGCCCGGCAAGGACAGCCCGACGAGCGAGTACCACGCGTCCTACGGCGCGCGCGGCAAGTGCTTCCTGGGCCGCGCCTGCCCGCGGTGAAGGTTCAGGCCTCGTGCTCCAGCTCTCGCAGCTTGTCCACCAGGGACTGCATGCGCTGGTGGTGCGTACCTGGCCAGTAGACGCGGCGGCACTCGGGGCACTGCTGGAAGCGCGAGTGCGTGGCGGCCACGCCCTCGGGAATCCGGTCAAGCACCTCGTCTCGTCCCGCCACCTCCAGCGAGGCGTTGCAGGCCAGGCATCGCGTGAACGGGCGCATGCGCGAGGTGAGCTGGTAGCGGCGCACCACCTCCACCAACTGGTGCGCCGGGTCCGTGTTGCGCGGGTAGTAGCCGTGCCGCACCTCGGCGCGCTTGAGCAGCCCGAGGTCTCGCGTCAGCACCACCCGCTCCTCGTCCCCGGACAGGCGCGCCAGCACGTCGTCCTCGAAGTCGTTGCGCCACAGCGTGTCGAAGCCCAGCATCCGCAGGAAGCCGGACAGTCGCCCCAACCCCACGTCGAGCGCGAAGCGCGGCTCGGCGGGCAGCTCCAGCCCCACCCGCGTCACCGGCGTCACGTCCAGCGTGTGGAAGGCCGGGTAGGCCGCCACGCGGGTGCCGTCCTCGACCCGGTGGGAGAAGTCCACGGCCTCGCCATCCACGAGGATGACGTCCACCTCGGGGTGCGGCGGGCCCAGCGACTCGAGCAGGTCCTTCACCGAGGGTGTGCCGGCGAACGTGTGGACGAACTCGGCGCCGCGTCGCTCGGGCGGGAGGAAGTCGTTCAACGCACCATAGAGGCGCACCCGCACCTGTTTCGGGCTCATCGCCGCCAGAGACTCCCATGCCCTCCCGCGAGGCGTCACCCTCCTTCACGGCCCGTCTCAGGAGGCAGGCAACCCCGAAACCACCCTCAAAGGTCCAAGCGTTGGGAGCTGAACTTTCGTATAATCGCCCGGTCGTCCGTGTGCCGGCGCTGACTGACAGCCCGCTCCTCCGGCAGCAAGGGATTGGTCGTTCGATGAGGAAGACACTCTTTGGCCTCCTGGGGGCGGGCCTGGTGTTGATGCTGGGTCTGCAAGCCTGCGGACCTGATGACAAGCCGGTGCCGCCGCCGCCGCCCGACGGTGGCAGCTGGGTCTTCTGCGACGAGCAGGACGCTGGCGCCTGCGCTCCGGGGCAGACCTGTTTGTACGTGGAGCTCTATGAGCGCTCCCTGTGTGTGAATCCCTGCGACGCCGTGGCTGGGTGTCAGGACCCGTCGCAGCTGTGCTGCGGAGGCGGCGAGGACGGCGGCACGGGTGGGTACTGCCTGCCGCGCGAAGTCTGCGAGCAGTCGGATGCCGGGAGCGACGGGGGCTCCTCGGTTGGTGACGGGGGCAGCGGTTCGGATGGCGGCACCAACCCCACCGATGCGGGCACCAATCCCACCGATGCGGGCACCAACCCCACCGATGCGGGCACCAATCCCACCGATGCGGGCACCAACCCCACCGATGCGGGCACCAACCCCACCGATGCAGGCACCAACCCCACCGATGGTGGCTTCCCGAGTGACGCGGGCACCGACGGCGGGACGCGCCCGGATGCGGGCCCCACCGACGCCGGAACGCCTGACGCGGGTCCCACCGACGCGGGCTCTCCGGATGCGGGCCCCATCGACGCCGGTTCTCCGGATGCGGGTCCCATCGACGCGGGCTCTCCGGACGCAGGCCCCATCGACGCCGGAACGCCGGACTCCGGGACGCCGGACGCGGGCTCTCCGGATGCGGGTCCCATCGACGCCGGAACGCCGGATGCGGGCTCCACGCGCATCCGCATCATGGCCTCCAACCTCACCAGCGGGAACCAGCAGTCCTATGACCCGGGCCACGGCACCCGGCTGATGCAGGGCGTGAACCCGGACGTCATCCTCATCCAGGAGTTCAACTACGGGGACAAGAGCGCCGCGGCCATGCGTGGCTATGTGACCAACTCCTTCGGCGCCTCCTTCCATTACTACCAGGAGCCCGGCGCGCAGATCCCCAACGGCATCATCAGCCGCTGGCCCATCCTCGCCTCGGGCAAGTGGGAGGATACGCAGTCTCCCAACCGGGAGTTCGCCTGGGCGCGCATCGACATCCCCGGGCCGAAGGACCTGTGGGCCATCAGCGTCCACCTGCTGACCCGAGACTCCCCCACCCGGAACTCCGAGGCGAGCCAGCTCGTGGGGTACATCAACCAGAACGTGCCCCAGGGCGACTACCTGGTCATCGGCGGAGACCTCAACACCGATAACCGCTCGGAGCCGTGCTTCTCCACCTTCTCCAGCGTGGTGGCGACCGGCACTCCGTACCCGGCGGACAAGAACGGCAACGGCAACACCAACGCCAGCCGGGGCAAGCCGTATGACCACGTGCTGGTGGATGGCGACCTGCGCCAGTACCAGATCCCCACGGTGATCGGCTCGAGTACCTTCTCCGGTGGGCTGGTGCTCGACAGCCGCGTCTACACGCCGCTGTCGGAGATCTCCCCGGTGCAGTCGGGCGACAGCTCCGCCACCAACATGCAGCACATGGGCGTCATCAAGGACTTCCTCGTCCCCAACCAGTGAGGGCCGCTCCGGGCCCCGGGCTCAGTCCTGGGGCTTGGGGCGCTTCATGACGAACCGCCCGATGACGGGGGTGAGCGCCAGCGTGGCCAGGATGCGCAGCGGCTGGAGCACCTTCGTCGCCACCCACGAGGCTCCCAGGATGGCGAAGAAGTTGGTGGTATCGCTGGCGCCCTCCACCTTGAACCCCAGGGGGATGGCCACCGCGAACCCCGCGATGCACAGGCCGAAGATGACGAAGTAGATGATGATGGCCACCTGCCCATACTCCACCAGCAGGCTCTTGAAGCGCTCCTTCAAGGAGGGCTTGGCGGCGGCCACGGGGGCCGGGGCGGTGTCGGTCGAGGTGGGCTTCACGGGGGTTTCAACAGGCTCCATGGTCGCACCATGCCTGAAAAGTGGGGGGGCGCAACCTGGAGCAGGCGGGCATGGGGCCGTTAGGGCTCACCCCGGGTTGTCAGGGCTCGGGGGCACGGGTTAGGACAGAGTGTGATGAAGAATTCCCTACGCATCCTTGTCCTCGTGGCCCTCAGCACCCTGGCCGCGGATCAGGCAACCAAGTACCTGGCCGTGGCCCGGCTGACGGACGCGCTGGATGGGCGCACCGGCCTGTCCCGGGTGGCGGGCTTCTTCTCCGAGAAGAACCTGGACAACCACCCCGCGCCGGGCGAGGGGCGCTACTACGCCAGCCGCCCCTATCGCTTCATCGAGGACTACTGGCACTTCCGCTACGTGGAGAACCCCGGCGCTGCCTGGGGCATGTTCGCCAACCTGCCGGACACGGCGCGCAAGGTCTTCTTCCACGTGGTGAGCCTGGCGGCCCTGGCCTTCATCTTCGCCATGTACGTGCGGCTGGAGCCCGGCCAGCGCCTGGTGCGCGTGGCGCTGTCGCTCGTGGCGGGCGGCGCGCTGGGCAACTTCATGGACCGGCTGGCGCGCGGCTACGTCATCGACTTCATCGACTGGCACTGGCGCAACCAGCCCGGCATGCGCTGGCCCACCTTCAATGTGGCCGACGCCGCCATTTGCGTGGGCGTGGCGCTGATGCTGCTGGACTCGCTGCGCGTGCGCCGTTCCGAGCCGGCGCCGGCTCCGCTGGCCCAGAGTCCCAATCCGTGACGGGCGGGGGGCTTGTGGTGTAAGCCGCCCCCGTGCCGCGCAAATACGTCATCCTCCTCGTCATCACCCTGGTCCTCATCGTCTTGGATCAGTGGAGCAAGTTCGCCGTCGTCGGCTCGCTCACGCGGCAGTTCGACGGCAAGGTCACGCTCGGCGAGCGCCTGGGCGCCATGTATGGCGAGCCGCCTCCGCTGGGGCCCGATGGCCGGCACTTCGCCTCGCGCAAGGAGCCCGTCGAGGTCATCAACGGCTACCTGCGCCTGCGCTACGAGGAGAACCCCGGCGCCGCCTGGGGCATGTTCCGCAACCTGTCGCCCAACGTGCGCGGCCCCCTGTTCCACCTGGTGAGCATCGGGGCGGTCATCCTCATCGGCTACTACTTCACCAAGCTCTCCGGCACCGACCCCAAGGAGCGCTGGGCGCTGTTCGGCCTGTGCCTGGTGCTCGGCGGCGCGCTGGGCAACTACATCGACCGGGTCGCCCGCGGCTTCGTGGTGGACTTCATCCAGGCGCATTGGAAGGACCAGGCCTACTGGCCCTCCTTCAACGTGGCGGACATGGCCATCTGCGTGGGCGTGGGCCTGCTCATCCTCGACGCCTTCGTGCGCAAGGAGGAGAAGCCCGCCGAGCCCGCCAAGGCGTGACGGCCGCTCGCCTCCCCTGGGAGCGGCGGAGTGTACCCGCCGCACGCCCATCGTCCACAGGCGCCGCCAGCGGCTAGGCTTGGGCGCCGTTTCCTTCGGCACGCCCCATGCTCCCCATCCTCATCCGCTTCACCTTCGAGTCCCTGTGGTCGCAGCTGCTCCTGTACGCCGTGGCGTTGGGGGTAGTGGGCTACATCGCCTACAACGGCTGGCGCGGCGCGGAGAAGCCGGCGGACCGGCCGCAGCGCGCCCTGCTCTATGGGGGCGTGGGCGCGGCGCTGGCCTGGTTCGGCCTCCAGTACGCCATGCCCCCGGGCACCTTCCCAGGCGCCAAGGGCGAGGGCATCCCCGTCCACACCTATGGCGTGCTGCTGGCCACCGGCTTCCTGTGCGCGGCCAACGTGGCGGCGCGGCTGGCCCAGCAGGAGTGGCGCAAGGTGGAGTGGGTGGACGGCAAGGGCTTCGTGGACACCGAGGGTCCCAAGCGGCGCGAGCAGATCCTCGACCTGGGCTTCTGGGTGCTCGTGGGCGGACTGGTCGGCAGCCGCGTGCTCTACATCCTCGTCAACTGGACGGATGAGTACTCCGGCAACTGGTCGAAGATCTTCTCGCTGGGTGGAGGCCTGGTCTTCTACGGCGGCCTCATCGGCGCGGCCGTGGCCGCCTACGTCTTCGCCCGCACGCGCGGCATGGACTTCCTGCGGCTGGCGGACCTGGCCCTGCCCACCGTGTCGCTGGGGCAGGCGCTGGGGCGGCTGGGCTGCTTCTCGGCCGGGTGCTGCTGGGGCGGTACCTCGGGGCACTCGGCCCTGGGCGTGCGCTTCCCCGGCTCCGGCGTGGCGAAGGACCTCTTCGGGCGGCTCACCGGCACCGGCAGCACCGCCTTCAGCTCCCAGGCGACCGACTCGCGCTATGTCGTCGAGGCCACCGGCGAGGTGCTCCACCACGCGGCCCCCGGGGCGGTACGCATCTCCGAGTGGGTGACGCAGCACGGCACGACCCTGCCGGTCCACCCCACCCAGCTCATCGAGTCGCTGGGGCAGGTGGTCCTCTTCGTGGCCCTGCTGTACCTGCGCCGCGCCCGGCGCTTCCACGGGCAGATCTTCTCCCTGTGGCTCATGGCCTACGCGGTGCTGCGCTCCACGGTGGAGCTGTTCCGGGGGGACACCGAGCGCGGCACCCTGCATGGGCTGCTCGCCGACAAGGCGCCTTCCCTCGCACACTGGGTGCCGTTGGAGGCCTGGTACAACATCTCCACCAGCCAGTTCATCTCGATGTGTATGTTCACTTTCGGTGCAACGCTGCTGTATCAGCGAAGCAAGCGAGTGAGCGAGGCAGCCGGCCTGGGCCCCACGCCGAGCGCTGCCTGAGGTTGATCGCAGCGCGCGTCTTAGGGACACTCTGAGGTTGCATGCCGCCGGAGCCAAAACCGACAGCCAACGCCAAGTCCTCCGCCGGAGCCAAGTCCGCTCTGGGTGGCAACGACTCGGGTGAGAAGAAGTCCAACAGCGAGCTGGCCCTCAAGGAGTGCGATGAAATCGAGGAGGAGCTGGCGGCCCTGCGGGTGACGTACGAACAGTACTTCCTCGGCAACGAGCGGTTTCCCCCCGTGCGCGCGCACGAGGACCTCAAGAAGCGGCTCATCCGGTTGAAGGGCGGGCTGGTGCGCAACACCGCGGCGAAGTTCCGTATGAACTCGCTGCACACCAAGTTCCTCACCTACGAGCGGCTGTGGCAGCGCACCTTGATGGAGATCGAGTCGGGCACCTACAAGCGCGACCTCTTCAAGGCCAAGCGCCGCGCCCAGAAGTCCACCGGCGAGGGCAAGCGCAAGGGCGCCATCGAGCTGGAGGAGCTGGGCGACGATGACCTGATGGAAGTGGAGGACATCGTCCCCAACGAGCCGGTGCCGGTGAAGCCCGCCGCGCGCGGTGGCTTCGTGCCGCAGCCGGTGGACGACACGCCGACGTTCCGCCCCGTGGCGGCGACGCCGGTGCCCGTGATTCCCACCGTGCCGGTGGTGCCCACCGTGGCGCCCGCGGTCAGTGGCACGCCGTTCCGTGGCACGGCCGCGGTGCCCTCCGTGCCCTCGGTTCCTTCCGTGCCGACCGTGTCTCCCATGGCTGGGACTCCGGCGCGGGGGACCTCGGCGCCGCCGCCCTCGAAGGCTGCGCCGACGATTCCTCCGGGTGGCACGCCCGCGAAGGGTGTGCCGACGATTCCTCCGGGCGGCACGCCCGCGAAGGGTGTACCGACGATTCCTCCGGGCGGTACGCCCGCTCGGGGCTCGCCCTCGGTGGCGGGGACGCCCGCGCGGGGTGTGCCTTCCTTTGGCGCGCCCTCGCAGAGCACCTCCGGCATCGCCGCGGCGCTCGAGAGCCTCACGGATGAGCCGCTGACGCCCGCGCGTCCCACGTCCTCTGCGCCCTCGCGCCCCGGGGCTCCGGCGGCCGCGCGTCCGGGCACGGCTCCGGGGGCGACCTCGGGCATCTCCAAGCCGGGCGTGTCGGGGGTCTCCAAGCCCGCGGCTCCGGCGGCCACCGCGTCCAGGCCTCCGCCGAGCTCGGGCTCCAGCGGTGGGCTCTCGGACGACAAGCTCAAGCAGGTGTACGACGCCTACGTCACCGCCAAGCGCCGCAACCAGGAGGACACCTCGAAGATGTCCTACGAGACGGTGGCGGCCAACTTGCGCAAGCAGGTGCCGGAGCTGCTCAAGCAGCACAACGCCAAGTCGGTCGAGTTCAAGGTCGTCATCAAGGACGGCAAGGCCACGCTCAAGGCCGTGCCGAAGTAGGCGATGAACCAGGACCTCGAGTCGCTCAAGGCCCGGGTGAGCCAGCTGTCGGTGATGATCTTCGACATCGACGGCACGCTCACGGACGGGCGCATCTTCTGGGTGCCCAACTCCGGCTGGACGCAGATGTACAGCGTGCGCGACGGCATGGGCATCAAGCGGCTGCAGGAGGTGGGCATCGAGGTGGCGGCCATCTCCGGCGGCGACAGCCTCTCGGCGCAGATGCGCATGCAGTCGCTGGGCTTGCGCCACGTCCACTTCGGCAGCCAGGACAAGGTGGCGCACTTCGAGCGGCTGCTGGAGATATTGAAGGTGTCCGCCGACCGGTGCGGCTACATGGGGGATGAGGTGGTGGACCTGCCGCTGCTCAAGGCGGTGGGGTTCTCCGCGGCGCCTCCGGAGTCTCCGGACGAGGTGCGCTCGCAGGTCCACTACGTGGCGCAGAAGCCGGCGGGGTTCGGCGCGGCGCGCGAGGTGTGCGAGTTCATCCTGCGCCACCGTCAGAAGGCCTGACGCCGCTCTCCCACAACAACCCACCGCAGAACGTTGGGCGCTAGAAACCCGACCTGAACTGATGGGGGGCTGGGTTGTCGCTCCCGGAAGTGCTTCCTACCTTGGCTTCGCGCGGCGGTCGCTCACACAGCGCGGAGACGAGGTAGGAGATGGTCGGGAAGCGGGTGTTGGGTGTAGGCGCGGCGATCCTGACGATGGCCTTGTCGACGGGTTGTGCGGAGGAGCCGGCGGACGCGCAGGAGCGGCTGGCGGCGCTGGAGGCCGAAGGCCGGCAGATGGACGCGGCGCTGGACACGGTGGAGGAGCGGCTCCTGGGCAACCAGGCGCAGGTCCACCTGTGGCAGGAGCTGGGGCGGAGGCACCAGCAGGTGTCGGCCATCCACTGTCAGCACGCGGACATGCACCTGGCGGCGCTCCTCAAGCACCAGGAGAAGCAGGAGGAGAAGGCGCGGCAGCTCAAGCGTCGCCGGCACGTGGCGGCGGTGGACAGCACGGTGCTCACCTCGGGCAAGGCGGCCGAGAGCCACAACTGAAGCAGCGCGTCACCCGGCGCGGGCTCCCAGGCCAGGGCCTTGGAGGGCAGGCGAGCGGGGTGTCCGATCCGTGACGTTGTCGCCAAATCCGGATAGAACGAAGGCGTGCGACTCCTCTGGCGTGGGGTGCTCATCGCCAGCGCGGCGGCCGGGCTCCTGGGATGCAATGACATCGAGGTCTGCGGCTCGACGCAGACGCGGGCGACCTCGGATGCGGGCGTCGACTACCGGTGTACCACCGCCGAGGACTGCCCGCGCAGGTCGGGCGTCTCCGTGTGCGTCACGGACGTCTCCCCCCAGTTCGATTGCGTCAAGTGCGAGGAGACCTACTGCGTCGACGTCGAGCCCAAGGAGTGCAAGTGAAGCGCTGGGTGCTCGCGTGTACCGTGCTGGGGCTGCTGGCCGGCTGCCGTGAGACGCCGGCTGACCACCTGCAGCGCGCGCGGGATGCCGTGTTCGAGAAGCGCCCGGACGAGGCGCTCGTCGAGTACCGCAAGGCCTTCGACCAGCTTCGCCGGGACGAGACGGCCCAGGCCCTGGTGCTGCGCGCCCGCGCCCTGAAGGGCGCCGCGGACGTGTACTGGCTCGAGCAGCGCAAGGTGAAGGAGGCCGTGAGCGTCTACAAGGAGCTCATCCAGCAGTGCCCTGAGTCTCCCGAGGCGCTCGAGGCGCGCATCATCCTCGCCGAGCTGCTGCGGGTGCATTACCGCGACTTGCGCGGCGCCATCGACCAGCTCA
Organism: Hyalangium ruber; assembly: GCF_034259325.1. Taxonomy (NCBI): domain Bacteria; kingdom Pseudomonadati; phylum Myxococcota; class Myxococcia; order Myxococcales; family Archangiaceae; genus Hyalangium; species Hyalangium rubrum. Next base: position 537,392 of record NZ_JAXIVS010000002.1, on the reverse strand, counting down.
CCGCCGCGCTCCAGCGCAACCCGCCCCAGGGCGCCGAGCTGCACTACCAGGTGGCGAAGATCTACTTCGAGCTGGGGGACTTCGCGCAGTGCGAGCTGGAGGCGCGCAAGCTGGCCGAGCGCTTCGCCACCAGCGTCTACGTGGATGACGCCCTGTTCCTCCAGGCCCAGGCCATCCACATGATGGAGGGCCGGCGCCAGGAGGCCTCGAAGGCCTACGCGGACCTGCGCACCCGCTTCCCGGACTCGGAGCTGGCCGCGCACGCCCTGGTGGAGATGGGCAAGCTGAAGGCCGACGCGGGTGACAACGAGAAGGCCATCGAGCTCTGGGTGGATGCGCTCAAGGCCCATCCGGACCCCACGCTGGTGCAGGACTACATCACCCGGGCGCGCCGCCGCATCACCAGCACCACCCCCGAGGGCATTGGCCAGCGCGCCATGGCCTTCGACCGGCCCCAGCCGCCGGCACGACCTCCGCGCAACTCGATCGAGGCCGTGGGTGGCAGCGCCGAGGAAGCCGCGCGAGACCACGGGGACTGAAGGGGCGCCCACCGGCTCAGCCCGGCACGCCCTCCAGCACCGCCTCGAAGAGCGGCGCGGCGATGGCCGGCTCGTCCGCGTCGGCCACCAGCAGCACGTGTACGCGGCCCCCTTCCACCCGCGCGCTCACGCCCTCCAGCTTCACCTTCGCGTCCACCGCGTCGAGGAACAGCGGAGCGCCATCCGGCCCCAGCACGCCCACCGCCGAGCCGGCCACGGGCCCATCCTCGTAGGAATCGCGTGTGTCCTCGGCGGCGGCGGTGAACACCAGGCGCCCATCCGGCAGGGGGGAGGCGTCCGTGAACGTCAGGCGCACGCCGCCGGCCCGCCCCAGCTCCCAGCGTCGCACCATGCGGATGGTGGCCGCGCCCAGCCCCTGGCCGGTCTCCAGGCAGCGCAGGACTCGCTCCCGGTCCAGGTCCACCAGCGCGTCCGTGCCCTGGTCTCCGTTGCCGCGCTGGAGCAGCCGCAGGAACCCGCCGGACACCGCCGCGCCCTCGATGTTGATCGGCCCCACCTCGCGCGACAGGTGGGTGTACACCTCGGTGAAGTCCACCTCGTGCGCCGCGCCCGCCAGCGTGCCGTCGGCCGCCAGGGGGAGCACGGCGCCGCGGTGCCGCGCGGCCGTGGAGCCCGAGGGCAGCGTCAGCAGCGCGCCGTGAGGGTGGCCCGCGAAGGGCCCTAACAGACAGAGCGCCTCCAGGTCGGGCTTGGCCGCCTTGCGGGCCCTGGGCTCCAGGGGCAGCTCGCCCGGAAAGAGTCGCACCGAGCGCCCGGGAGCGCTCCCTTCACGCGGGAAGACGGTCAGGTGCATCGAGTCGTCCGCGACGACGTAGAGCCACGGGCCCACGGCCACGAGCCCGCTGGCCGCCGAGACATGGGCGGGGCGCCCCGAGGCCTCGGGAGCGTCCAGGGTGAGGGTGCGGCGCAGGGTGGTGCGAATCATGGCGCGCGAGTCTCCAACAGGGCTGCCCACCGGTCCACAAGGCACGCGGCAGGCCAGGGAGCGAGCTGGGGAGGGGGAGGCACGCCATCTTCGGGCTGTCGGCGCGGGTGCGTGGTATGGAGCACGGCATGAACCACTCCCAGAGCAAGGCCCTCTTCGCGCGTGCGCAGGAGCGCATCCCGGGCGGGGTGAACTCGCCGGTGCGCGCCTTCCGCGGCGTGGGCGGCGACCCCGTCTTCTTCCGCGAGGCGGCGGGCGCGTGGATGACGGACGTGGACGGCAACCGGTACGTGGACCTGGTGGGAAGCTGGGGTCCGCTCATCCTCGGCCACGCCTACCCTCCCATCGTCGAGGCGGTCATCGACGCGGCCCGGCGCGGCACCTCCTATGGTGCCCCGGCCCCGGGCGAGGTGGAGCTGGCGGAGCTCATCTGCGCCACCGTACCGAGCGTGGAGAAGGTGCGCCTGGTCTCCAGCGGCACCGAGGCCACGGTGGCGGCCATCCGCGTGGCGCGCGGCTTCACGGGCCGCGACTTCATCCTCAAGTTCGAGGGCTGCTTCCACGGGGCGGGAGACCCGTTCCTGGTGAAGGCGGGCAGCGGCGTGGAGACGCTGGGCCTGCCGGACTCGCCGGGCGTGCCGGCGGCGCTGGCGAAGCTCACCCTCACCGCGCCCTTCAATGACCTGGCGGCGGTGGAGCGCATCTTCGCGGAGAAGGGCAAGGAGATCGCCTGCGCCATCATCGAGCCGGTGGTGGGCAACATGGGCGTGCTCATCCCCAAGCAGGGCTACCTGCAGGGGCTCCAGGAGCTGTGCCGCAAGCACGGCGTGCTGCTGGTGCTGGACGAGGTGATGACGGGCTTCCGGCTGGCGCGTGGCGGAGCGCAGGAGCTGTACGGGCTGAAGCCGGACCTGACGACATTCGCCAAGGTGGTGGGCGGCGGCCTGCCGCTGGGCGCGTACGGCGGGCGGCGCGACATCATGGCGAAGGTGGCGCCGGAGGGCCCGGTGTACCAGTCGGGCACGCTGTCGGGGAACCCGGTGGCGGTGGCGGCGGGGCTGGCCTGCCTCAAGGCGCTGGCGGCGCCGGGCACCTACGCGCGGCTGGAGCAGGTGAGCCGCATGCTGGAGGACGGGCTGGTGGCGGAGGCGAAGGAAGCGAAGGTGCCGCTGACCGTCAACCGCGTGGGCAGCATGATTACGGCCTTCTTCACCGACAGCCCGGTGTACGACTACACGAGCGCGAAGAAGGCGGACACGGCGCGCTTCGGCAAGTTCTTCCACACCATGCTGCACGAGGGCGTGTACCTGCCGCCGAGCCAGTTCGAGGCGGCGTTCGTCTCTCTGGCGATCGGCGAGCCGGAGGTGGCGCACATCCTCGCCGCGGCCCGAAAGGCCTTCCGCGCGCTTGGCCAGGTCTGAGGAACCCGAGGCCCTGCAGGGGCCCATCCACTTCGGTCCCTACACCCTGGCGCGCCGCATCGGCGCCGGGGGAATGGGAGAGGTGTACCTGGCGCGCGAGGAGTCGCCGCGCCGGGCGTGCGTGGTGAAGAAGGTGCTGCCGAAGCTGATGGAGAACAAGCAGTTCATCGGCCGCTTCCGGGACGAGGCGCGGGTGGTGGTCCACCTGCAGCACCCGAACATCGCCCGCGTCTACGCGATGGGCGAGGTGGAGGGGCAGCTCTTCCTCTCCATGGAGTACGTGCAGGGCAAGACGCTCAGCCGCCTGGCCTACCGCATGCGCCAGAAGGGGCAGGTGATGCCGGTGGGCGTCATCCTCCACATCGGCGAGCGGCTCTGCCAGGGGCTGGCCTACGCGCACGACGCGAAGGACGGCAACGGCCAGCCGCTGCAACTGGTTCACCGCGACCTGTCCCCCGCGAACATCTGCCTCTCGTATGACGGAGAGCTGAAGGTCATCGACTTCGGCGCCTCGCAGTCCACGCTGAAGGAGCAGAAGACGGCGCCGCGCGTCGTCATCGGCAACCTCACGTATATGTCGCCGGAGCAGGCGCGGAAGAAGCTCGTGGACCGGCGCGCGGACGTGTACGCGGCGGGCGTGGTGCTGTGGGAGCTGCTGGCGTGGCACCCGCTGCCGCAGAAGGGAGATCCGCTGGAGCGTTGGCGCCGGGCGGCCTACCCGAAGTGGGAGCCGGCGAGCCGGTTCCGCGCGGGGCTGCCCCAGGGCGTGGACGCGCTGCTGATGCGCGCCCTGTCGGTGGAGCCCGGGGAGCGCTTCCAGGACGCGGCGGAGCTGGGCGCGGAGCTGGCGCGGCTCAAGGCGAAGCTGGCGCCCGAAATCGGAGACGCGGACGTGGCGCGCCTGATGCGCGAGGTGTTCGCCGAGGAGAAGACGGCCGAGGACAAGGTGCTCGCGGAGTTGTTGGGGAAGGACCCGTCGCGGGCGCTGACCGAGCAGGCCATCCCCGCCATGTTGGCGCCGCCCACGGCGCTGGCCTTCGAGCACAGCGGGCTGGACGCTCCCGAGGACTACGTGCCCTGGGAGGAGCCCTCCAGCGCGGGGACCGCACCAAAGCCGAAGCCGAAACCGCCGCCGCGCCGGGAGACGCGAGAGGCCCGGGTGAGCTTCGGCATGGACATGGCGACCGACTCGGACGTGGGGCTGGTGGAGGCCCGCCGCTCGCCGCTGGTGCGCGCCATCGAGGAAGGCGAGGAGGAGAGCCCGGCGCCCGCCCCGGTGGAAGAGGCCACGCCCGGGAACGCGCGGTGGGTCTGGCTGGCGGTGGGGCTGTTCCTGGGAGCCAGTGCGGTAGGCTTCGGAGTGGTGTGGTTGCTGGCCCTCTAGCCATGCTGAGGGACTGAGAGAATGGTTCGCGTCCGGCGCATCGTGCTGATCTTCGTTTCCATCCTGTTGGTGTGTTACCTGGCGCTGGTGGGCGCGCTGTATGCGCTTCAGCGCTCGGTGCTCTTCCCGGCACCCCGGCGCGCTTCGCAGGAGCCGCTGCGCGAGGCGGGCTTCCGGCGACTCACGCCGCCCGGCAAGCCGGTGGTGGACGTGCTGCACCTGCCGGCCGGGCCGGGAGAGCCCACGCTGGTGCATTTCCACGGCAACGGCGAGCAGATCTCCAACCTGGTGAGACTGGGCCAGGCGATGCGCGAGCGCGGGGTGGGGTTCCTGGCGGTGGAGTACCCCGGCTATGCCTCCAACCCTGGCAGCCCGAGCGAGCAAGGCTTCTACGAGGCGGCGGAGATCGCGATCGCGGACTTGCGCGCCTCGGGTGTGGGGCCGGAGCAGACGGTGCTGAGCAGCCGCAGCATTGGCGGAGGCGTGGCGGTGGAGATGGCCAGGCGGGGCCACGGAGCGCGGATGGTGTTGCTGGCGCCGTTCACCTCGGTGGTGGACATGGCGGGGCTGGTCTTCCCGTTCCTGCCGACGCGGCTGCTGGTGCGAGATCCGTTCGACAACGCGGCGAAGGCGCCCGGCATCCAGGTGCCGGTGCTCATCTTCCACGGCGACCAGGACGAGGTCATCCCGGTGCGAATGGGCCAGCAGCTGGGGCGCCTGTTCCCGAAGGGCACGATGGAGACGGTGCCGGGCGCGCGCCACAATGACCTGCTGGAGCAGACGTGGCCGGTGCTGGTGGACCGCATGGCGGCCTTCGCGAGAGGCGAGCCGGCGGCGCAGTCCGGCAAGAGCAGCCCGTAGCGAAGACACGGGCCGCCCGACGTGTGAAGCGTGGCGCGTCAGGCCAGCGACTGGCCGAGCCGCTCGAGCCGACCGAGCCACTCGGTGCGCTGCGCATCGCGCGCGGTCCCCGTGGGCAGCAACTCATGGGTCAGCGCCAGCTCGGTCCCCTTGCCGACCTTGCGGAACTCCACGGTGACCAGCGTCCCGCCGAGCGCCTTCTTTCCGCCCTCGCCGACCCAGGACAGAACGAGCATGTCGTCGGAGATGTCGCGGAACTCACCCACCACGGCGCTCTTCTCTCCGGTGACCAGAGGGTAGTCGAAGCGGAAGGTGTTGCCGACCTTGGGCTTCCAGTCCATCGAGGCGGCAGGCCCCCACCACTTCTGCAGCGCGCCGGCCTCCAGCCAGGCCTTCATCACCTTGTCCTTCGACACATTGAAGGTGCGGGTCAGGTACAGCGCGCTCTCGGTGGCGGGGTTGAGGCTGAACATCATGGGGGTGGATCTCCTGGCGGCGACTGAGGATGCGCGAGATCTTTCCAGGCGGCGCGCGCCGTGACCAGCGCCTCGGGAGGATGTGAACGGTGGAGAACGACGTACCTGCAAGCCTTCATCCAGGGCGTTAGGCTGGCGCACTCCGACATGCCTCTCGTCACCGAGTCCTACACCTCCCAGCGAGCGCGGTGGCCCGCCATGGGGCGGCACATCCTGTCCCAGCACGACGCACAATCCGTCGTCGTCTATCAGGCGTATGCGCCGCGCATCGGCCGCTTCGCGGCGGAGCACCGCTTCTTCGGGGGCGACTTCAAGCTCACTCGCATGAGTTGGATCAAACCCAACTTCCTCTGGATGATGTACCGCTGCGGCTGGGCGACGAAGGCGGACCAGGAGACGGTGCTCGCGGTGTGGCTGAAGCGCGAGGCGTTCGAGTCGGTGCTAGCGCAGGCGGTGCATTCCAAGCACATCCCGGAGGTATACGGCTCGGCGGCGGAGTGGCAGCGGCAGGTGGCCCGCTCCGACGTGCGGCTGCAGTGGGATCCGGACCATGGACCGACAGGTGCCCCCCTCCAGCGACGTGCCATTCAGCTTGGCCTCCAGGGAGAGACGCTGCGGCGCTACGCGAAGGAATGGCTCCTCGACCTCGAGGACATCACGCCGTTCGTGCGGGAGCAGCATGAGCACGTGAAGAACGGACGGCTGGATCAGCTTGTCATGCCGAGAGAGACGGTGTTCTGGCCCACGGATGAGGCCACGGTGCGACGCCTGGGACTGGACGCACCGCCCGCCGATTGAACTACGGTGCCCGGCATGTTCACAGGGCTCACCCTCCTCATTCCCGACAAGTTGGACATCGAGCGCGACGCGGTAGCCCGTGCTTGGGAGCAGGGCGGCGGCACGGTGCTGCGGCTGGATCGTTTCTGGAGTCCGCCCGAGGTGGACCGTGCGCGGGTGCGCCTGTACGGAAATGACACCTTCTGTCTGGTGCTCGCGCAGAAGCTGGTCTTGGAGCTGGTGTCCCCGCCGGATGACCTGTTGCTGAAGGTGGACCCCGCCTGGCTCCGGAGAGAACTCCACGGTTCCACGCTGAAGCAAGTGGTGGGCGAGACGTTCCCGCGCTTCGTCAAGCCGCTGGTGCCCAAGATCTTCCGAGCGGGCGTGTGGAATGCGCCGGAAGCGCTCCTGGAGGAGTGCCGAGGGCTCGAACCCCAGACGCCAGTTCTCTCTGCGGAGGTCGTCTCCCTGCGCGCCGAGGCTCGGGCCTTCGTGCTCCATGGGAAGGTGCGCGCGTGCGCGCTCTATGAAGGAGAAGGCAACGTGGCGGAAGCCCGGGAGTTTCTCTCCACCGTGGCGCACGCCGCGCCGCTGCCGCGCACGTGTGTACTGGATGCCGCGCTCGTGGAGGGCCAGGGCTGGGCGCTCTTGGAGGCCAACGCCACCTGGGGAGCGGGGCTCAATGGCTGTGAACCCATGGAGGCGGCCAGTTGCATCGCCGCTGCTACCTCGGCGATGCCAAACGGGTCAGGCTGAGCCTTGCTTGACACTCGCGCCCTGGCCTCTTACCTTTTGAGGCACGGGTTGTGAGACTTCCCACGGCTGGTTGCACGCGCCTCTGCTTTGCAAAAACTCACGGCAGTCCTCTTCTAACCCCACACATCGAACTCGACGACCTTGATTCGTCGTCCCTAGGCGCGCGTTTCCGGAGTCACCGGAACGGGGACCGCCGTCCGACTTTTGTCGACGGCGCAAAAACGAAAGAGGCTGTTGTGGAGCTCGATGAACTTCCTTCGTACGTTGCCTACCTTCCTCTGCGAGATGGCCACGCTATTCCCGTGGTGGACCTCTCGCCGGAATCCATCAGCGCCTGCGTCAAGGCCGCTCACCGCAATCCCTCGGCCAAGCTGAAGCACACCACTGGCTTGGGAGCTGTGGCTCATGCATTGGGCTTCAAGGGAGGCTTCGCGGGGTACCGCAAGGCCTACCCGGAACTCCAGGAGTTCATGGAGCGCAACGGCCTGTATGAACGCCGGGAGCTGATCACTTGCAAGGACGCGTTTGCGCCCATTCACCTCGGCAGGCAGCAGGTCGCTGAGCGGTTCTTTGCCTCCGGGCGTCCGCTTCCTTTGCGCTTGTTTACCGGCTGGGACTTCGACTGGGCCGCCTGGGAAGGGCCGGATCAGGAGCACAAGGAGGCCTTTGACTTGGAGTTCAGACGGAAGAGCTACAACGGGCTCTACGTCGAGGCCGCAAGCTGGGACGTCGACCTCGTGGCCCACCTGCTTGGGGATGCACTCGTTGAGCCAGCGGACCTTGAAGAACTGCCCGTGCAACTCTACTTCGCCAATGGCGACTTAGGAGAGCGGAGCCAGGCGAAGGTCAGGGCGATTCGCTCCATGTACCGGGCCTTCCGGGAGCGCTTCTTGGAACCTGGCAGGAGAGGCTGGGTAGAAGTGCTGCCCTACAACAAGCACCTCGTCTTCCTTCGTGGCCACGGTGGGGCGTACGACTTCGTCTTCCGAGAGGCGCGTGGTGGCCTGCCTCCAGTGCCTCCATTCTCCAAGCACCTGACGCTTCTCCAGACGCCAAAGGCGTACCTGCTTCAGAAGTCTTTCTCGACGTTCGAGTACGGTCGGACAGGAGCCTGGCGAGAGAGGGAACAGCACGAGGCGGAAGTAGCCTTCTACAAGGGCGGGGGCACCGTGAAGACCTACCCAGGGTCGAAGGAGATCCTGGAGCGGTATCTCTCCAAGACATCCAGAGCGCTGACAGGTCCTCGGCAGGCGGAGGGGTTCACGACGGTCCAACTCGAGGGCGATAGGCACCTGTTGGTGTCTGATCCTGTCACCATTGGAGAGTTCCGCCGATTCCTCGATGAAACCGACTGGCTGCGGTTCCGGCGACGGTTCCAGAGTGATGAGAACATATGGGAGCCGGCGAACCAGGATTCGGCGTACCTGCCGGTAACAGTGACCTATTACGATGCCCTCGCCTATGCCGCGTGGGTAGAGCGGAAGCGCGAACTGCCGGTGCGGCTTCCGACCATCGAGGAGTACCGGGCGATCCATCCCGCCAGGAAGAAGCGACCTGACACTGAGGACGCAGAGGATCCACGCTCCAACCGGTTTACACACGGCCACGTGCGTTGGTTGTCGAGCACGGCTGACGGGACGAACGAAGTCGCCTGGAGGGACGTTGAAGCCGGGTTCGAGCCGTCATTGCCAAGAGCCGTGGTGCAGGGCATTCGTTTCTACCTATCAGCGTCATTCGGAGAGTGGTTGCACGAGAACCACGCCGATGGGGAGGTGGGGGCAGCGGCAGCGGTCAGCACCTATGACCTGAGCCCCATTCACGGAGTGCCTGGCCGTTCCTTGGAGCGTGACTTCATGCCAGCTGCCTCATGGGGCAGGTACCGTAGCTGCAAGATCGGATTCAGACTCTGCTTCATAGGAGCGTAGCCACGAGAGGAACTCCGTTAATCCCCATCAGCAAAGCTGCCGAAGATGCTGAGGGGGGAGTACCGTCGCTGGAAGGGAAAGCCACCGAGATTGGAGTGACAGCCCGCGGCGGCGCTGGGCAAACCTGTCTGACTGTCAGACAGGTTTTGCGGGAGCACCGCTCGCGGAGGCTGGGCCTTCACTCGGTTACCTGAAGGGGATTAGCGGGGACCTTCCGAGCGGATCCAGCTCGCCAGCTCACGGGGGCTGGAGCAGATGACGACGGCCCCCGCCTCCAGCAGCTCTTCCTTACTGCCATAGCCGTAGGAGACGCCCACCGGCACGAGCCCGTTCTGACGGGCGGCGCGGACATCCTGCGCGCGGTCCCCGATCATGACGCACGAAGCAGGGTCGAGCCCTTCCCGCTCTAGCGCATGTGCCAGTAAATCGGCCTTGTTCTCGAAGCGCCCGTCGAGCTCAGGGCCGTACACATGGGCAAAGTGAGCGCTCAGGCCGAAGTGCTCGATGATGCGCTCGGCGAACACGCGAGCCTTGGCGGTGGCGACGTAGAGCCGCCGCGTCCCGTCGTTCAGCGCGCGCAGCATCTCCGGCACCTCGTCATAGAGACGGTTCTCGAAGGCGCCATGGGTGGCGTAACGCTCGCGATAGAGAGTGACAGCCTGCTCGACCAGGACTTGGTCGCTGGTGGCGAGCAGCGTGGCGAAACCCTGCCGGAGCGGGGGACCGATGAACGTGGCGAGCTCGGTCGCGGCAGGAACAGGACGGCTAAGCTGGGTAAGGGCATGCCGGTAGCACGAGGCAATGCCCTCGAAGGGATCGCTGAGCGTCCCATCCAGGTCGAAGAAGATCGCGTGTCGTGTGGAGGCGCGGCTCATGGAAGCGTATGGAGCACGAAATGACCCCGCCGCGCCTCACCTTCTTCTGTGAGCTGGCAGCCGAGCCGCTCCAGGCCCTGTTCGCCGACCGAGCCGTTACCGAGCACATGGTGGCGCTGAAAGCCTCCGTCAGCCTGGGCCTGCTCGACTTCAGCTCGGAGCGAGCCGTCGTGGTGAGGCGCCTCGGCCAGGCAGGTGTACCCGTCATTGCCTGGCAGCTCCTGCCCGCAGAGCAGGGCTACTGGTTCAACCTGGACAACGCTCCCCAGGCCGACGCCCGCTACTCCGCCTTTCGCGAATGGACGGCCACCCACGGCCTCGAGTGGGATGGCGTCGGGTTGGACATCGAGCCGGACATCCACGAGCTACAGCGGCTGCTCTCGGGAGGCTGGCGCCGGCTGCCAGCGCTCCTGCCCCGGCTACGGCAGGGAGAGCGGCTGCGCAACGCCAGGGAAGCCTACAGCGCGCTGGTGGCCCGCATCCGCGCGGACGGCCACCGGGTGGACACCTACCAGATGCCCTTCATCGTGGACGAGCGCCAGGCCCGAGCCACGCTGCTGCAGCGCCTGCTGGGCGTGGTGGACCTGCCCACGGACCGCGAGGTGCTGATGCTCTACTCCAGCTTTCTGCGCCCTCGCGGTGCGGCCGTGCTGGAGAGCTACGGCGCACAAGCCCGCTCCATCGCGGTGGGCAGCACCGGAGGTGGCGTCGAACTCCCCGGCCTCATCGAAGTTCCACCGCTGAGCTGGGACGAGCTCTCCCGGGACTTGAGGCTGGCCCGACGCTGGAGCGAGGACCTGCACATCTTCAGCCTGGAGGGGTGCGTGCGACAGGGCTTCCTGCCGCGACTCCACACCTTCGACTGGGACGCACCCGTGGAACCGTCCAGCGGCCCCGCCCGACGCGTGGGCCTCGTGCGCTGGGCGGCCGGTGGCGTGCTTCGGCTCAGCGCCCTGCTGTCGGGCTGATCAGCCCTGAAGTCCGACGAAGATGTGCTGCACGTCGTCGTCCTCGTCCATCGCCTCCAGGAAGGCCTCGACCTCGGCCCGAGCCTCTCCATCCAGCTGCACCGGGTTCTTGGCGATCCACGCGAGGTTGGCCGAGCTCACCTTCCAGCCCATGCCCGCGAGCGCGCGGCTCACGGCATCCAGGTCCGTGGCCTCGGTGAGGAAGCGGGTAGCGCCCTCCTCGCCCTTCTCCAGGTCCTGCGCGCCCGCCTCGATGGCGGCCGTCTCGGCATCGGCGCCCTCGGAGGGCGGGGTGGCCTCGATGACGCCGCGCCGGTTGAAGTCCCAGGACACCGCGCCGCTGGAGGCGAGCTGCCCCTTGCGGAACAGCACGCGGATGTTGGTGGCGGTGCGGTTCTTGTTCTCGGTGAGGCACTCGACGATGACGGGCACCTGGTGGGGCGCGAACCCCTCGTAGGTCACCACCTCATAGTTCACCTGCTCATCCAGCAGGCCCGCGCCCTTCTTGATGGCGCGCTCGAGTGTGTCGCGCGCCATCGAGGCCTTCCGGGCCGCGTCCACGGCCATGCGCAGCCGGGGATTCTTGTCCGGGTCCGCGCCGCCCTTGGCGGCGACCATGATCTCCTTCACCAGCTTGGTGAAGATGCGACCCTTGGCGTTGGCGTTCTCGACCCGACCCTTGTGCTTCCACTGTGCGCCCATGGGCCGGGTCCTACCCCAACTGCTACTTGTACTCCACCGTCAGAACGGCGCCCGTGCCCTCGGTGAGGAAGAGGTAGCGCATGCCTGTGTTGTTCTGAGCGAAGCGCAGTCGGGCCTGCGTCTTGCCCGTCTTGTTGAGGGCCGCCAGCCCCGCGGCGTTGAAGTCCGTGGAAGTCTGCCCACCGGTGGTGAACTTGATGAGCTCGCCCACCGCGCTGGCCGTGGCGGCAGCGGTGAAGTCGGTGGTCTCCGTGGTGGCGGCGCCGAACGTCCCGTTCTTCAAGTCGATGACCAGGGTGTTGCCCACGGGGTCCGCCCAAGGGTCACCCGAGCCGGAGGACAGCGTCACCTTCAGCGAAGCGCGTACGAGGGTGGCGGTGTCCGGCAGGGCGGAGGTATCGAACGAGAAGAAGGCCCGGTTGTGCTTGGAGTCCGAGCCCAGTCCAACCGCGGGCGTGGTGAAGGTGCCCACCGCCGGGGCGCTGCCATCCGCGTTGGCCTTCACGTACCCGTCCTCCGCCGCGATGCTGTTGAAGGAGGCGAGCGTCGTCCCTCCGCTGGAGTTGCTCACCGTCACGGCGGTGTCATTGTCCGAGCCGATGTTGTTGGCCGCGTCATAGGCCTTGGCCATGAGCGAGTGGCTGCCGTTGGCCACGCCCGCCGTGTTCCAGGTGAAGACGAACGGGGAGGTGGTGTCCGTGTCGGCCAGCGCGCCGTCCACGTAGAACTCCACCTTCTTCACGCCCACCGCGTCCGAGGCGCTCGCCGTCACGTCCACCGTGCCGCTGACAGTGGCGCCATTGGCCGGCGCGGACACGTTGACCGTGGGCGGCGTGGTGTCGGAGGAGGAGCTCGGCGGGCCGATGGTGATGCTGTCCACCCAGGCCTTGGCGCGGGTGAGGTTGGAGCCAGTGTCCGTCGCGGTGACGACGAACTTCAGCACGACGCTCCGGTTGGCATACGCCGACAGGTCGATGTCCGTCCGCTGCGTCCAGTTCGCCTCGGTGACGGTGCCAAAGCCGCTCTTCACCACCGAGTCCACCACATTGTCGGTGCCGTTGTTGACGATGACGCGGAAGGCCGCCGAGGCCGAGGTGTTGGCGGCCGAGAGGTCCACCTTGCGGGAGTAGGACAGCCGAGGGTTGGCCGTCAGCGTGACGGCGACGCTCGCCGTCCGGGTGACGGTGTTGAAGGCGGGGGTGGCCGAGCCGAGGATGGACTTGCTGCCGGTGGCGCCCGTCTGGTCGCTGGCATCCAGCGCCCACTCCGTCAGGGCCCAGCCCGCGTTGTCCGGGCCGTTGTTCGAGAAGCGCTCGGTGAAGCGCACCGAGTTCTGGTCCACCGTCACCGACACCGAGCCCGAGGCGGCCGTGTTGCCCGCCGCGTCATACGCCCGCGCCTGGAGCGAGTGGACGCCCGTGGAGTACGCGGTGGTGTTCCAGTTGTAGACGAAGGGCCCGGCCTGCCGCGCCGACACGCCCTGTCCCACCACGGTGCCGTCGATGAGGAACTCCACCTTCGTCACGCCGATGTCGTCGGAGGCGGTGGCGGTGACGTCCACGGCGCCGGCGACGGTGGCGCCACCCGTGGGGAAGGTGATGCTCACGGTAGGAGGCGTGGTGTCGGAGATGCCACCAGAGACGGTGACGGAGACGGTGCTGGAGGTGGCGGTGTTGCCCGCGGCGTCATAGGCCTTGGCCACCAGCGCGTGGGTGCCATTGGTCGCCGTGGCGCTGTTCCACGCGTAGGCATAGGGCGAAGCCGAGTCGGTGCCCACCAGCGTGTTGTCGATGAAGAACTCCACCTTGGAGACGGCCACGTTGTCCGAGGCGTTGGCGGTCACCTGCACCGAGCCGCTCACGCTGGCGCCGTTGGCGGGCGCGGTGAGGCTGACGGTGGGGGCGACCGAGTCCGAGTTGTCCAGTCCGAAGAACTTCGCCACGTGCCACGTGGAGCAGATGTCCGTGTCCAGCACGTAGGCGCCCGCCGTGCCGCACCCGACGCTGGAGCCGGGGAACTTGAACGCCGGGTCGATGGGCGTGCCGTGGCCCATGCCGGTAATGGCATACGTCTCCACCAGCGCCTTGCCCGCCGTGTCCTTGTAGACCTTGTGGGGGTAGCCGGCGACCGTCTCGTTGACGTCCTCCGTCATGTCGATGCCGTGTACGGCGGTCCACTGCTCCAGGCCCTCCGTGAGGTTGGTGTTCTTCACGGTGTAGTCGGAGGTGCCGTGCCAGATGGAGATGCGCGGGTAGGGGCCGGTGTAGCCGGCGTACGCGTTGCGCACCAGGTCCCGCCACTGCGTGGCCGACATGTCCTTGCCCGGGCTCATGCAGCTGAAGGCGTCGGTCATCGAGGTGGCGCACTTGTAGGGCACACCCGCCATGATGGCCGCGCCGGAGAAGACATCCGGGTAGGTGGCGGCCATCACGTACGTCATGGCGGCGCCCGCCGACAGGCCGGTGACGAAGACGCGGTTGGGGTCGATGGAGTGGTCGGTCTTCATCTTGTCCACCATCTGCTTGATGGACAGCGCCTCGCCCTGGCCGCGGGCGATGTCACCCGGCTCGAACCAGTTGAAGCAGGCGTTCTGGTTGTTGCCGCTGATCTGCTCCGGATAGACCACGTAGAACTTGAGCTGCTCGGCCAGCGCGTCCCAGCCCGTGGACGAGTAGCCGTTGGCCGTCTGGGTGCAGCCATGCATCGCCACGATCAGCGGGGCGTTGGCCGGCATGCTGGTCGGCACGTGCTTCCACATCCTCAGGTTGCCGGGGTTGGTGCCGAAGCTCGTCACCTGTGTCAGCAGGCCCTGCGACTCGCCCAGCTCCGAGGCCTCCGCGGGAACTTCCTCCACCGGCGCCATCTCCTCGCATCCGAAGACACTCAGAACGAGCAGTCCGCCGACAAGACGTCCAAGACGCAGCTTTCGCATGGGCCCCTCCCGTGAAATGCGCGCGGAAGGTATCACTTTCACTCTGGGGCTGATCCGAAATATGAATCACTCATCAACTTCTGCACCGCGTCATGTTGCGTTGCATTGCGTCAACGCCTGACTCAGTGGTCTGTGTTGATCAGCGGCTGGGTACCTTCCGACTCGCACGGCAGGAAGAGGCGGAAGGTGGTGCCCTGGCCCGGCTGGGACTCGATGGTGAGCCTGCCCGCGTGGGCTTCGATGATGCGTTTGACGAGCGCCAGCCCCAGCCCGGTCCCCTTCGCCTTGGTGGTGAAGAAGGGCTCGAAGATGCGCTTGCGCACCTCGGGGGAGATGCCCGAGCCGGTATCGGTGAACTCCACCTGCAGCTCGGAGGACGAGCCATCCACGCGCCGCGCTCCCACCCGCAGGGTGCCTCCGTCGGGCATGGCCTGCACGGCGTTGAGGGCCAGGTTGAGGAAGGCCTGCCGCATCATCCGCTCGTCGGCGAGCACGGGGGGCACCTGGGCCTCCAGGGCCCAGTCCACCTTCACCCCGCCTCGGGAGTCCGCCAGCGCTCCTCGCACCGAGTCCTCCAGCAGCCGCGACAGCGGCACCGGCACGGGGTTGGGCGAGGGAGGGCGTGAGAAGTGCAGCAGATCATCCACGATGCGGTTGAGCCGCTCCGCCTCCTCGCCGACGATGTTCACCAACTGCAGCGCGGGGCTGGCGGGGCCGATCATCCTTCGGATGGTGGCCACCGAGTTGAAGATGGCGCCCAGGGGGTTGCGCACCTCGTGGGCGACCACGGCCGACAGCTCACCGAGCGCCGCCAGCCGCTCGCGCTGGACGAGCTGCTCCTGGGTGCGCTTGAGCTCCTCGTTGCGCTTGCGCAAGTCCTCGATGAGGCGGGCCTGCTCCAGCGCCAGCGCCAGCTGGTAGGTGATGGCGCTGGCGCGCTCCACCTCCGAGGGGGTGAAGACGCGGGGGCCTTCGCTCTCCAGGATGAAGGCCACGCCGACGGCGCGCTCGCGCACGATGAGTGGAAGCACCAGTGCGGCGCGCACGTTGAGCAGGCGGCCCAGCTCTGGATGGACCCGTGGGTCCGCGCGCGCATCCTCCACGAGGATGGGCATGCGCGAGTGCAGCGCCGCCACGGACAAGGAGTGCTCCGGATCCGAGATGGGCAGGGAGATGCTGCGCACCTCCGGAGGCGTGGGCTGGAGGGCGGTGGCCCGTATCTCCAGGTGCTGCTCCTGCTCGTCCAGCAGCAGCAGCAGGGCATTGGGGGCGCGGGCGATGAGCGCCAGGCCCTCCACGCCGACCCGGAGCAGCACGTCCATCTCCAGGGTGGCCACCATGTTGCGGCCCACCTCGTGGATGAGGATGAGGTCATTGGCGCGCCGGCGCACCTCGGTCAGCAGCCGGTGCGACTCGGTGGCGGCGGCGAGGTGCGCGCCCATGGCCTGCAGCGTCTCTCGCTCCAGGGCGGTGAGCCGGCGGAGCCGGCGGAAGGCGACGACGAGGGTGCCCACCGCGTGCGCGCGCACGCGCAGGGGCAGCACCACCACGGTGGCCAGGCCCAGACGCAGCATGTTCTCGCGCGTGGGGCTGGGGCAGGACTCCGCGTCCACCACCTGGGGCTTGCCCAGCTGCATCGCCCGGCCCGAGAGGCTGTTCTGCAGGGGCGGGCGCCGGTACTGGTCGACCATCTCCTTGTCCAGGCCGTGCGAGTACACCAGCTCCACCTCCTGCGAGTCCTCCACGCGCAGGAAGATGCCCAGGGCGTCGTTGTGCAGCAGGCGGGTGATTTCCTGCGCGCAGGGCTTGAAGAAGGCGGCCGGCTCCATGGCGGTGGCGGCGGTGGCGGCCAGCCGGTTGAGCGCGGCGAGCGCGGTGTTCTGCGCCGAGAGCTGGGAGATGGTGAGTGCCGCCTCGAGCGCCGCGGACACCTGGGCCCCGAAGAGCCGAAGCGGAGGCAGCGAGTCCTCCCGGAGCCAATCCGCCGCGACCACGAGCACCGCCTGGCGCTGCCCTCCCACCTCGATGCGCACGCCGATGACGTGCAACTGCGCCTGGCTCAGCAGCGTCTGGGCCTGGTGGGTGCCCTCCAAGGTCGCGAAGCGGGAGAGCTCCTGCACCAGCTCGGCCTCATAGGCGGCGCCCTCCTTCCACGCCTGCTCCAGCAGGGGAGACCAGACGCCGCTCCTGCCCTCGACCCGGGCTCGCTCCGGCGCGAGCGAGGCGAGGGTAGGCCCCAGGCACACCCGCTCCAGGCGCACCCGCTGGCCTTCGGGCACCAGGTAGCCAGAGGTGAAGCCCAGCTCCGCCAGGGCCGAGAAGACGCGGTTCAGCACCTCCCGCTCGGTGCGCAGGCCGGGCAGGACGGCGCCCACCTCCGCCAGCCGCTGGAGCAGCGAGCGGTGGTGGGCGCGAGCGCTCACATCCCGCACCAGCACCACCGCATCGCTCCCCTCGACGGAGACGGAGACCTCCACCCGTTGCTCACCCGTGGCGGTGTGCAGCGAGAGCTCGTACTCCATCGGCACCAGCTCGCCCCGCATGCGGCGCGTGTACCGGTCCAACAGCGCCCCCTCCCAGGAGGCGATCTCTCCCAGCTGCTGGAACGGCTTTCCGACGACCTGGTCCTCGCCGAGCCCGAGCAGCCGCAGCAGCGCCGCGTTGGCGTACACCATCAGTCCCTCGCGGATGACCCCGAGACCCAGGGGCATCGCGTCGAAGTGCCGGTACTTCGCGCCGGCTTCGGAGGGCGTGGTCACGACCATGAACCATCGCACCCCCGCTCAAAGTGGGGAAGCCGACTCCGGGGCATCACGCCTGGACGTGGGGGTGCGTCTTCTCGTACGTGCCGATGAGGTCGGCCTCCGCGAGGATGTGCCCCCTCATCGCCGCGAGGAGCTGGGCGCGGGTGGGGGAGCCCAGGTCGGGCAGCACGGTGTCCAAAGCATAGAGTTTATAGAAGTAACGGTGCCGGCCGATGGGGGGGCAGGGGCCGCCGTAGCCCTGGCGATGCCAGTCATTGAGGCCCTGGCGGATGCCAGGCGGCATCGTGTCGGGGGTGGCGCCCTCGGGCAGGTCCCTCGTCCCGGGAGGGATGTTGTAGAGGACCCAGTGGCACCAGGTGCGCTGAGGGTGGCGAGGGTCGGGTGCGTCCGGGTCCTCGACCACGAGGGCGAGGCTCCGAGTCCCTGCTGGCACCCCCTCCCAGTGCAGGGGCGGGGCCTTGTCCTCTCCCTCGTGGGTGAAGGCAATGGGAATGGTCTCGCCATCGCTGAAGCGCGGCGATGTGAGCTCAAGGGGCCTCGGCATGGGTGTCCTCCGGTGGTGGGAGTTGTCCCTTCTCAGACTGGAGATGGCCGGGCGCCGCCGCGAGGAGGACTCAGGACAGGCGGCACGGGCTCGCGCCCCTGGTCTAGAGTCATGGGCGTGAAGCTGCCCCTGCTCCTGCTCCTGCTGGCCCTGCCCGCGACCGCCGCCGAGCGGCTCTCGGTGCGAATCCTCGATGGAGGGAGCCTTGGAGCCTCGGAGGCCGAGCGAGCACTCGGCGCCGCGACGGAGCTGGCGAGGGAGCTGACCTCTCTCACCGTCAACCCCGTGTCGGGCCTGTCGCGCCGCTGCGCGGATGACGCGTGCCTGCGCGAGCGGCTCACCGAGGCGCAGGCCGAGCAGGGCCTCTTCCTGCTGGTGACGCCCGCGCGGCGCGGCTCCGTGGAGGTGGAGCTCGCCTGGGTGGAGGGTGTCCAGGCGAACCCCGTGCGGAGGAAGGTGTCCGGCGTGGCGCTGGCGGGGCTGAAGGAGGCGCTGCGCCCCGCGCTGGCCGCGCTGGTGCCCGCCTTCGCTCGCAAGGGCTGGGGCGGGCTGGTGTTGGAGGCGGAGTCCGCCCGCGTGCGGGTGGATGGCCGCGTCCTCGTTCTCTCGGGAGAGGTGACGCCGCTGCCCGCGGGGCCCCATGAGGTGGATCTGCTGCTGCCCTCGGGGGAGGCCTCCCTGTCTCGGGAGCTCGTCCCCGAGGGGGCGCGCCTGAGGCTGACGGCTCCCACCGAGGCCTCCTCGCCCTTGGCGCCGGGAGCGGCTCCGCGCGGCAAGGGGCTGCGGGCCACCTCCTATGTGACCTTCAGTCTGGGGGCGCTGGCGGTGGCGGGCTCGCTGGTGGCGGGCGGGCTGTCACGGGGCGCGCGCGCGGATGTGCGGCCCTGCCTGGACTCGGAGCGTGTGTGTACGCGCTACCCGGAAGCGCGCGAGGCCTACGAGAAGTCCGACCGCTACGCGCGAGCCGGCAACGTGTTGCTGGGCGTGGGTGGAGCCCTGTCGGCGGCGGGCGTAGGCCTGTTCGTCTTCGATCTGGCCTCGGCAGGCGAGTAGCCGCGCCCTCAGCGGGTCGCTGTTTGAGTCCCAGGGGGTATGTTCGTGCCGCCCTACTTGGTAAGTTGGCACTCAACCCCCGTGTCCACGGAACCGGGGCGAACCCCCACCCCCTGGCCCTGACTCCCGAGGAATCGCACCATGGACCAAACCGCGCTGCTCACCAAAATCCGCAACATCCTCCACGAGCGCTACGGGCTCGCCATGAACACGCTGCGTGAGGATGTCCGCCTCCGCGACCTGGGCATCGACTCGCTCTATGTGGCGGAGATCATGATCGACCTCGAGACCGAGCTGGGCGCCGACATGAACGTTGTGTCGATGCCGCCGGACCCCTCGCTGGGCGAGGTCGTCGCGGTCATCTCGAAGAACCTCGCCAGCCAGGCCTGACAGGCCCCTCGGTTCACAGGAGCTTGTCGAGCGTGATCGGCAGACCGCGGACGCGTTTGCCGGTCGCGTGGAAGATGGCATTGGCGATCGCCGCAGCGACGCCGACGATGCCAATCTCTCCCAGGCCCTTGGCTCCGAGCGGGTTGACGACCGAGTCCTCCTCGTCGACGAAGAGCACCTGGATGTCGTGGACATCGGCATTCACGGGCACGTGGTAGTCGGCCAGGTTGTGGGTCATGAACCTGCCGAGCTTCGGGTCCATGACGGTCTCTTCCTGCAGGGCCATGCCGATGCCGCCGACGATGCCGCCGAGGATCTGGCTGCGCGCCGTCTTCGGATTCAGGATGCGTCCGCCCGCGACGGCGCAGACGACGCGAGAGACCTTCACGACGCCGAGGTCTTCGTCGACCTTCACCTCCGCGAACACCGCCGAGTGGGTGCAGCGCGTGAACTTGTTCTGCTCGGGCATGTTGGGCAGGGAGAGCACCTGCTCCTCGAGGTGCAGGACTCCGCCCTGTCGCATCGCGGCGGTGAGCGACACGGCCTTCGATGGGTCGGCGCTCAGGTGGATCCGCCCGCCCGAGAAGGACACCTCTTCGAGGCTGGCCTTGGCCAGTGGCGAGCCGTCCACCTTCCGGGCGAGCTTGAACAGGTGCTCGCGCACCTTCTCGCAGGCGGCCTTCACCGCCGAGCCGACCGATGACACGGTCCACGAGCCGCCCTGGAGGGGCGAGGGGGGCAGGGAGGAGTCTCCGAGCTTGAACGTCACGGCGTCGATGGGCAGCCCGAGCGTGTCGGCGGCGATCTGCGTCATGACGGTATAGGTGCCAGTGCCGATGTCGGAGGTGGCGCTGCTAACGGTGAGCGTGCCGTCGATGCTCAAGACGGCCTTGGCGCTGGCCGGCTGTTGCATGGCCTCCCAGATGCCGGTGGCCATGCCCCAGCCGACGAGCTGCTTGCCTTCTCGCATCGAGCGTGGGGCAAGGCTTCGTCGGGCCCAGCCGAACTGCTCGGCGCCCTGCTGGTAGCAGGCCCGTAGCTCCTTGCTGGAGAACGGCTTGTCCTTGTTCTGGTCCCGCTCGGTGTAGTTCCTCAGGCGCAGCTCGAGGGGGTCGATGCGGAGCTGGTGGGCCAGCTCGTCCATCGCGGACTCCAGCGCGTAGACGCCGAGCACCGCGCCGGGCGCGCGCATGTCGACCGGCGTGTAGTTGTCCAGCTGGACGAGCTTGTGGTCGAGCCGGACGTTGTCGCACTGGTAGAGCAGGCCCGACCAGTTGACGACGACCTCGATGTAGTCCTCGAAGCGCGAGGTCTCCGCGATGGCCTCGTGGATGATGGACACGAGCTTGCCGTCGGAGGAGGCGCCGAGCGCCACCCGCTGCAACGTCTCGGGGCGGTGGCCGAAGGTGAACATCTGCTGGCGGGTCAGCGACACCCGGACCGAGCGCTTCAGCTCTCGCGCCGCCATGACCGCCAGGAACAGTTGATACTGCGGTCTCAGCCCCGAGCCGAACGCGCCGCCGACGAAGGGAGAGCGCACGCGCGCCTCGTCCTCGGAGAGCTTGAAGACCTTCGAGATGTACTTCTGGGTGTTCTGCACGCCCTGGGTCTTGTCGTAGAGGGTAAGCGTGCCGTCGTCCTCGTAGACCACCGTGGTGGCGTGCGGCTCCATGGGGTTGTGGTGCTCGACGGGCGAGGAGTACTCCGCGTCGACGCGCGCGGCGGCGCTGGCCAGGGCCTTGTCGGCGTTGCCTCGGGGCTTGGGCGGTGGCTCGTAGCCGCCTTTGCCCTTGCTCGGTTCGTAGGCTTCCTTTCGCCGCGCGCGCAGGTCCGTCTCGTGGGCGCGGGGCGCGTACTCGACCCGCACGAGCGAGGCCGCATAGGAGGCGAGCTCGAACGTCTCGGCGACGACCAGCGCGATGGGCTGGCCGCTGTAGACGAGCTTGTCGTCGTGCAGCGGCCGGAACGGCGAGCCGGAGGGCGCGTCCTCGTCCTGGTAGTTGCGATCGAACCAGGCGAGGCTCGGCCGATTCTCGTGGGTGAAGACGTGCAGCACGCCTGGCAGCGCGAGGGCCTCGCTGGCGTCGAGCTTCTGGATGCGCCCTCGGGCGACCGTACTCGACACGACGACACCGTAGGTGAGGCCAGGGACGTTGAACTCCGCGGCGTACTTCGCCTGCCCCGTCACCTTGAGGCGACCTTCGACGCGGCTGACCGGCTGTCCCAGCGGGGAGGTCGTCTTCGTCATGGCTGTGACTCCAGGCCAGCGGCTTGCCGCAGGGCGCGCACCACGGCGCGCTTCGCCAGTTCGATCTTGAAGGTGTTGCGACCAAAGCCCTTCGCGTCGCGAAGGAGCGCCTCCGCCACGGCCCGGAAGTGCTCCTCCGTGGCGGGCTTGCCACGCAGCAGCGCCTCGGCTCGCGGGTCTCGCCACGGCTTGTGGGCCACGCCGCCGAGCGCGAGCCGGGCTTCCTGGATGTGGCCGTCCTTCATGTCGAGCGCCACGGCGACCGACACGAGGGCGAACGCATACGACAGGCGGTCACGGAGCTTGAGGTAGGCGTGGTGCTCGGAGAAGCCTTGGGCCGGCAGCTCCACGGCGGTGATGAGCTCATCCTGGCCCAGGTTCGTGTCCAGGTGCGGCGTGTCGCCGGGTAGCCGGTGGAACTCGGCGAAGGGGATGGCGCGCTCTCCCTTCGGCCCCGTCACGCGAACGATTGCCTCGAGGGCCGCGAGCGCCACGCACATGTCCGAGGGGTGGGTGGCGATGCACGCGCCGCTGGTGCCCAGGATGGCGTGCATGCGGTTGAAGCCCTCGATCGCGCCGCAGCCTGTGCCGGGCGCTCGTTTGTTGCAGGGCGTGCCCGTGTCATAGAAGTACGAACAGCGCGTGCGCTGGAGCAGGTTGCCGCCCGTCGTCGCCATGTTGCGCAGCTGCGCCGAGGCGCCCGCGAGGATCGCCTTCGACAGCAGCGGATAGCGCCGCTCCACCTCCGCGTTGTAGGCGAGGTCCGAGTTGGTGACGAGCGCGCCGATCCTCAGGCCTCCGTCCTGGCTGGCGTCGATCCCCTTCAAGGGCAGGCGGGTGATGTCGATGAGCTGGTTGGGGCGCGCGACGTTCTCCTTCATCAAGTCGAGGAGATTGGTGCCGCCGGCAATGAACCGGGCCCGCTCATTCCGGGCAATCGAACCCACGGCCCCCGCGACGTTCTCTGCCCGCTCATAGGAGAAGCGATTCATCGCTTGGGGCTCCTTCCGCTCTCGCGCATCGCCTGTTCGATGGCCGCGAGGATGTTGGGATAGGCGCCACACCGGCAGATGTTGCCGCTCATCAGCTCGCGGAGCTCATCCACGGTCTTGGCCTTGCCCTCGTTGATCAGCCCCACGGCGGAGCAGATCTGCCCGGGAGTGCAGTAGCCGCACTGGAACGCATCATGCTCGATGAACGCGGCCTGGACGGGGTGCAGGGCCTCGCCAGAGGCGAGCCCTTCGACGGTGGTCACCTCCGCGCCCTCCTGCATGACCGCCAGGGTCAGGCACGCGTTGATGCGCTTGCCGTTGACGAGGACGGTGCAGGCCCCGCATTGACCGTGGTCACAGCCCTTCTTCGTTCCGGTCAGGCCGAGGTGCTCACGCAGCAGGTCGAGCAGGGTCGTCCATGGAGCGAGCTCCAGGCGCTTCTCCGCGCCATTGATTTTGAGGGTGACCGAGTGCGTCGAGGGCAGGCCCTCCGACTTCTCTCCAGCAGCCGGATCCTGAGATGAGGGATTCATGGATACACCTCCCTGGGTGGGCCCCGCAGGGCCACCGCGACAGTCGGGTGTAATAGGCACGGGCCTCACCTCCGTCTTCGAGGAGGTTCACGCGCACCCTGCCCAATGATTGGGTAATGGATACAGGCTCCGCGAGCCGGCCTCCTCTTGTGGAGTAGAGGTCAGTCGACGCGGAGCACGTTCTTCGCGGCCGCGCCGTCGCGCGGTGTCTCCGCGGCCTGCCGCTGATGCGAGAGGTGCGACAGCGGAGTGCCCGAGCGCATGCTGGTGAAGAGTTGCTCGCCGGAGCGCGCATTCCCCTCGCCGCGAGGGTGGGACTCGGTGATGCGGAAGAAGCCCATCTGCCGCAGCAGGCTCTCCGCTTGGGAGGCCAGCTCCTCCGCCATGCTCGACAGCTCCTCGGCGGCCGAGGCGCTCTGCTGCGCCGTCTCGTTCAGGCCGATCATGGCCCTGCTGAGCTGCCCGACGCCCGCGGACTGCTCGTTCGACACGGTGGCGACATCCTTCGCCAGGCCCGAGGTCGATCCAATCGAAGGAACGAGCTCTCGAAGCAGCGTCCCCGAGTTCTCGGCGATCTTCACGCTGTTCGTCGTCAGCGCGACGATCTGCTTCGCGGAGGACTGGCTTCCTTCCGCGAGCTTGCGGACCTCGGACGCGACGACCGCGAAGCCCTTCCCATGCGCGCCCGCGCGCGCCGCTTCGATGGCGGCGTTGAGCGCGAGCAGGTTCGTCTGATAGGCGATCTCATCGATGACGGAGATGCGCGAGGCGATCTGCTTCATCGCCTCCACGGTCTCGGAGACGGCCCGGCTGCACTGCTCGGCGGCGGCGGCTCCTTCTCGAGCGACCGCCTCGACGCGGCGGCTGCTGTCGGCGTTCTTGCCGATGGACGCGCTCATCAGTTGGAGGTTCGCGCTCATCTCCTCAGCGGTCGCGACCTGCTCGCTCGTGCCGCTCGAGAGCGACTGGGACATCATCGACAGCTGCGAGGACGCCGAGGAGAGTGCCGCCGCGCCCGCGCGGGTCTCTCCAATCACCTGGGCCAGTCGGTCCTGCATCGAGCGGAACGCGTCAGCCAGGGCGCCGATCTCGTCGGAGGAGCGGTAGTCGAGCTTGCTTGTGAGGTCGCCCTCCGCGATGCGCGTGGCGACGGAGGAGATCATCCCGAGCGGCTTCGTGATGCGACGGACCACGAGGATGACCCCGAGGCCAATCGCGCCGAGCACGAGCACCCCGAGCATGATGATGGACCGGCTTAGCTCGTTGGCCGGTGCGAGCACCTTCTCGAGCGGCACGAAGACGGCCAGGGCCCACTGCGTCGTGGTCTTGCCGATGCGGAGCGGGACCACCACTTCAATCGCCTCGGCGTTGAGGACCTCCGAGTGGACCCGGGCGCTCTTCGTGCTGGCGCTTGAGAGGCTGGCTTTGATCAACGCCTCGGCGGGCGAGGCGCCGATCGGGTTGCCTCGGAGCTCCGCCGACGGGTGCGAGACGAACGCGGCGTTGTTCGAGACGAGGAACGCATGTCCCGTGTCGAAGGGGCGGATCTTCGCGACCTCCTTCTGGATCTGATCGAGCGTGAAGTCCGCGCCCACCACCCCGAGGAACTTGCCGTTGAGCAGGAGCGGCACGACGGCGCTGGTGAGCAGTGTCGGCTTGCCGGCGACGGTGTAGCGGTACGGGTTCATGATGACCTCGTTGCCGCTCCGCTGCGGCAGGAGGTAATAGTCGCTCGGTCCCCCAAGGGCCTGGCCCTCGTAGTCGACGCTGGGCTCGAGCTGGATGTGTCCGGCGCCACGGTGGAAGTAGGGGATGTAGCGCCCCGTGGCGTCCGTCCCGGGGGTGTTGGCGAAGCTCGCGTCCTTTCCGTCGAACGCATTCGGCTCCCACACCGTCCAGATGCCGAAGAGCTGGGGGTTGTCCTCGAGGACCTTCTTGAGCTGGGCGTCGGCGGCGCGGCGGTCGGTCGAGCCGGTGAGCTTCTGGGCCACGAGCATCTGCGCGACCGTCCGGGCGGGGATCATCACCTCGTCGAAGTGGGCGTTGATGACGGCCGCGGAGTGCTCGGCGGCCTGGGCCGCCTGTAGGGGCGTCTGTTCATCCGCGATGCGCGACAACTGCCGGCTCAGCATCCACACAAGGAGGCAGAGGGCCAGGAGGATGATGCTGCAGAGGGCAACGAGCAGCTTGGTCGCGAGACTCTTACGGAAGGCCATGGGCGTGCGCATTGGGCGGAGTGCAGGGATGTATCAGGAGATCCCCGAGCGCGCCGGGAGGTCCAGGCCGACCGCGCGCTCGCCTGCACGTGCCTCAGGCAGCAGGCGTCAGTCGGCCCGGAGTTCGTTCTTCGCGAGCACTTCGTTCCGCGGAGGCTCCGGGAGCTGCCGCTGATTCGAGAGGTGCGACAGCGGAGCGCCAGGACGCCCGAGCGCGAAGAGCGGCTCGCCGGGGCGGGCAGTGCCCTCCTCGCGGGGGTGGGGCTCGGTCACGCGGAAGAAGCTCATCCGCTGCAGCAGGGTCTCCGCCTGGGTCGCCAGCTCCTCCGCCATGCCCGACAGCTCCTCGGCGGCCGAGGCGCTCTGCTGCGTCGTCTCGTTCAGGGCGACCATCGCCCTGCTGAGCTGCCCGACGCCCGACGCCTGCTCATGCGATAGGGTGGCAACGTCCTTCACCAGCTCGGTCGTCGCGCCGATCGACGGGACGAGCCCTCGGAGCAGCGCTCCCGAGCGCTCGGCGATCTTCACGCTGCTCGTCGTCAGCGCGACGATCTGCTTCGCGGAGGACTGGCTTCCTTCCGCGAGCTTGCGGACCTCGGACGCGACGACCGCGAAGCCCAGGCCGTGCGTGCCCGCGCGCGCCGCTTCGATGGCGGCGTTGAGCGCGAGCAGGTTCGTCTGGTAGGCGATCTCGTCGATGACGGAGATGCGAGAGGCGATCTGCTTCATCGCCTCCACGGTCTCGGAGACGGCCCGACTGCACTCCTCGGCGGCGGAGGTGCCCTGGAGCGCGAGCGCCTCGACGCGGCGGCTGCTGTCGGCGTTCTTGCCGATGGAGGAGCTCATCCGGTGGAGGTTCGACGTCATCTCCTCGGCCGTCGCGGCCTGCTCGCTCGTGCCGCTCGAGAGCGACTGGGACATCATTGACAGCTGCGAGGAGGCCGAGGAGAGCACCGTCGCGCCCTCGCGCACTTCTCCAATCACCTGCGCCAGCCGGTCCTGCATCGAGCGGAAGGCCTCGGCCAGCAGGCCGATCTCGTCGGAGGAGCGGTGGTCGATCTTTCCGGTGAGATCGCCCTCGGCGATGCGAGAGGCGACGGCGGAGAGCGACCCGAGCGGCTCCGTGATGCGGCGGACCACGAGGATGACCGCGATGGCCAGCACCCCTATCGCGAGCATGCCGTACAGAATCATGAACCGGCGCAGGTCGTTGGCCGGCGCGAGCACCTGGTCGAGCGGCACGAAGACGGCCAGGGCCCACGGTGTCGTGGTCCTGCCGATGCGGAAGGGAACCACCACTTCAATCGCCTCGCCCTGGAGCAGCTCCGAGTGGACACGGCCCACGCTCTTGTTCCCGCTCGAGAGCGTGGTCTTCATCAGCGTCTCGGCGGGCGAGGTCCCGATCGGTTTTCCGCGAAGCTCCGCCGAGGGGTGCGAGGCGTAGGCGGCGTTGTTCGAGAGGAGGAGGGCATGTCCGGTTCCGAAGGGCTGGACCTTCGCGACCTCCTGCTGGATGTGCTCGAGCGAGAGATCCGCGCCCACGACCCCGAGGAACTTGCCGTCGAGGAAGATCGGAACGATGGCGCTGGTGAGCAGCGTCAGCTTACCGGCGACGGTGTAGGAGAACGGGTTCATGATGACCTCGTTCTTGCTCCGCTGGGGGAGGAGGTAATAGTCGCTCGGTCCCCCCAAGGTCTCGTGTTGGTAATCGACGTTGACCTCGCGCTGGATGTATCCGGCACCGCGGTTCCAGTAGGGGAGGTAGCGCCCCGTCGCGTCCGTACCAGGGGTGTTGGCGAAGTCCGCGTCCTTCCCGTCGAACGCGTTCGGCTCCCACACCGTCCAGATGCCCAGGAGGTGGGGGTTGTCCTCGAGGATCTTTCGGAGCTGGGCGTCAGCAAGGCGGCGGTCCGCCGGACCGGTGACCTTCTGGGCCAGGAGCATCTGCGCGATCGTCCTGGCGGGGATCATCGCCTCATCGAGCTGGGCGTTGATGAGGTCCGCGGCGTGCTGGGCCTCCTGGGTCGCGATCCGGGACGCCTCGCTCTGGGCGACGTGTGACAGCTCCCGGTTGAGGACCCAGACAAGGAGGCCCAGGGCCAGGAAGATGGTGGTGCAAAGGGCGATGAGCAGCTTCGTCGCGAGACTCTTACGGAGAACCATGGGCTCGGGCATTCGTCGAGCCCACCTGTATCAGCAAAACTTCGGAGCCCATTTTTTCCGGCCAACCGGCCGCTCGTCTGCACGGTGCCTCGGGCGAAGGTCGCTAGCCGAGCGTCCCGGCGATCGAGTCGATCATGAGCGTCCAGCCGGCCACGGTGCGGCTCTCGTACTCGGCCCACTCCGGCTTCATCTCGTGGAGCAAGGTGAGCTCGCACCCGGTGTCCTGGGGGACGATGTCGATGCTCACCCGGTCCCGGTCGGCCGAGTACTTGGGGACCGCCCACGTGAACACGAGGCGGCGGGGCCGGTCGAGCTCGAGATACTCGCCGGTGTGTTCGACCTCCTCTCCGTCTCGCAGCTCCACGAAGGAGAAGGTGCCTCCGACCCTCGCGTCGATCTCCACGCGCAGCAACTCGGCCGTGGACGCCATCTTGCGTCGGGGGATGGAGGCCGCCATCCAGCGCCGGACCTGCTGGGGATCAAGCCAGGCGTCGAAGACGCGCTCGGGCGGGTGGGTGAAGCGACGGGTGACGCGGGCAACGATTGGGAGTTGGGTGCTCATGGGAAGGTCCTCCTCAAGGGTTATGCGCGGGCGGCCGAGAACGTCGCGCCGTAGTGGCTCGCCACCTCTCTGTCGCCGACGATGCGCTGGTGCCACTCGTGCTCGAACACGCGGGGCGGCTCCCAGACGCGGATCTTCCCGACCATGTGGCGCACCTCGGGCGGCGAGGGCGGGCCGTCGGCGACCATCTCGATCGCTCCGCCCACGCGCGTCTCCAGGGCGGTGGTGGCGCCGAACCAGACGGCGCGCTGCTGGGGCTCTGTGATGGCGGCCCAGACCGCTTCGATCGGATGGGGGATGCGCCGCTCGAAGGTGAGGGTGGCGACGTCCTCCTGGAGGGTGATGGTGCCGGTTCGCTTGTCCTGGGGCATGGGCTTACCTGGTCTTTCCGTTGGGGCGAGGGGTGCCGTGGGTGGTGTTGAGGTGCTGCTCGAGGGCATCGAGCCGGTCGGACCAGAAGCGGCGGTAGCGGCTCAGCCACTGGTCCAGCTCGACCAGGCGCTCCGGGCACAGCGTGTAGATGCGGCGTTGGGCCTCGGGGCGGACCTCGACGAGCCCGACCTCGCGCAGCACCCGCAGGTGCCGCGAGACCGCCGGCTGCGTGAGAGAGGGCAGGGCCTCCACGAGCTCGCCCGCCGAGCGCCCACCCTCGGCGAGCAGCTCCAGGAGGAATCGGCGGTTCGGTTCGGCCACGGCCTCGAAGACATCCATCGCTTCGTATATTGCGCATGCGTTATATAACGCGCAAGTCATAAGCTGAGGAGTCTCTAGCGCTGGACGGTGCGCTCGCGCGGCGGACGCTTGCGTGCCATCCCTTCCCTGCGGCGGTGGCACTGGCCCGCCTTGTGCTTGGGGCCTGTCGCGCGATGTCTGGCCCCCACGACCTCTTTGTCCGTCTCACCTTCGGTCACCCCGAGCATGCGGCGGCCGAGCTGCGCGCGGCCTTGCCTGTCGAGCTGGTGTCCCAGGTGGACTGGGACACGCTGCACCGGGAGTCAGGCTCCGTCATCGACCCGGAGCTGAGGGAGACCGAGAGCGACCTGCTCTTCTCCGCGCGGCTGCGTGGGGGCGGGGCGCTGCTCTTCTACGTGCTCATCGAGCACCAGTCGTCGGTGGACCGGTGGATGGCGCTGCGCATGCTGCGCTACGTGGTTCGCCAGTTGGAGCGCTGGCGACAGGAACACCCGGATCAGGAGGTGCTGCCGCTCATCCTCCCGCTGGTGCTGTACCACGGGCCGGAGGGGGCTTGGAGCGCCCCTCGCCGGGTGGAAGAGCTCTTCGAGGTGCCTGAAGGAGCGCAGTGGCCCGAGCGCTGGAGGGCGTTGCTTCCGCGCTTCGAGTACCAGGTGGATGACTTGACGGCCGAGAGGGTTGAGGCGCTGCTGGCGCGCCCAGGCCCGCCCCTGGTGCGGCTGGCGTGGCGGCTCCTTCGGTATGGGCGCACCGAGGAGCTGGCGGAACGGCTACCGGGCTGGCAGGCGCTCTTCGTCCAGGTTCAGGGCACGCCTCATGGCTTGGAGGCTCTCCGTGCAGTAGTTCATTACCTGCTGCTGGTGGGAGATGAAGCGGCACAAGTCGCTACGGTAGAGGTATTACAGGCAGCCGTAGGTGCTCAGCGAGTGGAGGAACTGATGCCGACCGTGGGAGAGAAGCTCATTGAGCAGGGGCGTCAGCAGGGACTTCTGGAGGGATTGGCCAAGGGACAAGCCCAGAGTGTGCTTCGGGCGCTCGTTGCGCGGGGCGTGTACGTGGATGCCGAGTCCCGCCAGCGCATCCTGGCGTGCAGAGACATGGAAACCCTGGATCGCTGGTTCGATCGCGCCCTGACCGCCACCCGCCTCTCGGAGGTCCTGGAGGACGTGACCCCCTGAGCCCGAGGGCATGAAGCGCTACGATGGAGGGCTTCCAAGGAGCCGCTGGCGCCATGTCTCCCACTCCGCAACGCCTCGTCTGCTCGGGCCTCTTGGCCCTCGTGCTGTGCGCCACGCTCTTTGGCGCCTGCTACGAAACCCCGCCCCTGGACGGGTACTACACCTGCTCCCAGGACTCCGAGTGCGCCGACGGCGGCCTCGTCTGTGATGACGGGGTGTGCTGCTCAGAGCGTGGAGAACCCCTGTGTCTCAGCCGTGTGCTGGACGGTGGCATGTGCGCCGATGGCGGCACGGCCACCCGCTACTTCCGCGACGAGGACGGAGACGGCTACGGCAACCTCACCGAGCCCCTGCTGCGCTGTGCCGTGCCGACCACGCTCCAGGTGGCCACCAACGACGACGACTGCAACGACAACCCCGCCGCCAACGGCGTCCTCTTCTACCCGGCGGCGCCCGAGCAGTGCGACGGCCGCGACAACGACTGTGACGGCGACATCGACGAGGGCCTCGATGGCGGTCTCTGGTTCCAGGACGACGACCAGGACGGCTTCGGAGACCCGGCCAACGCCCGCATCTTCTGCCAGCCCCCGCCCGGCTGGACCGCGAGCATGAACGACTGCGCGCCCGCCAACGCCAGCATCCATCCCGCCGCCTCCGAGGTCTGCAACGCCGTGGACGACAACTGCAACGGGGTGACCGACGACATCGCCGAGGCGGGACAGCCCTGCACCGTCTCCGGCGCCCTGGGCTTGTGCGCCCAGGGCCGGCGCATCTGCCGCTCTGGCGCCGACGCGTGCGAGCAGACCGTCTTCCCCGTCTCGGACAAGTGCGATGGCCTGGACAACAATTGCGACGGAACCGCGGACGACAAGCCCGAGTGCGGCGGGCCTACCACGTTGATCAACGAGCCGGGGGTGGCGCGGGGCGCCAAGTACCTGCTGACCAGCCTCAACGGAGGTCCTGGCTCCTGCGTGAAGGACAACGCGGCCGCCGCGCCCGCGGATAGCGTGTCGGGCAGTGTGTGGCGCGGCGCCGGCGCCGGCAGCCACGTCTTCTGGGCCGAGCAGCGGGATGGCGGCTCGTGGGACCTCAGCCGGCCGGGGGCCAACCTCAAGCTCTTCGGCACCTTCCGCAGCGACGGAGGCGTCAACTCCTCGGGCAGCCGCTGGAGCGACCACAACCAGCCCGTGGTGCTCCTATGTGGGCCCGGGGGCTTCCTGCGGCTCGTTCACCAGGGCCGCCTGCTCCAGGGGGCGGCTCCCGTTCTCCTCCAGGAGATCGTCCGGATGCCCACCGCGGATGGCGGGGTGGGAAGCTGGGTGGTGGGTGGCAACAGCAGCCCGGACATCCTCCGCGTCCTGCGCCAGGTCCAGCGCGTGGAGATCCTCATCCAGCCCGAGTCCGTCACCCCGACACCGAGCTTCCAGGCGGACTACACGGTGGACTTTGGCTTCCCCTAGGCATTCCGCGCCCTTCTGCTCCGACTCCCTCTGTTGAAGCGTAGCGGTTGCGCATGCCGCGTCTTCAGTGCTAAGCGGCGCGCGCGCCAGTGGCGCACGGGGCGGGTGTGTGGTGGAAACCCGAGGTTTTCCCGGGAGTTGGAGGCGTCCGATGGCTGAGGAGCCCCGGGAGAAGGGTGGGAAGGAGGGCGACGAGCTGTCGCCCACCGCCCGGCAGATGCAGGCGGCCGTGCCCTACATCTCCGCGGTGTGGAAGATGGTCGGCGGGGCGGTGGTGGGCGTGCTGGGTGGCTTGCTGATGGACCGATGGCTGGGGACGAAGCCCTGGGGGTTGGTGGGGTTGAGCGTGGTGGGGATCGTCGTGGGCTTCTACGGGTTCCTCCACGAGATGACCCGGCTGGGGAAGAAGAAGTGAAGGAGCAGGCGGCGGCGGAGGAGGCGTTCCGCAACCACGTGATGGTGGCGGCGGGAGTGGCGGTGGTGGGGCTGGCGCTGGCGGCGGGGTTGCCGCAGACGCCCGAGAACCGGTGGCCGGCGGTGTGGGGAGTGGGGTTGGCGGCGCTCACCGGGGCGGTGTCCCTGCCGCTCAAGCGGCGGGCGGTGCGCAAGAGCCTCCGGGCCGCGATGAAGGCCGTGGGCATGGTGTTCGCCCTGAGGGTGGTGGCCGTGGCGGCGGGGCTGTACGCGATGGTGTCGCGGGGGTTGGAGGCGTGGGGGTTCGTCGTCGGCTTCTTCGGCGTCTACTTTGTGCTGCAGTGGGTGGAAATCAGCTACGTGAGCGCCGCGGCGCGAATCGCCGCGGGCGGAGACGAGTGATGCGCAAGGCAATGGTCCTGATCGCCAGTCTGTTCGCGGCTTCGGTGTACGCCGCGTCGGCGGCGCCCGCCGAGGGCGCTGAGCACGGCAAGGAGGACGTGGCGGGCTACATCCTCCACCACGTGGCGGACTCGCACGAGTACGAGTTCGAGGTTCCCCTCAGCCACGACCACGTCGCCATCCACCTGCCGGAGATCTACATCCCCTTCCACGAGGGGGCCTGTACGCCGACGATGACGGACCACGGCAATGTGGTGCCGGGCATCACCCAGGGCTGCCTGGATCTGTCCATCACCAAGCACACGGTGATGATGTGGGTGGCGACGGCGCTGCTGCTGGCCACCATCTTCATCTGGAGCAACCGCGACAAGTCGAAGCTGGTGCCGCGCGGGGCGGGCGCCAACCTGTTCGAGATGCTGGTGCTCTTCGTGCGCGACGAGCTGGCCATCAAGAACATCGGCAAGGAGGAGGGCCCGCGCTACGTGCCCTTCCTGCTCACCGCGTTCTTCTTCATCCTCTTCATGAACCTGCTGGGCCTGTTCCCGTGGATGGCGACCGCCACCGGTAACATCGCCGTCACCTGCGCCCTGGCCATCTGCACCTTCATCGTCACGCAGATCGCCGGCATCCGCGCGGCGGGCCTCGGTGGCTACCTGAAGCACCTGACCGGCGGCGTTCACCCGCTGCTGTGGCCCATCATGATTCCGGTCGAGATCCTCGGCCTGTTCACCAAGCCCTTCGCCCTGACGATGCGTCTGTTCGCCAACATGCTGGCGGGCCACATCGTCATCTTCTTCCTGCTGGGCCTCATCTTCCTGATGGGCAGCGCGGCGGTGGGCCTGGTGGCGGTGCCCTTCGCCATGGGCATCTACTTCCTGGAGCTCTTCGTCGCCTTCGTGCAGGCCTACGTCTTCACCATGCTGTCGGCGCTCTTCATCGGCATGAGCGTGGCGATGGGCCACCACCACGACCACGGTGACCACGGCGCGGACCTGGGCCACGGCCACGCCGAGGGCGGCGCCAGCCACGACCACGGTCGGGCGCACATGTAACGAGTTATCGAGGCCCGGCGGCACGGGCCTCGGCCAGAACCCGGCGATTCGAAAGGTCGCCGGAGGTCGTCCAAAAGGGACACAACGAGACCCCCCCACAAGCGGGTCCCACCTACGAAGAAAGCAGAACCACTCCCATGACCAACGTCGCTCTCGCGTTCCTCGCCGCCGGTATCGGCGCCGGCCTCTCCATCATTGGCGCCGCCCTCGGCATCGGCAAGCTGGCCGCCGCCGCCATGGAGGCCACGGGCCGTCAGCCGGCCGCCGGCGGTGACATCCGCACCTCCATGATCATCGCCGCGGCGCTCATCGAAGGCGCCACGCTGTTCGCGCTGGTGATCTGCATCCTGCTCGCGACGAAGACCTAAGTGACCTAAGTCGCGCGAGCAGTCCCGTGGGCCCGGCGTTCGCCTTGGAGCGGGCGCCGGCCTCGCGGTCCGAAGTTCGCAGTCCGCAGTTCGTCGTCGGTTTTCGTCTCACCCCTTCTTCCCGCCGTCCCAGGACACGCCGCCATGCTGCCTACCGTCCTCGCCGCCAGCTTCCTGGAGGTCCGCCCGGGCCTCATCTTCTGGACCCTCATCACCTTCGTCGCCGTGCTCGTGGTGCTGCGCTGGAAGGCGTGGGGCCCCATCCTGTCGCTGGTGGAGGAGCGCGAGAAGCAGATCGCCAGCGCCATCGAGAGCGCCAAGCGTGAGCGCGCCGAGGCCGAGAAGCTGCTGGCCGACCAGAAGACGGCCATCGCCGAGGCGCGTCGCGACGCCGCGGAGATGATGCGCAAGAACCAGCAGGACGTGGAGAAGTACCGCGAGGAGCTGATGGCCAAGAGCCGCAAGGAGGCCGAGGAGTTCAAGGCCCAGGCGCGCCGCGAAATCGAGGACCAGAAGACCAAGGCCATCGCGGAGGTTCGGACGATGGCGGTGGACCTGGCCCTCGAGGTGGCGGGCAAGCTCATCGCCGAGCGCATGGACGACAGCAAGCACCGCGCCCTGGCCGAGCAGTTCGTGAAGGGCCTGCCGGTCGGTCCTGGCGGCACGCCGCGCGCCTAAGCAGGCACGCCGGGAAGCGGCCCGCCCTCCGCGCTGTTCGAAGGAACCGTCATGGCGCTCTCCATCGGAATCGTCGGCTTGCCCAACGTGGGCAAGTCCACCCTCTTCAATGCCCTGTCCGCCGCGGGCGCGCAGGCGGCCAACTACCCGTTCTGCACCATCGAGCCGAACGTGGGCGTGGTGCCGGTGCCGGATGAGCGGCTGGACAAGCTGTCGGCCCTCATCAAGCCGCTGAAGAAGATCCCCACCTCGCTGGAGTTCGTGGACATCGCGGGCCTGGTGCGCGGCGCCTCCAAGGGCGAGGGCCTGGGCAACCAGTTCCTGGCCAACATCCGCCAGGTGGACGCGGTGCTGCACGTGCTGCGCTGCTTCGAGGACGACAACGTCACCCACGTCGAAGGCGGCGTGAACCCGGTGCGGGACCGGGACGTGGTCGACACGGAGCTGTGCCTCAAGGACCTGGAGACGGTGGAGAAGCGCCGCGAGCGCGCCCAGCGCAACGCGAAGATGGGCGGCAAGGCGGGCGATGAGGCCAAGGCGGAGCTGGCGCTGCTGGACAAGGTGAAGGCGGGGCTGGACGCGGGGATTACGGTGCGCGGGCAGAAGCTCAATGCCGACGAGCACGCCGCCATCCGCGAGCTGTTCCTGCTGACGGACAAGCCGGTGCTGTACGTGGCGAACATCTCCGAGGGGCAGATCGGCAAGGAGGATGAGTCGCCGCACGTGCGCTCCGTGAAGGAGATGGCCACCAAGGAAGGCGCCGAGGTGGTGGTGCTGGCGGCGGCGATGGAGGCGGAGATCCAGCAGCTCCCCGAGGAGGAGCGGCCGGGCTTCCTGGAGAGCGCGGGGCTGAGCGAGCCGGGCCTGCACAAGGTGGTGCGGGCGGGCTACAAGCTGCTGGGCCTGCAGACGTACTTCACGGTGGGCGAGCAGGAGTGCCGCGCCTGGACGATCCTCAAGGGCTACAAGGCCCCGCAGGCGGCCGGCGTCATCCACTCGGACTTCGAGCGCGGCTTCATCAAGGCCGAGGTGATGCGCTGGGAGGACCTCATCAAGCTCGGCAGCGAGAGCGCGGTGAAGGAGAAGGGCCTGCTGCGCGTGGAAGGCAAGGAGTACGTCGTCCAGGACGGCGACTGCATGCACTTCCGCTTCAACGTGTAGCGCGCTTGCCGCCTCACAGTCCGCGCTTGCGGAGGTAGAACCAGAAGGCCACCACGCCGATCGCTATCAATGTGTTGAGGATGGCGGAGCGGCGGTGGCGGCCCTCGGGGTCCGGGTAGCGCAGGGCCATGAGCCACTCGCTGCCCACGCGTAGGACCAGGAACACACCCAGGAAGACGGGCCCCAGCCAGGGAGGAAGGATTCCCGGCTGGAGGGCGACCGCGAGCGCGCCAATGAGCGCCACGGTGCCGAGCAATCGCGCGACGAGGAGCCAGGGGGGAAAGGAGCGTGGAGTCACGCGCCCACCCTAGTACGGCGCCCGAATGAGGCGAGGACGGACTCGGAAGAAGCGTCACCCGGTGCGCACAGTCGAGGGTTCCACATACCGCGCGCGGGGGCGCAGCAGGTGGCCCTGCTCGCGTTGCTCTAGCACGTGAGCCACCCAGCCCGCGGCGCGTCCTACCGCGAACACCGCCGTCGCCGCGCCCGGCGGGAGCCCCAGCGCCGAGGCCAGCGCCACCAGCCCGAGATCCACCGTGGGCGGTGGGTGTCCCGCCTCGCGCATGGCCTCCGCCACCGCGCGCACCACCCGCACCGCCACGGGTTCCGGACGCACCGCCCAGGCCACTTCCAGCAGGGGCGGGGTGCGAGGGTCTCCGTCCGGGTAGAGCGTGTGTCCGAAGCCCGGCACGGACTCGCCCCGGCGCAGCCGCTCGCGCACCACCGTGGCCGCGCGCTCGGGCCTGCCCACCTCCTGCATCAGCGCCTCGATGCGATCGCAAGCCCCGCCATGCCGGGGGCCCGAGAGCGCCGCGAGCGCCGCGCTCACGCACGCGTACAGGTCCGCTCCCGAGGAGGCCGTCACCCGCGCGGCGAAGGTGGAGACGTTCAGCTCGTGATCCGCGCACAGCACCAGCGCCCGATCGAGCAGCTCCGGTGCTCGCTTCGCCGCCACGCCCCAGGCCTGGGCCAGCGAGGCAGCCACCGTCGGCTCCTTCAGCGCATGGGTTACCCGGCCTGCGCCGTGTGCCGCGCCCACCCACGCGCCCAGGTGGCGCAGCAGACGCTGGGCTCGCAGCCGCTCCTGCTCCGGAGGCGCGGCGAAGCGGACCGCATCCGCCACGCCCAGCAGCGGCACCACCGTCGAGAGCACCGCCAGCGGGGGCGCATCCCGAGGGAGCAGTCCCACCAGCGTGGAAGGTGGGAAGGGAAGCTCTGGCACGGGCCAGCGGGCGGGCGAGGCCGGCAACTCGCCTGTCCACAGCAACTCCGACACCTCCTCGAAGGAGCGCCCGCTCACCGCCAGCTCTACCGCGGAGTGTCCTCGGTAGGCCAACCCCTCCGCCCCCACTCGCGTCACCGAGGAGTCGATGACTGGCTCGCCCCACCGCAGCGCTCCCGAGGCCACCGCTGCGTGTCCCGCTCGCGCGTCATGCCGCGCCTTCAGGCGCTCCACGTCCGCGCGCACATAGCGGTTCTCCTTCGTCCCCCGTTCGGGCACGCAGCGCACGAGCCCTCGGCTCACGTACGTGTAGAGCGTCGCTCGCTTCACTCCCAGGAGTGTTGAAGCCTCGGCCGCCGACAGCAGCTCCTCATGGCGATCGTCCAATCGAGATGGAGAACGCCCTCCCTTGCTCTTCACCATGGCTCTCGAGGCCTCCGAGGAGAGATTGTCGACTCGACTCGACAGACTGTCGAGATGAGGTCCGAGCGTCGGGAGGCACATGGAGAGCTGAAGCACCCCGGGTGCGAGAGGGGTAGGGTGCGCGGTATGGCTTCCCTGCTCGACACGCTCGCCCGAGAGCGTCTGCTCAAGGACTCCGCGGCCGCCGCCGAGGTGCTCGTCCCCGGTGAGCCTCCACATGTGTCCCTCCTGCGCCTGTGCGACGCGGGCCTTCTCCAGGGAGGACTCTCCGTCGCCCTCGGCGTCCGGCCCGATGAGCTCGTGGGTCCGCTCACCCTGGCCATGGGCGGCGCCGCACGCACCTTCAAGCTGATCGATGTGCGTGAACGCCCCACGCTGGAGCTTCATGTCCTGGCCGGAGAGCTCACCGAGCGCTGGGAAGTAGAGGATCTGGCCGCGCTCGTTCACAACCTCAACGATCTCTACCGCCAGGCACCCGAGGTCCGCGCCGTGGCCGTACTCGGAGAGTGGGCAGACGCGCTCCAGCTCGTGTGTGTGGAGAAGCGAGCCCTGCCTCGACTGCTGCGCCAATCCTTCTTCGCTCCCCAGAACGCCCCGGCGCTCGGGCGCCTGTTGGGAGAGGAGTGATAGAACCGCCACACGCGAAGGGGGGGCGTGGTTCTGGGAAGGCGGGTGGCTCATGCACGGCATCATCTTCAGCCAGCTTCGCAACTACGCGCAGGCACGCCTGGGCGAGCGTGGCTGGGAGAGTCTGCTGCGCGAGGCGAAGTTGCCCGCGCGCGTGTACCTCGCCTTCCAGAGCTACCCGGACACGGACGCCGTGGCGCTCTGTGGCGCTGCCTCCAGGCTCTTGGGCTGCTCCATTCGCGACGTGCTCGAGGACGTCGGTGAGTTCATGGTCCCGGGCCTGATGAAGATCTACGGCGCGTTCATCCAGCCGGGTTGGAGTGTCCTCGAGGTCATCGAGCACGCCGAGCGCATCCACGAGAAGGTGCGCCGCGACCCCCACGCGACTCCCCCACGGCTGGAGTGCCACCGGGTGGAGCCGCACACCGTGCGAGTCGTGTACTCGTCGCCGCGGAAGCTGTGCGGTCTGGGCATCGGCTTCGTCCGAGGATTGGCGAGCACGCTGAATCAGCGCGTCGAGGTGCAGGAGCGGCAGTGCGTGCATGAGGGCGCGTCGCATTGTGAGTTCATCGTGAAGAGGATGGGCTGAGACCTCCGCTCGGCCACGCTCGACCCGGCTCGGTCGGATGAGGCAGCATGCCCTCATGCGGACCGTGCCCCTCCTGGTCGCTCTCCTCGTCTCCAGCAGCGCCTTCGCCGAGCCCGACACCTTCGGCCTGGGCACGGGCCGGAGCGGCTTCCTGCGGCTCGACTCCCCTCAGAGCGTCATTGTCAACCGCTACGCCCAGGTGACCGCCGCCGCGGCCGCTGGCACGCGGAACATCACCCTCTCCAGCCCCACGACCTTCATCGCCGGGGAGCTGGTGCTCGTTCACCAATCCGCGGGCCTCACGCCCGTGCCGGCCTCCGGAGAGCAGCGCGCCATCACCCTGAGCCCTCTGGGGAACAGCAACGCGGTGGGCCGCTTCGAGTACGCGCGCGTGGAGGCGCTGACGGAGACGGGGCTGCGGCTGACGGCGCCACTCCTGTACGGGTACGCGGCGAACGTGACCCAGGTGGTGAGCGTGCCGGAGTACACCGAGCTGGAGGTGCGCACTGGGGCCACGCTGCGAGCGGCGCCCTGGGATGGGACTCGGGGCGGCATCCTCGCGGTGCTCGTCCAGGGCCGGCTGCGCAACGATGGGGTCATCACGACGGATGGGTTGGGCTTTCAGGGTGGAGCCTTCCTCAACCACACCGAGCTCTATGCGTGTGCGGGGCTGGATGAGCCGGTGACCAGCGGCGGTGCCTATAAAGGAGAGGGGCTGGTGGCGGGCAGCTTCGGCACGGCGTCGGGGCGGGGCAACCTGGCCAACGCCGGCGGCGGAGGCCTCTGCCACAACGCCGGTGGTGGAGGAGGAGGCCATGGGGGCGTGGGCGGCGGTGGTGGCCGCTCGGCACCCGCCGACACGGAGCGCGAGGTGGGCGGCCTGGGCGGCGCGCCCGTGGCGTACGTGCCCTATGAGCGCCTCGTCTTCGGAGGCGGAGGCGGCGCGGGCGAGGGCAACAACGACTTGGGCACTCCGGGCGCCGCGGGCGGAGGCCTGATGCTCTTGCGCGCCCTGGAGGTGCGGGGCTCCGGTGTCTTCCGCGCCAACGGGGCCACGCCGCCCCTGGCCGCGGATGACGGAGCGGGTGGGGGGGGCGCGGGCGGCGCGATCTCCTTGCGCGCGGTGGAGGAAGTCGAGTGTGGCCGCATCGAGGCTCGGGGTGGTGCGGGCGGCAGCGTGACCGAGGCAGGCTTCCCGGTGGGGCCCGGAGGCGGTGGCGGCGGAGGTGTTCTCTTCCGCCAGGGAGAGACCTTCACGTGCGCGACGTCGGTGCTCGCTGGAGCGCCGGGCGTGACGCCGGCGACGGGGGGCTCCCATGGCGCGGGCCCCGCCGTCCTGGACGGGGGCACGGCGGTGGGCTTCGTGCAGACGGTGCAGGTGCCCTTCCGGTTGCCCAATACGCCGGCGGTGACGCAGCCTGTGGATGGGGCCACGGGAGTGTCTCCCCGGCCCACCCTGGCGGGCACGGCCGAGTCCGGCGTCCTCGTCCACCTGTTCCTGGATGGCGTGGCGTACCGACAGGTGGTGCCCGGCAACGATGGGGTCTTCTCGTTCACGCCTCCCACGGACCTGGCGCCGGGAGAGCACCAGCTCGCGGCCTCGGCGGAGGTACTGGGAGTCCGCAGCCCGGTGTCCGCGGCCAACCGCTTCAGCGTGGTGATGCCCGCGGACGCGGGAACGCCGGATGCGGGGACACCCGACGCGGGGACGCCCGACGCGGGGCTACCCGATGGCGGCACGGGAACGCCGGATGGCGGAGGTGAGAGCCCGGGAGGGCTGGTGCGGCCCGTCGTGGTGGTGCCCGCCGAGGGAGAAGGGGTGGACCCCACGCCGCTGGTGGCCGGGACGAGCGCCAGCGGTGTCACGGTGAGCATCGAGGTGGACGAGGTGGAAGTCGCCCGTGTCCCGAGGGATGAGCAGGGCCGCTTCCGCTACCTGCTCTCCCTCGAGCAGGCGCTGGTGCCTGGTGTCCACCGCGTCACCGCCCGCGCCTGGGATGAGGCGGGCACCGCCGGCCCCTCCTCCCTGACCACGAACTTCGAGGTGCTCGAGGCGCCAGAGCTCTCCGTGGGGTGTGGGTGCGGGGCCTCTCCCGGCGTGGGCCTGGGCGTCGGGGCGCTGCTGCTGGCCGCGTGGGCCGCCCGCCGCCGGGAGTGACGGAGCGCGAGGCTACTCGTTGTCTCCCAGCAGGCCTCCCAGGCCCGCTCCGCCCAGGACGCTGCCCTCGTCGCGAGACCCGCCTGGTCCCGCCGCCGCCAGGATGCGGCCCGCCAGCCGGCTGAGCGGCAGGGACTGGAGCCACACCGTGCCCGGCCCGCGCAGCGTGGCGAAGAAGAGCCCCTCGCCGCCGAAGAAGGCCGTCTTGATGCCGCCCACCATTTGGATGTCGTAATCCACGCTCGGCTGGAACGCGACGATGCAGCCCGTGTCCACCCGCAGCACCTCGCCCGCGGCCAGCGTGCGCTCGTGCAGCGTGCCGCCCGCGTGGATGAAGGCCAGCCCGTCTCCCTGCAGCCGCTGCATGATGAAGCCCTCGCCGCCGAACAGGCCCGCGCCCAGCTTCTTCTGGAAGGCGATGCCCAGCGACACGCCCTTGGCCGCCGCCAGGAAGCTGTCCTTCTGCGCGATGAGCTCGCCGCCCATCTTCCCCAGGTCCACGGGGATGATGCGCCCCGGGTACGGCGCCGCGAAGGCCACCTTGCGCTTGCCGCTGCCCCGGTTGAGGAACACCGTGGTGAAGAGCGACTCGCCCGTCAGCAGCCGCTTGCCGGCGCCCAGCAGCGAGCCGAAGAAGCCGCCCTTCTTCTCGGAGCCGTCACCGAAGAGGGTCTCCATCTC
The DNA here is from genome assembly GCF_034259325.1 of Hyalangium ruber. Taxonomy (NCBI): domain Bacteria; kingdom Pseudomonadati; phylum Myxococcota; class Myxococcia; order Myxococcales; family Archangiaceae; genus Hyalangium; species Hyalangium rubrum. The sequence goes on along the minus strand of NZ_JAXIVS010000002.1, from coordinate 496,258 downwards.
GATGCCGTCCTCCATGTACATCATCGCGCCGGCCTCGCCGACGGCGGCCTCGTTCGGATCCAGCTCCACCTCGACGAACTGCATGTCGTCCCCGTGAATCTGGAAGTCCACCTCGTGCATCCGCGTCATGGGCATTGCTCCGTGAGAGGGTTGAGCGGGGCGCACCATAGCCGCGAGCCCGAGGGCTTCAACCCGCTCGTGCTCTGGCCCGCCGGGCGGCCCTACGGGATGTCGAGCGCCGGCCAGGGGCAGGACGTTATGCTCGGATCCTCGAGGGCCACGGCCAGGCAGGCGTGGCTGGCGGAGTGTTCAATGGCGGAGTTCTCCCAGGGCGTGGAGCACGAGCAGAGCGACGGCGTCAGGATGAGCCAGATCCCCATCGGCCTCTTCATCCGAGGGCTGCTGGCGATGCTCCTCGCGGTGGGGCTGATCGGCGGCCTGCACGCCTACCTCGGGGTGCGGCTGGTGTCCGCGCCCCACCTGGGCGCACCGTGGACGACGCTGGGCTGGGGCGCGCTGGGGCTGCTCTTCGTCTCCATTCCCCTGGGCTTCGTGGCCTCGCGCCGGAAGCCCACACTGCTCAACCAGGTGCTCTACTGGACGTCCATGCTGTGGCTGGGCGCCTTCGGGTTGCTGCTCACGGCCACGCTGGTGGCGGACCTCGTGGGCGTGGCCTGGGGGCTGTTCGGCACGGCGCCCGAGCCCCAGGCGCTCGCGCGGGGCAAGGCGCTGGGCGTGGTGGGGGTGGTGGTGCCGGCGCTCGCCTTCGCGTTCCTCACGGCGCGCGGCCGGGCCCGCGTGGAGCGGGTGCGGGTGCCCATCGCGAAGCTGGGCCCAGGCCTGGACGGCGTGCGCGTGGTGCAGATCTCCGATGTCCACATCGGCCCCACGCTGGACCGGCACTTCCTGCGGCGCGTGGTGGAGCAGGTGAACGCGCTGAAGCCGGACATCATCGCGGTGACGGGAGACCTGGTGGACGGCAGCGTGCGCACGCTGCGCGAGGAGGTGGCGCCGCTGTCCGGGCTGCGCGCCGAGCTCGGCGTCTACTACGTCACCGGCAACCACGAGTACTACCACGGGGGCGCCGCCTGGGCCGCCGAGGTGGCGCGGCTGGGGCTCACGGTGCTCCAGAACGAGCACCGCGTCGTCGAACGCGCGCAGGCGCGGCTCGTCGTGGCGGGCGTGACGGACCACGAGGGCGGGCGGATGGACCCGGCGCACGCGTGCCGGCCGGACGTGGCGCTGGCGAGCGCGCCCTCGGGAGTGCCACGCCTGCTGCTGGCGCACCAGCCCCGCACGGCCTTCCTGGCGCGGGGGCTGGAGGTGGACCTGCAGCTGTCCGGGCACACGCACGGCGGGCAGATCTTCCCCTTCATGTTCTTCGTGAAGCTCCAGCAGCCCGTCATCCGCGGGCTGGCGACGATCGCCGGGGTGCGCGTGTACACCAGCCGGGGCACTGGCTACTGGGGGCCGCCGCTGCGGCTGGGGCCCGCGCCCGAAATCACCGAGCTGACGCTGGTCGCGGGGTGAGCGCCGATCGCCGGGGTGGGTTTGTACCAACGCACAAGGCGTGACTCCGCCAACGGACATGCGGACCTTGTGGCATGTCCTCTCCAGGCATGTAGGCGTCCTCGGATGGACCGAACCCGCGATTGATTCGGCACCCCACGGGGGTTTACTCTGAGCGTGTGTCCAGGCCGCTGCTCTCCGGTGCTGGCCTCATGGCTCCAGCGACCGAATCCTCGAAGACGGAGCACAAGGGGCTCCGGCGCCGGGCAACTCGCCTGGAGGACTGGAGTGTGCCCGCACCCTCCGTGTTGGGGACGCTCCCCTCGAGGCGCTCGCCGCTGGAGCGCTCGGGAGCGGAGCAGCCGCCGACGATCCTCGTGGTGGCGGAGGCGGCGAGCGTGCGCAACGCGGTGGCGCGTGAGCTGACGCGGGAGTTCGAGCTGCTCAACGCCAGCACCTTCGACTCGGCCGTGCGCAAGCTGTCGGCGAGCCCCTCGCTGGCCGCGCTCATCGTCGACCTGGACCTGAGCGATGAGCACGGCGCGTCCTGGTTCCTGGCACGGGTGGTGGACCACGCGTACGACGGGCCGCGCATCCTGCTGTCCAGCGCGCTGGGCTCCGAGCACGCCTCCTCCATGCGTCGCGCCTCGGTGAGCCACTTCACCCTGCCGAGCCCCTGGCAGCAGGGAGAGCTGCGCTCGAGCCTCGGCGCCGCGTTGGGCCTGGCGGAGCCGCCTTCGCGGCTCACGGAGCTCTGAGCGTCGGGGTCTGGAAATGACACGAGGCTCCCGCTGGGATGAGACGGGAGCCTCGTGATGGAGGGCTGGAGTGGGGGATGACGGCTCCAGCCACGGTTCCAAAACCCATTTTGGTCGTGCTTATTCTCGCACAGGAAACCCTCTGAGTTGCGTCAACGCTGACTCGTCCTCACGTAGAGGGGCGGGTCGCCAGCGACTCTTGTCTCCAAGCGTCTGGAATCCTTCAGGGAGGTGGCTCAGGGGTGCCCGGGAGCGGGGTGCGGATCTACCGTGAATGCCGCGCCGCGGCGGGGCGGTGGGTGAGGAGGGACACGCATGAAGGAGCCTGGATGGAAGCTGAACCTCAACTGGATAACGCCCCAGCTGGCGGTGGGAGGCCGCTTCCCCGTCGAAGCCGTGGAGCACATGGCGCTGCAGCTCGGCATTCGCCACGTGGTGGACGTGCGGGTGGAGGCGCGTGACGACGAGCATGTGCTGCGCGAGCACGGCATCACCTTCTTGCACCTGCCCACGGTGGACCTGCGGGCCATCAACGAGGAGATGCTGGAGGACGGGGTGCGGTGGGTGAGCGAGCACCTGGAGCTCGGCCACAAGGTCTACATCCACTGTGAGCACGGCGTGGGGCGCAGCGCGACGCTGGCGCTCTGCGTGCTGGTGGCCCAGGGGGACAGCCCGCTGGAGGCGCTGGAGCGCGCCAAGACCGCGCGGTGGCAGGTGGCTCCCAGCCCCGAGCAGCTCGAGGCCTTCATGCAGTGGTCAGAGGGGTGGCGGGCGCGGCACGGGGTACCCTGGAAGGTGCCCGCCTTCAAGGCGCTGTCGGAGATCGCCTACCGGCACCTGCGCAAGCCGCCGAAGGTCGAGGAGGAGTAAGCCCCGCTCAATCGTCGCCCGTGTTCATGAGCACAGCGCTGAGGAGGGTGAGCGCGCCGATGCCCATGGGAATCAACCCGAGGGGCTCTCGGAGGAGCAGGTAGATGCCCGGCACCATCCAGAGCAGGCCCACCCCGCTGAGCCACACCGTGCCCAGGCCTTGGAGGAACCGCATGCGCTGCTCCCGGCCGATCAGCAGCAGGAGCGTCGGCACGAGGGTGGTGAGGCTGATGAAGAGCAGGCTCCACGCGAAGATCGCGCCTGCCTCCGTGGGGGCGATGTTGGCGAGGACGATGGCGGGGAGCAGCTCCCCCAGTCCGAGGACGGAGATGATGCCCAGCCCCACCTTCTGCTTGGTGGCGCCGCTGGAGCTGTCGGCGGCGCCGCGCGACGCCCGGAGCTCGGAGGCGTCGAGCGCCTCGGGGGGCACCTCGAGCGCGTAGGGGTAGCCAAGTGACACGAGGGCCTGGACCGCGGCGGCGCGCACCGTGCGGCCATCGCTGCCGGTGAAGTCCCCCAGGTGCTTGTCCTCGATGAGGGACAGCAGCCGATCCGCGTGCTCGCGCAGGTCTGGCTCCGGGGGTGGAGGCTCGGCGAGGCCCGCGAGCAGCTTGTCCACCTCGGCGCGGGCGGCACCGGGGGCCAGGGCCTCCTGGATCAACTCGGTCAACGGGGGAAGCCCCTCCGGCAGGGAGGCCACGCTGGCTTCGTGGGAAGCGGGAGAAGGGGCGGCGCGGGAGCGTTCCAAGATGGGGCGCAGTCTAGCGCCTCGGGCGGAGGGCTGTCCGCCCGCCCCATCGAGTCCCCGTGTGCCGAGGTAGGTTCAGCGGGAGCCCACCGCCTCCGCCAGGGCGCCGCGGATCGCCTCCAGGGCATAGGGCTTGGGCAGCACCACCACGCCCTCCCAGCGCTCGGCGCCTCCTTCCAGCACCGCGCGGCCATGTCCCGAGGCGAGGATGATGCGCAGCTGAGCGCTCTTCCTCATGGCCTCTCGCGCCAGCTCCAGCCCCGAGATTCCCGGCAGCGTCACATCCGTCAGCAGCACCTCGAAGGTGCCCGCCGCCAGCGCCCCTCGCGCCTCCTCCGCGCTCGAGACCGACACCACGTCGTGCCCGAGCATCTCCAGCAGCTCATGGGCCGCCGAGCGGATCTCCTCGTCATCCTCCACCAGCAGCACGCGCAGCCGCCGCTCCGCTTCCGCCACCGGCGCGTGCGCGGGCGCGTCGTGCCGTGCCCGGGCCTCCAGCCGCTGCTGGCGGTTGTTGAGCAGGAGGCGCACCTTGCGCGCCAGCTCCTCGCGGCGGTGGGGCTTGCTCAGCAGGTGGACGCCCGGATCCAACCGCCCCTCGTGAACGATGGCGTCCTCCGTGTAGCCCGAGGTGAAGAGCACCTCGAGATCGGGCAGCAGCGCCTTGGCCTGCCGCACCATCTCGGTGCTGCGCATGGAGCCCGGCATCACCACATCGGTGAACAGCAAGTCCACCGAGACGCCGCTCTGGATGATGGCCATGGCGCTCTGGGCGTCCACGGCCTTGAGCACGCGGTAGCCCAGCTCGCTCAGCATCTCCACCACCGTGGTGCGCACCTCGGCATCGTCCTCCACCACCAGCACGGTCTCGTTCCCTCCCTCGACGGGGCCGGTGAGCAGCTCGGTGGTCGTCGCCTCGCTCTGGGCGGCGCGGGGCAGGTAGAGCTTCAGCGTCGTGCCAACTCCCACCGCGCTGGAGATCTGGATATGGCCGCCGCTCTGCTTGACGAAGCCATACACCATGCTCAGCCCCAGCCCCGTGCCTCGGCCCGCGGGCTTGGTGGTGAAGAACGGCTCGAAGGCCCGCTTCAGGACGTCGGGGGGCATGCCGCTGCCGGTGTCGGAGACGGACAGCAGCACGTACTCGCCGGGCTTCACCTCCGGGGGCAGCGGCTCGGTGGGCGCATCGAGCAGGGCGTTGCCGACCTCGAGGGTCAGCTTGCCGCTGCTCTGCATGGCGTCTCGGGCGTTGATGGCCAGGTTGAGGATGACGTTCTCGAGCTGGTTGGGGTCGACGAACGTGTTCCACAGATCCGGGGCGATGACGGTCTCCACCGCGATGTGCTCGCCCAGGGCGCGGCGCAGCAGCTCCTCCATCCCGCTCAGCAGCTGGCCCAGGTTGAGGACCAGGGGCTCGAGGGGCTGGCGGCGAGAGAACGCGAGCAGGTGGGAGGCGAGCCGGGCACCGCGCTCGACGGCTCCGAGGGCGGTCTGCGCGCGGCGCGCGGCGCGCTCGTTGCCGGCCAGGTCGCGCTGCAAAAGCTGGAGGTTGCCGCCGATGATCTGGAGCAGGTTGTTGAAGTCGTGCGCCACGCCGCCGGTGAGCTGGCCAATGGCCTCCATCTTCTGGGCCTGGCGCAGCTGCTCCTCGACCTGACGTTGCTCGGTGACGTCGCGCGCGAAGGCGTAGAGCAGCCCATCCTCGGGGACGGGGACGGCCGTCCAGGCCAGGAGGCGGTAGGAGCCGTCCTTGTGCCGGAAGGAATTCTCGAAGCGCAGCGTGCGGAGCCCCTCGGCCAGGCGCGCCACCTCGGCCCGGGTCTTCGGGTGGTCATCGGGGTGCTCCATCCAGGCGGAGGTCTTGCCCAGCAGCTCCTCCGCGCTCCAGCCGAGCACTTCGGTCCACGCGGGGTTGACGCTGAGGAAGCGGCCCTCGAGGTCCGCCACCAGCAGCAGGTCCTGGGAGACGTTCCAGACGCGGTCGCGCTCACGCGTGCGCTGCGCGACGCGCTGCTCGAGCGTCTCATTGGCTCGCCGCAGCTCCATCACCGCCTTGATGCGCTCGCTGGCCGCCCAGATGCGGTCGGCGACGTTGCGGGTGAATTCAATCTCGTCCTGGGTCCAGTGCCGGGGCTCCAGGTCGTGGAGGAACAGGACAGCGACCAGCCGGCCGTGCTCCATCAGCGGCACGTTGACCATGCCGCGGATGCCGAACGAGCGCAGCCGGGCGGCGGCGGTAGCGGTCCTCGGGTCCGTCTCGGCGTCGGAGACGATGACCGTCTCGCCGCGCAGGAGCTCATCGAAGTAGGCGCCGTATGCGGTGAAGGGGTGCGTGCCCGCCACGCTGACCGTGCCGGGGCCGCGGACCCAGTCCCGCTCGACCACGAGGTGCTGGTGGGCCGTGGCGACCGTGCCGAAGCCGGCGCGCAGCAGGCCGAAGAGACGCCCGACCACCTCCATGGCGGCACCGGCGACGGCGGCCGTGTCCCCCAGCTCGCGCAGTCGGTCGCCGATCTCGATGAGGGCGGCCTGGCGCAGCTCCGCCTTCTTGCGCTCGTCGATGTTGATGAGCACGCCGGGAAAGCGCAGCGGCTTGCCCTCGGCGGTGAGCTCGCAGTGGCCGTTCGCTTCGATCCATAAATAGGAGCCGTCGATCTGCCGGACGCGATACTCGGCGCGGTAGGGCCCTCCGCTCTTCATGGCCCGCACCACCTGTGCCTCGATGCGCGCGCGGTCCTCGGCGTGGATCGACTCGATGAGGATGCTGAACGGCAGCCCCTGGGCGCACCGGACGGGATCGATCGAGAAGGTCCTCGCGAAGCGCTCGTCACCTCGGATCTGGTCGATGGGGATGTCCCAGACCCAGGTGCCGAGCACCGCGCCCGCGTTGAGCGCCAGCTGGATGCGCTCGTTGGCCTCGCTGAGCGCGTCATCGGCGCGCCGACGCTCGGTCACGTCGAGCACGACGCCGATGAGCCGGACCGGCCTTCCCTGGGCGTCCTGGACGAACTCGGCGCGGCGGGAGATCCACCGCAGCTCGCCCGTGTCGGCCTTGCGGATTCGATATTCGACGGCGGGCCGCGCGTTTCCGCGCACCCGTGACTCCTCGGTCGAGGCGATGTACCGGTCCTCGGGAACGATGCACGCCTCGATGTCGAGCGCGGAGAGTGTGTCCACGGGCTCGAGGCCATACAGGCGGCAGAAGTGCGGGGTCACGGTGATGATGTTGGTGGTGATGTCCACCGAGAACACGCCAATGCCGCCCGCTTCCTGGGCGAGGCGTAGCTGCTCCTCGCGCTCACGGAGGCGCTGCCGATCGAGCTGGACCTGAGGATCGGACTGGGAAGAGCTCATCAAACAGCCACAGGGGGAACCACTCCTGGCGACACTCACAATACCGAGGATCGCCTATTCCGGCAGGAGGCATGCCGTACCGCGGGGCGATTTGTCCCCTAGTCAAACCGGCCGAACCCGCCCGTTTCTGCCCAGGCGGAACGGGCGCGACAGTCCCTCCCTGTACGCTGTCTCCTCATGAGCGCCGTGTACGCATTCACCCGAGCAGATGCCGCGACAGCTCTTCTTCTCGGCACCGAGGCGGTCTCCTTCGAAGCCCTGCGGCAGGAGGTCGAGGAGCGCAAGGCCCGCCTCGCGGGACTGCCCCCGGGAGTGGCCATCCTGCGCGCCCACCGGAGCCGGGCGTTCATCGCCAGCTTCCTGGCCCTCTATGAAGCGGGCATTCCCCTGGCCGTGTTCGCGCCGGAGTGGACCTCCACGGAGGTGGAGGTAAGGCGGAAGGGGCTGGGGTGTTGCTTCGAGCTGAATGAATCCTTGACCAGCGGGTGGCGCAGTGTGTCCGGAGTGACCCAGCACCACCCGGACACGGCGCTCGTGCTGTTCACCTCCGGGAGCACGGGGGCTCCGCGCGCGGTGCAGCTCTCGCGGCGGAACATCGAGGCGAACGTGGCCGCGGTCCTGGCCTCCCTGGACTTCGCCGCGGCGCCCATGCAGACCCTCTTCCTTCCGCTCTCGTACTCCTTCGGGCTGCTGGGACAGTTGCTCCCGGCGCTGTCGGCGGGCCTTCCCACCACGCTGCTCGGCAACCTGGTGGAGCTCAAGGCGCTGCTGGAAGAGGGGAAGCTGGTGGGGATGATCAGCGGCGTTCCCTCCCACTATGAGGCGCTGCTGCGCTTGCTGGGCGCCGGGCCTGAGGGTACCCAGGGAGTGACACATGTGGTCTCGGCCGGCGCGGCGCTGAGCCTTCCCCTGCGCCAGCGCCTGTTGCAGGCGTTTCCCGCGAGCCGCATCTATACGAACTACGGCCAGACGGAACTGTCGCCGCGCGTGCTGTGTCTGCGCAGCGATCATCCCGCCTTCCTGAGCAGCGCCACCGGCTTTCCCGTGGGCACCCTGGCCGTGAAGCTCACGGGCGAGGGCGAGCTCTGCGTGCGAGGCGAACAGGTGATGCTGGGCTATCTCGGAGCCCCCGAGGCCACGCGCGAGAAGGTCGAGGATGGGTGGTTGCGCACCGGAGACATCGCGGAGCTGGGACCCGACGGCCTGGTGACGCTCCTGGGCCGCAATGACGACTTGCTCAAGGTAGGGGGCGAGCGTCTGAGCCCGTTCGAGATCGAAGCGGCGCTGCGTGAGCTGCCGGGCGTGGAGGACGCCGCCGTCTGGGGGCAGGAGGACCCGCTGTATGGGACCACGCTCACGGCCTTCCTCCAGCTTCGACCCTCGAGCTCATGCCCTGCCAAGCGCGAGCTGCGGCAGACGCTGCGTGGCAGCCTGTCCCCGCACAAGATTCCCACCGAGTTCTACCGGGTGGAACAGTTGCCCCGGACCTCGAACGGAAAGCTGCAGCGTGCCCGCCTCGTGGAGGCGCTGCAGCCCGAGCAGCGCATCAACTGAGGGCCGCCGCTCCTGGAAGTTACAGGCTCCGCAGCAGCGCGCAGGCGGAGGCCCCACCCGCGCCCGCGGAGATCAACAGGACGCTCTGCCCTGGGCGCAGCGGCAGGTGCTCCTTGAGGTGCGAGAGCGCGATGCCCACGCTGGCGCCTGAGGTGTTGCCGGTGAACTGCACCGTCTCCACCACCTTGGCGCGGTCCGCGCCCAGCTTGTCGGTCACCGCGCGGATGAGGTGCAGGTTGGCCTGGTGGGGGACGAACCAGTCCACATCGTCCACGGTCATCTCCAGGCGGCGCAGGAGCGAGGTGGCGCCGTTGGACATGTTGTCCACGCCCTTCATGAACAGCGTGGCCCCGTGCTCCATCTTGAGAAAGACCTTCGTGGGGTCCGGGTTCTGGTGATGCGGCAGCCGGGAGCCACCGGCGCGGATAGCGATGATGTCGGCCATGGAAGGGTCAGCCGCCAGCTCGCTCGCCACGAACTGGAAGTCCGCCTGCTCGGGGAGTCTGGACACCAGGCAGCTCGCGCCGCCGTCGCCGAACAGGGCGGTGGTCGCCAGGTCCTCGCGGTTGAGGAACTTGGAGCGGATATCGGCGGCGATGACGAGCTGATCGCTACCAGTGGCCGCCGTGAGCGCCGCGCCCATGTGGACGGCGCTGGTGAAGCCGGCGCAGGCGGCGCTCAGGTCCAGCACACCGACGCGATCGAGCCCCAGCTTGGGGAGGACCAGGGGCGAGGTGGGCGGGGTGGGGTAGTCGCCGGACACGGTGGCCAGCAGGAGCTGGGCGATGCGCTCCCGGTCGATGCGGTAGTCCTCCAGCAGGCGAGAGGCCGCGGCGGCGGCGACATCGCTGCAGGCCTGCTCCTCGGCGACCCAGCGCCGCTGCTCGACGCCCGTGCGGTGGGTAATCCAGCTGGGACGCGCGCGAGTCCCCATCCAGTCGAGCACGTCCTGGTTGGTGACGACGCGCTCGGGCAGCCAGGACTTGGGGCCGAGCAGGTATACCGGCTCCGTAGGGCGCAGGAAGCTCATGGTCGCAACACTCCTTCCATCCGGAACATCGGGAGACCGCCGGTGACGTCCAACACCGCGCCGTTGGTGTACGCGTGCGCGGAGAGCAGCGGGTCCAGCACCTCGCCCACGTGCTCGGGGGAGCCGAACTCGCCCTGGGGAATGACGGCGCTCATCCGCTCCACGTAGCGCTGCCGGGACCAGTACTTCTTCGTCCGCTCCGTCTTGAAGATGCCCAGCCGCACGGTGTTGGACAGGACGTTGAAGGCGCCGTAGTCCACCGCGAGGTTGCGCATCAGCCCCTCCAGCGCGGACTTGCACAGGACATAGGCGCCGTAGCGCCCCGCGCCGTTGACGGTGGAGATGCTGGAGATGAAGACGATGCGGCCCCAGCGGGCCTCCACCATCGAGGGCAGCACCCGGCGCAGCAGCCAGAGGTTGCCCATGAGGTTGGCGGTGACGTCCGCCTCGAGCGCCTCCTGGGGCAGCTCGTGGAAGCGGTAGAGGGGCGGCCGCCGAGTCCACGCGTTCAGCACCAGCCCCTGGAGGCCCTGCTCTAGCAGCCGCGCGAGCGCCGGTTCACTGGCGGCGGGCGCCGCGAGGTCCAACACCACCCCGCGCACCTCCAGCCCTTCCGCGCGGTAGCGGGCCAGCGTCTCCTCCAGGGACTGCTCCGAGGAGGCGGTGACAACCACCTCGTCTCCCAGCGCCAGCCGACGGCGGGCGATGGAGCGCCCGATGTCGGAGCTGCCTCCGGTGATGAGCACCCTCATGACACGCCCAGCCGCCGCAGCCAGCCCGCCAGCGAGTCGAGATCCCGGAAGACCTCCTCGGAGAAGTCACGACCGGAGATGCGCAGCGAGAACTCCTTCTCCAGGGCCGCCACGGTGAGCACCATCATCAGGCTGTCCATGCCGTAGGTGGCCAGCTCCTCGGACGGGCTGGAGGGAAGCTCCGCCATGCCCGCGACGCGCAGCGCCTTGCCGATTCGTTCCAGCAGCTCCATGTCTCGCTCCACCCTTTCAGCGCTTCACCCAGTGCTGCATGGCGAAGGACAGGCCACCGCCCACGCTCATCAGCAGCACCGAGTCGCCCGGTGCGAACAGGCCCTGCTCCAGTGCCTCGGACAGCGAGAACAGGACGGAGGTGCCTCCCAGGTTGCCGAAGCGGTCCGCGCTCCAGATGAGGCGCGCGTTCAGCCCGCTCTCCTGGCAGACCTGCTCGATGAGCTTGCGGTTGATCTGGTGGGCCACCACCCAGCGGATCCGCTCCAGGCCGCGCCCGTCCGGGAACAGCGCTTGGAGCATCTCCCGGTAGCGCCGCAGCGCCTCCTCCCGGAGCCGCGCACCGTCCCCGAACATGCAGTAACCGCACTGCTCCAGCGTGGCCTTGTCGGGAGGCAGCTTTCCCGGCGTGGTGTACAGGTCCACCAGCCTGCCGTCGGTGGCATAGAGGCACCGTTGGATCTCGAAGTCGGGCGCGACGTCCTCGCGCCGAAGCCACACGGACGCGCCACCATCGGCGAGGATGAACCAGGTCTCCTTGAGGGCCGGGTTCATCACCTTGGAGAGAGTCTCCGCGCAGCTCACCAGCACGTTGCCGTAGCCGCTGCCCAGCAGCGCTACCGCCAGGTGCAGGCTGGCCAGGGAGGTGGAGCAGCCCGCCTTGAGCTCATAGGCGGCGGCGTGGCTGCCGAGCTGTCCGAGGATGGCGGCGGCTTGGGAGCCCGTGTAGCGGCTCGTGGTCGTCGTGCCATGGATGAAGGCTTCGACTTCGGCGCCGCTTCGTCCCCCGAGGGCCCGCCGTGCGGCGGCCAGGGCCAGGGACTCGCTGGTCTCCTCGTCCGCACGGGCGCCGTCGGAGCTGGGCAGCCGCGCCAGGTAGCGCTGACTGAAGCCCAGCCGTGCCGTCAGCTTTCGGCCCAGCGCCTCCAATGCTTCGGGAGAGCGGCCCTGCTGCTCGGGGTCGAGCGCGAGCAGCTCGGCATTGGACACGGGCCGCGCTCCGGGCCAGGAGCGCCCATGGCCCAGCACCTGGACGCTCAGGCGCGGCTCCAGGGTCATCATGACGGGCGCTCTTTTTTCTGGTTCGGGTTGAAGTGCTCCCACTCGAAGTTCTCGAGGCGCGAGTCCTCTGGCAGGGTGTCCTTCAGGAGCTTGTTCTGCATGCCGATCCAGCTCCTGGCGCCAATGGTGGTCCGAGGCCCCACGAAGGCACCGAAGCTCAGGAAGACGTTGTCGCCGATGTTCACCGGGCCCAACATCACTTTGTCGCCCAGGAAGAGGTGGCCGATGACGAGGACGTTGGCGCCCACCGTGCAGCCCTTGCCGATGGTGAGCAGCGGGTAGTCCGCCAGCACGGCGAAGAGGGACGAGTTCACCCCGTAGGCGATGCGCGCGCCCATCGCCCGCCAGTAGAGGTACTTGGTGATGTAGAAGGTGAAGAAGAACGGCTGGAGCGCGGAGATGCGCACCGCGTGCCCCAGGCAGAGGGTCATGTACCAGGCGAGGTAGTCCCGGGACATCTCCATCTTGTAGGTGCCGGGGCGGATGCGCGGAATGCACAGGCGGATGAGCCAGCACGCGAGCAGGAACGTGCCCGCGAGGACCCCGGGGGCCAGCAGCGCCCAGAGCGGGAACCACGCCCGGTCCCAGCTCCAGCGCAGGAAGAGGACGAAGGCCGCCCACGCCACCAGGCCCGGCGAGAGCGAGAAGGTCATCGTGATGAGGTCCACGAGGAGGACCCGCGCGAAGCCGAACGCCTGGGACTGGTGCTTGAACTTCTGCCGCGCGGTGCTGAGCGCGTCCACGGGGGTCTCGGACATGGGCGGCCTCAGCGCTCGGGGTTCACGGCGTAGAGAGGGAAGTAGGAGGCGACGCGCCCCTGCTCGAAGTCGCGCGCGAGCTGCGGTACTTCCTCCCAGGCGTAGATGCGCTCATCGTCCACCGGAGGCAGCCAGCCCGCCTCCTCGGCGAAGCCCACCGCCGCCACGGCCTCGGCGTAGCGGGCGTAGTGGGTGTGGATGTGCTGATGGCGCTTGGTGCATTCGGTGGAGCGCGACAGGTCGATCAGCTCCGCGCCGAGCTTCCACCCGGCGGTGGCAATCACGCCCTGGCGGCCCAGCGCCTTGAGGGTGGCCTCCAGGAGCGGAGCGCCGATGTGGTCGAGGAAGATGGAGACGTCCTGGCCGCGCCCCGCCTCCTTCACCCGGGCCAGGAACTGCTTCTCCGACTGGATGTAGCGCCGCCGGTACTCGGCGTCCGAGGCGAACCGGGCGGGCTCGCGCATCAGGTCCGGGAACTCGCGCCGGTCGATGGGGATGATGCCCACCGACTCCAGGTGCCGCAGCCGCTCCGCCTGGGAGGTGACCATGGCCACGCGACACCCGGCGTGCCTCGCCAGCCGGAGCTGGGCATAGGAGACGCCGCCGCCCCAGCCCACCACGAAGGGGACCGGGCAGTCCGACTCGCTGAGCTGCAGGCGCCAGCAGCCGTAGGCGAGCCGCCAGTTGGACCACGCGGTGATGTAGCGGAGCGAGAACGCCGCCCACTGCTTCAGGGAGTGCCGGCTGTGGGCCGGCAGGGGAATGAGGACGTGCTGGGGCAGTCGCGTCTTTCGCGCCAGCAGGCCCATGGTGTGGCTGGCGTCATAGGCCAGCACCTTGACCGGATAGCCATGCTCATCCGGCTCGGCGTTGCAGAACACCAGGCAGTGGTCTCCGGCGCGGACGCGGGTGACGGCGCTGCCCGTCTCCACTACGCGCACCACGCCGGCGTTGCCGATGACGACCTTGTCCTCGCGGCGCAGGCGGCAGATGTCCACGGGCACGCGCTGCAGGGCGTGCCCCATGTTGCCCTCCCAGCAGCCGTAAAGAGGCTCGGCGAGCACGTCCTCCGGGCCGAGCGCGGGGATGGAGAAGGACTCCTCCACCAGCTCGGCGGGGACGGGCTGCCCTTCCTTCTGCCGCTCACCGCGATGAAGGACCCAGGCCCGCGTCTCCAGCATGACTCCTCCGAGGAATGGCGCCGGCTCCCGTGCCGTGAAGCCCCAGGAATCCCGTCGAGCGCCGACGTGGAGGAATCATATGAATCGTGATTCAGGTCTCAAGAATGCCCCGGGTGCGGCTCCGCTGGGCTCCACCGCCACCGCGGCAGGTTCGCCGCGCGGCGGGTCCGGGAGCGCAGGTGGGGAGTCGGAGTCCCAAGGCGCTAGCGCGACTGGCCGTCGTGCTTCTGGACGTGGATGCGGCGGTTGAGTCGGTCCTGCTTCGCCTCGATCTGCGCGCGCTCGGCGGCGTCGATCCGGCCGTCGTCGGCACGGGCCTGGCGGATGTCGCGCTTGACCGCGATGTGCTGCGCCTCGAGCCGCACCGCCTCCTTCTTCGTCAGCTCGCCGCTCTTCACGCCCTGGACGATGCGCGCCTGCTGCTTCACCTGGCGACGATCCGCCCGGGCCGCCTCGGCCGGAGCCGCCATCATCACGCCGACAATCACCGCCACTGCCACCGAGATGCTCTTGAACATGGTCCTGCTCCTGAGGTTCGCGCCGGCCCTGCCGGCATCGTCTGTGCCGACATGAACCCAGGCACCCTGGAGAAGTTGCGGGGGATTTTCCCGGACGCGCTGGGCAGCTCCAACCCCTGGAAACTCCAGGGGTTTCGGGGTCCTCCGCTGCTTGCCTGCTCGCAGAGCCCTCGAGCATGGCGCGAGGATGCGCCACATTGCGGCGCGTGATGGGCGCGTTAACTCATACCTATGACCGAGGTGCATGAGCCAACCCGCGATTACACGATCCCCGAGGGATGCCTCGCCTGTGGCGCGGACCTGTCGGTGCGCGTCTCCGCCGCCGGGCCGGCGGGCGTCTGCAAGGCCTGCGGCTGGATGGGCCGTCCGCTCGTGACGGTGACCCATCGAGGGCTGCGCGTCACGTATCAGGAGGCACAAGCCTGAGCGGCTTCCTGGTTAGGCTGTCCCCGTGAGCACCATCCCCCATCCCGACTTCTCCGCTGAGCGCTTCGCGCGGTCCCCCGAGGCGCGCTTCGAGCCAGCGCCGGCCGACGGTGTCCTGCCCGAGGGCTTCTTCACCACCACCAACCTGCCGACGTACGTGCGCGTGGGAGGGCGCTGGCGCATGCCGCGCGAGCCACGCATGGACGGGGCGCTGGTGCTCAGCGCGGACGGCGAGCTGTGGGTGCGCGAGGGGCGCCGCGTGCGCCAGGGCGAGCAGGTGGCGATGGGACAGGCCGAGGACGGCACCGAGGGCATCTACGTCCACGCCTCGTGGATGGCGAGTGGGGCGGAGGGCGAGTTCAAGTTCATGACGAGCGAGGTGTCGCGTGAGAAGCCCGTCGACTACGCGCGCATGGCCAGGTTGTTGGTGGAGGAGCGCGAGCGCGGCGGCTACCCGGTGTGGGTGACGGGGCCGGCGCTGGTGCATTCGCGGGCACGCGCGGACATGACGTGGTTCGTCTCCAACGGCTTCGTGGGAGGGCTGCTGGCGGGCAACGCCGTGGCGGTGCATGACATCGAGGCCTCCATCTTCGGCACCACGCTGGGCATGAGCGGCGCGGGCGAGGCGACGACCGGAGGCCACGGACTGCACATGCGCGCCATCAACCGGGTGCGCGCCGCGGGCTCCATCGCCAAGGCAGTGGAGCAGGGCGTTGTCCGCGACGGCATCATGCACGCGTGCGTGCTGCACCGGGTGCCCTTCGTCCTCACGGGCTCCATTCGGGATGACGGGCCGCTGCCGGAGGTGGTGACGGACAACCTGGCGGCGCAGGAGGCCATGCGAAGCCACACGAAGAAGGCCACGCTGGTGGTGATGATCGCCACGGCGCTGCACGCCATCGCCACCGGCAACATGCTGCCCTCCTTCGTCACCGAGGCGGACGGGAGCCTGCGCGAGCTGACCACCATCTGCGTGGACTCGTCCGAGTTCGTGGTGAACAAGCTGAAGGATCGGGGGACGCACCAGGCCTTCGGTGTCGTCACCAATGCGCAGGACTTCCTGCACATCCTCCGGCTCTATGTGGAGCGCGAGCTGGCCTCGCGCGGCAAGGCCGGCGGGTAGGCGGGCAGACGGCCGTGTATCAAACACACCTGTAATTTTGGTGTGTTCCGGTGTGTGGTTTCCAACCTGGATCGGGCGGGACTGGGAGGGGTTTGGCGAGTCGTGCTAGGACACCGGCTGACGCCATGGCCAGGCTCGACCCGATCATCGACAAGCTCTTCAAGGACTCCGGTGAGGAGCTGCTCATCGAAACCGGTGGGGGTGTGAACATGCGCACCGCCACGGGTCTGCTCCCGGTGCTGAAGCAGAACCTCACCACCCAGCAGATCATCGGCGCGCTCGCGGAGCTCGTTCCCGCGGAGCAGCGCTCCACCTTTCCGCCCGAGGGCTCCTCGTCGTTCCCCTACAGCGCGCCCGCGGGCTCGGTGCAGGTGCGGCTGGAGCACGTGCAGGGGCACCTGAAGGTGTCGGTGGTGCCCTTCTCCCTGCTGCCCGCGCCCGAGGCGGTTCAGGAGGAGAAGCTCGAGCTGGCCTCTCCCTTCGAGATGCTGGAGATGGCGGCGCAGGTCGCCGGTCCGGTGCTCGCGGATCCGGCGCCGCCCCTGGAGCTGGAGACGGGCTCGCTCGAGCTCGAGCCCCTGCCAGGAGCGTTCCCCGCGCCCGCGCCCGCCGCGTCTCCCCCGACGCCCGCGCCGGCTCCCGGGGTTGCTCGTCCGGCGCCGGCTGTACCCGCGCCCACGGTGCGCATGGGCGCGCTGACGCCCGCGCCGATTTCCTTGGCTCCCGCGCCTGCGCCGGCTCCCGCCGGGCCGGCCACGCTGCCGCCGATTCCTGTCCAGGCCGCGCCTGTCGCGGCGCCCGTGCGCGCGGCTCCGGGGCCCGCGACGCTGCCGCCCATTCCCATCCAGGCCGCGCCTGTCGCGGCTCCCGCGCATGTCACCCCGGGGCCCGCGACGCTGCCGCCAGTTCCCGTGGCGGCCGCGCCGGTGGCTGCTCCCGCGCATGTGTCTCCAGGGCCGGCCACGTTGCCTCCAGTTCCCGCGCCGGCTGCGCCGCCCGTGCAAGTGGCCGCGCCGCCCGTGCAAGTGGCCGCGCCGCCCGTGCCGGCCCCGGTGGCCGCTACGCCCGCTCCCGCCGTGGTAGCGCCTCCGGTGCATGTCGCTCCGGAGCTAGCGCCTCAACCCACGCCCGCGCCCGTGCCCGTCGCCGTGCCCACTCCCGCGCCGGTGCTCGTCCCGACGCCGGCTCCCGTGGCCGAGGTGGCCAGTCCCGCCGCCGCGCCAGCGCCCGCCGTCGAGGCCGTGACGGACCGCACCTTGGAGGCCGAGGGACAGATGCTCGCCCTCATGAAGGCGATGCTGGAGCGCGGCGCCTCGGACCTGCACCTGTCGAGCGAGACGGTGCCGCACATGCGCATCGACGGCGACATGGTCCCGCTGGCGGAGTACGGCCGCATCTCCCACGAGCGCCTCAAGGCGATGGTCTTCAGCGTCGCTCCAGAGAAGAACCGCAAGCAGTGGGAGGAGATCCAAGACACGGACTTCGCCCACGAGACGGCCACGGCGCGCTTCCGCGTCAACGTCTTCGAGGACCGCAAGGGCATCGGCGCGGTGATGCGGCAGATCCCCAACACCATCCGCACCGCGGAGGAGATTGGCCTCACCAAGCACGTGTTGGACATGTGCTTCCTCAGCAAGGGGCTGGTGCTCGTCACCGGCCCCACGGGCTCGGGCAAGTCCACCACGCTGGCGGCGCTGATCGACTACATCAACCGCCACCGCGAAGACCACATCATCACCGTCGAAGACCCCATCGAGTTCGTTCACAAGAACAAGAGCTGTCTGGTGAACCAGCGCGAGGTGGGCGTCCACACCCGCTCCTTCAAGAACGCGCTGCGCGCCGCGCTGCGTGAGGATCCGGACGTGGTGCTGGTGGGCGAGATGCGCGACCTGGAGACCATCGCCACCGCCATCGAGACGGCGGAGACGGGGCACCTGGTCTTCGGCACGCTGCACACCAACACGGCGGCTTCGACCGTGGACCGCATCATCGACCAGTTCCCGGCGGACCGTCAGGCGCAGATCCGGATGATGCTCTCCGAGTCGCTCAAGGCGGTGATTGCCCAGACGCTGTGCAAGCGCATCGGCGGCGGGCGGGTGGCGGCGCAGGAAGTGCTGCTCGTCACCGGTCCGGTGTCCAACCTCATCCGCGAGGGCAAGACGTTCCAGATTCCCTCGGTGATGCAGACCTCGCGTGGTCAGGGCATGGTGACGCTCAACGACGCCCTGCTCGACCTGGTGAAGCGCAAGGTGGTGGATCCGAACGAGGCGCTCAGCAAGTCGGTGAACCGCGCCGAGCTGCGCTCCATGCTGGAGCGCGCGGGCTTCAAGGCGGACGGACCGGCGGAGACCCCCGCCCCCACGAAGTAAGGCCGGGCGGGAGTACGTTGCTCACGTACCCCCGCCGACCGCTCCGGGACTACGGCGCGGACTTGGTCGGCGCCGCCGTCGGCGCGCCCGGCTTCGTCCACTGGTCCATCCAGCCCAGCACCGTGTCGTGCCACAGCACGCTGTTGGCGGGCTTGACCACCCAGTGGTTCTCGTCCGGGAAGTAGAGCAGCTTGGAGGGCACTCCCCGCCGCTGCAGCGCGGTGAAGGTCGCCAGGCCCTGCGTCTCCACCACGCGGAAGTCCTGCCCGCCGTGGACCACCAGCATCGGCGTCTTCCACTTGCTCACGTGGTCGATGGGGTTGTGGCTCGCGTAACCCGCAGCGTTGTCCCACGGCGTGCCGCCGCGCTCCCACTCGGGGAACCACAGCTCCTCCGTGTCGAAGTAGCCCATGCGCTCATCCAGGATGCCGTCGTGGTTCACCAGGCAGCGGAAGCGGTCCGACCAGTTGCCGGCGATCCAGTTGATCATGTAGCCGCCATAGCTGGCGCCCAGCGCGCACACGCGCTCGGGGTGCAGGAAGGAGTAGCGCGCGGTGGCCGCCGCCAGGCCCTTCTGCAGATCCTCCAGCGGCTTGCCGCCCCAGTCGCCCCGGATGGAGTCGGTGAAGGCCTGCCCGTAGCCCACCGAGCCGTGGAAGTCGACGCTCACCACCGCGTAGCCTCGGCCCGCGTACACCTGCGGGTTCCATCGGTAGTGGAAGTGGTTGCCGTAGCTGCCCTGCGGTCCGCCGTGGATCAGGAACGCCACCGGGTACTTCTTCTTCGCGTCGAAGTCGACGGGCTTCGTCAGGTAGCCGAACACCTTCTCCCCGTTCCAGCCGGCGAAGGTGAAGGGCTCGGACTCGCCGAAGCGGATGGCGGCCAGCGCCTCCTGGTTCACGCGGGTGAGGGGCCGCGCATCCGTGCCGTCCACCTTGGCGGAGTACAGGTCCGCGGGCGCGTTCAGCGTGTCATAGGAATAGATGATGCGGCCCCCGGCGGCGGGCTGCACCTCGGTGGCGTGGCCCTGCGTGAGCAGCGCGCGCACCTGGCCGCTGGCCACGTCGATGGCGAAGGCGGGGTGCTGGCCCTCGCTGTAGGCGGAGGTGAAGAGCGTCTTGCCGTCCGCGCTCCAGGCGAGCCCCTCGGCGGAGCGGTCCCACGCCTGCGTCAGCACGCGCTCCTGGCCGCCCGGCCACGTGCGGAGGATGACGCGCAGGCGGTCCGCCTCGTAGCCCGGGCGCTCCATGGCGAGGTAGGCCAGCGTCTTGCCGTCCGGGCTGAACACCGGCAGCGTGTCCGTGGCGCGGTTGGAGGTGGTGAGCTTGCGCGGCGGCGTCTTGCCGTCCGCGGCGGCGACGAAGAGGTCCAGGTCGGTGCTCCAGGACTCCTGGCGGCCGACGTCCCGCGCGGTGAAGACGACGCTCTGGCCGTCCGGAGTGAAGGTGACCTCCTCGGGGCCTCCAAAGGGCTTGGTGGGGCCGTCGGCGTCCATGCCCTTCATCACGTCCACGGGCGTGCCACCGGCCACGGGGACGACGAAGACATGCGAGCGGCGCCCGTCCTTCCACGTGTCCCAGTGGCGCACGAAGAGCTTGTCGTAGACGCGGCCGGTGGCCTTGCTCTTGGACTGTGCCTCGAGGCGCTGGGTGGTGCATTCCAGCGTGGCGCAGTCGGGGAACACCTCGAGGGCGACGGCGAGCTTCGCCCCGTCCCGCGAGAGCGAAAAGCCGCCCACGTCCAGCGGCAGCTTCGTCACCTGCTGGGGCTCGCCGCCGTCGATGGGCAGCCGCCACACCTGCGAGGCGCCGCCGCGCGAGGAGAGGAAGAAGAGGCTGCGGCCGTCGGGGGCCCACACGGGCTGGTTGTCCGCGTCCGGGTGGGAGGTGAGCTGGCGCAGCCCGGTGCCGTCGGCGTTGACGAGCCACAGGTCCGTGCGGCCGCGGTTGGCCGCCATGTCCGTGGTGCGCAGCACGAAGGCGACGCGCTGGCCGTCGGGCGAGACGCTCGAGCCACTGAGCCGGCGCAGCGTCACCTGGTCTTGAATGTTGTACGGGTGGGACTGGGCGGGCGCGGCGCTGAGCGCCAGGGCCGCCAGGAGCGACAAGGGCAAGGCTTCCTCCGAAGTCGAACGAGGGGCGGCACCGTGCCCGCTTCGTCCGCCCCTGTCCACTTCAACGGACGTCGCCGGAGCGACGCGGTGCGGCGAGCGCCCGCCCTCCAAAATGGTGGCGCAGGCGCGCGTGGCGGTGGCGGAACACGGCGGCGAACAGCGCCCACTGGCCCGGCAGGGGCAGCAGCGGCTCGAAGAGGACGCGGTCGGTGAGCACCGTGCCCTCCGCGTGCGGTTCGAGCGTTCGTTCGTGCTCCCAGGTTCGTTGCAGGGCCATCCGCGAGCGCTCCAGGAAACCCCGGCCGGGCTCGAGCCGGACGAGGGTCAGGTCGTCGAACTCCACTGGCAGCAAACCTCCCAGGAGCAACCACGAGCGGAACAGCCGCTGGCCCGGGACGACGCGCTCCGGCGTGAGCCGGTCTTCCGTGCCCGGAGGAGAGGTCATCCGGAACCAGGGCGCCATCTCCGCGTTCACGCCCGACAGGGTGCTCACGCGCTCCCATACTTGCTCGGGGGGCGCGGAGAGGAGGGAGGAGAGGGTGAAGCGCTGCGCTGAAGTCATGCGTGCTCGTCAGGAGGATGTGGGGGGGAGTGAGAACCACGCTGGCGGTGGAAAACGGCCTGGCCCGTCCAGCGTCCGCGTAGTGTGCGACATTGTCTTCCAGTACAGTGTTGATTCGCTGCGGTGTTGTTACGACTCTCGGGCAAGCGCTGAACTCATCGTGTATGAGTCGTCGCCTTCGGAGGCGTTTTGCAACCAGGCAATGAGTCGCGCACCAGTGTCCTGCTGGTGGATGATCAGCCCTTCGACCTGGCAGCCCTGGAGCGACACCTCGCTCCGTTCTCGCTCCACCTGGTGAAGGCCTGCTCAGGCGAGGAGGCCCTCCAGCGCTTCGGGGACGAGGACTTCGCGCTCGTCCTCATGGACGTGAAGATGCCGGGGCTGGATGGCTTCCAGACGGCCCGGCTCCTCCATGAGAACACCCCGCGGCGGCCCGTGCCCCTCATCTTCCTGTCGGGCTCGCCGCGCGAAGAGGCCGCCATCGTGCGCGCCTACGAGAGCGGCGCGGTGGACTACCTGCGCAAGCCCGTGGAGCCGGAGACGCTGCGCGCCAAGGTGCGCGTCTTCGTGGAGCTGTACCAGGCGCGGGAGGCGCTCTTTCGCCAACAGGCCGAGCTGCGCATGCGCGAGCGCCAGGTGTTCGAGCTGCGCCAGCAGCAGGTCGAGGAGGCACTGCAGGAGAGCCAGCGCACCCTCGCCATGCTCATGGGCAACCTGCCGGGCATGGTCTTCCGCCGTCGCCCGGACTGGTCCTTCGAGTTCGCCAGCGAGGGGTGCCTGGAGCTCACCGGCTACCCCGTCGAGGACTTCACCTCGGGCGCTCGCCGCTGGGTGGACCTCATCCACCCCGAGGACGTGGCCCGGGTGGCGCGCGAGGCGGAGGTGGCCTTCACGGGCTGGCAGCCGCTCACCCTGGTCTACCGCCTCCTGCATCGCGGTGGCTCGGAGCGGTGGATGTGGGACCGCTCGGCCGGCGTCTACCACCCGGATGGGAGCCTGCGCTTCATCGAGGGCTTCGTCACGGACATCACCCCGCACAAGGTGGCGGAGGCCGAGCGCGAGCGGCTGATGGGCGAGCTGCGCGAGGCGGTGCGCCTGCGCGACGAGTTCCTCTCGGTGGCCAGCCACGAGCTGAAGACGCCGCTGACCCCGCTGTCCCTGCGCCTGCAGTTCATGATGCGTGAGGTGGAGGTGCGCGCGGAGGGCTCACGCAACGAGGTGCTGCGAAAGCACGTGGAGGCCGCGAGCGGACAGGTGCAGCGGCTGACGGCGCTGGTGGACAGCCTGCTGGATGCCACGCGCATCACCAGCGGCCGGCTCTCCCTGCGCCGCGAGCAGGACGTGAACCTGGCGGACATCGTGCGCACCGTGGTGGCGGGCTTCGAGGCGCAGGCGGCGCGCGCCGGGACTCCGCTGGAGCTCGAGGCGCCCGGTCGCGTCCTGGGCCACTGGGACGCGCTGCGGTTGGAGCAGGTGGTGACCAACCTGCTGTCCAACGCCCTCAAGTTCGGCGCGGGCCGCACCGTTCACCTGCGGGTGGAGGAGCAGGAGGGGTGGGCGCGGCTGACGGTGCGCGACGAGGGCATCGGCATGGACGAGAGCATGCGCGCGCGCCTCTTCGGTCGCTTCGAGCGCGGCGTCTCGGAGCGGCACTACGGCGGGCTGGGCCTGGGGCTCTTCATCACCCGCGAGGTGGTGCAGGCCCTGGGCGGTCACGTCGAGGCGGAGAGCCAGCCGGGGCAGGGCGCGACCTTCACCGTGGAGTTGCCGTGTACTCCTCCCAAGGACTCTCTGGGAGGGGTGCGTCATGAAGACTGACGCCGCGCGGGTCGGCCAGATCGTCGACCTCACCAACTGCGACAAGGAGCCCATCCACATCCCCGGCGCCGTCCAGCCGCACGGGGTGCTGCTGGTGCTGCGCGAGCCGGAGCTCTCCATCACCCACGTGAGCGAGAACGCGCCCGTCCTCCTGGGCATCGCCGCCGAGCAGTTGCTGGGTGCCCGGCTGGGGACGCTCGTCGCGCCCTCCGTGCGCGAGGCGCTGGAGGCGAGCCTGCGCAGCGAGCGGCTCAAGCAGCACAACCCGCTGAAGGTGGCGTGGCGGGTGGAGGGCACCGAGCGCTTCTTCGACGGCATCGCCCACCGCCACCAGGGCAAGCTCATCCTCGAGCTGG
Source organism: Hyalangium ruber (assembly GCF_034259325.1). Classification (NCBI taxonomy): domain Bacteria; kingdom Pseudomonadati; phylum Myxococcota; class Myxococcia; order Myxococcales; family Archangiaceae; genus Hyalangium; species Hyalangium rubrum. The sequence continues at coordinate 473,166 of NZ_JAXIVS010000002.1, read as the reverse complement.
AGCCGTCCTCCGAGAAGGTGTCCGTCCCCTTCCTCAGCTTCTACCACGCGGTGCGCGAGGCCTTGTCGGGCCTGCGCGATGCCCGAGACCTCCAGGAGCTGTGCGAGACGGTCGTCCAGGAGATCCGCCGGATGACCGGCTTCGACCGCGTCCTCATCTACCGCTTCGACGCGGAGTGGAACGGCTCGGTGCTCGCCGAGGCCCGGGACGCCCAGGCCGACCCGTACCTGGGGCTGCACTTCCCGGCCTCGGACATCCCCAAACAGGCCCGAGAGCTGTACCGGCTCAACTGGCTGCGCATCATCCCCACGGTGGACTACCGCCCGGCGCGCGTGCTGGCCCTGCCCGGCGCGCAGACCGACAGCCCGCTGGACATGTCCTTCTCGGTGCTGCGCAGCGTGTCCCCCATCCACCTGGAGTACCTGCGCAACATGGGGGTGCAGGCCTCCATGAGCATCTCCCTGGTGAAGGAGGGCCAGCTCTGGGGCCTCATCTCCTGCACCCATGTCTCGGGCACCCGCTACGTGCCCTACGAGATTCGCACCGCGTGCGAGTTCCTCGGGGAGGCCATGTCCAGCCTGCTCGCCGCCAAGGAGGGCAGCGAGGACTATGACCAGCGCATCCGCGCCAAGTCCATCCACGCGGCGCTCCTGGAGCGCATGGCGCGCGAGGTGGACTTCGTCTCGGGGCTGAGCAGCCATGAGTCCGGCCTGCTGGAGCTCGTTCATGCCCAGGGAGCCGCCATCCACTTCCACGGGAGGACGACGGTGCTGGGCGCCGCGCCGGATGACGCGCAGCTCGCGGGGCTGCTCGGCTGGCTGGGCACGCGCACCGACGAGGACGTGTTCTGCACGGACCGGCTGTCCAGCCACTACCCGGAGGCCGAGGCCTTCAAGGAGGTGGCCTCCGGCCTCGTTGCCGTCTCCATGTCCCGGGGCCGCAACAACTATGTGCTGTGGTTCCGCCCCGAGGTGGTGCAGACGGTCAACTGGAGCGGCAACCCCACCAAGCCCGTGGAGATGGAGGACGGCCAGCCCCGGCTGCACCCGCGCAAGTCCTTCGAGCTGTGGAAGGAGACGGTGCGCGGCCGCAGCCTGCCGTGGAAGGCCTACGAGGTGGAGGCCGCCGCCGAGCTGCGCCGCTCCATCATCGACGTGGCCCTGCAGCGCAGCGAAGCGCTGCTCAAGCTCAACACCGAGCTGGAGCGCAGCAACGTGGAGCTGGACGCGTTCGCCTACGCGGCCAGCCACGACTTGAAGGAGCCGCTGCGCGGCATCCACAACTACACCCTGCTCACCCTGCGCGAGGTGGGCGAGACGCTGCCGGAGGGCGCGCGCGGGCGCCTGGACACCGTGGTGCGGCTCACCCAGCGAATGGAGAGCCTTATCAACTCGCTGCTCCACTACTCGCAGGTGGGACGCACGGAGCTGTCGCTGCGGGAGACGGACCTCAACGAGGTGGTGGCCCAGGTGCTGGAGCTGCTCAAGCCTCGCCTGGAGGAGGCGCGCATGGAGGTGCGCATCCCCCACCCACTGCCGCCCGCACGGTGTGACCGGGTGCGCATCGCCGAGGTCTTCACCAACCTCATCACCAACGCGCTGAAGTACAACGACAAGGCCGAGCGGTGGGTGGAGCTGGGCGCCGTGCCGGACGGGAAGGAGGCGCGCGTGGCCTACTACGTGCGCGACAACGGCATCGGCATCAAGCCCGAGTACCACGAGGCCATCTTCCGCATCTTCAAGCGGCTGCACGGGAGAGACCGGTACGGCGGCGGTACGGGCACGGGCCTCACCATCGTCAAGCGCATCATCGAGCGCCACAACGGCCACATCTGGCTGGAGTCCACGCCGGGCCAGGGTACGACATTCTACTTCACCCTGGCCGTGGAGCCGGGAGCCGAGGGAACGGAGGGTGAATAGCGCTCTGCCCGTCCTGGTTGTGGAGGACAACGACGAGGACTTCGACATGCTCCAGCTCGCCTTCCAGGCAGCGGCCGTGCCCAATCCCTTGGTTCGCTGTTCGGATGGCGAAGAGACGTTGGAGTACCTCTTCCGGAGAGGCCGCTACCCCAGCGCCGAGCAGGCACCCAGGCCCGGGCTCGTCCTGCTGGACCTCAACCTGCCGGGCGTGGACGGAAGGCAGGTGCTCGAGCAGGTCAAGGCGGACCCCGTGCTGCGTGGCATCCCCGTCATCGTCTTCTCCACTTCGGACAATCCGAAGGACGTGCAGAGCTGTTATCAGTCAGGGGTGAGCGCCTACCTGCTCAAGCCCGTGGACCTGGAGCGTTTCGAGCGCATGGTGCGTCTGCTCAAGGAGTTCTACCTGGAGTTCGTCGTCCTGCCGGAAGGGCCCCAGTCGCGCGAGGAGCGGCGGCGATGACGCGGCCTTCACTCACGCTGTTGGTGGTGGAGGACAGCCCCGAGGATCGCCACACCTACCGCGCCTTCCTGCGCGAGGACCGCGAGAACGACTACACCTTCCTCGAGGAGGAGGACGCCGAGCGGGCGCTGGAGGTGTGCCGCACGCGGGAAGTGGACCTGGTGCTGCTCGACTACCACCTGCCGGGCATGAACGGCCTGAAGTTCCTGCAGCGCCTGCACGAGGGGCACGGCCGTACACCTCCGCCGGTGGTGATGCTGACGGGGCGGGGCAGCGAGCAGATCGCGACGCAGGCGCTCAAGAGCGGCGCCGCCGACTACCTGGTCAAGTCGGACGTCACCCCGGAGAGCCTGTTCCGCGCCGTGCGCAACACCCTGGAGCGGGAGCGGATGCGGCGCGAGCTGCAGGCGCGCGAGGCGGAGAACCGGCGCCTGATGGCCGAGCAGCAGCAGCTGGCCGCCGTGGTGGCCAACTCCTCCTCGTTCATCGGCTTCGCCACGCCCGAGGGGACGGTGCGCTACATCAACCCGGCGGGCCGGCGCATGGTGGGGCTGAGCGAGACCGAGGACGTGTCGCACCTGAAGGTGACGGACCTGCTGCCGACGGAGGACCTTGCCTGGAGAGACGCCCACATCATCCCCGACCTCTGGCGGCAGGGGCGGTGGATGGGCGAGTTCCGCCTGCGCCACGTCCGTACCGGGGACCTCATCCCCGTGCAACACGACGTCTTCCTCGTCACCGGCGCGGGGACCGTGCCCACGGTGGTGGCCTCCGTCTCCCAGGACATCAGCGAGCAGAAGCGCCAGGAGAAGGAGTCCCGGCAGCGCTCGGACCTGGAGCAGTACCTCGCGGGCATCGTCGGGCACGACCTGCGCAATCCCATCAGCGCCATCCACCTGTCGGCGACGCTGGTGCTGCGCCGCCCCGATGCCGACGGGCGCCTGCGGGAATCGATGAACCGCATCCTGGGCGCGGCCAATCGCGCGCACCGGTTGATCGACACCACGCTCGACTTCACCCAGGCGCGGCTGGGCGGCGGCCTCCGGGTGGTGCGCAAGCCGCTGGACCTGCACGAGCTGACGCGGCAGGTGCTGAGCGAGGTGCAGCTCGCCTTCCCGGAGCGGCGGCTGGAGCTGGCGCAGGAGGCGGATGGCCTCGGGGAGTGGGACTCGGACCGCGTGGCCCAGGTGCTCGGCAACCTGGTGACGAACGCGATGAAGTACAGCCCGCCGGACACGCTCGTCACGGTGCGGACGCGGGGCGAGGGGCAGAGCTTCATCCTCGAGGTACACAACGTCGGCGAGCCCATCTCCCCGGAGCTGCTGCCCCGGCTCTTCCAGCCCATGAAGCGGGGCGTGGAGGAAGGCTCGCCCGAGCGGAGCCTGGGGCTGGGGCTCTTCATCGTGGACCACATCGTCCGCGCGCACGGCGGCACCATCGAGGTGCGCTCGGACCCCGAGCGGGGCACCACCTTCACGGTGCGCCTGCCTCGCTCGCCTTTACTGTGACCGATGAGACTGTGGTAGTGCGAGGGAATGCTGAGGACGGTGACAGCGACCCGGTACGTGACGCCGCTGCGGGAGGGCGGCTCGCTGCCGGCCATTGTCGAGGCGGATGACGCGGGCCTGTACGTGCTGAAGTTCCGAGGCGCGGGGCAGGGACCCAAGGTGTTGATCGCGGAGCTCATCGCGGGCGAGCTGGCGCGGGCGATGGGGCTGCGGGTGCCGGAGCTGGTGTTCGTGCAGCTCGACCCGGTGCTGGGGCGCGCCGAGCCGGATGGGGAGATTCGCGACCTGCTCAAGGCGAGCGCGGGGCTGAACCTGGCCATGGACTACCTGCCGGGCTCCATCACGTTCGACCCGGTGGCGGGGCCGGCGCCCGAGGCCCAGGAGGCCTCGAACATCGTCTGCTTCGACGCGTACGTGACGAACGTGGACCGGACGCCGAAGAACCCGAACATGCTGCACTGGCATGGCGCGCTGTGGCTCATCGACCACGGGGCGTCGATGTACTTCCAGCACTCGTGGGACGGCTACCTGGAGCGCAGCAAGACGGCGTTCGCGCCCATCAAGGACCATGTGTTGCTGCCGTGGGCCACGGCGCTGCGCGCCGCGGAGGCCCTGCTGCGCGAGCGGTTGACGCCCGAGGTGCTGGAGCGGGCGGTGGCGCGGATTCCGGACGAGTGGCTGGAGGCGGAGGCGGGCTTCCCCAGCAAGGAGGAGCACCGGGCGGCGTACCTCGCGTGGCTGCGCGAGCGTCTGGCGGCATCCCCCGTGTTCATCGAGGAGGCGGAGCGTGCCCGCGCGCAACACGTTTGATTACGCCATCGTGCGTGTGGTGCCGCGCGTGGAGCGCGGGGAGTTCATCAACGCGGGCATCATCCTCTTCTGTCTCACCCAGCGCTTCCTGTCGGCGAAGGTGGAGCTGGACGAGAAGCGGCTGGTGGCGCTGGCGCCGGAGGTGGACGTGGCGGTGGTGCGCGGCCACCTGGAGGCCATTCCCCGCATCTGCGCCGGAGGCAAGGCGGCGGGCCCCATCGGCCAGTTGCCCGTGAAGGAGCGCTGGCACTGGCTGGTGGCGCCGCGCAGCACCATCCTCCAGACGTCCCCGGTGCATTCGGGGCTGTGTGAGGAGCCCGCGCGGGCGCTCGAGCAGCTCATGGACCAGATGGTCCGGCTCCGGCCTCTCGCTCCCTTGCCCGGACACTGAACGGGAGTGAACGTTCAGGGTTGAGAAGCGCTGGTCCCGTGGGCACGAAAGGTGTTTACCAAGGGCGCACCGCGCCCGGACACCCCCACAGGATCGCAAGTCATGACGAAGTCGGCCGCCGCGGAGCGTCGGTCCATCCCCCCCGAGCCCGACAGCCCGCTGGCCATCCTCCTGCTGGAGGACAGCCCCCTGGATGCCGAGCTCATCTCGGCCCGGCTCGAAGAGGGTGGACTCTCCTTCAAGCTCACCCGCGTGGACAGCCATGTCGGCCTCAACGAGGCCCTCAGCGGGTGCCGCTTCGATTTGATCCTCTCCGACTACAACCTCCCCGGCTTCGATGGCGTGGCCGCCCTCTCCGCGGCGCACCTCGCCTGTCCCGAGGTGCCCTTCATCTTCGTGTCGGGCGCCCTCGGCGAGGAGAAGGCCATCGAGCTGCTCAAGCGCGGGGCCACCGACTACGTGCTCAAGGACCGGCTGGAGCGGCTGGTGCCCAGCGTCGAGCGGGCGCTGCGAGAGGCCCGGGAGAAGAGTGACCGCCGCCGGGCCGAGGAGCAGCTCCGGGAGCGTGAGCGCACCCTGTCCACCCTGATGGGCAACCTGCCCGGCATGGTCTTCCGCTGCAACCCGAACTTGCCCTGGCTCTTCGAGTTCGCCAGTGAGGGGAGCCTGGCCCTGACGGGCTGGAGACCCGAGGACTTCTACGCCGGGGGCGAGGTCACCTGGGCCTCCATCATGTTCCCGGAGGATGTGAAGCGGCTCGAGCCGGAGCTGAAGGTGGCGCTGGCGGAGCGGCGCCCGTACAGCGCGACGTTCCGGATTCGCACCCGGCAGGGCGAGCAGCGCTGGGTGTGGGTCCGCTCCAGCGCCCAGTACCAGCCCGACGGGACCATCGCGTTCGTCGAGGGCTTCGCCACCGACATCACCCAGCAGAAGCAGGCCGAGGAGGAGGTCCGGCAGCGCACCGAGTTCGAGCAGCAGCTGCTGGGCATCGTCTCGCATGACCTGCGCAACCCCCTCAACGCCATCATGCTGGGGGCCGCCACGCTGCTGCGGCGCGAGGGGTTGGACGACAAGAGCACCAACTCGGTGCGGCGCATCCTCGGCAGCGCCGAGCGCGCCACCCGCATGATTCGGGACCTGCTGGACTTCACCCAGGTGCGGCTCGGCGGCGGCATCCCCGTGGAGCGCAAGCCGCTGGACCTGCATGCGCACGCGGCCCAGGTGCTGGAGGAGCTCGAGCACACCCACCCGGACCGCAAGCTGGAGCTCTCGCAGCAGGGCGACACGCATGGGGAGTGGGATCCGGACCGCATCGCCCAGGTCATCACCAACCTGGTGGGCAATGCGCTCAAGTACTCCGCTCCCAACACCGTGGTGGGGGTGAAGACGCGCGACGAGGGGGACACGGTGGTGCTCGAGGTCCACAACTGGGGCGAGCCCATCGCCGTCGAGCTGATGGGGAACCTGTTCAAGCCGCTGAGCCGTGGCGCGGCCAAGGTGGACATGCAGACCCGCAGCATCGGCCTGGGGCTCTACATCGTGGCCAGCATCGTGCGCGGGCACGGCGGCGCCATCTCGGTGAGCTCCACGGTCGAGGGAGGCACCCTGTTCTCCGTGCGGCTTCCCAGAAGTGCCCCCGCGGGGAGGAGCCCGTAGATGCGCACGCCTGACTTCCAGCAGTTCTTCCGCCTCTCACCCAACCCGTACATGGTGGTGGACCGCGAGCTGAGGTACGTCGCGGCCAACGACGCCTACCTGCGGGTCACCGCGAGCCGGTTGGAGGATCTCCTCGGCCGCACCATCTTCGAGCTCTTCCCGCACGATCCGAGCAATCCCAACAACGAGAGCGCGCGCATGCTGCGGGCCTCGTTCGAGCGGGTCCTGTCCGAGCGCGCGCCCGACACCCTCGCGCTCATCCCCTACCGGGTGCCGCGCCACACGGAGCAAGGCATCGTCGTCGAGGATCGCTACTGGAGCGCCACGCACACGCCCTTCCTCGATGAGCGCGGGGAGGTGTCCTTCATCCTCCAGCACACCGTGGACGTGACGGAGCTGCAGCGGCTCAAGCAGGCCGTCCAGGAAGTGGAGGCCGGGCGGGACAAGCCGAACTCCACCGTGCAGATGGAGGCTGGCGTGCTGCTGCGCGCCCAGCGTGTCCAGGAGGCCAACCGGACGCTCGATGCCGAGCGCCGCCACCTGCTGCGGCTGTTCGAGGAGGCTCCCGGCTTCATGTGCTTCCTGCGGGGGCCTGAGCACATCTTCGACCTGGCCAACCGCGCGTACTCGCAGATCATCGGCCACCGGGATCTCATCGGAAAGCCCATCCGAGAGGCCCTGCCCGAGCTGAAGGGGCAGGGCTTCTACGAGCTGCTCGACGAGGTCTTCACCACGGGTAAGCCCTTCGTCGGCCGGGGCATGCAGCTCTACCTGCAGCAGCACCCGGGCGCGCCCCTGGACGATGTCTACGTGGACTTCGTCTACCAGCCCATTCAGGGGGTGGATGGCAAGGTGGCCGGCATCTTCGTCCAAGGACACGACATCACCGTGCAGATGCGGGCCCAGGCGGCGCTCCAGGAGAGCGAGGCGCGCTTCCGCAACATGGCCGACCATGCGCCCGTCATGTTGTGGGTGACGGACCCCTCCGGGGCCTGCATCTACCTGTCCAAGGGCTGGTACGCCTTCACCGGGCAGACGGAGCAGACAGGGCTGGGCATGGGGTGGCTGTCGGCGGTCCACCCGGACGATGAGAAGATGGCGGGAGACCTCTTCGTGGAGTCCAACGCCCGGAAGGTCGCCTTCCGCGTGGACTACCGGCTGCGGCGCAAGGACGGCGAGTACCGCTGGGCCATCGACTCGGCTGTTCCCCGCTTCGGTGCCTCGGGCGAGTTCCTCGGCTACATCGGCAGCGTCATCGACATCACCGATCGGAAGGTGGCCGAGGAGGAGGCCCGTCGCCTCAACCAGGAGCTCGAGCAGCGGGTGCAGCAGCGCACCGCGGAGCTGGTGGAGTCCAACAAGGAGCTGGAGTCCTTCAGCTACTCGGTGAGCCACGACCTGCGCGCGCCCCTGCGCCACATCATCGGCTTCGCCGAGCTGCTCGAGAAGCGCTCGGGCAGCTCCCTGGATGCCACCAGCCAGCGGTACATGAAGACCATCACCGAGGCGGCCCGGCAGGGCGGCAAGCTGGTGGATGATCTGCTGGCCTTCAGCCGCATGGGACGGGCGGAGCTGAAGAAGGGCCGGGTGTCGCTGAGCGAGCTGGTGGTGGAGGTGCGCCGGGAGCTGGGGCCCGAAGCCGAGGGGCGGAAGATCGACTGGCGGGTAGGGGCGCTGCCCGAGGTGCAGGCGGATCCGGCGCTGCTGCGCCTGGCGCTCAAGAACCTGCTGTCCAACGCCCTGAAGTACACCCGGCCCCGGCCCGAGGTCGTCATCGAAATCGGGGCCCGCGAAGAGGCGGGGGAAGCCCACGTGTGGGTGAGGGACAACGGGGTGGGCTTCGAGATGCAGTACGTGAACAAGCTGTTCGGCGTCTTCCAGCGCCTGCACACCGCCGAGGAGTTCGAGGGCACGGGCATCGGGCTGGCCAACGTGCGCCGCATCATCTCTCGCCACGGCGGGCGCACCTGGGCCGAAGGACAACTGGGGCAGGGCGCCACCTTTCACTTCACCCTGCCCATCACCGCGAAGACGCCTCCCCCGGTGCGAGGAGACGTCCTCCGGGCTTAGGCCGCCGAGTCGACGGCGGCGGGCGGCTTCTGCAGCGACTCCACCGAGTCAGGCACGCGGCCCACGCCGCCGGTGAGCACCCGGCGCTTCTCGGGGCCCGGGCGGGTGATGCGGCTGTAGAGGCTCAGCGACGGGTCGGTGATGAACTTGAGCAGCAGCCCCGACCACGACTTGTGCCACACCAGCGAGTCGTAGAACTCGGGCGCCAGCGCCTTCACCTTCGGCAGCCGGTTCCACGGCACGGCCGAGAAGTCATGGTGCTCGTTGTGGTAGCCCACGTTGAGCGCGGTGAGGTTCCACGGCCCGTAATAGGAGTACGTCTCCTGCGGGTGGGAGATGATGAAGTGCTCCTGGATGAGCCGTCCGCCCAGCGGGTGCAGGCCGATGGAGAAGAAGATGCTCAGCACCACGTAGAGGAACGCCCACGGCCCCATGAAGTAGAGGACCGCCGCGTCCACGGCGAACACCGCCAGCGCGTTGACCACCGTCCACGGCTCCCAGAAGCTGATCAGCTTCGAGAAGCGGGGCATGCGCAGCGCCTGCATGAGCGGGAAGAAGGCGATCCAGAGCGCCTTCATGACGGTGCTGTTGCCCACCAGCTTCGCCTCGGCGTGCGAGGGCAGGTCCGCGTCCAGGTCGAACTCGCCCTGGTGACGGTGGTGGACCAGGTGGAAGCGGGTGAACGTCACCGCCGAGGGGATGACATGCACCAGGTCCGCGCCGATGGCGGCCAGCAGGTTGCCCATCCGGCCCTTGAAGATGAGGCTGTGGGTGGCCTCGTGGATGATGACGTAGCAGGTGTTGTTGATCACCGCGCCCAGCGTGTAGGCCGCCAGGACGATGAGCCACCAGGGCTGATCCCTCAGCAGGTAGGCGGTGCCGAACTGCACCACGAGGATCAGCGGGACGAGCAGCGCGGTGGCGGGAGTGCGCCCGAAGAGCTTGCGCACCTCCGGGTGGGCTTTGAGGATCGAGGATGTACGAGCCGGGTGCGGCTCAGGGCCCATGACCACCTCGTAGGCGGTGGGCGCTGGCTTGCTGCTGGACATCAAACCTCCCATCGTCGGCAAGTGACGAGCGCGCAGGCTCTACTGCCCGGGCAGAGAGCCTGTCAATGTGGACGCGCCTACACCCTGCTACTCCCGAGGGCTCAGAAGGCCTCTTCGGGCACTTCCATCAGGTCCAGCGCACTCTGCTCCACCATGCGGGCCGAGTGGCTGATGCCGGGCAGCACCTCGCGGCAGAACCAGCGCGCCGAGGCGAGCTTGCCCGCGTAGAAGGCCTTGTCGCCGGGGTTCACCTTGGTGCGCTCCAGCGCCACCTCCGCGTGCCGGACGAGCAGCCAGCCGATGATGACCTCCGCCACGGCCATCAGCACGCGGTTGCCCTGAAGGCCCACGTGGTAGAGCGAGTCGCCCAGCTTGCTCATGAGCGTGCCCAGCATCGTCTCCAGCTCGGTGAGGGCCTTGCCCAGCGCGGCGCGCTCGGACTCCAGCTCCTTGCCGCCCAGGTCCGAATCGGCCGTCTGCCGCACCTGCGAGAGCAGACCCTGGAGCGTCGCTCCACCGTCGCGCGCCACCTTGCGCATCAGCAGGTCCAGCGCCTGGATGTGGGTGGTGCCCTCGTAGAGGGTGTCGATCTTCTGATCCCGAATGTACTGCTCGATGGGGTAGTCGGCCAGGTAGCCCGAGCCGCCGAAGCACTGCAGCGACACGCCCAGCATCTCGTAGGCCTTCTCCGAGCAGTAGCCCTTCACCAGCGGCAGCAGCAAGTCGTTGAGCGCGTCCAGCTCCGCGGCGTCGGTGGCGCGGTGGCCGCCCTTGATTTCCACCTGGTCCTGGATGGAGGTGGTGAAGAGGCAGAGGGCGCGCATGCCCTCGGAGTGCGCCTTCTGCGCCATCAGCATCCGCCGCACGTCCGGGTGGCGGATGATGGACACGCGCGGGGCGCCCTTGTCGCGCGCGGCGAGCAGGTCGGCGCCCTGCACGCGCTCCTTGGTGAACTCCAGCGCGTTCTGGTACGCGGTGGACAGCGTGGCCATGGACTTCATGCCCACCGCCATGCGCGCCTGCTCGATGATGTGGAACATCTGCCGGATGCCCTCGTGGACTTCGCCGAGGAGCAGGCCGCGCGCGGGCTTGCCGTCACCGAACGTCAGCTCGCAGGTGACGGAGCCCTTGATGCCCATCTTGTGCTCGAGCTTGGTACACACCACGCCGTTGCGCTCGCCCATCTTCCCGTCCTCATCCACCCAGAACTTGGGGACGATGAAGAGCGAGAGCCCCTTGGTGCCGGGGCCGGCGCCCTCGGGCCGCGCCAGCACCATGTGGATGATGTTGTCCGAGGCGTCGTGCTCGGCGCTGGTGATGAAGCGCTTGACGCCTTCGATTTCCCACACGTCTCCGCCGACGTGGCGGGCCTTGGCGCGGGCGGCGCCCACGTCACTGCCGGCGTCCGGCTCGGTGAGCACCATGGTGCCGATCCACCGCTGGTCGATCATCGTGGGCAGGTAGCGCTTCTTCTGGGAGTCGGTGCCCAGCCGGTCGATGACGCGGGCCACCAGGGTGCCCAGCGTGTAGAAGGCCACCGGGGCGTTGGCGCCCACCAGCAGCTCGAAGGTGGCCCAGGTCAGCGTGGGCGGCGCGCCGAGGCCTCCCATGTGCGGGGGCAGCTCGAGCTGGTTCATGCCCGACTCGAAGTAGGCGTGGATGGCGCGCTTGAGGCCCGGCGGCAGCGTCACCTTGCCGTTCTCCAGCACGGGCGGGTGCTGGTCGGCCTCGGCGAAGCTGGGGGCGATCTCGTTGACGCAGACCTGCGCGAAGGTCTCCAGCGTCTGGCGCGCGGCCGTCTCGTCGAAGTCACCGAAGGGTCCCTTACCCAGCGAGGTACGGCCGATGTCGAGGAACTCGAAGAGGTTGAACTGCAGGTCGCGCAGGTTGGGCTTGTAGTGGTTCGGGGACGACATCGCTGAAGGCTCCAGTGAAGAACGGGCCACAGGCTACCCCGAGAGCGGGCCGCGCGGGACTCCCGAGGTGCTTTCTTGTGCGCGTCCTCTCGCACTTCAGGGTGAGGCGCGTGGCGAGGGTCGGCACTGCCCACTGGGCTAAAATTCTGTCTCCCAGCCCTGGCCCCCGGAGCAGTCATGACGAGACAGTTCCCCCCCGCGGTGTTGGTCGTCACCGTTTGCGCAGTGCTCAGCCTCCCGAGCTGCTCCGACGAGAAGCCTCCCGAGCCTGTTCCCATTCCCACCCCCTCTCCCTACGGATTGGACGAGCGCCCCGCCAACCCCACCTGTCTGGCGCGCGAGCGGCCCGTGGAGAACACCGGCGTCACCACGCAGCCGGTCTTCCCCGCGCTGCGCTTCTCCCAGCCGCTCTTCGTGCTGCAGGCGCCCGAGGACGACCGACGCGTCTTCGTGGTGCAGCGAGGCGGCATCGTCCGCGTCTTCCCCAACGACAACGCGGTGACGGCCGCCACGAGCTTCGTCGACATCACCTCGCGGGTGAACTCGGCGGCGGGCAGCGAGGCCGGCCTGCTGGGCATGGCCTTCCACCCCCGCTTCGCCACCAACGGCGAGGTGTTCCTCTCGTATACGGGCTTTGGCGGTCCCACCAACCTGCGCTCCGTCATCTCCCGTTTCAAGAGCAGCGACGGCGGGGCCACCCTGGACCCGGCCAGCGAGCAGATCCTCCTCACCGTCGATCAGCCCTACTCCAACCACAACGGCGGCGGCATCGCCTTCGGGCCGGATGGCTACCTCTATATCGGCATGGGCGATGGTGGCTCTGGCGGAGATCCACAGAACTACGCGCAGAACCTCAACAGCCTGCTGGGCAAGTTCCTGCGCATCGACGTGGACGGCGGCAGCCCCTATGCCATCCCCGCCACCAACCCGTTCCGCAACGGCGGCGGCAAGCCGGAGATCTACGCCTGGGGCCTGCGCAACCCGTGGCGCTGGAGCTTCGATCGCGCCACCGGTGAGCTCTGGGCCGGCGACGTCGGCCAGAACGCCCTCGAGGAGGTGGACCGCATCGTCCTCGGAGGCAACTACGGCTGGCGAATCAAGGAGGCAGACCAATGTTTCAACGCGGCGACTTGCAGCAGCGCCGGGCTGATCGACCCCATCGTCAAGTACCCGCGCTCCGAGGGCGTCTCCATCACGGGGGGCTATGTGTACCGGGGCCGGGCCATCCCCGCGCTGGTGGGCCGCTTCATCTATGGAGACTTCGCCACCGGGATCCTCTGGGCCGTCTCCTATGACGCCGTGACGGGCGAGGCCGCGCCCCAGCTCCTGGTGGATACCTCCGTCGCCCTCTCCTCCTTTGGAGAGATGGTCGACGGCGAGGTGCTCATCACCGACTTCAGCAGCGGCAGGCTCCACAAGCTGGTGCCCAGCGGACCGCAGGCGCCTGTCTCCTTCCCGCAGAAGCTGTCGGAGACCGGCTGCGTGGAGCCCACCAACCCCCAGAAGCCCGCCTCGGGCCTCATTCCCTATGACGTCAACGCGCCGCTCTGGTCCGACGGCGCGCAGAAGGAGCGCTTCCTGGCGCTGCCGGACGGCAAGCAGATCCGCGTGGGAGACGACGGAGACTGGGAGCTGCCCGTGGGCTCCGTGCTGGTGAAGACCTTCTTCCTCGGGGACAAACGCGTGGAGACGCGGCTCTTCATGCGCCACCCCGACGGGAGCTGGGGCGGCTACAGCTACGAGTGGGACGATGCGCAGACGGACGCCACGCTGCTGCCCGCCAGCAAGTCACGGCAGGTGGGGGACCAGACCTGGTACTTCCCCAGCCGCGCCGAGTGCGTGCGCTGCCACACCAGCGCCGCGGGTCACTCTCTGGGCCTGGAGACGGGGCAGCTCAACAGGGACCTGGTGTACGCCTCCACCCAGCGCGTCTCCAATCAGCTCACCACCCTCGAACACGTGGGCCTGTTCGAGGCCGGGGCGGGAGGCGTGCCTTCGGCCCTGTCGCGCTACCCGACACCCATGGGGAGTGATGCGCTCGAGCTCCGCGCCCGGGCCTACCTGCACTCCAATTGCTCCAACTGCCACCGCCCCAACAGCACGGGCCGAGGACCGGCCGACCTGCGCTTCTCCACCCCGCTGGCCCAGACGAAGGTCTGCGACGCCACGCCCGAGCAGGGCAGCCTAGGAGTCGCCGACGCGAAGCTGCTGGCGCCGGGAGCTCCCGAGCGCTCCCTCCTGTCCCTGCGGCTGCACGCGCTGGACGCCAACCGGATGCCGCCGCTGGCCAGCCGCGTCATCGACACGGAGGGCGTGGGAGTGGTGAACGCGTGGATCTCCTCGCTGACCGGCTGCCCCTAGGCGTGTGGAGCGCCCGCCCCCCACGTGGGCGGGCGCTTCATGTCACCCAGTGAGCACTGCCCGGGCGAAGGACACCCTCCAGCACCCGTTCAAGCAGCATTGATTGGTTTCCTTTCAATCCACGCTTTACTTGAAAAATCACGATTGCTAGAAGGTGAGAGCACGCGGTGTTCCCCGAGTACTCGCACCGCGTGAAAGATTCACGCTTCAGGTGGGGCCTGCGCCCCGTCCCCGAAGCGCCAAGCGGGCCGGCTCTTCCCCTGGGAGCCGGCCCGTGGTCTTTCAGCGGTCGTCTACTTCGACTCGTCCTTGGCGGCCTCGCGCAGCACCGCGAGTGAGCGGCCAGTGAGTTCGAACGTCTTGCCCTGCAGCGGCTCCGGGCCCCGCGTGTCATCGGCCGTGTAGAACTCCAGCACCCACTGGCGGCCCTCGGCCGGGGCGTGCGGCGTGAAGCTCACCGGCTCGTGGTGGGCGTTGAGCAGCACCAGCAGCGCGTCGCCGAAGATGCGCTGGCCGCGCTCGTCCGGCGTGGGGATGGCGTCCCCGCCCAGCAGGAACGCCAGCGAGCGCACGAAGGGCTTGTTCCAGTCCTCCGGGCTCATCTCCGAGCCGTCCGGCCGGTACCACGTCAGGTCCTTGAAGCGCGAGTCCCAGATGCGCTCGCCCTGGAAGAAGCGGCGGCGCTGCAGCACTGGCTGCCGGTGCCGGAACTGGATGAGCCGCGAGGTGAAGTCCAGCAACGCCTTGCGGCGCGGATCCAGGTTCCAGTCCACCCAGGAGATCTCATTGTCCTGGCAGTAGGCGTTGTTGTTGCCGCCCTGGGTGCGCCCCATCTCGTCGCCGGCCACCAGCATCGGCACGCCCTGGGACAGGAAGAGCGAGGCCAGCAGGTTGCGCTTCTGCTGCTCGCGCAGGGCGACCACCTGCCCGTTGTCCGTCTCGCCCTCCACCCCGCAGTTCCACGCCTGGTTGTCGTCGGCGCCGTCGCGGTTGTGCTCGCCGTTGGCCTCGTTGTGCTTGTGGCTGTAGGTGACGAGGTCGTGCAGCGTGAAGCCGTCATGGGCGGTGACGAAGTTGATGCTCGCCTGGGGCCGGCGTCGCGCCTCCTGGAACATGTCCGAGGAGCCCGCCAGCCGGTGGCCCACCTCGCCCGCGAGGTTCTCGTCGCCCTTCCAGTAGCGGCGCAGGGCGTCGCGGTACTTGCCGTTCCACTCGCGCCACGGCGCCGGGAAGTGCCCCACCTGGTAGCCGCCCAGTCCCACGTCCCAGGGCTCGGCGATGAGCTTCACCCGGTTGAGCACCGGGTCCTGGTTGATGATCTGGAAGAGCGGGGCGTTGGGGCTGAACTCGCCTCCGCCCTGGCGCCCCAGCGTGGTGGCGAGATCGAAGCGGAACCCGTCCACGTGCATCTCCGTCACCCAGTAGCGCAGGGAGTCGGCGATGAGCTTGGCGGCCTGGGGCAGCGAGGCGTTGAGGCTGTTCCCGCAGCCGGTGAAGTCCAGGTAGTAGCGCGGGTCCGGCATCGTCCAGTAGTAGGCCGTGTTGTCGATGCCCTTGAGCGACAGGGTGGGCCCCAGGTGGTTGCCCTCGCAGGTGTGGTTGTAGACCACGTCGAGCAGCACCTCGATGCCGGCCGCGTGCAGGGCCTTCACCATGGACTTGAACTCGGCCACCTGACTGCCCGGAGTGCGGCGGCTGGCGTAGCTCTGCTCGGGAGCGAAGTAGTTGAGCGTGCTGTAGCCCCAGTAGTTGGACAGGCCCTTGTCGTTGAGGAACGAGTCGTCGGCCGCCTCGTGAATCGGTAGCAGCTCCACCGCGGTGACGCCCAGCTTGAGCAGGTGCTCGATGACGGCCGGGTGCGAGAGGCCCGCGTAGGTGCCCCGCAGGTGCTCGGGCACGGCGGGGTGGCGCATGGTGAGGCCCTTCACGTGCGCCTCATAGATGACCGTCTTGCGCCAGGGCACATCCGGCCGGCGGTCGTTGCCCCAGTCGAAGAAGTCACTCACCACCACGCCCTTGGGCACGCCCGCGGCGCTGTCCTGCTCATCGCGCGCGAGGTCCTGCTCCTTGTGGCCGAGCGTGTAGGCGAAGACCGGCTGCTTCCAGTCCGGCTCGCCGTAGAGGGCCTTGGCGTACGGGTCCACCAGCAGCTTGTACGGGTTGCAGCGGTGGCCTCGCGCGGGGTCATAGGGGCCATGCACGCGCAGGCCGTACAGCGTCCCGGGCTCCATGCCTGGCACGAAGCCGTGCCAGACGAACTCCGTGACCTCGGGCAAGTCGAACCGGTCGATCTCCCGAGAGGGGTTCGCGGGATCGAAGAGGCAAACCTCCACCCGCGTCGCCACCTGGGAGTACACCGCGAAGTTCACTCCGGTCCCGTCGTACGTCGCCCCTCGGGGGTAGGGCTTCCCCGGCCACACTTCAGTTCCCATCGCCCGTCCGTTCCTATCCGTGTTGAGTGACGGGGCAATGTAGGGCGCACCCCGTGGGCTTCAAGGCGCGTGCGGGGTGTTGGCACCTTCTTTGCGAGGCGCGTGACATTCAGTGGACGACGGAAGTGCGCCTCGCATGGGAAGCAAGCCGCCGATCGGGCCGTGCCTCCGTGGCTTGTGAGCCCCTTGGTCCCGAGGTGTCCGGCACCCAACTTCTCTCGGCGAGAGAAGGAGCCGAGCGAATGCGAAAGATGATCCTGGCCGCGGCCTTTGCGTTGACGTTGGGTGTGTCGTGGACGAGCCATGCTCAGCAGGGGAGCGGGGGAGCAGGCGCCGCGCCGGCTGGAACCCAAGGGACAGGTTCCAGCGTTGGAGCGCCATCGGGGCCGCCCGCGAGCGGCAGCTTCTCGGTGGCGCCGGGGGACTCGCAGCAGAACGCGGCGGTGCCGGGAGCGCAGACGGGTGCCGTAGACGGCACGGGTCGGAGCTTGCTGGGCACGGGGGAGCAGTCCAATGGGACCGCGACTGGCTCCGGGACGGCCCTCCCTGGCTCGATTGATCAAAGCACGGGTATCGGTGGCTCCGGGAGTGCTGGCGGCACGGGCAGCATGGGGAGTACCAGCGGGACGGGGACCACGGGCACGGGTACCTCCGCGACGGGCGTTGGTACCCCCGCGACGGGCGTCGGCACTCCCGCGACGGGCGTCGGCACCCCCTCAACAGGTGTCGGTACTCCCTCAACGGGTGTCGGCACTCCCGCGACGGGCGTTGGCACTCCCGCAACAGGTGTCGGCACTCCCGCGACGGGCGTTGGCACTCCCAGCGGCACGGGGGGGGCGGGGACAGGGGTAGGCACCCCGGGCGGCGTGAGTACTCCAGGCAGCACGAGTACTCCGGGCGGTACGGGCACGGGCACCCCGGGCGCTGGGACAGGAGGCTCGGCGGCGCTCACGCCAGAGGCCGCGCAGGGCGAGATCGCCCGCCTGCAGGCCGAGGTGCAGCGCCTCCAGGGAGAGCTCGCGAACGCCCGGGAGGTTCGGGGGCAGGGCCAGGACTCGGGTGCGACGGGCACCGGTGGTTCCGGTGCGAACGCGGAGCTGGAGCAGACCCCCGTGGCGAGCGCCGTCTTCGAGGGCCGCGTCAGCGACGTCTCCAAGAAGGCCGTCCAGGTCGTGGACCACGAGACCGGTGAGACCTATGTGCTGCGCGTGACAGGCGACACCCGCGCCAAGCGAGGCGCGCGCCGCATCCCCGTGACGCGCATCCGCGAGGGCAGCGAGGTCCGCGCCTCGTTCGATCTCATCTCCGGCGACACCTATGCGACGGAGATCCAGGAGCTGCGCCGAGGCAGGCGGTAGCCCACCCGCGCACCGGGCGCTCTGCGCTGGTGGACACCTCGAGCGTCGAGTGCCGGAAAGACCGGGGCTGGAACGTGTGGCGCAGCACGCCCTGCCCTTGGGTCGGGTGTGAACGGCCCACCGTCTGGCCTAGGTGCGTCCCCGCTTTTCATCGACCGTGGAGAGAGCCACCCAGAGGGGGGACTTGCCGCCACGGTCTTTTCGCAGGAAGGGAGAGCAGCACATGAAGCGCACGATTCAGGGACTTCTTCTCACGGGCTCGCTGGTGTTCGGGGGTGCCGCACTTGCCCAGTCGAACATGCAGGGCGAGATGATGAAGGACCCCAACGCCAAGGCCGGCAAGACGATGGCCAAGGGCGGCACGGTGGAGCACATGGGCTTCGTGGTGCCCGCCGACGAGAAGGCCTTCCTCGAGCGGCTGCACCACATCAACCAGATGGAGATCCAGATCGGCAAGCTGGCGCAGCAGAACGGCCAGAGCCAGGAGGTGAAGTCCTACGGTGAAACGCTGGTGAAGGACCACACCACGGCGGACCAGCAGGTGATGGCCTATGCGCAGAAGAAGGGCCTCACGCTGGCCAATACGCCCAAGCCGATGAACGACGTGGAGCGCAAGGCCATGGCCGCCGAGAAGGCCGCGATGGACAAGCTCCAGTCGCTCAAGGGCATGCCGTTCGACTCGTGTTTCCTGGCGCACATGGTCGGCGACCACGATGCGGCGCTCGGCAAGCTGATGGCGGCTCAGCAGGCCTTCACCACCGCGGACATCACCCCGGTGCTCAAGCAGCACGTCCAGTCCGTCACGAGCCATCGGCAGCAGGCCTACTCGCTGCTCGGCAAGATCGGACCCGCCTCCAACATGGGCGTCGGCGGCTCGGGGGACATGCCGCATGACATGAAGCACAAGGACTCCATGAATACCGGCATGGGTGGCTCCGGCGACTTCGACAAGGGCCAGCAGGGAGACATCCAGGAAGGCCAGCTGGGCTCCGGCGACAGCACCAAGAAGAAGTACTAGGCGCACCGCATGGCTCCCGCGCGCTGGCCTCGGGGGGGCTGGCGCGCGGGGGATTCTTCTCAGCGGGCGTCACGCAGCTGCGGCGCGGTCCAGTGAGCGCCACGTGCCGAGCGCCCAGTCCTGCTCCTCCGGATCATCGAAGCTCACCAGGCACAGCGCGCGCCGTGTCCCAGCGCGGCACACCGCTGTGAGCCGGCACTCTCCCGGACCCACCTGCAGCGAGGCGCGACCGCTGACCCGGGCCCCATGGTGTTCGATCTCCAGCGCGCGCCGCTCCGGGCTGGCCGGGGCGATGTCCTCGGCGTCCTCCAAAGGCACGAAGCGCACGCTGCGGCGGTGGTCTCGCGCCACCCAGCTGCCGTCATTCAGGTGCTCCTCGGCGAGTGAGCCCGGGATGCGGATCTCCCAGCCCTCGGGCAGCACCACCTGGACCGAGCCCCGGCGGTAGCCCACGCGTGGGCCCTCGGCGGCCTGGGAGGCGCGCTGACTCACCTGCTCCGCCAGCGTCCCGCCGATGCCCAGATAGCCCAGCACCTCCTGCCACTCGCGCCAGGGGTAGGGGAGCGTCGGATCCTCGCGCCAGGCCTGCTCCAGCAGCCGCGCCACGTTCCGGAAGAGGCGGCGCTCCTCCTCCAGCAGCGGCGGGCGCCACACCACCTCCGTCCACAGCCGGCTGAGGGCTCGGCCCAGGCGCGAGGCGGCATTCACGCCCGGCGCCCACCAGGGGAACACGTCCGTGCCCCGGCGCGGCTCCGCATGCACGGCGCGCAGCCAGGCCTCATCCCGAGGCCCCATGGGCGTGAGCAGCGCGCCCGGGTGCTCGAAGACGTGGCCGAAGCGCATGGACATCGCGAAGCCGAAGAGCCCGCGCTGCCGGTACTCGAGCACCTGCCCGGCCGCGTCGCCGAGCCCCGTGAGCATCTGCTCCTCCAGCGGTCCGGCATCCCCGGTGTGGAAGTAGCCCGTCGGGTCTCCCACGCCCTCCTCGAGGTTCGGGTCCGCCCAGGTGATGTGGAGCGCCAGGCCCAACTGCTTCATCAGGTCACAGAGGTAGCGGTGATAGCCGGGGCCCACGGCGAAGGTCTCCGCCGAGACCACCACCCTTGCCTGCCCAGCGGCCAGCACGGAGACCTCTCCCGCAGCCGGATGCAGGCGCAGCAGGAGCAGCGGGGCTCCCTGGGGGCCCTCGACGATGCGGGAACTCTCCAGGAACTCGCCGGTGACGTCCTGGAACCAGCTCTCGACACGTCGCAGCCAGGGCTCGGGCTCCTCGGGGGGAGAGAAGAGGTGCTCTCCGCCCATGTATCGACCTGCCAGCAACAGCTTGATGCCCATTCCGCCTCGCTCGGTGTTCGGACCGTGGTTCGTCTCTCGGAAACGGGCCGCCGGGTGAACTTATGTCAGGCCAAGGCTGGCTGCCCTCCGGGCGAGCGCCAGACAGCGGCTCGAAAAGAGTGCCCGGCCGGACGAGGCCTCAACACTCTTGAAGCAGACGCCCACCGGAGGTGATGCCATGAGCAAGAAGGACGTATTGCACATTCCCATACCGGAAGTGCCGCCGCCGAGCCGCACCGCCCACTCGGAGGAGGAGGAGCGCGCTCCGCATGTTCCTCCGATATTCCCCGCCGAGGGCTCCGACGAGATGCCGGACCATCATCCCCATCACGAGCCCCGCATCATCGAGCCACAGCCCTCCTCCATTCCCTATCCGGGTGTCGGGGTGAGCTGAGGCGCGAGCCAGGCGGATTCAGGAGGTGGAGGCCTTCTCCGTTTCGGGAGGAGGCCTTCACTTCTGCAAGGCGAGGTCATGCCGCACTTCCTGTGGCACGATGAAGGCCACAGTGAAGGAATGACGAGATGTTCGATGGCCGGGCAGCGCTGTCCCCAATGCTGGTGTGCGTCGTGCTGCTGCTCTCTTGCGGTAAGTGTTCTTCGCAATCCCCTTCTCATGAGCCCGCGGATGCCAGTCCGAGTGCGCCTCTCGGTGAGACAGCGGGCGAGTCGCTTGCCATCGATGAGCGAGTGGCTTTTGCGGATGGGCTCCAGGATGCAGAGAACCAGTACGCGTTCACCGTCATGGTGAAGGCCTCAGTGAAGGCGGGGGAGACGCTCAAGTGCAGTGGCGTGCTCGTCAGCCCGAGACTGGTCCTCACGGCAGGACACTGTGTATGCGCGAGGCGCAAGTTCACAGGGGAGGGCCGCGACGGCGAATCCATCATTGATGGCGCTGCCTGTGCGGAGAGCGCGGAGGTCGTGACGGTCCTCTACCATCCGCGAGAGGGCGAGCCCGCAAGTCCCACGAGAATCCAGTCGAGGACTCGTCATGGAAAGGTCAGGCCTCATCCCGACCTGAAGGTGCTCTTGGATGCGCAGTCTCGCGTGATGTCGAGCGGCGCGGATCTTGCGGTTGTCTCCTTGGAGGAACAGGTGGATGGAGGCTTCTCGCCCGCTCGGCTCGCGGATACCGAGGCCAAGGCGGGCGAGTCCGTTGTGCTGGTCGGCTACGGTCTCGATCCGACCACCGACCTGATTCAAGGAGTCCGCCGCTCCGGGCGGATGAAAGTCGCGGAGGTGGTTGCCGCGGGCAGTGACGTGGCGCTGCTCGAAGCCCAAGCCGGGCTCGCATTCACGAGTGGCAGTGGAGCGCCCTGTTTGCTCCAGGAGAGAGAAGGCCCGGCACTGGTTGGAGTCTCGAGCATGGGCCTTGGCGACAGGCCCGCATTCACGAGGGTCTATCTTCATCGAGAATGGGTGCGCTCCGAAGTTCAGAGAGTTGCCGCTGAGGGCGCCCGGTCGCCATGAGTCTCATCGGGAGAGGTCGAATGGCGCGCCGACGCACGCTGGTGGCTCGAGGCTTTTGGGCTGTCGCAATGCTGGTAATGGGTGGGGGATGCTTTGGGACCGCCCCAGTACCGGATCGCGCAGAAGGCGAGGTGCTGGCGATCCTGCCGCCCAGTCAGGAGGATCGACGCAACAGGTATTCATCCGTTGTAGCGATCACGCTCCCCCGCAGCGGAAAGCCATACTGTACGGGTGTGCTGATCAGCCCTCGGCTCGTCCTGACTGCGGGCCACTGCGTATGCACGCTGCGCAAGCAGGAGAGTGTACTCGTAGGGGATTCATCGACATGTAACCGGGCGGCCACCGTGCAGACGGCGCTGTATCAACCTCTCGGAGCGAAGGAAGAGGATGTCTTCGAGGAGCACACGGGAGAAGTGCTTCCACATCCCAGCTTCAAGGTGGTGCTCGACAAGAGGATCGTCAAAGAGCGCAAGGCAGATCTTGCGTTGATCCGCTTGCCTCAAGCGGTTGCGGCCAAGTTCACGCATGTGCTGCCGGACATCGAGGAAGACATCGACGTGGATGAAGCAGTCACGATCGTGGGCTTCGGCGCGGACAGGGTCGAGAGCGGAGAGAGCGTGTACGGAGACCTCCAACTGACCCGCCGCTTTGGGGACAATACGATCTCGGAGAAGGACTCAGCGGGGGAGACCTTCAAGCTCAAGTCGCCGGGCTCTCTCACGGGAGGTGGTGACAGTGGAGGTCCCTGTTTCCGCGAGAGCAAGCTGGTCGGCATCCTCTCCAGTGCCATCACTGGAGAGAGGTCGACTTTCACGAGCACGTACCACTACAGGGGCTGGCTCGGAAAAATGATCCAGGAGACCAACAAGTCAAAGACCCGCTGATTCCCGGGCGCTCAGCTGCTCCGGGCCTTGCGGATGGGCAGGAACTCGGGACGCCACATGCGTGCCTCGAGGTGGGCTTCCAGGTCCTCCGGCAGCGTCTGCGTGGCCACGCCTTCCTTCTGCGCCTGGCGGATGACCGCCACCGCCACCTGCTTGCTCGCCACCCGGATCTTGTCCATCCGCGGATACAGGCCGCCCTGTGCCAGTCGCCCCTTGTCCACGAACTCGGAGAGCGCCAGCGCCGCCGCCGTCAGCATCCCATCCGTTACCCGCTTCGCCCGGCTCAGCAGCACGCCCAGCCCCAGCCCCGGGAAGATGAACGCGTTGTTGCCCTGGCCCACCGGGTGCGCCACCCCTTCCCACATCACGTCCTCGAACGGGCTGCCCGTCGCCACCAGCGCCTTGCCCTGCGTCCAGCGGTAGATGTCCTCGGGCACCGCCTCGCTGTTGGCCGTGGGGTTGGAGAGCGCGAACACCATCGGGTACGGCGTGTTCGCCGTCACCGCCCGCACCACCTCCTCGTTGAAGGCGCCGCGCTGGCCCGACAGGCCCAGCAGCACCGTCACCTTCGCCTCCCGCACCGTCTCCACCAGGCTCGGGATGCCGCCCTGCAGCTTCCAGCCCGCCACCCGCGCCGGCTCGTGCGCGAACTCCAGCTTGTACGGCTCCAGCCCCTTCCGGTCCTTCAGGATGAGCCCCTTGGAGTCGATCAGGAAGATGCGCGCGCGCGCCTGCTCCAGCGACATCCCCTGCAGCTGCAACCCGCGGACGATCTGCCGCGCCACGCCCACTCCGCCCGCGCCCGCGCCGTGGATGAGGAACGTCTGCTGCGCCAGGTCCCGCTGCGTCTGGCGCGAGGCCGCCAGCAGCCCCGCCAGCACCACCGCTCCCGTGCCCTGGATGTCGTCATTGAGCGAGGGCACCACGTCCCGGTACCGGTCCAGCACGTCGAACGCCTTCTGCTTGCTGAAGTCCTCCCACTGCAGGAGCACGTTCGGGAAGCGGCGCTGCAGCGCCGTGACGAAGCGGTGGATGAACGCGTCGTACTCCTGGCCCTCCATGCGCGGCCGCCGCACGCCCAGGTAGAGCGGATCCTCCAGCAGGTCCTTGCGGCTGGTGCCTACGTCCAGCTCCACCGGCAGCGTTACCGCCGGGTCGATGCCCGCCGCCGCCGTGTACAGCGACAGCTTGCCGATGCAGATCGCCAGGCCCCCGAAGCCCTGGTCTCCAATGCCCAGGATGCCCTCGTTGTCCGTGGCGACGATGAGCTGCACGTCCGGGAACGGCGTGTTCTCCAGCAGCGAGTCGATCTGATCGATGTTCTCGGGGTTGACCACCAGCCCGCGCGGATAGCGGTAGATGCGGCTGAACTGCTCCACCGCCTGCGCCACCGTGGGGGTGTAGATGATGGGCATCATCTCCTCGATGTGCCGATCAATCAGCGCGTAGAAGAGCACCTCGCTGCGGTCCTGCAGCGCGCGCAGGAAGACGTGCTTCTCCAGGTCCGTGCGGAAGCTCTTGAAGTTCGCGTACGAGCGGGCGACCTGCTCCTCCAGCGAGGAGACGTGCGTGGGCAGCACGCCCATCAGCCCGAACTCCTTGCGCTCCTCCCAGGAGAAGGAGGTGCCCTTGTTGAGCAGCGGCAGGCGGGTGAGCACCAGCCCCGGCAGGGACGTCTCCAGGTAGGCCTGGCCGTTCGCGTCGTGCTTCTTCTCGTATTGTTTCATGAGGGGGTCTCTTCCGAGGAGGTCGAGGCCCCTCGTGTAACTTCCAGGCCCGCAAACAGCAACGCCCGCGTGGTTGCGCGGGCGCTGCTTCCTTTCAACTCCAAGCGCTGACGCGGGTCAGCGCGCGCCTTCGGGCACGTCCAGGTCGTTGTTCATCGCCCCGTCCTCCGGCAGCGTGTCGGCGGGCGAGTCCGGGATGCGGAAGTCCTCCTCGAGGTTTCCGCCCTCGTTCAGGTTGTCATCCCGGGTGCCGTCGTCGGCCCCCGTGCCCAAGCCCGAGCCGCCCACGCCGGAGCCGGGATCCAAGGTGGCGTCGTCGTGGATGCCGGGCTCCAGCTCGGACTCGGAGCCCCGCACGCTCTCGTCCTCCGGCGTGCGCAGCGGATCCTCGTACGGCATGCGCAGGTTGTCGTCCGACTGCTTGGTCTCGGTAGGCTCGCCCGAGCCGCCCGTGCCCGGCGGCGTGCCCTGGTCACCCGTGGTTCCGGTGCCCTGGTCACCCGTGGTGCCGGTGCTGGTGCCCGTCTCCGTCGTGGGCTCCCCCGTCTTCTCGGCCGACTGGTCCGACTTGCAGCCCATGAACGTCAGCGCACCAACCAGAAGGCCCCCCGCCAGCATTTTCATCTTCGAAATCTTCACGATGTCTCTCCCTGTGTGCGTGCTGCTGCTTGGGGAACGTGAGCAGCGGTGCCTACACCTGCAGGAGCCGCTCGACAGGCCGCATGCTCTCCGGACCGCTTCAGCTGGCGGAGGGGACGTCGCTGGAGCTCGGAGGCGGCGGCGGAGCCTCGTCTCGCGCGTGGGCCCTGCGCAGCAGTTGCTTGCGCCGCCGCCGCTCGGACAGCAGCAGCAGCAGCGCGGGGAAGGCCACCACCATCACCAGCAGGTTCACCCCGAAGCCCAGGTTGGCCAGCGCGCCCACCGAGTTGAGGCCCGGGTGGTCCGCGAGGAAGAGCGCGCCAAAGCCCACCGCGCTCGTGAGCAGGCCGCCGCAGATGGCTCGTCCCGTTTCCGAGTACACCGAGACGAAGTCACTGTCGGGTGCCACCAGCCGCGTCAAGAGGTGTACGCCCGCGTCCACCGTCGTCCCGATGAGCACGGGGATGACGAGGATGTTGAGGTAGTTGAACTCCATGCCCAGCAGCGGCATCAACCCCACCAGCGCCAGCAGCGACACCACCGTGGGCGTCAGGCACAACAGCGCC
This sequence comes from Hyalangium ruber, assembly GCF_034259325.1. Classification (NCBI taxonomy): domain Bacteria; kingdom Pseudomonadati; phylum Myxococcota; class Myxococcia; order Myxococcales; family Archangiaceae; genus Hyalangium; species Hyalangium rubrum. Next base: position 447,600 of record NZ_JAXIVS010000002.1, on the reverse strand, counting down.
AGCCGCAGGTTGCCCAGCGTCACCCACATGGCCAGCAGCACCACCAGCACCGTCCCTATAAGGATGCGCGGCGCTTCGTGCGTCACCATCTCCAGGATGTCCGCCAGCACCATGGGCTCGCCCGCCGCGGAGATGCGCCCGCCGCCGGGCAGCTGCACCCCGCGCACCTCGCGCGCCATGGCTCGGATGGCCTCTCCGCTGCCCAGGCTGATGCTCGGGTACACCAGCACGAAGCCGCTCTGGCCCTGCGTGCCCTGGAACTGTCGGCGCACGGAGGTCGGCAGCTGCTCGCGCGTGAAGGGCGGAGCCTGGACCTGCTCGCGTAGCTCCGCGAGCTGCTCGCGTTGCTGGGGTTCGAGCTGCTCCTCGGGTACGTCCTTCAACAGCCCCTGGAGGCGCTGGAGCACCTGCTGTTTGCGCGCCTGGTCCTCGGGCACCAGCGTCGCCAGCGAGGCGACGAAGTCCACCGTGGAGCGCTCGCCCAACTGGGCCTTGCGCGCGCGCAGCTCTTCCACCACCGCGCGCTCCTCCTCCGGAGAGTTGGTGAGCACCACCACCGGCGTCTGCGAATAGCCGATGAGCCGGTTCACCTGCCGATCCAGCACGAAGGAGGGCAGCTGCTGGTCCTCCAGCGAGCTGAAGTTGTAGTCGAAGCGCACGCGCGCCACGTCCAGCACCAGCCCGCCCACCAGCAGCGCCGACACCACCGTGAGCGGCCTGCGCCAGCGCACCAACAGCCGGCCCAGGGGCGCGTTCAGGTGCGCCGTCGCCGCCGGCCCGGGCTTCCACCCCAGCCGCGAGGCCAGCCCCAGCACCGCTGGCAGCACCAGCACGTAGGCGGCCACCAGCAGCAGCATGCCCACGCCGGCGATGACGCCGAACTCACGGAACGCGCGGAAGCGCGAGGTGCCCAGCAGCAGGAAGGTGAGCGCCGCCACCAGCGCGGAGATGAGCGCCGCGCTGCCCGTGTGGGTGAAGGACTCGCGCAGGGCGTGCTCCGGCTTCCAGTTCTCGCCGCGCAGGTGCAGGTAGCGCCCCAGCAGGTGGATGCCGTGCTCGATGCCCAGGCCTCCGAGGATGGCGCCCAGGAAGCCCGTGAGGAGGTTCACCCGCCCATAGGCCAACCCCACCAGTCCGTACGTCCACGCCAGCCCCATGCCCACCGGCGCCAGCACCATTCCCACCGCCAGCGCGCTGCGGAAGTGGATGAAGAGGAAGATGAGCAGCAGCGCGCCCGCCACCGCCGAGGACACGGCGATGTCCCGGCCGATCTGGTGCTGTTGATCCAGCTTCTTCTGGAAGGTGCCGGTGATGGCCGTCTTGAAGCCCGGCCCGTACGCCGACAGGTTCTGCGCGGCCAGCAGGTTCTCCACCTCGGTGATGACGCGGCGGGAGAAGTCCAGGTCCGCCGAGCTGCCCTCGGGCTTGGCCAGCAGCACCACGCGGCGCGCCCCCTCGTCCAGGTAGTACGCCTCGCCGCTGCCCGAGAGCCGGCGCGCCCCGCTCGCCCCGTACTTCGCCTCCAGGTCCGAGAAGTCCACCGAGGGTGGCCCCTCGTCCATCAGGTCCACGAAGAGCGGGTTGGCGCGCTCCTTCTCATAGGTGATGCGCGACTGCAGCCGCCGCTCCACCTCCTCCAAGTCCTCCAACGACAGGTAGTAGAGGGCGTGCTCCTCGAAGAAGCCTCCGGGGCGGCGCACCTCCACGAAGCGGATGCCCGGCAGCGCCTCCAGCTTCGGCGCCATGTCATCGGCGAAGCGGCGCAAGGCCTCGGGCTCGGCTCCCTCGCCCACCACCACCACCCAGCCCATGCCGCCAAAGCGCTTCTCCAACTCGTGCAGATCCTCCACGCTCTGGAAGGACTTGGGCAGCAGGCTCACCAGGTTGGCGTCCAGGGACAGGCCCCGCGCGAAGAAGACCCCGAGCAGGCTCAGCGCCACGGCTACCGCCAGCGCCGCTCCGGGGCGACGGTAGTTGCGCGCCGCCAGTGCGCCGAGACCGCGCTCCAGGCGCCCTCTCCAGCCGGTTGAAGTCGTCGGATCCGAGACCATCGTTCTGGGCGGCGCCGAGACCTTGCCTCCGGGCCCTCCCGGCGGCGCGGTGAACCGGGCGCCCTCCCCCTCCCGAGAGCCCGCGCCGTGCGAGCCCCACTCCCTCGGGCGGCAAACTGGCCACGCCGCGCCCGCCCGACAGCGACGCCCGCTCGCTCGGCTGCTCCCTAGAGGCTCGTTCCTGCTTCCCCGAGAACGCTCTACCCCCAGAGGGAAGCCCACCATGTAGGTGCGCCCCCGCAAGCGGAGCATTCAGTCATTCGAACCCCTGCCAGCAGCGCGGCTTGTCGAGCGGGGTTGGGAAGAAAGTCGGCCGCCAGGGGGTATGACAGGGTACGTCCACCAAGCAGCCGGGGGCTTCTCTGGCCTCCTGGTTTCCCCGGCGGATCCGTTGACTGTCGGGGACACCGCTGGCGATGGTGAGCGGCTTGAATTGTGGGTTTTCGTACAGATAGAGCGGAGACATGAGCGACAAGCGGGTGGCGGAGCGGATCGAGGCGGTGATGGGAGCGCTCGCCGCGCGCAATCACCGCAAGCCCTGGCAGGCGCTGGTGGTGGCGGTGGTGCTGGTGGTGCTGGGCGGTTTCTTCGCGCGCACGCTGGCGCTCAACGCCGACATGGTGGGCCTGCTGCCCAAGTCCTTCCCGAGCGTCCAGGACCTCGAGAAGATGCGCAAGCGCTTCGGCGGCCAGGGCTACGTGGTGGTGGTGGGCATGGGCGCCGAGCCCGCGGTGCTCAAGCAGTTCGTCGACGACATGGTGCCGAAGGCGGCCCAGTTGCCGGAGATCCAGTTCGTCAACTACCAGCGGCCGCGGCCCTTCTTCGAGGAGCACGCGCTCTACTACGTGGACGTGCCGGACCTGAAGGTCATCCAGGAGCGCATCGACGCGCGCATCGCCTGGGAGAAGGAGCAGGCCAACCCGCTCTTCGTCCGGCTGGATGACGCGCCGCCGCCGCCCATCGACTTCACCGACATCGAGCAGAAGTACGCCGGCAGCGCCAGCCAGCGCATGGCCAACGGGGAGGACCTCTACTTCATCGACCCCGAGGAGCGCCTGGTGGTGCTCATGCTCAAGCCCAAGGGCAGCAGCGCCGACCTGAACTACGCCAAGAAGGTGGTGGGGCAGGTGGAGGACTTCCTGGCCCAGCAGGACTTCTCGAAGTACGGGCCGACGTTCAAGACGGCTGTCACCGGCACCTTCAAGAAGAAGATGGACCAGCAGAAGATGATCACCGCGGACCTGGGACGCGCCTCGGGCATCGCGATGGTGCTGCTGGTGCTGTACCTGGCGTTCCACTTCCGAAGCGCGCTGGGCGTGGTGTTCACCATGGCGCCGGTGCTGGCGGGCCTGTCGTGGACGTATGGCTTCGTGGGGCTGGCGTACGGGAAGGTGAATCTCCTCACGGGCTTCCTGGCCGCGGTGCTGGGCGGCCTGGGCGTGGAGCACGGCATCCACCTCTTGGGGCGCTACACCACGCTGCGCTCGGAGGGGCAGGATTCGCTGCAGGCGACGCGCGAGGCGTTCAGCCACACGGGATTCTCGGCCTTCATCGCCGCGCTGGTGGCGGCGCTCACCTTCTTGAGCCTGTCCATCTCCGAGTTCGCCGCCTTCCACGAGTTCGGCATCATCGCGGCGGTGGGCATGCTGGTGAGCATCGCCTCGTACCTGTTGATTCTCCCGGCGCTGCTGGGCCTGGCCTCGCGCTGGGGCTGGACGCCGCGGACGCATGTGGGCTCGGCGGGGCCGCTGGCGCTGCTGGCCCGGTGGCTGCCGCGCAGCTACCGCGCGGTGGCGATCGTCGTGGGGCTGGGGTTGGTGGTGCTCATCAGCCAGGCCTGGCGGGTGAGCTTCAGCTACGACGCCTCCAAGCTGGAGGACGTCCGGGTGCCCTCGGTGAGCCTGGATCGGAGCGTCAACCGCATCCTCGGCTACTCGCAGACGCCGGTGGTGGTGCTCACCGACTCGCGGGACATGGAGCACGAGGTGGTGCGCCAGCTGGAGAAGCGCAAGGCCGAGCGCGGCAAGGAGTCCACCATCGACTTCGTCGGGGCGCTGGTGGACCTGGTGCCCAAGCAGCAGCAGGAGAAGAAGACGGTGCTGCAGGCCATCCGCCAGCGGCTGGAGAAGTTGGATCCGGAGCGGATGCCGAAGGACGTGCGGAGCAACCTGGAGCGCGCGCTGAAGATGACGCGGGCCGAGCCCTTCCAGCGGGAGAACCTGCCGGAGGCGGTGCGGCGGCAATTCGAGGGGTTGGGCGGCGCGGACGCGGGCGGCGTGGTGCTGGTGTACTCGGCGATCAACCTCGCGGACGGCGCGCGGACGCGGACCTTCGCCAAGGAGGTGCGCGGGATGAACCTGCCCGATGGCACGCAGGTGTCAGCCGCGGGCGAGGCGCTCATCGTCGCGGACATCCTGGACATGGTGGCGCAGGACGGGCCGCGCATCCTCGGCGCGGCCATTCTCTCGGTGCTGGCAGCCATGTGGTTGACGCTGGGGCGGCTGCGCACGGCGCTCATCTGCATGCTGCCCACGCTGCTGTCGGTGGCGGGGCTGATGGCGCTGCTGGACCTGAAGTTCAACTACCTCAACATCGTGGTGCTGCCGGTGCTGATTGGCACCACGGTGGACGCGGGCGTGCATCTGATGCAGCGCCTGTCCGAGCCGGACAGTGACTTCATCTCGGTGTACGCGGAGACAGGGCGCGCCATCGTCGGTGGTTTGCTGACGAGCGCCATCGGCTTCCTGGCGCTGGTGATTGCCCAGCACCCGGGCCTCAACTCCATCGGCAACGTGGCCAACCTGGGCTTCGGGGTGAACGTCGTCATCGTGCTGCTGGGCTTCCCGTCACTGCTGTTGTTGGTGGAGCGCTGGCGGCGCAAGCACAGCACCACCGCCGCGCCGGCCGAGAACACGTAGCGCGCCATACTCTTCTCTCACGAGATGGGGTGGCCTATGGGCTTGCAGCGCATCGGGGCGCTCCTGCTGGCGTTGGTTGTTGGGTGCAGTGGCCCACAACGCTGGGTCCGGTTGGATACGGGGGAGCGTGAAACCCTCGTTCATGTTCCACGCGCCTCTGAAGTGGAGCCTGTGCGTCTGGGACAAGAGGAAGTCGAAGAGTCCCTCAGGCGGCTGGCGCTGGAGGTACGGCTGATCGCCTCCCCGCGAGAGACGGTGCGGAGGATGTTCGCGCTGGACGCACTCAGCGGCGACTACCTGTACCTGCCCCGAGACCGAAAGCTCATCCCGCTTGGGGCAGGCACTCCTCTGGAAGGGGCGTTGACCGACGAGGAGGAGAAGCTCACGAGCGATTACAGGGGCTGGTGCCGAAGGGCGTATGGCTCCGATGGCGACTGTCTGGGGGGCGCGCTGACAGGTGGGCGTTACCTGGACCTTCACGGTCGCTACACCCTGGCGCTGGCCCTGAGCAAGAGCCCCGTTCTGGAGGAGCTCCAGAGCGCATTGGGGGAGATGGTGGGCCTCCAGGCGGTAATGAAGGCGGCGATCTGGACGGTCGCAACGCTCATGTTCCTGCTGGCATTGCCCGAGCCGGTGACCAAGGCATTGGCGGCGGCGATGACGACCGTGCTCATCCTCTGGGTGGGAGTCGAGACGCTCTACAACCTCATTGCTGGCTGGTTCCAGTTGATGCGGGAGGTGAAGGAAGCCACCACCTTCGAGCAGCTCCGCCAGGCGGGGGAGCGCTACGGCAAAGTCATCGGGCGCGACGCGGCCCGAGTGCTCGCGATGCTGGCGATGGCCGCCCTCAACCAGACGGCGCAGGGGTTCGCGGCCAAGGTACCGACGTTGCCTGGATCGGCCCAGGTGTCGATGCAGGCCGAAGCGCAGGGAGGAATCTCGCTGCGGGCAGTGGGGGAGGTGCGGGAGGTCGCGGTCACTGCCGAGGGCTTTCGCGTGGCACTGCCGCCAGGGGCCGTGGCGATGGCGGCGAAGGCCGGACGTGGCGGCCGAGTCGATACGCACCACATCGCGACCATCGCCAACGATACGTCCACGTTACGGGGTGGACCGTGGACTCCCAGGTTTCGGCAGATCTTCGCCAAGGCTGGGATGCGGATGGATGACGAGGCGAACAGGTTGCCGCTCCCAGGGCACTACGGGCCGCATCCCGAGCAGTACCACCGTCTGGTCCACGCACGACTGGATGACGCGGTGAAGCGCTGTCGCAGCATGGAGGACTGCCGAGTCGCACTGACGGGTGTGCTCAAGAGGCTGGCCAGGGAGATCGCTACACCGGGAACCGAGCTGAACCGACTCGTCACCAAGGCCAAGCCGCGATAGAGGGCACCCATGCCGCAGCACTTCTTCGAGCTGTATGACGATCTGCATGTCCCGCGGCGATGGCAGCTCAAGAACCCCGTCGATGGCCACGGCCACGAAGTCAACGACTGGGACTTCAGGCTCGGGACGCCCATTCGCCTCGAAGGTCGCTTGAAGATTCAGCTGGAGAGCGAAGGCCGACCGCTGGACTTCTCCGAGACGAACTCGAGGATCCCCGTCGTTCACATCAATGTCGCCTCCATGCTGTCGGAGTTGGCTCCCAACGATGTGCAGCTCATCCCCGTGGACGTCGAGGGCCAGCCGGAACAGTACCTCATCCTCGTGGCCACGCGCCTGATCCGATGCATCGACGAGAAAGCCTCCAAGGTGCAGTTCTGGACCGCCGAGGATGGCGTACCCCACAAAGTGGGGACCTATTACGCCGTCGACCACATGCGAATCGACAGGTCGAAAGTCGGGGACGCCAAGGTGTTCCGCCCGGCGGGTTGGGAGGGCACGCTGATCGTCTCCGGGGACATCAAGAAGGCCCTGACGCGCATGGGCGCCACGGGCGCCAAGTTCAAAGGCGTGTAGCCCCTCGACTTCAGCCGAACAGGCTGGGCTCCGGTGCGTGGGGCCAGGGGATGGCCTCGCGCCCCGAGGAGCGGTGCAGGTCGAACAGCAGGATGCGCGGCTCGGGGTGGCCCTCCAGGTAGAACTTCACCTTCAGGTGCCACTCGTCCGAGGCGACGTTGCGCAGCGAGGCCGCCACCACGTTGCGCTGGCAGTAATGGTGGCTGATCTGCGCGCTGTACACGCCGCGCTCCCCCAGGTTCACCACCCGCGAGAGGCGCCGGTACACCGCCTCCCCCAGCCAGCTGAACGGCTGATAGGAGATGGGCGAGGCCACCACGTGCGGAATCGACGGGCGCTGCGCGTGCGCCGGATCCGAGGAGTACAGCGTGGAGTAACCCGGCGTGTGGATGTCTCCCGCGAGAATGACGACGCTCAGCGGCTTCTGCCCGGCGGGCGGGTTCTGCAGCCCGAAGAGGAAGTCCAGCACCCGGTCCGCCTCGCGCCGGTTCGGCTCCGAACCCCAGCTGTCATTCAGGTCGTCGCGCAGATCGCCGATGTTCTTGTAGAAGGTGCTCACCGTCCGGCGCACGCCCGCGTACCGGAACGAGCCCAGCCACGACACGAGCTGCAGCACGTAGGGCCAGCCGCCGTGGACCATTCGCTCCAGCCACGGGTCTCCGTGGGAGAACACCACCGGGCTGCAGAAGAAGAGCACGTCCAGGTGCTCACGCTGCGCCTCCACCCAGCGCGCCACGGCCGAGCGCTGGGACTCGGTCCACAGCTGGCCCTTGCGCACGTTGCGGTGGCTGCGCAGGTCCGGCAGCACGAAGCCCGCGCGCCCCACCCGGAAGCACGTGTCGAAGCCCTCCTGGAAGTCGGAGGACAGCGGCGGCGGGTTGCGCGAGGCCTGCATGTGCCGGAAGGCCGTGCGCGCCGACTCGAACAGCCGCGTCCACTCGGGCTTGAAGGTGTCCGAGTTGCCGCCCGTGAACGAGTCCTCCCGCGAGCCCCAGCCGTCGGTGATGTCGTGGTCGTCCCACATGAGATAGGCCGGCAGTCGGCAGAGGACGCGGCGGTAGCGCACGTCGCTCCAGTATTTGCGGTACATGCCCAGGTACAGCTTCAGGCGCTTGTGCGCGTCCTTCTCTCGCAGCACCTTGCGCTCGACGTCATCGGCGTAGATCTGATCTCCGATGAGCAACGCGAAGCGCACGTTCTTGTTGGCCGCGATGACGTCGGGCAGCTGCGCCCAGACGCCGAAGCCGTTGGCCCCGTCGAGCGCCGCCGTCTCCGGGTTGTGGCAGCTCATCACCAGGAAATCGAGCTGATGGTCGAAGCCGCCTCGGGGCAGGGTGCGAAAGCACGGGTCCCCTGGCTCCAGGCCGTTGAGGTCCACCGGCGCCAGCCCGTCCATGTCCGACCAGATGCGGTAGGCGTACAGCGTGTCCGGCTCCAGCCCTTCCAAGGTGAGCACGCCGACGCCGCACTCCGCCTCGGAGACGACCAGCGGCAGCCGGCGGATGGCGCGGGCGGTGTGGCGCTCGGGGTGGACGGTGACCAGCAGCGTGCGGCGCTCGCCCGGCTTCAGGTCCGCCATGTGCAGCCAGATGCGGGCCTCGGTGTCGGTGATGTGGCCGAGGAAGGGCCCGAGCAGGCGGCAGTGCCGATCGAAGTGGAAGGCCAAGCCTATTCCTTGACGCGGATGAGCACGGGGACTCGGGCCTCCGCATCATCCGGGACCCCGAGTTCCACGTGGACGTGTTCGAACGCCGCCATATCAAACACGCGCGTGTGGATCTCCTCCAGCGTGGCCTGGGTACACCAGCGGCGCTTGGGGATGCCCTTCTGGGCCTGCTTGACGATGCGCTTGGGCTCCACCTTCGGCCTCGCGTCGGTGGTGACCAGGAGCGGGCCCACCTTGTAGCGCTTGCCCAACTGGACGCTGAGCCGGGCTCTGGGGGGCGCGGTGGGTTCCTCTTGCGGCGCTACCTGCGCCTTCAGCCAACCGTACTGATAGAGCCGGCGGCCCAGGACGTCCGCGAGTTCCTGGTGGCACTGGCCGCGCGCTTCCCCCTGGGCCACGAGCGCCGGCATGCCCTTGAGCAGGCACTCTCGCTGGGCGTGGGAGAGGCTCTCGAGCCCGGTGACATCGGCTTGGGTCAGCGAGGGCACTCCCGGAGGCCAGCAGTTGGCCAGGCGATCGAGCTCATCGCCCGCGCGTGTCCCCCGGCAGGAGAACTCCTCCTCTCCGTCTTGGGACTCCTTGCCGGACAGGCTCTTCCACCACGCGTTCTCAGGCTTGGGCGCCGAGGCACAGGCGGTCAGCAGGATGCTGACGGCGATGAGGCGCAGGAGGCAATTCATGGGTGGTCCTCGTTCCAGGGAGTTCACCAGCGCCCCGGTCTGCAGGAGCAGACGGTGCAGCCCAGGCCATGGTCGAAGGTGCAGTCGCGGCCGTTGAGGCAGATGGAGCCTCGCTTCGGGCAGTGGTCCGGGCGCTTCTGCTTGCTCAGCTTCGGGGGCTTGTCCTTCTTGCCTGGCTTGGAGGGCTTCTCCCAGACGTCGATGGTGACGGGCACGAGCCGGCGCTCGGGATCGGGCTCGCCGCCCACCACCCAGACCGCGCGGAACTTCCGCATCTGGAAGACGCGCGAGTGCATCGCCGCCAGGACGCTGGAGGTGTACCAGGAGCCCTCGGGCGCCGCGGCGCGGGCCTTCGTGAGGATGCGCTCGGGAGCCACCCGCGCGTCCGCGTCCGGCTCCACGAAGAGGGGGCCCACCTGGTAGCGCACCCCGAGCTGGACGGAGAGCGAGGCCGTGTGAGGCGCGGGGGTTCGCGGTGGGGGAGAGACGGTCGCGTCCAGCCAGCCAAGCTGGCGCAGTCGTCCATGGAGGACCTGTGCCGCGCCCCGCTGGCACGCCGTGGGGTCCGCGTTTCCCGTCTCCACGGGGAGGCTCGTGAGGACGCACTCACGCAGGGGCTCGGCCAGCGATTCGAGCCCGGTGGTGGTGACGCGGGAGGACTCCTCGGTGGGGAGGCACGTCGGCGAGAAGGAGGTGGCCCCCACGAGCCGGGTCTCGTCGCACACGAGGCTCGACGCTCCGGAGTCCAGGAAGAGCTCGAGCGAGTCTTCCTCCTCCGCCGCCGAGGTGCCGCGAGCCGTGGCACAGGAGCACCCCAGCCCGCAGGCCAGGAGGACGAGGAGGAAGCGCGCCACAGCGAGGTGTCTCATCGAATCCCCTGATTCAAGGCCGCTCTCTGGTGCATCGGAGCGGGATGGATCAGGCCCGGCCGCCAGCGAGGAGCATACCGTGTCCACCCCCCTTGTGGACCAGTGGTCACCCGCCACCTCCTTCCTGTGAAGCCGTGCTTCCGGGCGCTGTACGCTGCCCGGCCATGCGTTCTTTTCCCTCGAAGCTCCTGGCGCTGGTGTGCGGCGCCGCCACCGTCCTTGGCTGTAAGTCCAAGGAGGAACCGCTGCCATCCCCCGTGCCTCCCACGGACTCGCTCCATGTTGCCTCGCCGGACTGGAGAGACCAGATCCTCTACTTCGTGATGACCGACCGGTTCGCCAACGGCGACCCGAGCAACGACAACCAGGGCGCGGGAGAGTTCGACCCGGCGAACGGGGCGAAGTACAGCGGCGGTGACTTGAAGGGGCTCCTGGAGAAGCTGGACTACATCCAGGGCCTGGGCGCCACCGGCGTGTGGATTACGCCGCCCGTGGCCAACCAGTGGTGGGACCCGCTCGTGAACTATGGCGGCTACCACGGCTACTGGGCGCGGAACTTCACCCAGGTGGATCCGCACATGGGCACGCTGGAGGACTACCAGCGCCTGTCCCGAGGACTCCACGAGCGCGGCATGTACCTGGTGCAGGACATCGTCCTCAACCACATGGCCAACTGCTTCCGCTACACGAGCTACAACCCGGCGGATGTGACGGCTGGAGTGGTACTCAACCGGGACGCGAAGCCGGGCTGCGGCCCCACCCAGGCGCCGTTCGACCAGTGGGATCCGACCAACCCCGCGCACCGGGCGGCGGGCGCCTTCCACTGGACGCCCACCATCGACAACTACAGTGAGCGCAACCAGGAGCTGAACTATCAGCTCGCGGACCTGGACGACCTGAACACGGAGAACCCGGCGGTCCTCGCGGCCCTCAAGGACAGCTACAACTTCTGGATCCGCGAGGTGGGCGTGGACGGCTTCCGCGTGGACACCGCCTTCTACGTACCGCAGGCCACGTTCAAAGACTTCCTCTACTCGAGCGACACCCAGCACCCGGGCGTCCTCGTACAGGCCCGGAGCCTGGGCAAGGAGGGCTTCCTGGCCTTTGGCGAGGGCTTCTCCAGCGACAACGCCTTCGAGGACACCGCCACCCGGAAGGTGGCTTCGTACATGAAGGACCCCGCCACGGGCGAGGACCTGCTGCCCAGCATGCTCAACTTCCCGCTGTACCGCACCGCGGGAGATGTCTTCGCCCGGGGCCGGCCTACCTCGGAGCTGGCGCACCGGCTGGCGCTCTCGCAGACCCTGTTCGCGCGGCCGCACCTGATGCCCCTCTTCCTCGACAACCACGACGTGGACCGCTTCCTGACGGGAGGCTCGGAGGCAGCGCTTCGGCAGGGGCTGTTGTTCATGATGACCGTGCCGGGCATTCCGGTCGTCTATTACGGCACCGAGCAGGGCTTCACCGCGCAGCGCGGCGCGATGTTCCGCGAGGGCGTCGACTCGGGCGGCAGGGACCACTTCGACACCTCCGCGCCGCTGTACGCACTGCTGCGCGAGGTGACCTCTCTGCGCAAGCAGCACGCCGTCTTCCGCCGGGGCGTGCCCACGGTGCTGCGGCAGAACGCGGCCCGGGGTGGCGTGTTCGCCTACAAGATGGAGGGCGAGGGGCAGGTGGCCTTCGTCATCTTCAACACCTCGGATGAGGAGACGCTGCTGGACAACCTGCCCACGGGCCTGACCGATGGCAGCGAGCTGAAGCTGCTGACGAGCCTGGGCGGTGGGGCCGGGGATGCCCACGTGGGGCGGGGCGGAGGGCTGTCCCTGAAGCTGCCCGCGCGAGCGGCTCGCGTCTACATGCCCACGGGCCGGGGGACGCCGCCGCCCGCCGAGACGGCCCGCATCACCCTGACCAACACCAGCGGTGCCACGGTGGGCGGGGACTTCGAGCTGTCCGGCACCGCCACCGGCGTGGCCACCTTCAAGGTGGTGGTGGATGGAGCGCTCGGCACGGCGAGCACGGTGACGGTCAACGGCGATGGCACCTGGCGCACCGTCGTGAGCACCGCCGGCATGGTGGACCCCAACATCCAGCACGCGCTGGTGGCGTGGGCCGAGGAGCCTCAGGTCTTCTCGGGGACGCTCACCTTCCGCGTCAACCGGACCTTCGTGACCCTGCTCACCCACGAGGACCCGGCCAATGATGACGTGGGCCCGGAAGGCCGCTACCACTACCCCACCGACGCCACCTGGGGAGAGAACCACCAGGGAGACCTGCGCCGCGTCACCGTGCAGGGCGCGGGCACCGTGCTGAAGCTGGCGCTCCAGACGAACCGTGTCACCACCGTGTGGAGCCCGCAGAACGGCTTCGACCACGTGGCCTTCACGGTCTACATCGACGTGCCCGGCCGCACGGGCCTCACGGTGATGCCGCGTCAGAACGCTTCACTGCCCACGGGCATGGACTGGGACTACCATGTTCGCGTCCACGGCTGGTCCAACGGACTGTTCAACCCGATTGGCGCCTCGGCCACCGAGGATGGCGCCCCGGTGTCTCCCACCGCGGCCATCACGGTGGATCAGCCCACCCACACCGTCTCCCTCACGCTGCCCGGCGAGCTGTTCGGCGGGCTTACCCACCTGAGCGGAGTGAAGGTGTACGTCACCACCTGGGACTATGACGGCGGCTATCGGCCGCTCGTCCCCGCCGCCGAGCAGTGGAAGTTCTGGGGCGGCGACGGCGCCACGGACCCGCTGGTGCTCGACGACACCCCGGTGCTCACCGTGCCGTGATCAGGCCTGCGGGCGCTCCAGGCTGAGCTCTTCCTCGGAGCGCTTCGCGGGGCGCTTGCCCCCGCTGCCCACCAGGATATCCACCCACCGGTTGCTGATGCCGAAGTTGCGGTCCGGCGTCGCGAAGTGGTGCGCCATGTGGTGCGCCCGCAGCGCCTTGCCCCACGCCGTGCGCGGCGTCAGGTGGTGCGTCGCCCAGTGGATGAAGTCATAGGCCAGGTAGCCCCAGACGATTCCGCAGAAGTACGGCAGCGCCCACACCGGGCTGCCCAGCAGCCACAGCAGCCCGGAGATGAGGATCGCCAGCGGAATGCTCGCCCCCAGCGGCATCACCAGCCGCGTGGCGTCGTCCGGGTACTTGTGGTGGTAGCCGTGGGCAATCTCATGCACCCGCCGCGTGAAGGGGCCATTGCCCTCCCAGTGGAAGAAGTAGCGGTGGATGCAGTACTCCATGGTGATCCACGTGAGCACGCCCAGCGGCACGAAGATCGCCGCGCGCACCACCGTCGTCGTCCCCGAGTACAGCCCCCACCCGAACAGCGCCAGCGTGATGGGGATGTAGAAGATGAAGGGCAGCGACGGGTGGACCTTCGAGCACGCCTCGAGGAAGGCGTTGTCGAACATGCGACCGGATTGATGGCGGAGGTAGGGGCGGCTCATAACGCTCGGCCTTTTCTAGCAGGGGACCGCAGGTGGTGCTTCTAGTCCTTTGACACGTCGGAGTTCCAGGAGCTTCAGCTGCCCGTGGCGCTGGAGGGCGGTTTGCCTCCGGCCGCGGTACCTCGCGCTGTCCAAGCCGTGACGAAGTCGGCCAGTCCGTTCAACTGCCGGTCGTTCAGCGTCGACTGCCAGCGCGCTTTTCTCAGCGCGCGATAAGCCTCGGGCGCCTCCGCCCCCAACGCCACCATCACCGCCAACCCCATCAGCGGCCCGCGCCCCACGCCGTGCTCGCAGTGCGCGTAGAGCCGGCCTCCCGCCTTTACCCGGGGCATCGCCCACTCCACGCCCTTCATCAGCTGCTCCACCGAGGGTGGGTAGCGGTCCGTCACCGGCAGGTGCAAGAGCTCGATGCCCAGCACCGAGAGCGCCGCCGCGTCGTCACAGCGCTCGCCGCGCATGTCGATGACCGCGGTGATGCCCTGCGTCGCCAGCTCCCGGTACTGCGAGCGCGCCACCGAGCCCCCCACCCACAGCCAGTCATTCACCCGCGAGATGTTCATGCCGCGCCCCGGCAGCTTCGTCGTCCACTCGATGACCCGCGCCACCGAGCGCAGCACCTGCTTGCGCACGAAGCCGCGCACCCCAGGCACATGGTGGACCTCTCGGAGCAACGAGACACTCACGCGATACCTCCGAACACCTCAGCCCTCATCCAGTGTCACTTCCATGACGCCCGGCAGGGCCGGCTGCCCCGGCCGCTCCAACACCGCCCGCATGACGTATGTCACCGGCGAGCCCACCACCGGCTTCACCAGGCTGCCCAGCAGCCCCAGGTCCTGCACCGGCGCGTTGCGCAGCAGCAGCGAGGTGGAGCGCAGCGTCATCAGCTCGCCTTCGCCGCTGAGGTTCGCCTCCCACCCCGCGAACTTGGAGGCCGCGTCCTCCTTGCGGCGCAGCTCGAAGCGCTGCAGCGCCTGCGGCGTGCCGCCCGAGGTCCACAGGTACACCGGGCCAAAGCCCCCATCGAAGCCCTCGCGCGCCAGGAGCAGCAGGTTCTCCTCGCCCCGCAGCGCCCGGAAGCGCACCCAGTGCCGCGCCAGCTTCGCCGGCGCCACCGTGGAGTGCGAGTGGTCCCCGTAGCCCCCGCCCGTCAGCTCCAGCAGCGTGTCCGAGCCCGGCAGCTTCAGGCTCACCTTCGCCGGGGTGAAGGGCAGCAGCACCTCGTGCCGGTAGCGCGAGTTGTCGACGACGACCTCCGAGCCCGGAGGCGCCAGCGGCGCGGGCGCCTCCGCGAAGGCGATGTTCACCAGCCCGCCCGCCAGCGGCACCGAGAGGTGGGTGCCCGTGCCCGCGTGCAGCGTGCAGGGCCCCATCTTCAGCGTGTTGGTGGCCTTGTCATAGCTCCACTCGTCCGAGTCCACCTTCACCTGCGGACTCCAGGGCTTCTTGCCCGGACGCACCACCGTGGCCCGGCACACGCCATTGCGCGAGCCCGGCCCCAGGTTGGTGATGGAGAGGCCCACCGAGATGAAGGTGCCGTCCTCCAGGTCCACCGTGAAGCTGAAGCTCTCCCCGTAGTTGTCGTTCTTCGAGGGCAGCGGCTCCAAGGCAGAGCCCGCCGCCACCCAGGGCAGGACGAGCACGGCCAACCATGTCAGGCACGACAGTCGTTCAAGCCGCATGAGGGCGCTCCAGGAGCGCCTCCGGCGGGTCATTGAAGACGTAGTCCCGCTGGAGGGGGAGGTTCCACGCGAAGTACACCGCCCCGCGAGCCAACCACCAACCCAGCGTGTACGCCAGTTGCGGGTGCAGGGTGAACAACGCCACCCCGCCCGCATTCAGCAGTGCGCTGGTGGCGCTCACCAGCGCGTAGCGCGCCAGCTGCGGCGCCACCGCGCCTCGGCTCCGGAAGGTGATGACGCGGTTGATGGAGTAGTTCACCACCCCGCCCAGCACGCACCCCAGCGCCGTGGCCAGCACCGGCGAGAAGTCCAGCCACTTCACCATCGCCAGCACCGCGGCGAAGTCGATGCCCGTGGCAATCGCTCCCGCCGCCGCGTTGAAGCCGAGAATCGCCGAGCTCGAGCGCTTGCGCGCGGGCTTCGGCGGCGCCAGCGCGGCCACCAGCGCCCGGAAGCGCGAGAGCGCCGTCACGTTGCTCATCACCGCCACGAACACCAGGCCCACCACGGCCAGCCAGTGCATGGGGTGCTTCTGCTCGGGGAACCAGATGGCCTCGATGATGGGCGAGAGCGCCACGCCCACGCCCAGGAAGAGCACCCGCTCCAGGCGCTGCATGGCCCCGCCGCGGATGTTGATGCCCAGGCCCTCGCCGCGCGCGCGCACGTAGGGCACCAGCGAGGTGCCCAGGAACGCCACCAGCACCGGCAGCAGCACCCAGTTGTCCCGGTAGTACCAGGCCAGGCCCATCAGCATGGCCGAGTCCACGTACCGGTCCAGCACCGAGTCCAGCGCCGCGCCTGCCGGGTTGGCCTCCTTGCGGACGCGGGCGATGCGGCCGTCCATGACGTCCAGGATGCCGGCGGCCAGGAACAGCCAGCCGCCCATCGCGAAGCGCCCGGCCGCCACCGCCACGCCCGAGGAGACTCCGAGGAGCCCCGACAGCATGGACAGCGCGTTGGCCGGCAGCCCCGAGCGGTAGATGAGCGCGTACAGGGGCTGGATGACCCAGAAGAAGTAGTGCCGCAGGAACATGCCCACCAGCACGGTGCTACCGCGCTTGAGCGTCTCCTCGTCCTGGGGCACGCCCTTGATGGCGCAGCGCACCAGGAACAGCAGCAGACCGATGATGAAGTAGCCGCACGCGAAGATGGCTGGCGCGAGCGCCGTCCAGATACGAGCGGAAGGGGAGAGGTCTCCCAGAATCCAGGACACAACGGTGTCAAGCACGGCTGTCTCCTCCAGGCACGAGGGGGACGGGCGTGACGGCCGATGATTCACGGCGGGCGAAGGCGTACTCCACGGCCGAGCACGCCACCAGGGCAACGACGACCCCGGCCACGACGTCCAGGATGTAGTGGTGCTGCAGATATATGGCTGAAAATGCCACCAACGCGGCGAAGGCGATGGTACCGACGCGCCAGGCCCTCCCCAGCCCCCATGCTTGCCAGACGACCAGCACGGGGTAGGCGGCATGCAGCGAGGGCATGGCGCCAAACACGTTGGGGTTACGAGCGTAGAAGTTGGCGAAGTAGCGGATGCCCAGCAGCGCGTCGAAGCGCGCGGTACCCGCCTGGCTCGGAGCTGCCGCCAGGTCCGCCGGCCCCGGGCCGTACTGCATGACGTACCAGGGCGGAGCCGCGGGGTAGACGATGTACGTCACCACCCCGATGGCGTTGCACAGCATGAAGGCCCAGCACATGACTTCGAAGCGCGGGTGCTTGCGGAAGAAGTACAGCAGGGCCAGCGCGAACACCTCGTAGAGGTAGGCCGCGTAGGAGAAGCCACAGAAAAAGTCGAGCACCGCGTGGGTGCGTGTCTCGAAGTAGGCCGGCCAGGTGGTGTTGCCCGGCGCGGCGAACAGCGCGAGCTCCAGGTCCCACAAGTCACCGGTGTGGATGCGCCCCCGCAGCCCCAGCCACAGCCACTGGGTGTCCAGCAGCAGTCCGGTGAGGTACAGCGGGAAGGCGCCCCGCAAAAAACGCCGCGGCGCGGGGCCGGCCCAAGCCAGCCCCACGAGCAAGAGGTCCGCCGCGGCGTGCTCCCACCGCAGCTTCCCCATCGCGGCGACGAAGGCGAGGTGGCCCACCCCGAACAGGGAGATGAGCCACGGAAACGCCTTCGACCCGGTCTTAGCGGGCGAGAGGGAGGTCATCCCCGTAGTAGTCGAGGCCGAGGTGGGTGATGGGCTCCTCGCCAGCGATGATGCGCAGCGTGTTCTTCAGCTTCGTCTGCTGGATGAACAGGTCGTGCTCGGGCTGCAGGCCCGGCTGCGCCATCGGGCTCTTGAAGTAGAACGACATCCACTCCTGGATGCCCTTCCACTCCAGGCGCTTGGCCAGGTCCAGGAACAGGGCGATGTCCAGCACCAGCGGCGCGGCCAGGATGGAGTCGCGGCACAGGAAGTTGATCTTCAGCTGCATGGGGTAGCCCAGCCAGCCGAAGATGTCGATGTTGTCCCAGCCCTCCTTCGCGTCGCCGCGCGGGGGGTAGTAGTGGATCGAGACCTTGTGGCTCACCTTGCCGTAGAGCTCGGGGTACACCTCGGGCTGGAGGATGGTGTCCAGCACGCCCGCCTTGGTCACTTCCTTGGCCTTGAAGGCCTGCGGATCATCCAGCACCTCGCCGTCGCGGTTGCCCAGGATGTTGGTGGAGAACCAGCCCTCGAGGCCCAGCATGCGCGCCTTGAGCGAGGGGGCGATGACCGTCTTCATCATCGTCTGGCCGCTCTTCAAGTCCCTACCCGCGACCGGCAGGCCCTCCTGGCGCGCCAGCTCCTGCAGCGCGGGGGTGTCCACCGAGGTGTTCGGCGTGGCGTTGGCGAAGGGCACGCCCTCCTTCAGCGCCGCGTAGGCGTACAGCAGCGTGGGGTTGATGGAGGCGTCATTGGCGTCCAGCGCCTTCTCCAGCGCCGCGAGCGACTGCGTGGCCGCCGGGGTGCCCGTGTACGTCTCCACCGAGGCGCAGACGATCATCACCGCGCGCTTGGCCCCGAGCTCCTTCTTGAAGTCGCGGATGTCCTGGCGCAGCGCCTCGATGCTCTCGCGGTGCGTCTTGGTGTCCTTGATGTGGTTGGCGGCGATGCGGCGCACGAACTCGGGGTTGTGCACGCCCTTCTTGGGGACGATCTTCTCCAGCGCCGGGCGCACCAGCTCCTGGTGCTCCTTGCTCAGCACGTCCGAGCGGGCAGCCACCTGCGCGGCGTTCTCGTTGATGATGTCCCAGGCGCCGAAGACCACGTCCTGGAGCTGGGCGATCGGCACCAGGTCCTTGATCTTCACGGTGCGGCCCTCGGTCCGCTTGCCCAGGCGCGCGGTGCCCATCTGCGTGAGCGAGCCGACGGGCAGGCCCTTGCCCTGACGGACCATCTCGACGCCCGCGATGAGGGTGGTGGAGACCGCTCCGAGGCCCGGCAACAGAATCGCCAGCTTCCCCTCGGGCTTGGAGACTGCCCTTACCTTCGTATCCATGTGGTGGCTTCCCTTCCGAGTGCGCGTGAATGCGCGGCAGGCCCCGGCCAGGCACTGTCCCCCCGACGGGGAAACTCTCGGATGCGGATGGTTGATACTCTAAAGCGTTTTGAAGTTCAACGCCGCTTCGTTACCACGCCGCCAAAGAGAAAGGGGCCATGGGGCGGTGTCCACCCCAGGCCCCTTCCTTATATGCGGGAGCAGTCCAGGCTCAGTGGACGCTGGCGCCGTCGCCCAGCGTCACCTTCGCGTTGTCGCCCGGCTTGTACTGCTCACCGGTGAGCACTGCCTTCACGAAGCCCACCAACTGCACCATGCGGCTGTTGGGGGTGTCCCAGTACTCCGCTTTCTCTACCTTGACGCACAGCAGCGCCAACTCTGGATCATCCAGCCCCTCGGGGAACCAGGCCTTGAGGGTGGGGTTCCACAGCTCGCGCGCCTTCTCCTTGTCCTGCACCAGCCGGCAGCGGCCGCTCACGGAGACGTAGCGGTCCTTGGCCGGCTCGGAGTAGGCGAGGCTCACGTGGTGGTCGTGCTCCACCTCGTCCACCTTGGCCGAGTGCTCCCGGGTGAAGAACCACAGCTCCCCGTCGAAGTCGCGATCATGCGTCCACATGGGCCGGCTGCGCAGACTGCCGTCCTCCTCCACCGTCGTCATCATCGCCACTTTGATTCCGTGGATGAGCTCCCCCAGATGGACGATGGCGTCCTTCTGCTCGCCGCCCTTCTGCTCCGCCTTCTTCTTGGCCATGCCATGCCTCCCTGGCCCCACACGGTAAGCAGCCGTGGGGAGGGAGGACACCCAGTGTGGGTGGCTTGTCCGCTCGGAAGCGAGGCAGGCGGGCGAGGGGCGTTCAGGAGCGGCGCGAGGGGGCGGGGGGACGTGTTAGGGAGGCCTCGCGAGAGGGGACCTGGCGGGGTGCCAGGCCCCGGCACCGGGAGCCGACATGCTGAAGACGCCGATGAACGAGTGGATCCTCAAGGCGGTGCAGATCGAAACGGCGCTGATGGCGCTGGGGGAGATCGACCTGCCCCCGGACGTGGGCGTGCTTCGGACCGAGGCGGAGGAGAAGGTGCGGACGCTGCTGCGGGCGTGGAATGGGCGCAGGCCGCTCGAACAGGTCCGCGAGTGGAAGCAGGAGACGCAAGAGGCGGGCAAGCCGCGCGACACGGAGCTGTCGGAGGTGGTGGCGGAGCTCAAGCGCGAGGGCCAGGGCTACACGCTGCACCGGCTCACCGGGGGCGGGGAGACGGTGGAGACGCTGGTGGCCGGCGCGCGCGCGTGGATGGCGGCGGGCGGGGAGTACTACTACGGCCACTGGGACGCGGAGGAGCAGGTGCTGGAGGTGGGGCGGGATGACGAGACGGGGGAGCCGGGCTCGGGGCTGGTGCTGAAGCTCACCGGTGAGCTGGTGGCTCCGTCCTCGCTGGAGGGCTGAGCGGGGCTAGAGGCCCAGGTGCTTCACCATCTTCGCCCGCGTCTTCTCGTCGGGCAGCCGCCCGAAGCCGGCCTTGAGGTTGTCCTCGAGGTGCTTCGGGTTGCTGGTGGCGGGGATGGGGCAGGTGACGGCGGGGTGGCCGAGGATGAACTTGAGGAAGAACTGCGCCCAGCTGGTGCAGTCGAACTCCGCGGCCCACGGGGGCAGGGCCTTGCCGCGCACCTGCTGGAAGAGCGCGCCCTGCTCGAAGGGGCTCATCACCACCACCGCCACCCCGCGCTCGGCGCAGGCTGGCAGCAGCCGTGCCTCCGCCTCGCGCTGGGTGAGGGAGTAGGGCAGCTGCACGAAGTCCAGCGTCTCCTCGCGGATGAGCTTCTCCAGCTTCTCGAAGGACGAGGGCAGGTAGTGGGTGACGCCGATGTAGCGGATGCGCCCGGCCTCCTGCCACTGGCGCAGGGTGGCCAGGTGTGTCTGCACGTCCACCAGGTTGTGAACCTGCATCAGGTCCATGCGCCCGCGGCCCATGCGCTGCACCGAGGTGCGCATCTGCTGCTCGCCCTCCACGCGCCCCATCGTCCAAACCTTGGAGGCGAGGAACGGGGTGCGCGACTGGCCCAGCTCCTCGAGCAGGTCGCCCACCACCGTCTCCGCCCGGTCGTACATGGGCGAGGAGTCGATGACGCGGCCGCCCGCCTCCAGGAAGCGCTTGAGCACGTCCTTGAGCGGGGCGCGCTCCTTGGCGTCGGTGCCCACGTTGAAGGTCTGCCAGGTGCCGAGCCCGATGGCGGGCAGCTTCTCGCCCGTGCGAGGGATGGGACGGGTGAGCATGGTGCGGCCCCCTTCTGGCGCGGGCGAGGCGGGACGGGGAGTCTCCTGCGCGGGGGGAGAAGCGCCCAGCAGCAATGCGCCGCCGAACCCGGCGGCGAGCACCTCGCGGCGTGAGGGGCTGATGCGCTCCTCTCGCTTGTCCTGGCCCTGTGGATTCCGCACCTCGTCCATGGCTCGCAGCGTATCGCCTCCGAATGAGGTTCTGCGCTCCAAGTGACGCGCCAAGCGCGTTTCCGGCATACCTGAGAGATACCGGACGGTGCGGGCTGCTCAGAGGGTTGTTTGCGGCACGTCGTCCGAGGGCGCCACGGGCACGGGCGGGGTGCTCGGACGCGGGCGGCGCGGAGACAGGACGTCGAGCAGGCGCAAGGCCTCCTCCCACGCGACGCTGGGGAGGGAGACGTTCGCTCCCGCCACGGCGACCTGCGCGTGCCCCAGGCCATGGCGGCGCTCCAGGGGGCCCTGCACCGCGCTCACGGACTGGATGCGGCCCCGGCGCAGCACGCTCGTTCGCCGCCGCCAGAAGCCCGTGCGCACGATGACCAGATGCTCCGTGAGCAGCCATCCCTGGTGACGATGATCCAGCCACGCTCGCCAGAGCTCGAGGGGCAACAGGCCCCACGCCAGTGCGCCCCAGGGCCAGAGGAGTCCGGTCAGCAGCAGCGCCACGAGTGAGCCGCTCACGACGGCGCGGACGCGGGCTCGCCACAGGGCGCGGGGGTGGGGCGGGTTCAGCGTCAGCTCGGACAGCTCTCCCGGGAGTTCGGGCACCAGCTCCCGGACCACGGTGCTCATCCGCTCGGCGGCCACCACGGGCACCACCACCTCGGCCTGCTCCACGTTGGCCTCGCCCGTGCGCAGCCCCGCCGTCTCGACTTCCACCGAGCCGAAGCGCAGCCATCGACGGGGCAGGGGCTCGTCCACGGTCACCAGCTGGATGCGATGGAGGTTCAGCCCCACCTGCCGGCGCGTCAGCAGGCCGAAGGAGGCCTGGAAACGCTCGCCCGCTTTCGCGAGCCGGAAGCCATGGTAGCGCACCGCCGCCACCACGCCATTGCCCACCAGCAGCAGCGTCAGCGCCACGAGGACTCCGACCACCACGCCCACCCACAACACCCCCGAGCCCGCCCACGCCTCCCAGCGTCGCTCCAGCACACGGAACACCACGCGCGAGGCTTCCACCTCATCCAGCGCGAGGCCCACGAGCACCGCGCCCACGCCCAGCCCCGTGGCCGTGGCGCCGTAGCGCACCAAGTCTCGGGGGCTGTTCTGGACGATCAGCTCCTCGGTCACGGGGGCGGCCTCGGCCGTGGGGGCGGCGGCGCCTCGCGCCGTTTGCAGCGCGGAGATGAGCTCCTGGGCCTTCTCCGGAGAGAGCGCGGATAGCTCTCCTTCTGATTTGAGGCCCGAGGCGGTCTCGATCTTCACCTGCACCAGCCCCAGCAGCCGATGGGTGAAGGGTTGCACCACCTCGGTGTTCTGCACGTGGGTCACGTCGATGGTGCGCGTGCGCCGGAAGACGAAGCCGCTGACGATCTCCAGCCGTCCTCCGGCCAGACGGTAGCGCGTGCTGAGCGCGTGCAGCACGGTGAAGGCCAGCGAGAGAATGAAGAACACGCTGGCGGGCACGAGCAGCCGTGCCAGTTCGCCGTCCTTGCGAGACACGAGCGCCAGCGTCACCAGCGGGACGGCCATCCCGCGCAGCAGTCGCAGGGTCACCGGCAGCAGATTCGCCAACGCGGACGCAGGGTGCAGTCGTTGCCACGGGAACTCGGTGGGTGCCGATGGCCTGGGCGTGTCGGAGGACGGAGGCGTGGCTTCAGACGACATCCTCGGCCTCTCGGCGCACCAGGCGCTCGCGCAGCGCGTCCGCTGTCTCCAGGGCCAGGCCGGGGATGACGCCGTCGGCGCCTCCTCCCGAGGCGGTGTAGACGCGCACCCGCGCCAGCCCCAGCGCTCGCTCGATGGGGCCTTGCTGGATGTCCACGTGCTGGATGCGTCCGGCGGGAATGGAGACCACCTGGTGGATCAGTACGCCTCCGGTGATGAGCAGGTCGTGCTCGCGCACGGCGTAGCCCCAGCTTCGCCAGGCCCGGGACGGGTACCAGAGGCACAGGAGCAGTGCCAGCACGACGGCCAGGCAGAGCGCCAGCAGCGCCCACAGCAGGTGCTCCGCTACCAGCATCGCCAGGGCGAGCCCCGCGACGGGCAGGCCGTAGAGCCCCGCGCGAATCAGTCCTTCCAGGCGGAACAGGGTGAGCGCGCCTGGGGTGAGTCGCTCTATCGGGGGCAAGGCTTCGGACATGGGCTCCTCGGCGCGGGGACACTCGGCCGTGCGGCGGGATTGAAGCGGCTCGTCCTGGGACATGCAACGCCCGCCCGACGGCGCTTCGGCTGAAGCTGTCTGATTGTCTGACAGGTTTGCCCAGCGGTGTTTACTCGAGGATCCGGCGGAGATAGGCCTCCCGGTTCAAGAGGAAGTCTCGCGTGAGCGCGTAGTGCTCCGTTTGCTCATAGGCCACCTCGGACATGCCCTCCACCGAGAGGTGGTAGATGCGCGCGTGCGGGTAGGCGAGCAGCAGCGGAGAGTGGGTCGAGATCACGAACTGGCAGGAGTCGCGCACCAGGTCGTGGATGGAGCGGAGCAGGGCGAGCTGCCGCTGCGGCGAGAGCGCCGCCTCCGGCTCATCGAGGACGTACAGGCCGTTGGCCCAGAAGCGCTTCTGGACCAGCGCCAGGAAGGCCTCTCCATGCGAGAGCTCGTGGTGATGGACGGAGCCGTGGCTCGCCATGGCATCCGGGTTGTTTTCGATCTCCGTCGCGACGTTGAAGAAGCTCTCCGCGCGCAGGAAGTAGCCGGTCTTGGGTCTCCGCGTTCCTCGTACGAGCCGGAGATGCTTGTGGAGCTCCGACTCCGACCTCCTCGTGGCGAAGTTGAAGTTCCGGCTGCCGCCTTCCGCGTTGAAGCCGGCAGCCACGGCGATGGCCTCCACGAGGGTGGACTTTCCACTCCCGTTCTCGCCCACGAAGAAGGTGACCTGGGGGTGGAACTCCAGCGTCTCCAGGTTGCGGATGGCGGGGATGGAGAAGGGATAGCGCGCGAAGTCCGACACCATCTCGCGGCGGAGCGTCACCGAGCGCAGGAAGGAGTCCATTCCGCCCGTGAAGCCGCCCTCTGCTCGCTTCGTACGCCCCATGCTGCCCGCAGCCTTATCATCGGTGCGGCTTGGCGTCGCTGGGGACCTCGCGAGAGGGGCTGTGCTGTCCTGGGAGGAGTCGTGAAAAGCTTGAATCGCGCGTTCGTGCTCTGTCTGGTGGTTCTCTTCGGAGAGCTGGCGGGGGGCTGCTCGACGGGAGCGCATTCCGCCGCGAGCCGCACGTCCGAGCCGATCTACCTGGCGCAGTCCGCGGTCGTGGACTGC
Organism: Hyalangium ruber; assembly: GCF_034259325.1. Taxonomy (NCBI): domain Bacteria; kingdom Pseudomonadati; phylum Myxococcota; class Myxococcia; order Myxococcales; family Archangiaceae; genus Hyalangium; species Hyalangium rubrum. The sequence goes on along the minus strand of NZ_JAXIVS010000002.1, from coordinate 423,169 downwards.
CGCAACTCCATGGAGTGCTGCATCAAGAAGTTCCCCACGAGCGCGGCCGAGAGCTGCGGAGCTACCGCAGCGGAGATCGCGGAAATTCTCAACGGCGCGAAGGTTCTCCACGAAGCCTCGGAGACCGCTACCTTGAAAGGTGTGGATGTGCCCGAGCGTGGAGAGGAGCGCGACGATGGGGAGGAACGTCCAGACTGGAGGGAGCACTGCATCGAGCAGTACACCCGGTGCATCGACCTCAAATGGACAGGGAACTGTTCCAGCTGTCTTGCTCGCTGCATGGGGCAGCGAGGATTATGGCCTGAAGATATGTGCGGCGTGCCCAAGCCCAGGCGGAGTCGGTAGGTGCGGCGATGACTGACGAAGAGGGGCTTGTTTGGCACCAGCTCGAGCAACTGGACCAAAGAGTATTGGAGCAGGGCGAGCCGCTCGAGTTGAGTGACGGAACTCGCGCCATCCTGACAGGCGGCGCCCGATTCGTGGCAATCAGCCCCAAGGACGCCGAGGATGCCCTGCGTGGCGTCTCGACAGCTACCACCCTCCTGGGGGAAATCCGTCGCCGCATCCGAGCGGCGTCCTTTCGCTTGGGGGATGCGGATTCTCTGGCGGACCGCTTGCGCGAAAAGGGGGACTTGGCGGGTGCGCGGAAGGCGCTCGAAGACGCGCTCGCGGTCGAAGTCGTTCCCCACTACAAAGAGCAGCTTGAGATTCGCCTCGATTATCAGGCGACGTTCGAGGCGATCTTCCTGACCGGACACGTCGAAGAGGACTTCCATCCTTGGGGGCAGATCCGCGCCCTGTCCCTTCGAGTTCGGCAGGGAAAGCCGCTGGAGCCTCGCGACGACCTGCGCGAGTTCTTGCGGAAGACCGCTCCGTCGGTGGCCATCAGCGAAGCCGAGGCAGAAGAGCTCCTCGATGCCGAGAAGGGCGCTGAGGCGCTTCTGGCGATGATGCTGATGCGCATGGAAGACGGAAAGCAGCGAATCTTCCAGGCGCTCTACCAGATGATCCGCTGCGAGGAAGCGGGAGACCTCGAAGGAGCCCGTCAGCAACTGCGCGAGGTGCTGGCGGTGGAACTCGTCCCCCAGTACCGCCGCATGGCCGAGGAGAACCTGTCCCGATTGGACAGACCGTCCTCGGAAGAGTGACCCACGCTCACTGTTGCAGCGCTACCGTCGTGGACAGGAGATCCACCGGACGCGCGTATGGGCCCAGCACTTCCTCGTACTCTCGCAGCAGCGGCTCCGGCGCCTCCACCGTCCGCCCTGTCACCATCGCCTCCAACATCAGCGCGTTCGCCACGCCCTTGCCCCGCGCGTGGTTGTTGGTGATGACGTACACGTCCTGCACCCGTGGGTGAGAGGCGATCTCCTTCGTCCGCTCCGCCCACGGCGCCAGCTCCTTCGCCGAGTACAGGTAGTCGTACCGGTCGATCGGCGACTTGTGCCGGAACCACTCCTTGTAGTTACGGCCGTGGACCCGCACGTACCCCACCGCCGCCGTCGCCCGCGCGCTCGGCGCGATCGAATCCTTGTAGAGCGGCTGATCGATGTTCACGAAGCCCAGCCCTCGCTCCACCAGCTCCGCGTAGTACGAGGGCTCGTTCCATGAGGCGTGCCGCACCTCCAGCACCAACGGGAAGTCCCCGAATGCGTCCACGATCGAGTCCACCCAGTCCCGGTTCTCCGGCACGTTGCGGAACGACCACGGGAACTGCACCAGCACCGCTCCCAGCCGCCCCGCCTTGTGCATGATTCCCAGCCCCACCCGCGTCCACCGCACGTCCTCCGCCGTCCACGGCTCGTCGCGCTGGTGCGTGAAGCGCTGCCACAGCTTCGCCGTGAAGCGGAAGTCCGGGTTGAACGCCGTGCGCTCCAACCACAGGTGCGCATTCTTCGGTGTCACCGGCCCGTAGAACGACGTGTTGATCTCGATCGTCGTGAACAGCCGCGCGATCGCCACCAGCGGATCGAACTCCTTGGGGCAGGGCTTCGGGTACACCACCCCCGCCCAGTCCTTATAGGTCCACCCCGCGGGCCCGAACCGAATCATGCCGCCTCCTCGAAGGGCTCCTACTGCCCCCGACGTGGAAGGTAGGCACGCAGGCACCCGCACACGAGGCTCGCCTGCCCAGGCGGCGGGCAGTTCCCGCAACCCCTGCGCCCCTGCGCCCTCCCAGACGCAAAGCCTGCGTCCAAGCCTCACGTAACCTCTTGGAATCGCTGGGGAAAGACTGGCCCCGGGAATGCAGTGGAGAGAGGGTGGACCGGCCCCACGGGGCCACAGCCAAGGCGAGAGATGAACCGACCGCTGCAGATCACCTACCGGGGAATGGAGTCGAGCGAGGCGATGTCCGAGCACATCCGGGACCAGGCGGAGAAGCTGGAGCAGCTCTTCGATCGCATCGTCGGTTGCCATGTCGTGGTGGAGCAGCCCCACAAGCACCAGCGCCAGGGCAACCACTTCCACGTGCGGCTGGACCTGCACGTCCCCGGCAAGGACATCGTCGTCGGCAAGGACCACGCCGAGCGCCGCTCGCACGAGGACCCCTACCAGGCGGTGAATGAGGCCTTCGACGCGGCGCGGATGCAGCTCCAGCACCACGCCGACGCCCAGCGCGAACACCGCTGACCCCCCGCGCCGGCGGCCCGCTCACTTCGGGCTGTCGGCGCGCTGCACCAGCTTGTGGGCCAGGGCCCGGGAGAGGTTGAGCAGCAGCAGTGCCGCCGCGCGGGAGCTGGAGTCGATCAGCCCCCGCAACGACTTCTCGCTGAGACACAGCAGGCGCGCCCCCGCGCCCGTGGCGTACACGTCGCTGATCCGCGGCGTCGACAGCAGGAACGCCACCTCTCCCAGCACCTCGCCCTCGCTGACCACCGCCACCACGCGCTCTCCGTCCCGCACCTCCAGCGTGCCGGAGAGCACCACGAACACCGTGCGCGCCACCTGGCCCCGGCGGATGAGGCAGTCTCCCGGCGCGCACTCGATGACATGGCTGCTGGCGAGCACCGCCTGCAGCTCCGGCTCCGACAGTCCGCTGAACACCTGCGGCCGGGAGCGCCCCAGGAGCCCGTGGACCTCCCGCCAGTACTGGTCCGGGTCACTCGCCTCCTGGCTCAGCACCCCCCGCGCCTGCTCCAGCAGCGGCGCCACGCGCGCTGGCACCTCCGAGGCGGGCGCGTCCGACGGCAGCAGCGCCCGCAGCGGCGAGCCCACCCACTCCAGGTGCTCGCGGTCCCTCAGCACCAGCACCAGCGGCACCATCACCCCGAACTCCGGGTCGTCATAGGTGCCCAGGTATGGCCGGAACCCCAGGGACGTATAGAGGTTGAGCAGGTGCGGCTGGCAGTCGCACAGCGTCAGCTCCATGCCCCGCTCCAACTGGAAGCGGATGCTCTCCTGGATGAGCCGGTACGGCACCGCCGTGCCCCGCATGTCCCGGCGCACCATGAAGCGCCCCACGAAGCACACCTGCTCCACCGGAACCTGGGGCACGAAGCGCTCCAGCTCGAAGCGCTTCGCCAGCGTCTCCGGCAGCGGCCCGTCGCTGCCCAGGTGCAGCCGCAGCGTGCCCACCACCTGCCCGTCCACCTCCGCGTAGAGCTGGTGCGCCTGCGCATCCGCGGTGTCCACCAGTTGGCGGCGCGAATGATCCGCCTGGCCCGCGTACAGGTGCATCTCCTCGACGTAGGTGGCGTACCGCAGATGGTAGATGGCGGCGCGCTCCTCCTCCGTGCGGGCGAAGCGGACCTGGACATCCATCCCTGAGAACCCCCGGTGTGCCGGGGCAACCTAGCAGCCTCCGGGGCTCCCGAGCGTTCACTTCCGGAAGGAATGGGGGCCCCAAGGGACCAAGGGGGCGGCGGACCCCCCTGCTTTGTCCGCCAGAAAACCTCTCGACGCAGCGCGGCGAGCCTGGATGATCCAATGGCGTTAGCCTCGTGCAACACCCCTCGCGGGATGCGCCCGGAGTCCCCGGTCACCTGTCCTGTCAGAACCCACATCAGCCTCGTGGTTTGACGAGGCGCTGGACGCCATGAACGAGCGGCTCAATGTCCTGGTCGTCGATGACGAGCACTCGGTGCTGGTCACCGCCGCGGCCATCCTCTCCGAAGACTTTCGCGTGCTGACGGCCTCCGACGCGACGGCGGCGCTGCGGTTGATGGAGCGCAACACCATCGATGTGCTGGCCACCGACTTCAACATGCCCGGGCGCAACGGCATCCAGCTCTTGCGCGAGGCGATGCGGCTCCAGCCCCACCTCTCCGGCGTGCTCGTCACCGGCCACCGCGAGTATCTCGACAAGCGGGACAAGTACGAGATGCAGGGGCTCTACTACCTGCTCATCAAGCCCTATGAGCCCAAGCGGCTGGTGGAGTTGATCCACCGCGCGGCGGAGGCCTCCCGGCTCAAGCGGACGATGAGCTCGCTCTCCTCGGAGCTGAGCGCCTGGAAGCGGGTGTTGTGAGATGAGCGGCAGTGCGGTTTCCGCCCGATACGCTCGGGGTGTGCTCATCGCCACCGGGCTCCTGTGGGTCGTCGCGGTGTTCGGAGGCATGGCGGCCCTGTCCCACTACGCCACCACGCCCGGGGAGAGCCGTGAGTCTCCCGCGCGGTGGCCCAAGGACAGCGCCCTGCACCCCACGCCGGGACGCGCCCAGCTCGTCATGCTGGCCCACCCCCGCTGCCCCTGCACGCGCGCGAGCCTGGGGGAGCTGGAGCAGGTGCTGGCCAAGGCCGGGGGGCGCGCGGAGGCTCACGTCCTCTTCCTCCGGCCCGAGGGGCTGGAGAAGGAGTGGGAGAAGGGTGAGCTGTGGCAGCGCGCCGCCTCCATCCCCGGCGTCACCGTGCGCGAGGACGTGGGCGGCGTGGAGGCACGGCGCCTGGGCGCCACCACCTCCGGGCATGTCCTGCTCTTCGATTCGGAGGGGCTGCTGCGCTTCAGCGGAGGCATCACCAGCTCGCGCGGACACGCGGGCGACAACACCGGGCGCGCCACGCTCGAGGCGCTGCTGAGCCAGCCGGAGTTCGTGGCCGAGGGGCGCCACCCCGTCTACGGGTGCGCGCTGGAAGGGCCGGACGAGCGCCTCGCGGTGGGGGCCCTGCCATGAGCCCGAGCCCGAGCCCGAGCCCGAGCCCGACGATGGAGCATGTCGCCGGCGAGCAATTGGAGGAGCGCGCGGCCCGGCTCTACTCCCGGCACCTGGAGGGTGTGTGGCGGCGGGTGGATCGGCTCTTCGCCCGGCTGATGCTGGGGCAGTGGCTGTTCGCCATCGCCATCTCGCTCTTCTTCTCTCCCTACGCGTGGGAGGGCAAGGCGCGCGAGGTCCACGTCCACGTGTACGCGGCCCTCTTTCTCGGCGGGGCGCTGAGCGCCTTCCCCATCGCCCTGGTGTGGCTGCGCCCCGGCACCGCGCTCACCCGGCACGTGGTGGCCATCTCGCAGCTGCTCTGGTCCGCGCTGCTCATCCACCTGACGGGCGGCCGCATCGAGACGCACTTCCACATCTTCGGCTCGCTGGCCTTCCTGGCCTTCTACCGGGACTGGCCCGTGCTGCTCACCGCCAGCGCCATGGTGGTGGCGGACCATTACCTGCGCGGCCTGTACTGGCCCGAGTCCGTCTACGGCACCCTGAGCCCCGAGTCCTGGCGCCTGCTGGAGCACTTCTTCTGGGTGGTCTTCATCGACCTGGTGCTCCTGTTCTCCTGCCGCGGCGCGCTGCGGGAGATGCGGGAGATGGCCGAGCGGCGGGCGGTCGCGGAGCTGGCCTCCGAGCGCGAGCAGCAGAAGACGCGGGAGCTGGACCGCGCGCTCACCGAGCTGCGGGACGCGCAGGAGCACCTCATCCGCGTGGAGAAGCTCGCGGCGGTGGGCCAGCTCGCCGCCGGCGTGGGCCACGAGCTGCGCAACCCCCTGGCCGCCGTGCGCAACGCCCACGCCTACCTCTCCAAGCGAATCTCCCGCCTGGAGGAAGTCACGACGGATCCGCGCGTGCCCCAGTTCCTCTCGCTGATGGACCGCGAGCTGAACACCTGCGGCCGCATCATCTCGGACCTGCTGGACTTCGCGCGCGAGAGCCCCATGAGCGTGCAGCCCTGCCCGCTGCGCCCGCTGGTGGACGAGGCCGTCGGCGTGGTGCCCTCGCGCGAGGGCGTGCGCGTGCTCAACGAGGTGCCGGAGGACCTGCCGGTGCCGCTGCTGGACCGGGAGCAGTTCCGCCAGGTGCTCATCAACCTGGTACAGAACGCGGTCGAAGCCATGCCCGCCGAGCGAGGAGGCGAGGTGCGGGTGCGCGCCGAGGGCGGAGACACCACGCCGCTGCGCGTGCGGGTGGAGGACAATGGCAGCGGAATCCCCGAGGACGTGCTGCCCCGCATCTTCGAGCCGCTGTTCACCACCAAGAGCCGGGGCACGGGGCTGGGACTGGCCATCGTCGCCACCCGAGTGCAGCGCCACGGTGGTACCCTCCATGTGACGAGTGAGGCGGGCCGGGGCAGTGAGTTCCTCATCCAGTTGCCGCCTTCCGTGGCGGCCCAGGCGGCCTAGAGAGGGTGTTGCGGTGAGCGCGGCGCGCATTCTGGTCGTCGACGACGAGGAGTCGCTGCGAATCACCCTCGCGGCGAACCTCGAGCTGGAGGGCCATGAGGTGGTGGAGGCCTCCACCGGCGAGGAGGCCCTGCGGCTGGTGCGCGAGCGGCCCGTGGACGTGGTGCTCGCCGACATCCGCATGCCGGGGTTGCACGGCGTGGAGCTCAACCGCCACCTGCGGCGCGAGCAGCCCGGCCTGCCCGTGGTGCTGATGACGGCCTTCGCCCAGGAGAGCCTCGTCGGCGACGCGCTCGCCGAGGGCGTCTTCACCGTGCTGCCCAAGCCCTTCGACGTGGAGCACCTGCTCTCCACGCTGCGGCGCGCCGCGCGCACCCCCGAGGTGCTCGTGGTGGATGACTCCCAGGAGGTGGCGGAGGCCACTGTGGAAGGCCTGCGCCTGTGCGGTGTGCGCGCCGAGGCCGTCTTCGACGGAGACGCCGCCGTGGAGCGCGTGCGCTCCGGGGTCTGCGACGTGTGCGTGGTGGATCTGGTGATGCCGGGGATGACGGGGCCAGAAATGGTGGGGCAGCTGCGCCACGCGGGCCTGCCCGTGGCCATCATCGCCGTGTCCGGCCATGACGTGCCCGAGATGATGCGCCAGGTGGCCGCGCTCGGAGACGTGGCCTGCATGCGCAAGCCGATCTCCATTCGAGAGCTGGCGCAGACCATCGCCCGGACGCGGGCCAAACCCCTGGTGAAGAGCTAGGAGCCGACATGGACGAGCAGAACCCAGGCAGCGAGGCCCGCGAGCGCGCGGCGGTGGCGGAGGTGGTGTCCTCGGTGCTGCGCCATGACCTGCGCAACCGCTTCTCCAGCATCCGCAACGCCTCCTACTACCTCATGCGCCAGTCGCAGAAGACGGAGCTGTGGAAGACCGACCCCCGCATGGAGGCCTTCTTCCAGCTCATCGACCGGGAGCTGGCCTCCGCCGAGGAGCTGCTGTCCAACCGGGGGCCCTTGAGCTCGAGGGATCAACGCGGCCTGATGCGGCTGCGCGAGGGGGTGGAGCGGGCCTTCGGGCAGGTGCGCATTCCCGCCACCATCCGCGTGGAGCGCGCCTGGGAGGAGCGCTCCCGCGTGGAGGCGAACGCCGAGGACCTGGCGCTGCTCACCCGCTGCCTGCTGGAGAACGCGGTGGAGGCGATGCCGGAGGGTGGCCTGCTCGGAGTGCGCACGCTCCAGGGCGAGGGCGGCGTCTCCGTGCTCGAGGTGACCGACAGCGGGCCCGGCCTGAACCCGGAGCAGCAGAAGAAGGCCTTCGAGCCCTTCATGACGACGAAGCCGGGGCACGCGGGGCTGGGGCTGTGCATCGTCCAGCGGCTGGCGCTGCGCAGCGGCGCGTGGGTGGAGCTCCAGCAGCGAGAGCCCCAGGGCCTGCGGGTGCGGGTGGTCTTCCCCGCGGCGGAAGAGACCGGCGTACCGGGCGGCGCATAGCACGACAAGGGAGGGGCTCGATGGAAACACAGGGGACAGCGCGGCGCAGCCTCCTGCTCGTGGAGGATGATTTCGCCAACGGGCTGACGCTCTCGGCCCTGCTCGAGGAGTCGGGCTTCAGCGTGGTCATCGCGGAGTCCTGCGCCGAGGCCTCGCGGCTGCTGAACGCGCAGCCGAAGTATGACGCGGTGCTGTTGGACTCGCTGCTGGGGGATGGGGATGGGCGCTCCCTCATTCCGCTGGTGCGCCAGCAGGTGCCCGCCGCCCGGCTCGTGCTCGTCACGGGGATGGATGGCAAGGGGCCCAAGCCCGCCGTGGACGCCATCTTCCAGAAGGGCCGGGCGTTCGCCGAGCTGCTCTCGTGCCTCCGGTCGCTGCTGCCCCCGGAGGGCGCGCCCCCCAGTTAGTCAGGGCCGCGAGAAGCTGGGCAGCGTCGCGAACGTGAAGCCCTGCTTCATGCCGCAGCGGTGGACGGCGGCCTTCCACGCCGCGGCCTGCTGCTGCGTCTCGAAGAGCCGGCCCGCCGCGTGGACCCAGCGCCCGCCGCGCAGCAGCTCGAAGCGCGGTACGGGCTGGCCCAGGCAGGTCTCCAGCGTGCCGAGCCGCGCCGCGAGGCCCTCGCGCGTCTCTCCTTCCGCGAGGAGGATGGCCTGGTAGGCGCGGGGCGTGGGGTGGGCCGGGTGCTCGGGGTGCCCGTCCACGGGGCCCACGTCCACCTGCTCGACGCCGACGCGCGGCGGCTGGGCCTTCCCGTTCTCCACGTGCTCCTTGAGGGCGCGGACAATCCACAGGGTTGCTCCCTCGGCCTGGGGCGCGCTCTCCACCCACCAGGAGGCCTCGGTGCGCGAGGTGCTCGTCCCCTGCTTCAGGGTGCCTCCCAGCGCCAGGGCGCGCACCTCGGGGAGCCGGAAGCTCTGGCCGGAGATGACGTACAGCATGGAGCGCTCGCCCTGCTCGGCGCGGTGGCGCGTCTCCAGGAGCAGCGCGTGCTGACAGGCGTCGGGCGCGATGCAGCGGAAGGCCGCGAGGTCCACCAGCGCGTCCTCCGGCGAGGCGAACTCCTGCCGACGGCACTCCTTGGACAGCAGCGTGAGGCGGCCCTTCGACAGCTGCACCGTGGCCAGGGGCTCGGCGCGGCTCCTGGCGCTGGAGGGGACCTGCACCAGCGCGTCGAGCCCTCCCCACTCCGGGCGGCGCAGGAAGGGCCCGCGCACCAGTCCCTGGAGTCCGTAGGCCAGGTGCGCCGCGCACGGGCGGCCCTCGGGCGCCGGGTCCACCGGCCCCCAGGTGAGGCTCAGGGTCGCTCCGGTGTTACCGGGCTGGCACCGAGCGTCTTCCAGGGAGCAGGGCTGGCCGGAGGCGTCGCGGAGCTCCCCGGGCGCGCGGCGCACGGTGCCCGCCAGCGCCAGCCAGCCCTGCGAGAGGTCCGCGGTGAGGACGCGGAACCAGCGCCGCCCGTCCGGGCCGGTGGGGCCGTCCTCGAGGAGCAGCACGGGGGCTCCCTGGACGGTCCCCTTCGCGGGCCCGTTCGGAGCGGTGTGCAGGGGCTGTCCCAGCACGTCGAACACGAGCTGCCCCCGGCTCAGGGCCACGGGCGGAGTGGGCGCGGCCGGAGCCTGGGCGAGCGCCGGAGCGCTGGTGAGCAACCCCGCGCAGCACAGCGCCATCGCCAGGCGCGAGAGGGGCAGGGAGCAGCGGGAGAGGGAGGACATGAACATGGGGCGGGCTCCACCTCCACCCTATCAGCGGCCTGGGGGCCAGGTGGCCTGGAGGGCCATTGGAGCGCCCTGTTCCGCTCACTATCATGAGGCTGTCCTTATGAACCCTCGCTTCCCCTTCACCCCCTATCCCCGGGGCTGGTTCCAGGTCGCGTGGTCCGAGGAGCTCCCCGCGGGCGGCGTGCTGCCCCTGTCGTGCTTCGGCCGGGAGCTGGTGCTCTTCCGCACCGAGGCGGGCGAGGCACACGTGCTCGATGCGTACTGCCCGCACCTGGGCGCGCACCTGGGCCACGGCGGCCGGGTTCACCAGGGCAACCTCCAGTGCCCGTTCCACGGCTGGACCTTCAACGGCCAGGGCGCCTGCGTGGCGATTCCCCACGCGCCCAAGATTCCGCCCGGCGCGACGCTGAACGCGTGGCCGGTGCAGGAGCTCAACGGCGTCATCCTCGTCTACCACGCGGCCGACGGCGCGGCGCCAGAGTGGCGGGTCCCCGCGCTCCCCGAGGCCACCGAGCCGGAGTGGTTGCTCGCGCAGAAGAAGCAGTGGCGCATCCGCACCCACGTGCAGGAGATCTCCGAGAACGTCGCCGACCCGACCCACTTCCGCTACGTCCACAGCGCCCTGTCGATGCCCGAGGCGGAGCTGTCTTCCGAGGGCCATGTCCTGCGGATGGACTCGAAGATGCTCCAGCCCACCCCCCGGGGCCCGGTGCAGGGGCGCATCCAGGGCGAGGCGCACGGGCTGGGGTACTGGGTCATCCGCTTCAGCGGCATCGCGGATGTGGCGTTCATCTCCGCCGCCACGCCGGTGGGGCCCGAGCACGTGTCGCTGCGCCACACCTTCTTCATCCGAGCGCCCACGCAGCCGGGCGGCAGCAACAACGTCGGCAAGGCGCTGGTGGCGGAGATCCTGCGCCAGGTGGAGGAGGACATCCCCATCTGGGAGAACAAGGTCTACCGGCCCAAGCCCCTGCTCTCCGCAGGGGAGCGCGCCATCCCCGTGCTTCGCCACTGGAGCCGCCAGTTCCTCGAAGGGTAGAAGGGGCGCATGTCCGAGCGCCTCCCCTCCCGGCCCGTTCAGCTCGTGCGCACGGCGCTGGCCGCGAGCTGGTCCATGCTCTCGCTGGTGGTGTTCATCCCCCTGGCCTTGCTGGCGCTGCCGTTCGATCGCCAGCAGCGCGTGCATGACGTGTGCTCCATCCTCTGGGCGCGCGGAATCCTCGCGCTGGGCGGCGCCCGGCTGGTGGTGCGCGGCGCCGAGCATGTGTCGCGCGACGAGCGCTACATCATCGTCGCCAACCACCAGAGCCTGCTCGACGCCGTGGTGGTGGTGGGAGCGGTTCAGCCGCTGACGTCCCTGCGCATGGTGGCCCAGGTGAGCGTGTTCCGAGTGCCCCTCATCGGCTGGGGCATGCGGCTGTTCGGGCACATCTCGGTGGACCCCGCCAGCATGCGCGCCTCGCTGCCGGGGCTTCAGCAGGCGCAGCAGGGCGCCCAGCGGCGCTGCTCCATCGTCTTCTTCCCGGAGGCGGGCATCAGCCGCGATGGGAAGATGCGCCCGTTCCACAACAGCGCCTTCCACATCGCCGCCCGCGCCGGGGTGCGCGTGCTGCCCATCACCCTCTCCGGCGCGTTCGACATCCTCCCCCGGCACCGCAAGGTCGCGGTCCGGGGCGGCGACATCCTCGTCACCATCCACCCGCCCGTGGGTCCGCTGGAGCAGACTCATGAGGCGGCGGTCGCGGCCTCGGCGCGCTGCCGTGAGACCATCGAAGCGGCGCTGCCTCAGGCGCCACCCGAGGAGCCTTTTCGGGAACAGGGTTCTCTGGAATTACGTTGATTGTTAAATATTCTCGTGAGATAAGAAAGCCAAGCCCTGGGGGGGATGATGCGGAGCGAGCGAGGACATCGCGGGCCGAGCAGGCTGACGAACGTGTTCTCGGGTGGTCGCCACCACTCCGGAGCGCATTCGCGCGGCCCCCTGGAAGTGGGCGATCGGCGATGATGTTGGACCTCTCCAGGTGGTCGGGCCAGAAGGTGGCTCATCCCCGCACGGGCCCCCATGCGCGGCGGCCGTCTGGGAGGAATGGATGATCGAGCTTCCTACGTACACGCGCCTCAGCCCGCTCCAGGCCCGGGGCTACCACCTGCTCTACCGCGCGGTGCGGGTGGAGGATGGACTGACGGTCATCCTCAAGACGCCGCGTTCCGAGCACCCGGGGCCGCGAGACCACGCCCGCCTCGAGTACGAGTACCAGCTCTTGCAGCGCCTGGAGGGCGCGCCCGGCGTCATCCGGGTCCACGGCCTGGAGATTCACCAGGACCGGCCCGTGCTGGTGCTGGAGGACATCGAGGGGACGGATCTCGTGGAGCAGGCAGGCGTCCCGCTGGGGCCGGCCCGTTTCCTGGAGCTCGCGCTCTCCCTGGCCTCCACGCTGGCCGAGGTCCACCGGCGAGGGATTACCCACAAGGACATCAAGCCGGCCAACATCCTCCTGTCCCCGGCGGGGCCGCGGCTCATCGACTTCGGTATCGCCACCCTGCAGCCGGTGGAGCACGTGCAGGCCGCGCCGCTGCACCTCATCGAAGGCACGCCGGCTTATATGTCCCCGGAGCAGTCGGGGCGGATGAACCGCGCGCTGGACTACCGCACCGACTTCTACTCGCTGGGCGTCACCTTCTATCAGCTGCTCACCGGCGGCCTGCCCTTCCAGGGGAGGGATCCGCTGGAGTGGATGCACGCGCACCTGGCCCAGGCGCCCGTGCCGCCGCACCAGCGCGAGCCCTCGATTCCTCCCATGCTGTCGGCCATCGTCCTCAAGCTGATGGCCAAGGTGCCCGAGGAGCGCTACCAGAGCGCCGAGGGGCTCAAGGCGGACCTGGAGAAGTGCTGCGAGCGGTTGGCGCGCGGAGGCCAGGAGAGCTTCACGCCGGGCAGCCACGACTTCCCGGCCCGCTTCCAGCTTCCTCAGCGGCTGTATGGCCGTGAGACCGAGGTGAAGTTGCTGCTGAACGCCTTCGAGCGCGTGGCGCGCGAGGGGCGCCCCGAGTGGCTCCTGGTGCGCGGCTACTCTGGCATCGGCAAGTCCTCGGTGGTCAACGAGCTGCACCGCCCGGTGGTGCAGCGGCGGGGCTTCTTCCTCAGCGGCAAGTTCGATCAGCTCCAGCGCGACGTGCCCTACGCCACCCTGGCCCAGGCGTTCCGGGGCCTGGTGCAGCAGCTCCTGGCGGGCGGGGACGCGCAGGTGGAGTCGTGGCGCAAGCGCCTGCTGGAGGCCTTCGAGGGCAACGGCAAGGTGCTGCTGGACGTGGTGCCGGAGCTGGAGTGGGTGACGGGCCCGCAGCCGGTGGTCTCGGAGCTGCCGCCCCAGGAGGCGCAGAACCGCTTCCACCGCCTCTTCCTGCGCTTCCTGGGCGCCCTGTCGACGCCGGGGCGCCCGCTGGTGCTCTTCCTGGATGACTTGCAGTGGGCGGACTTCGCCAGCCTGGAGCTGCTGAAGTACCTCTCCACGCACCCGGACACACCGCCCCTGCTGTGGGTGGGCGCCTACCGGGACAACGAGGTGGGCCCCGCCCATCCGCTCGGAGTCGCGCTGGAGGAGGCGCGCAAGGCCGGCGCTCGGCTGGGGGACATCCACCTGCAGCCCCTGGGGTTGGATCAGACGCGCCAGTTGGTAGGCGATGCCCTGCCCGGCACGCGCCCCGAGGTGCTGAAGGGCATGTCCACCGTCCTGCAGGAGAAGACGGCGGGCAACCCCTTCTTCCTGCTCCAGTTGCTCCGGACGCTCCACCAGGACGGGCTGCTGGTGCGGGCGCCCGAGGAAGGCTGGAGCTGGGACGAGGCCGGGGTGAAGGCCCGCGCCTACTCGGACAACGTGGTGGAGTTCATGGCGGGCCGGCTGCAACTGCTGCCAGGCCCCACGCAGCAACTGCTGCGCCTGGCCGCGGGCGTGGGCAACGTGTTCTCCGTGCCGACGCTGGCGCTGCTCGCCGGCGTCGAGGCCCTCGAGGTGGAGCGCGGGCTGGAGCTGGCCATGGGCGAGGACCTGGTGGTCCGCACGGGCTCCGAGCACTACCGCTTCCTGCACGACCGCATCCAGCAGGCGGCCTATGCCCTCATCCCCGAGGCGGAGCGCAAGGCGCTGCACCTGCGGATCGGCCGGCTGCTGCTGGCGAGCCTGCCGCCGGACGAGCTGCGCGAGCGGCTCTTCGACGTGGTGGCCCAGCTCAACGCGGGCGTGGAGTTGATGGAGGAGGGCGCCGAGCGCCACCGGCTGGCGTGGTTGAACGCCGAGGCGGGCTGGCGGGCCAAGGCGTCCGCGGCGTGGCGCTCGGCGGTGGGCTACTTCACCGCCGCCTTCCCCCTGCTGCCCGGAGCGCCGTGGGAGACGGAGTACGCGCTGGCCTTCAAGCTGCGGCTGGATCAAGCCAGCTGCGAGCTGATGAGCGGCAACACCGTCGAGGCGCGCCGGGTGGTGGACGAGCTGCTGCCCCGGGCTCGCACGCGCCCGGACATGGCCGAGGTATACCGGCTCAAGAACACCCTGCACCTGGCCGCCGGCGAGGTGCACCTCGCGCTGGGCTGTCTCCTGGAGTGTCTGGAGAAGTTCGGCATGCCCCTGCCGCCCAGCCCCACCCCCGAGGAGGTGCGGGCCGCGGACGAGGAGGTGTGGAAGCTGCTGGGAGGGCGCTCCATCGAGAGCCTCATCGAGCTGCCGGCGATGACGGACCCCGACATGAAGGCGGCCGTGAGCGTGCTGGCCGACCTGACGGTGCCGGCGCTCTACGCCGCCAGCAGCCTGCTGCCCTACCACCTCTGCCGGCTGGTGGCCCTCGCCATCCGTCACGGCAACACGGAGGTCACCCCCCACGCCTTCGCGTGGTACGGCTACGTGTGCTGCGTGGCCATGGCGGAGAAGTACCAGGCCGGGCACTCGTTCGGCCGGCTCGCCAAGCGGCTGGTGGAGCGCCCCGAGTACTCCGCCCACCGCAGCGGGGCCCTGTTCATCCTGGCGCACCTCAGCCGCTGGGTCCGGCCGCTGCCCAAGTCCCTGGGCCTCTTTCATGATGCCTTCGGCCACGCGCTGCAGCGCGGGGACTTCCGCACCGCGTGCTACTGCTGCGACAACATCGTCATCAACATGGTGTTGATGGGGCGCGAGCTGGGCGAGGTGTACCAGGAGTCGCTGGCCCGCCTGGAGTTCGCGCGCAAGGCGAACTACGAGGACATCTGCTACTTCATCATCATCTACCAGCGCCTGGTGCAGCAGCACCGCGGGCTCACGAGTTCGCTCGAGTCGCTGAACGGTGACGGGTTCGACGAGGCGGAGACGGAGGCGCGCCTGGTCGTCCGGGGCGTGCCGCTGATGGCCTGCGTCTACTACAACCTGAAGATGCGGGCGCGCTTCATGGCGGGCGCCTATGCGGAGGCGCTCGAGGTGGCGCGGGTCGCCGAGCAGTACGTCGGGGCCATGGGCGGCCTCAGCGTGCAGTTCGACTACTACCTCTATCGGGCGCTCATCCTGGCGGCCTGCTGGCGGGACGCGGCGCCCGAGCAGCAGCGGGAGTTCCTGGAGTCCATGCGGGCGCTCCACCAGAAGCTGGCGTCCTGGGGCCGGCTTTGTCCGGAGAACTTCCGCCCGGCCGAGCGGATGGTGGCCGCGGAGCTGGCCCGGCTGCAGGGGAAGACGGATGAGGCGACGCAGGCCTACGAGGAGGCCATGCAGTCGGCGTACGAGCAGCGGTTGATTCACCACGCCGCCCTGGCCGCGGAGCTGGCCGCCCGCTTCTGGAAGGAGCGGGGGATGACGCGGATCGCCATCACCTATGCCCGCGAGGCCTGGGTCGCCTATCGGCAGTGGGGCGCCGAGGGCAAGGCGCGGCAGCTCGCCTCCCAGTGGCCGCAGGTGGCGGTCTACCAAAGCGGCGGAGACAGCACCTCGAGCTCGGGCTCCGAGCAGTTGGATGCGCTGAGCCTGGTGAAGGCCCAGCAGGCGGTCTCCAGTGAAATCGTCCTGGACCGGCTGGTGGACACGCTCATGCGCGTGGCGCTGCAGAGCGCGGGGGCCCAGCGAGGGGCGCTGCTGCTCAAGCAGGGCGAGGCGTTGGAGGTGGTGACCATCTCGGACACCACGGGGGTCAAGCTTCCCCGCAGGCAGGAGTCGCTGCCCTGGACGTTGCTGTCCTACGTGCGGCGCACGGGCGAGTTCGTCCTCCTGGGCGATACGACCCAGCCGCACACCTTCGCGGTCGATGCCGAGCTGCTGCGCGGCCGGGCGCGCTCCGTGCTCTGCCTGCCGCTGCGCCGCAAGGAGGAGTTCTACGGCGTGCTGTACCTGGAGAACGCCCTGACGACGCAGGCGTTCTCTCCGGGGCGGGTGTCGCTGCTGGGGCACATCGCCTCGCAGGCGGCCATCTCCATCGAGAACGCGCGGCTGTACGCGGAGCGGCAGGCGGCGGAGCTGGCCCTGCGCGCGGCCAACCAGGAGCTGGTGGAGAACGAGGAGCGCTTCCGCACGCTCATCGACCGCAGCCCGGATGCCATCTTCATCCACCGGGAGGGGACGCTGACCTTCATCAACCCGGCGGGCGTGGCGATGCTGGGCTACGAGCGCGCCGAGGAGCTCCGGGGGCACCGCGTGGCGGCGCTCGTCCTGTCCGGGGACGAGAGCGCCCTCACGGAGACTTCGGAAGCGGCCGGCGCCACCGAGGTGCGCTGGAGTCACCGCACGGGCCGGCAGGTGCTGGGCGAGGTGGTGTCCTTCCCGCTGGTGTTCGATGGGAAGCCGGTGGTGGTGTCCATCGCGCGTGACATCACCGAGCGCAAGTCGGTGCAGGAGCGGCTGCGCGCCGCCGACCGCATGGCCTCGCTGGGGACGCTGGCGGCCAGCGTGGCGCATGAAATCAACAACCCCTTGTCCTTCATGACGAGCAACCTGCGCTTCATCGACGAGGAGCTGCGCGGGATGGCCGAGTCGGGCGAGGCCCTCGCGGGTGAACGCGGCCAGGAGGTCCGCGCGGCGCTCCAGGAGACGCTGACGGGCAGCAGCCGCGTGAGCGAAATCGTTCGGGACCTGAAGACGTTCTCTCGCGGGGACGAGGAGCGGCGCGGGCCGGTGAACGTCCACGCGGTGCTGGAGCTGTGCGTGAACATGGCGCGCAGCGAGATTCGCCACCGCGCGCGGCTGGTGAAGGAGTTCGCGGAGCTGCCTCCCGTGCTCGCCAACGAGACGCGGCTGGGGCAGGTGTTCCTCAACCTGCTGGTGAACGCGGCGCAGGCCATCCCCGAGGGCGCGGATGTGAAGGCCCATGAAGTCCGGGTCAGCACCACGCGGGACGCGGCCGGGTGGGTGGTGGTGGCGGTGAAGGACACCGGGGTGGGCATTCCGCCGGAGAACCTGGGCCGGCTGTTCGACCCGTTCTTCACCACCAAGCCCGCCGGCGTGGGCACGGGGTTGGGCCTGTCCATCGTCCACGGCATCATCACCGGGATGGGCGGGAAGATTACCGTGGAGAGCGAGCCGGGCCGGGGCTCGCTCTTCCAGGTCTTCCTGCCTCCGGTGGGGGGGGAAACCCCCGCGTAGTCAGCGCCTCAGGCCAGCGTGCCGGGGAGCTGCCCGGCGGCGATGGCCTCGGAGATGGCGCGGCGTTTGATTTTGCCGCTCGTCGTCTTCGGCAGCGTGCCCGGCGCCACCAGCAGCACGTGGTCGATGGCGATGCCGTGGGCCCGCAGCCGCTCGCGGATGCGCTCGCCCAGCTTGCTCTGGGCCTCGGCCTCGAGCTTCGTCTCCGCCAGCACGTACGCCATCTCCGTCTGCCGCTGCTCGGAGCGCACCCCCACCGCCGCCACGCACCCGGCCCGCACGCCTTCCACCTCCGAGGCCAGCTCCTCGAGGATGGAGGGGATGAGGTTGTGGCCGCCCTTGATGATCAGCTCCTTCTTGCGGCCGGTGATGAAGTACGTCCCGTCCGCCTGGTAGCCGAGGTCTCCGGTGCGCAGCCAGCCCTCCTGAACGGCGGAGGCGGTCAGCTCCGGCTCGCGGTAGTAGCCGTCCATCAGCGTCGCCGCGCGCACCAGGATTTCTCCCTGCGTCCGCTCCGGCACGGGCTGGTCCTGCTCATCCACCAGCCGCACCTCTGTATGCGGGATGGGGCGGCCCACGCCCGTCAGCTCCAGCGCGCCCGGCCCCTCGGCGCATGGCACCGCGCGGCCCTCGCGCTCCAGCGTGGCCCGGTCCACCCGGTCCACCACCGTGGGCGCGAGCTTCGGCGGGAACGTCACCGCCACCGTGGCCTCGGCCAGCCCGTACACCGGGAAGAAGGACTCGGCCCGGAAGCCGCACGGCGCGAACTTGTCCGAGAAGCGGCGCAAGAGGTCCGGCGAGATGGGCTCGGCGCCAATCATCGCCACCTCCCACGCGCTCAGGTCCAGCCCCGCCTCCTTCGCGCGGTTGGCCAGCCCCAGGCAGATGGCATAGGCGGAAGGGGGCGCCGCGCAGATGGTGCCCTTGAACTGGCTCATCGTCTCCAGCCAGGCGAAGGGCCGCTGGCGGAAGTCGAGCGGCGAGAGCATGTGCGCCGGGAAGTTGTTGAAGAACGGGAACAGCAGCCCGCCCAACAGCCCCATGTCATGGTGCAGCGGCAGCCAGGACACCGCCATCGCATGCGCGGGCGAGGGCAGGGCCCGGCTCATGCTCTCCATGTGCAGCATCACCTTCTCATGGGAGAGCACCACGCCGCGCGGCTGGCTCGTGCTGCCGCTGGTGAGCTGGACGAGGCACGGGCCCGGCGCCGCGTCCGGCTCGGGCTGGAACGGCAGCGCCCGGCCCTCCTCCACCAGCGAGTCGGCGACGATGAGGGACACCCCATTGCCCGAGCCCTCGCCGGCCATGCCCGCCAGCATGCTCGAGAGCACCAGCGCCTTCGCGTCCAGCTTGCGCGCCGTGCCCCGGAGCTGCTCCAGGTACGCGTCCAGGTCCGAGAGCCGGTAGGGCACCCCGAGGATGCTGGGCACCGCGCCCAGCGCCCACACGCCGAACAGCGTGCTCACGGCCGGGCGCACCTCGGGGATGAGCAGCAGCACCCCATCCCCTGGGCGCACGCCGCGGGCGTGGAGCGCCGCGGCCACCGCTCGGGCCTCCGCCCACGTCTCGCCCCAGGTGCGGGAGAGCCACTCCTCTCCCTCCTTGTAGCGGACGGCGAGCCGCTCCCCCTGCGTCTGGGAGCGGGCCTTCAGCAACCCCGCCAGCGTCCGGGGCCCGCCGCTCACTTCGCGTTCCCGGGGATGGGCCAGCCCGCCACGTGGACCTTGGGCGCTCCCTTGGTGGCGAGGATCATGTACTCCAGCGCCGTGCGCCGGGCGAACGACAGCTTCGCCACCGTCATGTAGCCCTGCAGCACCTTGGCGAAGCCCGGAGCCATCGCCTCGATTCGCTCGCGGTTCTTGCGCACGTTGTCGATCCAATGCCCCAGCGTCTGCACGTAGGAACTCGTCAGGTCCTCCACGTGCAGCAGGTCCAGGCCCGCCCGCTCGATGAGGCCCAGCTCCTCCGAGAGGCTCAGCAGCCGGCAGTAGCCCAGCGCCGTCACGAAGATGTAGCGCGTGGCGCTGCTGTCGCGGTCGCCGCGCACCTGCTCCGGGAAGTAGCAGTCGGAGATGAACAGCCGCCCGCCGGGCTTGAGCGTGCGCCCCACCAGCTGGTGGATGGCCTCCCGGTTGTGCATGTGGACGATGCTGCCGGAGAAGAGCAGCACGTCGTAGCTCTCGGGGGCGGGGTCGAGCTTCTCCACGTGCGTGAGGTCCACCCGCACGCGGTCCGCCACGCCCCAGTCCTTGGCCCGCTGCAGCGCCACCTCGCGCTGCTTGCTGCTCAGGGTGATGCCGTGGAACTCGCCCTTCGTGTGCTGCGCCAGGTACAAGAGCAGGCTGCCCCAGCCACAGCCCACATCCAGCACCTTCTCTCCCGGCTGGATGTTCAGCTTGGCGGCCACCCGGGCGTATTTGCGCTCCTGCGCCGTCTCCAGGTCCTCCTCGGGCGAGAGGAACACCCCCGTGGCGTAGGCCAGGCGCTTGTCCAGCACCAGGCTGAAGATGTCGGGATTGTGCTCGTAGTGCTGCGCTACCTCCCGGGCCTCGTGTACCCGCTGCTCCTCGGGGGTGCGCTGGGCGGCGACCTTCTCGTCCGGGTGCCGCAGCCCCAGGTCGATCGCCGTCATACCGCCACCTTCCCCTTCTGCTGGGAGAGCTGCTGGGCCACGAAGCGCGCCAGGTCCTCCACGGTGTTCAGGTTGGCCTCGGCCGGCGAAGTCATGTCCGGCATGGCGAAGCGGAAGCGCTCCTCCAGGGCGATGTTGATCTCGATCATCGCCAGGGAGTCGATGCCCAGCCCGTTCTCCAGCCGGGCGGTGAGGGGAACCTGCTCCAGCGGACGCTTGAGGGCCCCCGCGATGATGGCCCGTACCTCCCTGCCGATCTCCTCGAGCGGGGGGATGGAGTCTGCCACTTGCGATCTCCTGGTCTGAGGGTCACGTCCCCCAGAGACAGGTGGCGCGCGGCGCCCTGGCCCGGAGGGCTTCGTGCCGGTTGGAAGCTTGGACGTTAGGCCGGCAGGCGTACACTGACAATGACGGAGGAGGGCCCCTGGGATATGAGACGTCTCGGGTTGGATCTTTTGGATCCATCCTTCAGTTCGTCCAGCTTCAGCCGTTAACGTCGGCCTCACAAGCTGGCATGCTTGGAGTTTCTCGGAACGCGGGACGATGACCTCTCCTTCTACCAACATCGGCTCACTCCCCCCGGGGACGATGGTGGGGGAGTATGTCATCGACAGCGTCCTGAGCTCCGGCGGCTTCGGCGTGGTGTATCACGCGAGAGACCCGGACCAGCGCCAGGTGGCCATCAAGGTCAGCAAGCACTCCGCCAAGTCCATCACCGCGCAGCAGCTCGTCTGGCAGCAGAACGAAATCGAAGCCCTCACCCGGCTCAAGCACCCCGCGCTGGTGGAGGTGCTCGGCTACGGTTTCCTGGACGATGGGCGGCTGTACCTGGTGATGGAGCTGGTCAACGGGGTGGTGCTGGGCCAGTACCTCCAGGAGAAGGGCCCGCTGGAGGTGCTCGAGGCGCTGCAGCTCACGCGCCGCATCGCCGAGGCGCTGGCCTACTGCCACGAGTCGAACGTCCTGCACCTGGACCTCAAGCCGGCCAACATCATCATCACCGATCCGGTGGAGCCGAAGGTGAAGGTGCTGGATTTCGGCCTGGCCCGACTCTCCAGCGGCTTCAAGACGCACGAGGGCGGCCCCATCGCCGGCACGCTGGCGTACATGGCGCCCGAGTGCTTCTTCGGCGCGGTGGACCGGCTGTCCGAGAAGGTGGACCTGTACGCGGTGGGCACGCTGCTCTACGAGATGCTCTCGTGCGTGCTGCCCTTCCCGGGCAACGCCTCGTACGCGGCGCTGGGCTCGCTCAAGCGCTCGGGGAAGATGACGCCGATGGAGGAGACGGCGCCCCTGGTGCCCGCGCCGGTGGCGGCCATGGTGCGCTCGCTGTTGGATCCGGATCCGGCCCAGCGCTTCGGCGGGGCGGGGCGGCTGGCCACCCGGCTCAAGGGGCTCTACTTCGACCTGTTGCACGGCAACACGGGCGATGGCGTGGTGCCCTCGGTGGTGTCCGAGCTGGTGCCCGACGACGTGCCCTTCGTGGGGCGCGCGCGGGAGATGGCGCTGGTGCGCGAGGCGGTGGACGCGGTGGCCGACCGGCAGGGCCGCGCGCTGATGCTGGTGGGCGAGGCCGGCATGGGCAAGAGCCGCCTCGTCTCCGAGGTGCTGCTCCAGTCGGACATCTCCGCACGGGCGCTGGTGGGCTATGGGCGCTGCCGCCAGCTCGGAGAGCTGGTGCCGTACTCGCCGCTGCGCGAGGCGCTGGGGCAGATGGTGGAGCTGCTGATGGGCATCCGCAGCGAGCCCGGCCACCGCGTGCGCAGCCTCGCGGGCCAGGCGCTGGCGGGTGAGGCCCACGAGCTGCGGCGGCTGGTGCCCGAGCTCAGCCGGCTGCTGCCGGACGGCGCCGAGCGCGGCAGCGAGGGCGTCATCGTCCAGGGCATGGGCGCCGAGCGGGTGGGCAAGGCGCTCACCTTCCTGCTGACGGCCATTGGCGCGGCCCGGCCCCTGGTGCTGGTGCTGGAGGACGTGCATTGGGCGGACGAGGGCACCCTGGCGGTGCTCACCCGGCTCACCGCCAACCCTCCGCCGGGGGTGCTGCTGCTGTGTACCACCCGGCCTCCGCCGCGCCTGTCGCCCAGCAACGCGCTGCAGATGGTCACCCTGAGCGCCCTGGAGGCCGAGGAGAATGATCGGCTGCTGGCGACGCTGGCCGGAGGGGCGGCGCCCACCGTGGTGCGCTCCCTGCTGCAGTCGGTGCCCTTCCTGGCCAGCGGCAACCCGCTGGTGAGCTCGCAAATCATTCGGGACCTGCAGCTGGGCGGCTACCTGTCCCAGGAGGCGGATGGCCGCATCCGCATCTCCGAGCGGCTGCGGGGCGAGTACCAGCCTCCGGACTCCGTTACCACGGTGGTGGCGCGCGCCCTGGAGCGGCTGGAGGAGCGCGTGCTGCGCGTGCTGCGCGTGGCCGCCCGCATCGACCGGCGCTTCCGGCCCACGGACCTGGAGGGGCTGGGGTTGTTCACCCCGCGCGAGGTGCGGGCCGCCATCACCGCGGCGGAGGAGCAGCGGCTGTGTGTCACCACCGGTGACCGGTGTACCTTCGCCCATGACATCCTCCGCGAGCGGCTGGCGACGGACGGGCGCCTGGCGAACCTGCCGGACATCCACCGCCGCATCGGCGAGCGGCTGCTGAAGCGGGGGGCGCCTCCGGGCACGCTGGCCTACCACTGGGAGCAGGCGGGAGAGCCGCTGCGCGCGGCCGCCGCGTACCTGGAGGCAGGGCTGGAGGCCGACAAGCTGCTGGACCCCATCGGGGCCAGCCAGCACCTGCGCAAGGCGTTCACGGTGCTTGGGGCGCAGCCGGCCTCGAGCGAGCGCGACGACATGCTGGTGAAGTCGCTCTACGGGCTGGTGCGCATCGGGTGCTTGTTGGGCAGCGCGGTGGAGATGCTCAAGCACCTGGAGTTCGGCCAGGGGCTGTTGGCGGAGCCCACTCCGGAGCAGCGGCTGGCGCTCAACAGCGCGTGGGCGCGGGCGTACTACGCGCAGGGCAACTTCCCCAAGGCGATGGAGTACAGCGAGCAGTGCCTGGATGCGGCCACCGAGCCCTCGCTGCGTCATTATATGTACGCGCCCTCGAGCATCCTGGGCCGGGCGCTGAGCGGCTCGGGGCGGTTCGGGCCGTCCATTCCGATGCTCACCGAGGCGACGGACCTGTCGGCGGAGGCGGGCGAGACGGTGGAGCAGGCGCACTCGGAGGGCATCCTCGCGCTCGCGCTGGCGTACACCGGGGAGTACAAGCGGGCGCGGGAGCACGCGGCCACGGCGGCTCGGCTGGCGCTGCGGCTGGGCAACCCGGTGCGCATGGCGGCCTCCACCTTCTATTACGCCACCATCGCCGAGGCGGAGTTCCACTGGGATGAAGGGGTGCAGCGCAGCGCGGATCTGCTGGCCTTCACCGAGGCGCACGGGATTACCGGGCTGTACGTGTGCATGGGCAACTTCTACGCGGGCCGGCACCAGTTCCACATTGGCCGGCTGAACCGGGCGCGGCACCTGCTGCAGCATGCGCTGGGGTTGGCGAAGCAGCAGGGCTCCTCCTATGGCATGTCGCTGGCGTACGCCTACCTGGGGGATGTGGAGTTCGTGGCCGGGCGGGTGGAGGAGGCGAAGGCCTCCTACGAGAAGGGGCTGGAGCTGGCCAACGCGGGGGTGACGGACGAGCAGGCCGGGCCGCTGTGCCTCATCGGGCTGGCGCACCTGAAGGCGTTGGCGGGCGGGCCGATGGAGGAGGTGCGGGCGAAGGGGGACGAGGCGCTGCAGCGGCTTCGGGCGGTGGACAACGTGAGCAACCAGATTCCCACGCTCCAGCGTTACGCGGAGGCGTTGGAGGAGCTGGGGGATGCGGCCGGCGCGGCGCGGCTCTACGAGGAGCGGCAGGTGCTGGTGAAGCGGCTGGGGCTGCTGGAGTGTGACTTCTGGCCCCGGGTGGCGGAGACGGCGCTCACGGAGCCGCTGGCGCCGAGGCAGTACTGGCGCAAGGCGAGCACGCGCCTGTCGTCGTCCAACTCGCGCCCGGTGGTGCAGGAGGACTTCAACGCGGAGACGGTGGTGCGCGCCGCCGCCCCGCCGCCCGACACCGTCGAGCAGTGAGTCCCTGAGGGCTCAGGAGCCCTGGGCGCTCACATGTCGGGGCGGCACAGCCACGGCTGCTGCTCGTTGAGGCGCAGGCACCGGTAGCCCGGCGCGCATACGTCGGGGCTGTCGGGTTCACACGGCTTGAGGCACGAGGCCCGGTCGCACACGAGCCCCTTCGCGCAAGGGGGACGGTCCTTGCCGCACTCCGGGAAGCACTGGGTCCATACCTTGGCCTGGGGCTTGGCGATGAACAAGGCGAGGCACTTGCGTCCGTCAGGGCAGGGGGTGCGCTGACAATCGGGGCCGTAGACCTGAGCGCAGGTGGAGGCGCCATGGGTGTCCCGCATGCATTGCTGGCCCTCGGGGCAGGTCTGCCCTTCACAGCTCGGGCGGCATGCCGGGCCCGGGATGACGTCCGCGCAGTAGGAGCCCGTCGGGCAGCTCGCGGAGTCGTCCAACCGGCAGGGACGCCCACACCAGCCTTGGGCGCAGAGCAGGCCCGGCGCACAAGCAGAGTCCTGGCCAGAGGGAATGCTGATGCAGGTTTCCCCTTCCTTGCGCACTCCTGGAGGGATGCAGAAGCGGACCAGAGGACCTCCCCCGAGGGTCGGAAGGGGACGGCAGGTGAAACCCTCCGGGCACTGGGCATCCGTGACGCAATCGCTGTCGCTGCAGTAGTGCTTCCGCGCGCGAATGTTGGCGAGGCACCCCAAGGGAGGCTCACAGTCGGCTCGCTTCGTACATTCTCGGTGGTAGCTCTGGAGGCTCAGGCGCTCCTCGAAGCCGAGCATTGGACTGAATCGCGAGTCCTCCTGCACCTGTTCCGCTGGGCGCTGGAACATGAGATTCGAGAGAGCCCATACGAGGGGCACAGGCAGAAGCAGCCCGGTCAGCGTCGCCAGGAATGCGTGCCGGGTTACCCGCATAGCTCGAGGCACTCCTCACTGGTTGGGTCCTCTCCGCAGTAGAGCTTGATCTCTGCCTCCGTGCATTTCCCGGACTTGAGCAACTCCTGCACGTCCTTATGCATGGCGCGCTCGATGGTGCCTCTTCGGCCGAAGGCGTGAGGACACCCCAGGCCTCCGACCAGGGCCAGGGCCCCGATCCAAGCAGTCATCCAGCGCATGAATGCCCCCCGTTCGTGGCAAGCACAGGCTAACAGGCCGAGCTGCGTGGACGGGCTCACGTGCCTGGCGGTCTGTGTGTTCCCGGACGCACCCGCGAGAGTCGTGGGGCGCGGGAGCCACACCGTCTGAGGCCATGCGGCCACGTGCATGCGCGCACTCCATGTTCGCGCCGAGCGCCGCACCTTCGCCGATCTCCGCCCACGCGGTGGGTATCAGTCCTGCATTGCCCTGCTCACGCGGGAGAGGGCAATCCATGAACGTCAAAGAGAAGCTGAGTGAAGTGCCGAAGAAGCTGAGCGAAGTGCTGAGGCAGAGCGTTTTCCTGACCCGGGCGGCGGCCGGCTCCGTGGTCAGCAAGGCGCGGTGGTTCATCTACACGCCCCGAGGGCGCCGGGTCGCCGTCGGGCTGACCACGGTCGGGCTCGTCGCCCTGGCCGCATCCAGCCCCCCCGTCTGCATGGTCGAGCCGGGGCAGGTGGGCATCCGGGTCAACCTCCTCTCTGGCAACCCCACCGAGCTGCGCGAGGGCTGGGCCCTGCTGGTGCCCCACGTCCACCGGCTCCACCTCTATAGCCTCAAGGACCAGATCTTCCGCCCGGACCGCAGCACCCAGGCCAACGGCCCTGCCCCCTTCCAGTCCGTGGAGGGCCTGTCCCTCGGCGTCGAAATCTCCGTCCGCTACGCCCTGGACCCGGCGCGCGTCGCCACCCTGGCCTCCTCGATGCCCGAGGACGTGGGCCGCGAAATCATCGAGCCCGTCATCGATGGGGTGATGCGCCGCCACTTTGCCCAGCACACCGTCCGGGAGATCTTCTCCACCCACCGGATGCAGATCCAGAAGGCCATCACCGAGGAGATCGCCCCCCTGATGGCCGCTGACGGCGTCATCCTGCGCTCGGTCACCCTGGGCAACGTGGACCTGCCCTCGCAGTACCGCGCTGGCTTGGAGTCCCTGCTGGCCGAGGGCCTGAACGCCGAGAAGATGCGCTACACGTTGGAGCTCAAGGACAAGCGCGTCAAGGAGTCCGAGCTGGACGCGGAGGCCGACAAGGTCCGCCGCGAGAAGGCCGCCGAGGCCGCCGGCAACGAGGAGGTCATCGCCGCCAAGGCCAAGGCCGAGGCCATGCGCCACATCCTCCCCTTCAAGGAGAAGGAGATCGAACAGCGCCGCCTGGAGGCCGAGGCCGCCAAGGTGTCCCGGCTCACCCACGCCACCGCCGAGTCCGAGGCCCGTCAAATCGAAGCCGAGGGCGAGTCGGTCGCTCGCCGCAAGCTGGCCGAGGCCGACGCCTACCGCGTGGAGGTGACGGGCAAGGCCGCCTCCGAGCAGCTCGCCCGGGACGCGGACCTCATCAGCCGCAACCCGCTGCTCATCCAGAAGACCCTGGCCGACAAGCTGTCGGACAAGATCCAGGTCATCATCGCCCCTCCGCAGGCGGGCGGCTTCATCGCCGGCAACCTGCTGGGGCAGCCCACCTCCACCGGGTACGCGAGCGGCGCGGCACCGAAATCGCAGAGCGACCTGTCCGCCCGCGCGGAGCCGAGCCAGTCCGAGGGCTCGGAGTACCAGGAGGAGTAGCCCCATGCTCGCCACGCTTCTGACCGTTGCCCTCGTGGTCCAGGACCAGACGCCCCTGCGCGCCACGGCGCAGGAGACCGCCACCAAGCAGGCCGTGCTGTTTCAGGGCGAGTGGCTCGAGGTCCGGGGGGAGCGCCAGGGCTTCCTCCAGGTGTACGACCACCGCCGCGAGCGGCCCGGCTACGTGCGCGAGCACCAGGTGCGCGTCTACACCCTGGACGAGGCGAGCGTGCCCCAGCTCCAGGCGGTGGTGGGGTTCCTCAAGGACACGCCGGGCGCGGAGGCGCTCGGCATCGGCTACACGGCGGCGCTGCTGCGCGCGGCGCCCGCCTCGCAGGTGGGCCCGGAGCTCTTCGACGCCATGGGCACCTTCGCGGAGCGGCTCGCCCGGAGGGCCTCCGTGCGCCGCTCGTTGGATGAGACGCTGGGAGGGCACCTCGAGGTGGCCTCCAGCTACGGGGTGAAGTTCACCAGCATCGAACAGGAGGACCGCACCCGGCTCTGCTACGACGGAGAGGCGTTCCGCCGGGTGCTGGCGCTGGGAGGCACGGCCCAGGCCCGGCTCCGGGCGGCGCTCGCGCTCACGCGGCCGGATTGCGTGGACCCGGCGCTCGGGCCCGTGGAGCGACAGGCCCTCAACGCGTGGCGCGCCTCGGTGCTGGAGCAGGTGGACACCAGCCAGCTCCCCACGTGGCTCTCCAACCGCCTGCACCTGCGCCGCGCCGAGGTGTACGCGACGCTGGCCTACCAGTGGTCCCGCCGGGGTGAGGCGCGAAAGGGCGCCGAGGCCAGCGAGCGCTCCGTGCGAGAGCTGGCGCGGGTGCTGAGGACGGAGCTGGCCGACGAGGACCGCTCCGCCTACGCGGCCGCCGCGGTGCGGGTGGGCGCCTCGCGCTGGGCCTCGGAGCCCGTCCCGGAGAAGCCCTCCTCCGGCGCCTTCCTCGAGCTGAGCCCGGGCAAGCCGGGGGAGACGTGCGTGCGCCTGAAGGAAGCCAAGGACTTGCTGCGCGAGCAATGCACCTATGGGCTGGTGTGGCCGGCGTCGATTCGCCGCTCGCCCCAGGGCACCGTCGTCTCCGTGGCGGTGCAGCTCCTGGAGGGGTGGACCGAGCTGTGGGTGTTCCACCGGGAGAGCGACGGGTGGAAGCAGGACGTGCTGTCGCCCGCCGCCACCGAGCCGAACCTGGGCTACGTGGAGCTCGCGGGCTACACCCCGGACGGCTCGCGCCTGCTGGTGGCGCGCGAGGCCCTGGTGGAGGGCCGGGTCAAACCCCTCTTCCAGGTGCTCAAGCGGGAGACGCTGCTGCCCGAGGTGAGCGCCGAGCGGCCGCAGGACTCGGGCACCTTCCAGCGCTGGAGCTCCGCCGAGTGGCGTGGCGGCACCGTGGCCCTGCGCTGAGCGCCACCTCCCCCGCTAGTCCCAGCGCTGGATGTCCAGCAGCGTGGCCCGGCCCGGCTGCCGGTAGAAGGTGAGCAGGTCCTGCGGCGTCGTCTCCTTGGGCGTGAAGCTCTTGGCGTCCGGGTGGCCGGACCACGTCATGCAGCGGGCGATGGACTCGCTGCAGAACATGGAGCGCGAGGAGCGGAAGGGGTTGCGCCACTTGCGCTGCATCCACCGCCCCACCTGGACGACGGACTGGCCCACCAGCCCGCCGAAGTCATAGGCGCTGCCCACCCACTCCCCCAGCCGCAGGAAGCCCGGGTCCAGCGGGTGGGAGGGCTCCACCAGGGCGATGATGCGGTTCTTGCGCACGAAGCGCGGCCAGGTGATGAGGCGGAAGCCGAGCTCGTGCGACTCGAGCACCATGTCGCACTGGAAGTCGTCATCCCAGTACAGGAAGAAGCAGTGGCTGCATTCGCTGGCGGTGAAGCGCCGGACGATGGCCGAGACGGGGTTGAAGCTCCGCGGCGTCGAGAAGCCAATGAGCGTCGTCCGCCCTTGGGAGATGGGAGCGGTGTCGCTCATATGCCGTGTTCCTCCGAGAAGCTTGGAGTCTAGACCAACTGGCCTGGCCTGGGTCCCGCGCACCCCGGGCCGCGCGTGGGGAATAGCCTGGCAGGCGAGCCTGTCTTGCCCCGACGCTTTTGCGGAGGTGGGCCGCCTTGCTGGACACTGTGCCCTCCATGGGGACACGGAGAAGAAGGCCCGAGCGGAGCGCGCTGCTGGGGCTCTGGTGGGTGGTGCTGCTGGGGGTGGGCGCGCCCGGCCTGGCGTTGGAGCCAGCCCGGCGCATCTCTCAGTACAGCCATGACAACTGGCGCAGCGAGAACGGGCTGCCGCAGAACTCGGGGCTCGCCCTGGCGCAGACGTCCGAGGGCTACTTGTGGATCGGCACCTACGAGGGGCTGGTCCGCTTCGATGGGGCGCGCTTCACCACCTTCGACCGGAGGACCTCGCCGGAGATGGAGGTGAACACCGTCTCGGCGCTGGTGGAGGACGCGGAGGGCACGCTCTGGGTGGGCACCGCCCGAGGCCTCTTCCGCCACGAGCAGGGCCAGCTCCGGCCGCTTCCGGACGCGGGGGAGCTGGCGCACGCCGGGATTCTCCAGCTGCTGGCGGACGGCAAGCAGGTGTGGGTCGCCTCGAACCGGGGCCTGGAGCGCATCCCCGTGGCGGGCCAGGGCACCCGGCGGCGCTTCAATGCGCAGGATGGGCTGCCGGACAACCACGTGCGGGCGCTCGCCCGGAGTGGCGAGGAGGGAATCTGGGTGGGCACCGTCCAGGGGCTGGCGCGCGTGTCCGGGGACACGGTGGAGGCCCTCGTCTTGCCTCTCGGCGAGAGCCCCCTGGTGGAGAGCCTGCTGGAGACGCGGGATGGCACGCTGTGGATTGGCACGGACGTGGGGTTGGTGTCGCTGCGCGAGGGCCAGTTCACCTCCTACGGGCCCGCGCAAGGCGTGCCGCGCCAGCCGGTGACGACGCTGCTCGAGGACCGTGACGGGACCCTGTGGGTGGCCACCGAGCTCGGGCTGCTGCGGCGCACCCCGACCGGCTTCGCGCCGGTGGCCCTGGCGCACCTCGCGACGGACCGCATCCACAGCCTGTTAGAGGACCGGGAGGGGAGCCTGTGGGTCGGCACCGACCACGATGGCATCTCCCGCCTGAGCACGGGCCCCTTCTTCTCCATCGGAGAGCCCGAGGGCTCCACGCTGGGCAGCACCAGCTTCGTGCTGGAGACGCGCGACGGCACGCAGTGGGTGGGCGCCCTGAGGCGGGGGCTGGAGCGCATCCAGGGTGGCGTCGTCACCCGGATGGGGCCGGAGCACGGGCTGGACGACGAGACGATCTACTCCCTGGCCGAGGGCCCCGATGGCGCGCTCTGGGCGTCCACGGGCTCGGGTGCCTTCCGCTATGACGGCCAGCGCTTCGCCCGCCTGGGCACCTCACAGGGAATGCCTCCGGGCCTGGTGATGGGGATGGCGGCGGACGCGAGCGGCGGCATGTGGCTCTCGACCCTGTCGGGGCTGGCCTTGCTGCGCGACGGGCGGGTCACCCTGTACGGCAAGGAGCACGGCTTCGTCCCCGAGACCATCATGCCCATGCTCGTGGAGAACTCGGGGACGGTCTGGTACGGCACGCACGCGGGGGTGGTCCGCTTCGCCCAGGGCACCTTCACCCGCTTCACCACGAAGGACGGGCTGGCGGGCGACGCGGTGATGAGCCTGCACGCGGACGCGAACGGCACGCTCTGGGTGGGCACCACCGCCGGCCTCTCGCGCCTGAAGGACGGCCGCGTGGTGAGCATCACCCTCAAGCAGGGGCTGCCCGAGAACAGCATCTTCACCCTCTTGCTGGACGCGGAGGACCACTTCTGGATGAGCAGCAACAAGGGGGTGGCCCGGGTGAGCCGGCGCGAGCTGGAGGAGGTGGCGGACGGGCGGCGCGCGCGGGTGCGCGCGAGCTTCTTCGACGACCGGGACGGGATGCGGATCAGCGAGTGCAACGGCGGGCCGCAGCCAGCCGGGTGGCTCGCGCGGGACGGGAGGATGTGGTTCTCCAGCGTGCGCGGCGTGGTGGGGGTGGATCCGAAGGACGCGCGGCTGAACTCCCGTCCGCCCCAGCTCCACATCGAGGAGCTGCGGGTGCAGGGGCAGCCGGTGCCAATGACCCATGCGCTGGAGCTGGCGCCGGGCCAGGAGGACCTGGAGGTGCGCTTCACCGCCTTCGCGCCCCGGGGGGGCGAGCGGCTGTCCTTCCGCTACCGACTGGAGGGCTACGACAGCGGCTGGGTGGAGGCCGAGGGCCGGCGCGCGGCCACGTACACGCGCCTGCCGCCGGGCCACTACCACTTCGAGGTGACGACGCTCGACCGGGAGGGCCGGTGGGTGGAGCCCCCGGCGCTGGTGGAGGTGACGCTGCGGCCGTGGTTCTACCAGACGTGGTGGTTCTACGTGCTGAGCGGGCTGGCGGTGTGCGGGGTGGCGGCGAGCGGCTACGCGTGGCGCGTGGGCCGGCTCAAGCAGCGCGAGCGCTGGCTGCAGTCGCGGGTGCAGGAGCGCACCCAGGAGCTGGCGCGCGCCAACCACGAGCTGGACGCGCACCTGCGCGAGCTGCGCGCGGCCCAGGCGCAGCTCGTCCAGGCGGGGAAGATGGCGGCGGTGGGCACGCTGGCGGCGGGCGTGGGCCATGAAATCAACAACCCGCTCTCCTATATCGTCTCCAACCTGGAGCACGCCTGCGAGGAGGCGGTGGCGATGGAGCGCCTGGAGGAGGGCTCCGAGTCCTCCCGCGCGCGGCTGCGGGAGATGCAGCAGGTGCTGCGCGAGGCGCTGATGGGGGCCGACCGGGTGCGCCGCATCGTGCGCGACCTGAAGACGTTCTCGCGCCAGGACGATGACACCTCGGGGCCGGTGGACCTGCGGGTGGTGCTGGACTCGGCGGCGAAGATGGCGGCCGGAGAGCTGCGGCCGCGGGCCCAGCTGGTGCGCGACTACGCGGTGGACGTGCCGCTGGCGCAGGGCAACGAGGCGCGGCTGGCGCAGGTGTTCCTCAACCTCATCATCAACGCGGCCCAGGCGCTGCCGGAGGGCCGGCCCGAGCAGAACGAGGTGCGGCTGGTGCTCAAGCGCGGCGGCGCGGGGCAGGTGGTGGCGGAGGTGCGGGACACCGGCAGCGGCATCTCCCCCGAGGTGCTGGGGCGCATCTTCGATCCGTTCTTCACCACCAAGCCGGTGGGGGTGGGCACGGGGCTGGGGCTGGCGCTGTGCCAGGCCTTCGTCACGTCGATGAGCGGGAAGATCGAAGTGGACAGCGAGGTGGGGCGGGGCACGGTGGTTCGGGTGGTGCTGCCCGCCTCCAGCGTCTCCGTGGTGCGCAAGCCCCAGGCCGCTCCGGCCGAGGCGGGAGCGCCGGTGCGAGGCCGGCTGCTGGTGGTGGACGACGATCCGCTGGTGAGCGCGGCGGTGCGGCGGACCCTGGCGCGCGAGCACGACGTGGAGGTGGTGGTGAGCTCGCGGCGGGCGCTGGAGATGCTCACGTCCCCGGCGGGGGACTACGACGTCATCCTCTGTGACCTCATGATGCCGGAGATGACGGGCATGGAGCTGCACGCGCAGCTGGCGGCGGCGGCGCCAGCGCGGGCCCAGCGCATGGTGTTCATCACCGGCGGGGCCTACACGCCGGTGGCGCGGACCTTCCTGGAGCGGGTGCTCAATGCGCGGGTGGAGAAGCCCTTCGAGCCGGACAAGCTGCGCGAGCAGGTGCGCGGCTGGGTGACGCAGGCCCGGGAGGGAAGCTCGGGCCGCGCCGCGTGAGGGGACCGCTCAGAAGGTGAAGGGGAAGTCGATGGGCGCGCCCTGCACCTGATGGGCGGGGAAGGTCCAGGTCTGGATCTGCTCCGTCAGACAGCCCGCCAGCTGCGGCGAACACCCGGAGACGCAGGAGATCTCCGCCGTCTTCCCATCCGGCTGGATGCTCCAGCGCATCACCAGCTTGCCCTTGGCCTCGGGCTCACGGGCCTTCTGGGCGTTCACACACGAGACGATCTCCGGCTTGTGGAGCTTGACGCTGGACATGATGTCCGCGCTCGTGAGCCGCTCGGGCAGGGCCGCGGGCTTCGCGGGGGCCGGCTCCTGCGCCAACGCCGTGCCCGCCATGCCCAACAGCAACAGGCCCAGGGTACGTCCGCCCGCGTGCCAGAGCCTGAGGGAGCGTGGGAAGACACCAGGGGAGGGCTGCTTGCGTGTGAGCATGGTCGGTCCTTTCTCGAGTGAGGGGGGGACTTCCGGTGCGCCGTGTGCGGCTGGCGCAGTATCGCATTCGGCCTTCGGTCAATTGGCCTGCGGGGGGGCCGCCATTTGATGAAAATCCGGCAGAGACAGCCACGTTGCGCGTGCTCCGCTCCCACTTAACTCCGCGAATCCACAGGGGTTCTGTCGTGACTTCGCGACGCTGTCACGCCTGTGAGCGCTGAGTCGTCTCCCGCGCGAAAAAGGAGAGACACACCATGCGCGTCGTCATTCTGGGTGGAGGTTATGCAGGGCTCTCGTGTGCGCTTCGGCTGGCGCGGAGGGCGAAGGGCCGGGTCTCGGTCACGCTCGTGAGCGCGAGCCCTCGGTTCGTGGAGCGCATCCGGCTGCACGAGGAGGCGGCCGGGAAGAAACGGGTCTCGCGTGAGCTGTCGGCCATGGTGGCTGGGACCGGAGTCACGCTGAAGATCGGCTCCATCACGGACATTGATTCTCGCGGAGAGGTCCACGTCGGCGGGGAGCGGTTGCCCTATGACCGGCTGGTGGTGGCGCTGGGCTCGCGGGTGGACGTGGACGCGGTGCCGGGCATCCGGGAGCATGCCTCCACGCTGGACCCCACCTCCTCGGCCGAGCTGGCCGCGCGCCTGCCGGCCATCGCCGCGCGCGGGGGACGGCTCGTCGTCATCGGCGGTGGGCTGACGGGAATCGAGGGCGCCAGCGAGCTGGCGGAGGCGCACCCGGGGCTCCAGGTGACGCTGCTGTCCTCGGGCGAGCCGGGCGAGGGCTTCTCGGAGGCGGGGCGCGCCCACCTGCGCGCGGCCCTGGGCCGGCTTGGCGTCACCCTGGAGCAGGGCCGGGTGCGGAGCCTCCAAGCGGGCGCCGTCGAGCTCCAGGATCGCACCGTCCCGTTCGACGCCTGCCTGTGGGCGGGGGGCTTCGTCGCTCCGGAGGTGGTGCGCCGCTCCGGGCTGCCGGTGAACACGCGCGGGCAACTGCTGGTGGATCCGTTCCTGCGCTCGCTGGGCAACGTGTACATCTACGCGGTCGGCGATGTGGGCGCTCCCGTGGAGCCGCCCTCCGCCATGCTGATGGGCTGCAAGACCGCGCTGCCGATGGGCGTCCACGTCGCCGAGAGCCTCGCGCGCGCCGCGAGGGGCCAGCCCGAGGAGCCCTTCGACTACCTGGATGCGGGCTTTTGCATCAGCCTCGGGCGCCGCGACGGCCTCATCCAAGTCATGCGCCAGGACGGCGCTCCCGCGAAATGGGTGTTCACGGGCCGCTTCGCCGCGTGGCTCAAGGAGGCGGTCTGCTGGGGCACGGTCGCGGCGCTCGGAGCCGAGCGCGCGGGGTGGCCGCTGTACCGCTGGCGGAAGACGGGGCGGGCGCTCGCGGTCGGGGGTTCGCTTCAGGGAGCCCGAGCGGCATGATGACGCCCGTCATGGAAGAAGCGTTCGAGGCGCACAGGCCGACCTTGCAGGCAATCGCCTACCGCATGCTCGGCTCGGCCGCCGAGGCGGAGGACATCGTCCAGGAGGCCTGGCTGCGCTGGCAGGCTACTCCCCGAGACGAGGTGCGCTCGGAGCGGGCGTTCCTGTCCACGGTGGTGACGCGGCTGTGCCTGGACCACCTCAAGAGCGCGCGGGCCACGCGCGAGGTGTACCCCGGCCCGTGGCTGCCCGAGCCCGTACAAACGGACGCGGGGGTGGACCCGGAGACCATCTCCCTGGCGTTCCTGGTGCTGCTGGAGAGCCTGTCGCCGGTGGAGCGCGCCGTGTACCTGCTGCACGAGGTGTTCGGCTACAGCCACGCGGAGGTGGCGCGCATGGTGGGCAAGGAGGAGGCGGCCTGTCGGCAGAGCCTCCACCGGGCCCGGGAGCACATCCAGGCGCGGCGGCCCCGCTTCGCACCCTCCAAGCAGGCCCATGAGCGGCTGGTCCTGGGCTTTCTCTCGGCCTGCGTGAGCGGAGACCTGGAGAGCCTCAAGCACCTGCTCGCCGAGGACGTGACGGTCTGGTCGGATGGGGGCGGCAAGGCGAGGGGCGCGGCCACCCGGCCCGTCCGGGGTGCGGACTCCGTGGCTCGCCTCTACATCGGGGGAGCGAAGAAGGCGGCGCACGGCGTCGTGCCGGAGATCATCGAGGTCAACGGCTGGCCCGCGCTGGTGCTGCGGCTGCAGGGCGTGGTCCTCAACGTCATCACCTTCGAGACGGATGGCGAGCGCATCCACGCCATCCGCTCGGTGCTCAACCCGGACAAGCTCGTCCGGGTGTAGCCCGTCACAACCGGCGGGCCCCCACTCCTCCTCTGCAAATCGCGGGGCCGTCCTGGCTCCGCGTTACCGACAGAGACGAGGACATCAATTCAATGGATCCAGCGATCGCACCGGCCGAACCCGAGATTCAGCGGGGCATTCGGCCCAACCTTTTCGACCTCCGCAACCGGCACATCACGGTGAACTTCTCGGCGAGCAGCTTCTCGGGCAAGCCACTGCTGCAATACAAGGACCGGCAGCGCGAGGTGAGCGCCAGCGGAGATGAAATTCGCCAGGAGGAGACGGAGGTGGGCACCCTGGTGACCATCACCCTCGAGCCGGACGCGGACGCGGGCGCGCTCCTGTTCACCGTCATCATCCCCCGGGCCATCATCTTCAACCGGGCCGAAATCCCCATCAGCACCCAGGCCATCTATACGCGCAGCCGACTGCCGCCGCGCCTGCCCGTCAGCACCCAGCTGCAGACGTATGAAGTCATCCCGCTCAAGGGCACTGCCGCCGCCGTCGACTTCTGAAACGGCAAGAGGCCCCCACTGGCGCGGGAGCCTCTCGTGAATCCGGGGCGGTGGGCCTTCAACCGCCTACCGCCCCGGCGCGGACGCCGTGCCGGTCATCACCAGAACGGGTTCACGTCCACCTTCCAGCCGCCGATGTCGATCTCTCCGTTGGTGGCGTTCTTCACCGCGTTGAAGGCATCGCCCGCGAGGCGGCCCACCTCGCCGCCCAGCGCGGCCAGGCCCTCGAGCGCGCCCTTGGCGGCGTCGATGCCCATCTTGGCCAGGTCGTTCAGGTAGCCCACCGCCGTCTCCGCCAGCTTGCCGCCGGCGCTGGCCAGGTCCTTGAGCGCGTCCACTCCGGCATCGCCCAGGTCCTTGAGCGCCGAGAGGATCTCCTTGCCACCCTCGCTGAGGTTCTCCGCCCAGGCCTTGGCCACGTCCTTGAACGCCTGCACGCCGTCCTTGAGCAGGTCGGTGGCGAACTTCTTGGCCCAGTCCACGCGGCGGTCCACGAAGTCCTTGATGGCGGTGGCGGCCTGCTTGGCGGCCTCGCCACCCTTGCGGACCATGTCCGAGAGCGTCTGGCCCACCCAGTCGCGCACCTGCGCGGCCGCCTGGCCCGGGTTCTCGGCGATGTACTTGAGCGTGTCCACCGCCTTGCCGCCCAGGTCCTTGAGGCCCTTGATGGTGGCCTCGGCCAGCTCCAGGCCCTTGGTGCCCAGGTTCTGGATGCCCTGCCACGTCTTCTGCGCCAGCTCGCCGCCCGCGGCCATGATGTCCGTGAGCGCCTTCTTGGCCATGTCGGCCACCTCGCCCGGGTTCTGCGCCGCCCACATGAGCGTCTGCAGGCCCTTCTCGCCCAGCTCCTTGGCCTTGTTGATGGCCGAGCCGATGGCGTTCTTGGCGCCGTCGATGAGCTCCTTGGCCTTCTCCTTGGCGGCGCCGGTGAGGCTCTCCCAGCCCTTCTTCAGGGTGTCGAGCGTCTCCACGGCCTTCTTGAGCACCGCCTCGCCGCCGGCCTTCAGCAGCTCGGCGCCGTTCTCGACCATGCTCTTGATGCCGTCAACGGCCAGCTTGGCGGCCTCGCCCGGGTTCTGGGCGATGAACTTGAGCGTCTCCAGGCCCTTCTCGCCCAGCTTCTTGGCCTCGTCGATGACGCCGGTGAGGACCTTCTTGGCCTCCTCGGCGATGGCCCCGCCCGTCTCCAGCGCGGTGTTGAACGCATCGCGCGCCGCGTTCACGGCGGCCTCGCCGTACTTGGAGGGGTTGCGCACCACGTCGGCCATCTGGCGGATGAACGCTGCGGTCGTCTTGAGCTGGTCCCCCGTGGCGTCCGCGGCGGAGATGCCGATGTTCTTGGCCAGGTCCACCGCGCCCTTGGCGCCCTTCTCGATGCCCCACTGGGCCAGCTCGGCGGCGCCCTCGGGGCCGTAGTAGCCGGCCAGCTGCACCGCGCCCGACGGACCCATGAGGGCCGCGCCCGCGAGGTTCACGGCCTTCATCCAGTCGGGGGCCTGGTAGTTCTGCGGATCCTTCTCGAACTTCTCCTTCTCCGCGTCGAAGGCCAGGTCCAGCGCCAGCTCGGCCACGCCGAACAGCGCGCCCACGCCCAGGTCCACGGCCGCGCCCACGCCCGTGGCGCTCAGCACGGTGCCCACCACCGCGTCGGCGCCGTTCAGGTTGGCGCCCAGCAGCGCGAAGAAGCCCAGGTCCTTGTTCTTGTCGCGGAGCTCGGCGGCCTCCTTGCCGTACTTGGCCGCGTCGATGAGGCCCGGCACCGCGCCGGCGAACGGGATGATCTTCGCCAGGTTCTTGAAGACCTTCTCGGCGACCTCCTTGCCGGCCTTGATGCCCATCTTGCCGAGGACGTCGTCCAACACCTTGAGCGTCTGGCCCACCAGCTTGCCGCCGCCCTCGGTGAGCGCGGGGCCAATGCCCTTGATGCCCGTCTTGAGCAGGTCGGCGTCCACCCCGTCGGTGAACTTCAGGAAGGTGCGGAGCATGTCCGCATCCATGTCCTTGGCCAGCTTGGCGACGTGGCCCATGGCCTCGTCATCCAGCTTGGTGGCCAGCGTGCTCAGCTGCTCGACCGTCTTCGGGTCGGTGAGCGTCTTGGCCAGCGCGCCGTGCTCCATGTCGCCCAGCGCCGACAGCAGGCGCTTGCCGGAGGCCGCGTCCAGCTTGGTCAGCTGGCCGGTGAGGGCCTCGAGCGCCTTGGGGTCCTTGATGCCGCCCAGCACCTTCTCCAGCTCGTCGGGGCCGACCTTGGTGGCCAGCTCCTCCAGGCCCTTGAGCTGCTCGGGGGTGAGCTTGCTGGCCAGCTCCGGGGCGAGCCCCTTCACCGCCGTCTCGACGCCGGCCTGGGTGGCGATCTCCTCGGCGTTCTTCACGCCGCGCTTCTTGAGCGCCTCGGTGAAGGCCGCGAGGTCCTTCTTGATGTCCGGCGCCTCGGCGACGAGCTGCGCCAGGGCCACGGCCTTGTCCTTCACCGAGGCGTCCGGGTTGAGCAGGGTGATGGCGGCGCTGGCGGCCCGGAAGGTGCCATCCAGCTTGCGCAAGTCGTTGGCCAGCTCGGGGAACTGCTTGCCGGCGAAGTCCTTGAGGGACTCGGCCAGGGCCAGCGTGGCCTCTGCCTTCTCGGCGCCGGACTTCTCGGGGTCGGTGAAGGCGCTGATGGCCTCGGCCAGCTTGGCGCCGGCGGGCAGGCCGTTGAGCACGGTGTTGAGGACGCCCTTGAGCTCCTCGGGCTTGAAGATTTCCCCGGCGGCGCTGGCCAGCTCCATCGCGGCCTTGGCCTTGTCGACGGTGGAGGACTCGCTGCTGGTCAGCTCGCCCAGCGCCTTGAGCGCCTCGGAGTTGGTGGCCAGCTGCGCCAGCTTGTTGTCCTTCACGCCCAGCTTGTCGAGCACGTTCTTGGTGGTGTCCGGGAACTGCTCGGACAGCTCGCCCAGGGCGGCGGCCTTCTCGGAGAAGCTGCCTTCGACCAGCTTCTTCATCGAGTCGTACGTCTTCTTCAGGTCCTCCTTGGACTTGTCCTTCAGCTCGGGGAAGAGCTTGGGCAGCTCGTCCGGGTTCTGCGGGAGCTGGCCGGCCTGGGGCGTGGTCTCCGTGTTGGCCGGGGTGCCCTCGAGGTTCACCTGGTTGGGGCGGGTGGTGTTGGTGGTGGAGGCGGTGAACTCGTCCCGCGCGGCGACCGGCTTCTCGGGCTTGGTCGACTTGGTGCCGGCCTTGTTCTTCGCGGCCTCCTGGCGCGCGGCCTCGGCGGCGGCGCGGCGGGCTTCGGCCTCGGCGGCGCGGCGCGCGGCCTCGGCGGCGGCGCGAGCGGCGGCTTCAGCGGCGGCGCGGGCGGCGGCGGCATCGCCAGAATCAACGGGGCGGGACATGGGACATCTCCGGTCGAATGGAAAAGGGGCTCCTGGAGATTGTCCGCGCCCCCCACGGATCAGTTGCGCGAGAGCTTACGCCCTCAGCGCCTTTTTTTCCCGGGAGAGCGGGAATTGATGTGGGTGGGCAGGAACTGCTGTCGTTCAGTGTAGCCGCTGGGCGGCCTCGCCGAGCTGTTTCTTGAGCTCGGGGTGCTGCTCGCGGCCGGCCATCTCGGAGACCAGGGCCTTGAGGTTGCGGCGCAGGGCGAGGTTGGCGACGGTTTGACGCACGCTGTCATCGGCGTGGCTGGCGTACTCGCGCAGGTCCTTCTCGGTGGTGGCGGCGTCGGGGGCCAGGCAGTCCAGCACGAGCAGCCCGAAGTTGATGCTGGCGGGGGGCGGCGGCTTCTGGAGCCCGGCGCGGATCAGCTCAGGAGAGTCGAACGGCAGGCCCAGCAGGGCGCCGGCCAGGTCCACTGGGAGGTCCTCGGGGTACTTCGTGCCGAGCTTCTCGTTGAGGTCGCGGATCAGCGCGGCCTGCCTGGCGGGGCGGTAGCGCACCTGGCCGACGAAGACGTTCACGCCGTCGGCGACGCCGGCGTGGGCCTCGGCGCGGAGGATGGACTTGGAGAACAGGGAGCGGAAGGTGAAGGTGGCGAGCCCTTCGGGGGCCTGCTCGCGGAAGCGGCGGGCCATGTCCTGGCCCTCGTGTCCCTTGGGCATCAGCTCCAGGGTGAACGGGTCGCGCTTGTGCGCGCTGCCCCACGCCAGCGCGTCCAGGAAGGGGCTGGCCTCGTAGCGGTCGTGGAGCTGGATGAGGTCGATCTTGTTCACGCTTCCGGTGCCGAGGAAGCCGCGCACGGTGCGCTCCAGCTTGTCCTCGGACGGCACGTGCGTGAGGAAGTAGGAGGCGAAGACCTCCTTGAGGGAGGCGACGGTCTGCCCGCCGCCGATCCAGAAGAAGGGCGGGTGCGAGGGCGCCAGGGCCACCTTCAGCTCATCGGCGGAGGGCGCCTGCTTGTCGAGCAGCAGCCAGCCGCGGTGCTTGTGCCCGGAGCGGTCCGAGGTGGCGGGGCCCTCGGCGACGGGGAGGAAGCGCGCCACCTGGGTCTTGGCGGTGGTGAAGGCCGCCTCGGGGAGGTGGAGGCGGGTGCGCGCGTCACCGGCCTCGTAGCCGCGCAGCAGCTCGGCGCGCTTCGCCTCGGACTCCTCGGGGGTGAACCAGCGGATCCCCGCCTCGGTGGCCTTGGGATCCTTCTTCAGCGCCTCGAACCATTTGGGGAGTGGTGGCACGCCTCCGGTTCTAGCACGGAGGCCTGCGTCCGCTCACGCCGCGTCCCACTCCACCCACAGCTGGCGGGGCCCTCGGTGGATCAGCGCGGGCAGATAGGGCACGGGCTTCTCCGGCACGAGCCGCGGATTCGGCAGGCGCTCGAGCAGCATCTCCAGGGCGATGCGCATCTCCAGCTTCGCCAGCTGCGCGCCGACGCAGTAGTGGGCACCATGCCCGAAGCCGATGTGGCGGTTGGCGTTGGCGCGGTGGATGTCGAGGCGCTCCGCCCCCTCGGGGAAGATGGCCTCGTCCCGGTTGGCCGAGGCGAACAGGAGCAGCAACCGCGCGCCCGCGGGGACCTGGGTGCTGGACAGCTCCACGTCCTCCGTGGCGGTGCGCATCATCCCCACCACGGGCGTGTCGAAGCGCAGCACCTCGTCGATGGCGTTGGGGAGGGCAGCGGGGTTGGCGCGCAGCTCCTGCCAGGCGGTGGGGTGGCGGAGCAGGTAGAGCAGCGCGCTGCTCATCAGGTTGGTGGTCGTCTCGTGGCCGGCGAAGACGATGACGCTGGAGAGGTTGATGAGCTCCACGAGGTTCAGGGGGCGCTCGCCCTCGAGCCGCGCCTGGATGAGGCTGGTGAGGAAGTCGTCCGGGCGCGGGTTCTTCTGGCGCTCCTCGACCATGGCGCGCAGGTAGTGGCGGAAGGCGGCCACGCCCCGCGCGCTGTGCATGCGCGCCTCGGGAGGCAGGTGGGGGACGAAGAAGAGGTTCTCGTCCGCGCACCACCCCTTGAGCTTCTCCCCGTCGGAAGCCGGGATGCCGAGCAGCGTGGTGATGATGTGCATGGGCAGCGGGAAGCTCAGCCCCGCGACGACGTCCGCGCGGGGGCCCGCGCGCAGCAGCGCATCGACATAGGAGCGGGCGATCTCCCGGATGCGCGTCTCCATGGCGGCGACGCTCGCCACGGAGAAGGCCTTGCCGACGAGGCCACGGATGCGCGTGTGGGAGGGCGGATCATCTCCCAGCAGCGGATACTCGGGCGAGTAGCCCGCCTCCTTCAGGTACTCGAGCATCTCCGGAGGCAGGTCCACCGGAGGGCGGAGGATGTCGCGCGAGCTGAAGCGCTTGGGGTCCCGCAGCGCGGCCTGCACGTCCGCGTACCGGCTGACGAGCCAGAGCTGGAAGGCTGGCGCGAAGGTGACGGGCGCCTCGTGGCGCAGCCGGGCGTAGAACGGGAACGGATCGTTCAGCTGGGGCGCTTCGAGCGGCTTGTACTCCAGTCCGAGCTGAGCGGCTGCGGGGGTGGTCATGGCGCGCGCTCAGCCCAGGGAGACGGGCATGGACTTGAAGCCGCGGAAGGCCACGTTCTCCAGCCGCTCGGGCTCCTGCAGGAGCTTCATGTTGGGGAAGCGGCGCAGCACGGTGCGCAGGGCGATCTGTCCCTCCAGGCGGGCCAGGGCGGCGCCCAGGCAGTAGTGGATGCTGAAGCCGAAGGCGATGTGGCGGTTGTCCTGGCGCTGGAGATCCAGCTGCTCCGCCTTGGGGAACTGGAGCGGATCGCGGTTGGCGGCGCCAATCATCACGAACGCCTTCTGGCCCTTCTTGAGCGTCTGCCCGTGCAGCTCGAAGTCCTCGGTGATGACGCGGCTCAGGCGCTGGATGGGGCTCTCGTAGCGGAGGATCTCCTCCACGGCGGTGGTGAGCTGCTCGTCGGTGCCCTCCATGAGGCCGCGCTGCTCGGGGTGCTTGAGCAGCAGGTACAGGCCGTTGGTGAGCAGGTGCGTCGTCGTCTCGTGGCCGGCGAAGAGCACCAGGGAGCAGGTGGCCAGCGCCTCCTGCTCGGAGAGGATGTTGCCCTGGTCCTCCGCGGCCATCATGGTGCTCAGCAGGTCATTGCCCACGGTGGCGCTCTTGCGGCGCTGGGCGATGACGCCGCGGAAGTAGTCCTCC
Organism: Hyalangium ruber; assembly: GCF_034259325.1. Taxonomy (NCBI): domain Bacteria; kingdom Pseudomonadati; phylum Myxococcota; class Myxococcia; order Myxococcales; family Archangiaceae; genus Hyalangium; species Hyalangium rubrum. The sequence goes on along the minus strand of NZ_JAXIVS010000002.1, from coordinate 380,878 downwards.
ATCTCGACGATGCCGGTGCGCATCTGGTCCAGCACCTCGGGGGTGTACTTGGCGGTGCCGAAGAAGGTGGCGAACGCGTTGGACCAGACGGTGAGCTTCACGCTGTCCTCGCGCGGAATGCCCAGCATCTCGCCAATCACGGACACGGGCAGGATGTTGGCCAGGTCCTGCACCACGTCCAGGCGGCCGGAGGCCTCGGCCTTGTCGAGCATCCCATCCACCAGCTCCTGGATGCGGGGGCGCAGGTACTCCACCAGGCGCGGGGTGAAGGCTTTGTTGACCAGGGAGCGGATGCGCGTGTGGTCGGGCGGGTCGATGAGCAGCGCCCAGGAGCTGAGGCTGCGGACCACGGGGGCCAGGCGCTCCTTGAGAGCGGCGGGGAGCAGGGCGCCGAAGGCACCGGCGCGGTTGGAGGACATGCGGCGCGTGTCCTTGAAGCCCGCCTGCACGTCCTGGTAGCGCGTGAGGATCCATCCGCCCCAGCCCTCGCTGAAATAGGCGGGGGCTTCGTCGCGCAGCCGCGCGTAGGTGGGGTAGGGATCCACCTGGAACTGGCGCGTCATCAGGCCATAGGGGTCAGCCACTTCCGTCGTCGACATGCGGGCTCCTGTAGCTCTTTCCGAAGCTTGGGAGCCTACGTCCGTTCTTCGCCAGAACCCAATGCCTTACCGTTCGCGCCGCCCGGCGGCTCAGCCGGTGGACTCCGCGGACACACCCGCCGGCACCGGGGGCTCCAGGGACGAGAGGACGACGGTGAAGGTGGCGCCCTGCCCCAGAGTGCTCTCGACGTGGACGGTGCCTCCGTGCATCTCGACGAGCTCGCGCACGATGAACAGGCCGAGCCCGAGCCCGCTCACCTCGCTGCCGTTCACGGCCCGTTCGAACTTCTGGAAGATGCGCTCCTGGTCGGCTGGGGCGATGCCTCGGCCCCGGTCTCTCACCCGCAGCTCGACCTGGTGCCCGCGCCGGCGCACGCTGACCTCGACGGGAGCGCCCGCGCCATAGCGGGCCGCGTTCGTGAGCAGGTTGGTGAGGACCTGCTCGAGCCGGTGGCGGTCCCAGCTGCCGATGACAGGCTCCGGGGCCTGCACCGACACCTCGCACCGCGCCTCGGCCAGCTGAGGACTCAGCTTCGCGACGACCTCGCTCGCGAGCATCGCGAGATCGAACGTCTCTGTCTCGAGGTCGAGCTTTCCGGCGGTGATGCGCGAGATGTCGAGCATGTCGTTGACCAGTCGAGCCAGGCGCTGGGCCTGCCGGGAGGTCTGGTCCAGCAGCTTGCCCATGGTCTCGGGTGGCAGGGACTGGTCCCGCTGGAGCCTGCGCTGGAGCAGCTGCGCCTGGAGCATCAGCGAGGTGAGCGGCGTCTTCAGCTCGTGCGAGGCGAGCGAGAGGAACTCATCCCGCGCCTGCACGGCCTGCTCCAGCTCCTGGCGGGCGCGTTGCTCCACCTGCGCGTGCTGGCGCAGGCGCTCGGCCGAGACGCCGAGCGAGTGGCCCAGGCGCTCCACCTCCGCGATGGGAGAGGGTTCGATCCGGGGCTGGCCGCCGGTGGCCAGGGCCTCGGCGGCGGCGGCGGCGGAGTGGATGCCCCGAGCGAAGCGCCGGGAGAAGGCGATCGCGCCCACCACGCTCAGCAGCAGGGCCAGCACGCCCAGGACCGCGACGGCCAGGAGCGAGCGCCGGAAGGAACCGTTGACGACCTCGACGGGGACCACCACCGCGGACGTCCAGCCCGAGAAGGAGGAGCGGCTGAAGGCCACGTACGAGGGCGAGCCCTCCAGGGTGACGCTGCGGAACACGCCCTCGGTCGACGCTCGGGTGCTCTTGAGGAAGTTGGGCGTGGCGGGGGTGCCGATGAATCGCTCGGGGTTCTTGGTGCGGAAGACGATGAGGCCCTGACGGTCGACGATGGTGCGGGTGAACTCGTCGTCCTCCACGGGCCGCTGGTGCGTCACGGCGCCCGCCAGGGCCTGGGGGGTGATGACGGCCGTGAGCACGTAGCGCGGCTGGTCGTCCCGGATGACGGGGACGCGGAGCGGGAAGGCCCACTGGCCCGTGGATTGGCCGGGTGCGAGGTCTCCGATCGTGGGCTGGCGCGTCTCGAGGGTGCGGCGGAGGCTGGCGGGCTCGGTCACCCGGACGGTGGGCGCGCCCTTGGGGCGCCTCAGGTTGACGAGCTGCTCTCCCTCCGGCGTCAGAAGAACCACCGTCAGCCAGGAAGGCTGCGTCTGCGCCACGCGGAGGGCCTCGGCGCGAAAGCCCTCGATGTCACCGTGGTCGAGCGTCGCGGACTGGGCCAGGGCCTGGAGCGTGCGGATGCTGGCGGAGGCCTCTCGCTCGAAGGAGAAGGTGATCATATGGGCCGAGCGCTGCAGGCGGCGCTCGACCACCTCTTGCATCTGATGGGCGCGCTGCAGCACGACGAGGCCGGAGAACGCGACGACCGGGAGCACGGCGCCCGCGATGAGCAAGGCGAGGTGCCAGCGCAGCGGTCGGGGGCGGCGAAGGCCAGGACGCGAGAGCCACATGATCTGGTGGGGTGGGTGGACTGAGAGGAAGGGAACCGGAGGCGGCTCACCTGACGCTCTCCCGGAGCGTTCCTAACACCGACAGCGCGCGAAAGCTCGCTCATGTGGGGTAGGCAGGCAGGCTCGGAGTGCAAGGCTTTCCGCACACGGTGAAGGCCCACCGCCGTCTTCGAGGCGCTCTGTACTTTCTTCAGCCTCCGAAGAAGCGCTGGCGGAGCTCCCCCGAGCCTGAGTTCGAAGCACTCCCGCGAAGGGGGCAGCAGTCCTTCTATCGACCGGAGCTTCGATGTGCGGGCAAGAGTTGCGGCAGGACGTCGGGGCGGGTGCTGGCGGCAAGGGTGAAGCGGGAGCGCCAGCCGTTCTCTCGGAGCTGGTCGAGCCACCGCAGCGCCTCGTGGGCGGACAGGCCTCTCCGCATCAGGGCGAAGTAGAGGTGGGCATACTCGTCCGCCAGCGAGGTGGCGAAGGTTACCGGGTCATCCGAGTTGATTGAGACGAGCAGCGGAGGAGGGGCCTCGGGAGGGCGAGCGGCTGGGGCTGCTTCATGTGCCACGGGCAGGTGTGGCCCCAGCGCCATCGCGGGGTGGTGCTCCAGCCCGAGCATGTTCAGGACGAGCAGGTTGCTGGAGGGGTTCGACTCGACAGTGATCTCCCGCTCACGCAGCAGGGACCGCAGCCAGGCCTGCGCCTCCGCCGCCATGGCGGTCTCGGCGGGGTGGTTATGCACCTCGACGAGGCGCTGCCCCCGGCGGAACACGCCCGCATCCGTCAGGTGCTGCCAGACGAGGCGCAGGACGCGATCCATCCGGGCCCTGGGCTCGGGCTCGTCGGGGAAACGCAGGTACTCCAGCACCTGAGGATCGTGGCGATAGCGTCGGGCGAGGAGGAGGAGGTCGAGTTCCACGCGCGAGAGGCCCAGCAGCTCGCGCGCGAGGGCGGTGGCCTCGCTGCGCACGCGCTCGACTCGCGCGGGCTGGGTGGGCAACTGGCCCTGGCCGTAGCGATCCAGCTCCCAGAGCAGATCGTCCAGGCGCTCTTCTGCGGGCTGGACAGCGACGGGGTGCAGCTCGGCCAGCTGTGGAGCGTCTGGGCCGAGTGCGAGCCCATGGCCGATGCGGTCCCCGGTCTGGAGGATTCCGGACTCGAGCAGCTCGTGGATCCGACGCAGGCCCTCCACGAGCCGGCGGAACTCCTCTCCCGCGTGGTAGGTGATGTGGAGTTCCGTGGTCTCCCATCGGGGAGCGAGCCGGCGCAGACGCGAGGCCGTCGTCCGGGACTGGCGCCGGACCTGTTGCAGGAGCGGCACGGTGACCCAGGTGGGCGTGGCGAGCTCGGCGCTGGCGACATCCAACCCTCGGATGACGAGCAACAGCTCGGGGTGATGGCTGAGCGCGGTGCGGATGGCCAGCGCCTGCCTGCGCCGGCTCAGGAACCAATCACCGAAGCGGAAGCCGGAGCTGTTACCGGAAGGATCCGCGTGGAGGCGTGCATGCCCGCCACGGCCTCGGGACAGCTCCCGTTCCTTGATGAAGTGGAAGAGCAGGGCGCTCTCCGGGCGCTCCGGAGTCGCCAGGTGGGCCTGGGCGAGCTTGCGCGCCTGGTCGCGGATGGAGACCCAGTCCGGCTCGGGCGTCGCGCGCATTTCGAGGGAGCCGAGGTGCAGCCCTCTGCGCGTGTGCCGCAAGGCACTCTCGGCGAGGTGCTCTTCCAGGGGACCCCTCAGGGCGGCGAGCCGATTGAAGTGGACCTGGAACCAGTCGAGCCCCGCCGTCCCCGGCTCTTCGATGAGAAAGGCATGGGCCTGACAGCGGACGCGCTGATACTGCCAGAAGAGGAGTGCGAAGCCGGAGTCTCCTTGGCCCTCTCGCAGCAGATAGCGAAGCGCGCGGGTGGTGAAGCGCGTCTCGGTGAAGGGACGCCCCTCGATGGAGGGCAGCCATGCATGGAGCGGATCCCGCTCGAAGAGGGCCGACAGCGAGGGTTCGCGGGCCTCACTGCGCGAGCCAGTGGGAGGCACGCCCGTCAGCGCTCGATAGACCCGCTGGAGGACGCCGGGCGACGGCGAAGGATCCTGCCTGCGGCCGGAGGGGCGCTGGAGGTAATCGAGGGCGTGCGAGTACTCACGCTGGAGCGCGGTGGCGCCAGAGGGCCAGGAAGCGAGGCGGGCAATCCGGGGCCCTGTGCTCGCGAGGAAGGCGCGCAGGTCTCCGCGCTCTCCGTGGAGCTCCCGTGCGCGCAGGAAGGCCGCGAGGAAGAGTCGGGCGATGGCCGCCGAGAGGAGCTTGGAGGCAAAGCCCATCGCGTCGCCAAAGGGATACGTGTCCTTGGGCCGCAGCTTCTCGGGCCAGGCGTCGCGGAACCACCCCATCCAGACGCTCCAGAGGGTGGGAAAGGAGTAGGCGGCACCTCCATGGAGGTGGGTCTCGGAGACAGGCCGGCCGAGCACATCGCGCAGGTGGGAGGTGGGCAGATGCACCTCGTCACCAGAGGGCTCGTCCTCGCTCGGCGCGTGGAGGCCGGCGATGAGCAGATCCGCAGGGATGCGGAGTGAGAGCCACCGCCAGTGGGCGGCGCGTTCGGCCCGTGTGATGCCGTCACCAGCGGGATCGAGCCTCAACTGAGGATGATGACCGTCGCTCGCCAGATACCGCTCCGCGAGGCGGCGAAGGTACTCGGCGAGGGAGAGCCCCGATGCAATTGGAGGGCTCCCGGGCTCCACCGCGAACCAGGAGTGCTCGCGCAGGGCCCGGAGCGCCTCCAAGGAGAGCCCCTCCGAGCGAGTGCGCAGGTGTACCTCCAGGTCCGAGGCCAGCTTCTGGGTTGGTCCATCGAGGACTCCCGCGGCGGCGTGTCCCAGTTGGAGCGTTCGGTGGGCATGGGCGGACAGCGAGGCGAGAGGCCAGGCCTCGGCCTCCGCCACGAGCCGTTGGTAGCGCCCGTCCCGACCCATGTCACTTCTCCGAGTTGAATGGGCCCACGCGTTCGAGCCAGGGGTGCCGAGGCTCCCTGAACGCCGCATCAATCTCGTCGAGCATCTGTCGCGCGTGCTCTAGGGAGTGTCCGGATTCCGTCAGTCGAGCGAGCCGGTGCGCCTGAAGCGCCTGCTTGTCGGTGCCAAAGGTCTGATCCCATCGTGCGAGGAAGAGGTCGGCAAGCTCGCCGGGCAAGCCAGACTCGGGCGCGGCGAGCAGGGGGAGTCGCGCGGCCCAGTCCTGGAGTTCCTTCGTCCGGGGCTTTTGGGGCGGAAGGTTCTTGATGAGCTTGTGGAGCGTCTCTACCTGATGCACCCAGCGGTCTTGTGAGAAGGGTTCGCTGATGTCGGGAGGATACCCATGGCGGCGGTAGCACCAGAGGGAGTCTTCGATCAGCCACAGGGCGCGTGGCGCGACCTGCTCCGTGACAGGGGCTTCCCGGTTCATGTTCGGCTGCGCAAGTCGTGCCAGCCAGCTCTCTTCGAGCATCTCCCACTCCCACAGTGTCCGCCATGCGATGGCGGGGAAGACCCAGAACTCACTCTTCTTCCAGGAGCCCTTGAGCAGGTGCCACCAGCGGGGAGCTGGAGAGGGAGCCGAAGTGGCGTCGGGTTGCTCCATGGCGAGGTCATGGGCCACACGCAACAGGGGCTCGGCGTCACTGGGGACGCCAGCAACCAGGCCCGCTCCTGTTTGACGCGCCAGGGTGAAGAAAAGGTGGAAATTCTCGGTGATGGCTGAGTCGCGCCATCGCGCTTTCGTGAAGGACTCGTCCACACGCTCACGGAAGCGCTCCATGAACGGGGTCTCTTGCAGGACCACCCGGCCCTCTCGGAGCTGGAGCTTGGGCTCGATGTCCTCCCGACTCCTCTCGTAAGTCCAGGTCTTCCACAGCTGGGCCAGAACCTGCGCTGCCTCCGCGGGCTTGCGTGTGTTCCGGGCCTGCTCAAGCAGAGTCTCCAATAGCCAGAGCGGATTGAGAGCGAGCAGGCCCTGTCGGAGACTCGTGAAGTAGGTCGCAAGGGATGCGAAAGGGGTCCGAACGGAGCGGAGCTCCTGGAGCAGGTTGTGGACGTTGTCTGCCCGCTGGCTGCTCGAAAATGGGAGTTCTCTCTGGATGCGCTGGGTGAAGGGGTGTGTCTCGAAGGTGTCGTCGATCTTGCGGAGGAGGTTCTCCAGCTCGCCAGGACCGGTGGTGGCGGAGGTGTACGAATAGGTCTGGGACAAGGCCTCCTGCAGGCGCCTGCGTCGCTCCCAGCGCAAGCCATCCGAGACGTCGCTCCAGCTCGGGCTGAAGATCCCTTCCAGGGAGTTGATCAGTCCATCGCTGAAGAGGAGCGAGAGGCCACTTTCCGGGGCAGCGAGCAGTCCGAGGTGCTGCACCCACGTGGAGATGGCGTTGGCGCGAGCAGAGCCCGTCATCTCCTGGAGCGCGCCCAGCTCCTTCGCGAGCCAGCCCCAGTTCGGCTTCTTGCCCAGCTGAATGCCCTCGATGGGTTGACGACGCGAAACTTGGATCACAAGCCGCAAGAACAGCCACGCCAGGTCATCCGGGGAGGGGGTGGACGCGGAGGGCCACGAGACAGGCGTGGGCGCGTCCTCCAATTCCTGGCGCCAGGCCTGGATGAACTGGGTCAGGTCCTGGTGCGTCCCCCAGTCGGGCAGGGGCCAGTGCATCGTGAAGGACGAGGCCAGCTCGTTGATGCGTGTCTCCTCTTTCGAGGGCGGCGCGATGCTGGAGATGGTCGAGGAAAAGGAGGGCAAAGCAGAGAGAAATTCCTCGTGCGGTTGCGGCTCGCTGGAGAAGACGCGCTTCCACCGGATGCGGGTGAGAGCCCGCTCCACGTCTCTGTTGCTGATGGTGGGCCCGGTGGAGTGCCCATAGGGCTCGGCGGTACGGGCGAAGTCATTCGCGAGCCCATAGGCCACCAGGAGTCCCTCGGGCAGCCGCGCCATCTCCATATCGACGGCACGTGACTCCGGGTTGATCCCGGGCATGTACAGCGAGAGCTGTGTCGGGTAGCCCAGGGAGATCAAGAATTCCTCACCAATGGACCAGGGCAGGGTCTGGACCACCAGATCGCTGCTGAACTTTTGGGCTTCGACGTGGAGGGAGTCTTCCCCAGTCTCGGTCTCCTCCAACCAGATGAGGTTCCGCAGGATTGCCCTGTCGGAGCCGCTTCGATCCGAAGCCTCGACGGCCAGCTCCCAGAGCTTCATTAGGGCGCGAGCGGTACGCGGAAGATCGGCGGTGCCGTCGGTGAGGAGTTCATTCAGCGTGGCCCTCAACGACACCAGGTCCCGAAGCCTGTCGGGGAGGACCTGCGCGAGGCCGTGCGGCCCTGCCAGGAGCAGCTTGTAGTCGAGGAGGCTTGTGCTGCTGGGCATCTGGAACTGCTTCAGCTGCTCCTGGATGGGCTCGTTGCGAGGGAAGGAGAGCCGCCGACGCACCGAGATGGGTGGTAGCTCACAGCGCTGCGGCGGAGGGATGACCTTGTCGTAGATGGCTCTGGGAAGATTCCTGAGGGGCTGGGGCAGTGAATGCTCGGGGAGGTTCTCTCTGCGCGTGAGGTCGAGCAGGAGCGAGTCCTCGAAGAGCGCGCTGTCGCCAGTCATCAAGAAGCCCAGCCGTGGGTGATGGAGCTTGCGTACCAGCGACAGCAGCTCCGGCGTCCTTCGCGGGTTCATATCCGCGTCATCAATGGCGAGCAGGAAGAGGGGGTAGTGGCCCTTGTCCCAGCGGCGCCAGCGCCGGTAGTCATCCGCGAGCGCGTCGAGGAAGTCCCGGAAGGCTCCGGCCATCCGCATCCGATGCCGCTCCCCATGCTCGGCCTCCAGCGCATAGGCCTCGGGGTCGAGCCGAGTCTTTCGGATGTCCGGTCCATCCCAGCCCAGGGTCGTGACGCGGACGAACTCCCGCCACTTCTTGCGCGAGGGCTTCTCCTGAGCCTCTTCCCCTTGCCATGGTGCCGACGAGGAGGGGAGCGCCGCGTCCTCCCCACCCTCCAGCGCGGCGACCACCCGCTCCAGGTGCCCGACGAGGTGGAGGAGCAGGTTGGTGGTCTCGGGCAGGGGCTCGAGGTCGACCAGGCCCACCGGCACGATGGGGTAGCCCGGCTCGATGTCCCAGGACTCGGGCCGGAAGTCGCGCAGGGTCTTCACCTTGTTCGTCGCGGCCTTGTTGTAAAGGTTCAACAAGGTGACGAGTAGGGCGGACTTCCCCGAGCCCCTGCGCCCATCGATGAGCACCGTGGGGTTGAGGCGCTTCTTCTCGATGAGAGGCAGATACCCGTGGGCCTTGCTGCCCTTGGCGGGGGTGAAGGGCGCCTCGGCCAACTCGCGGAGGAATCCGGTGGCACGCGTCCCCGCCTTGAGCTGATCCTCGGTGAGCTCCTTGGGCAGCAGGATGCGTGCTTCGGTGCGTGGCTGGAAGGGAGACTTGGGGTTCGTGTTGGACATGGCCCGGGTCGGTCAGACAGCACGGGCACGGCCTGAAGCCGTGCTCGTGGCCCGGATTCTGGACGCAGGCGAGCAGGGGCGGAAGTTCCTGGTGGGCGCGGAGGGTGGCACCGGACCTCAGTAGCCGGGCGGCACCTCGTTCCCGTTAAGCCCCCTGCTCTCGAAGGTGACGGCTCCTCCGAACACCGCGAAGCGCAGCATCGAGTCCAGGTCGGGCAGGAAGTAACAGACGGTCCATCTTTCATGGAGCGCCAGCCACCGGCCTTCCGCGGACACGAAGTGCAGCATGCCCTCGCCGCTCGCGACCGGGCAGGCGGAAGGGGAGAATAGCTTCTGGATGTAGGGCCAGTCCTCCTCGGCAATCCACCGGCAGGCCTCCACGGCATCCACCTGGAGGCGTCGCGCGCCCCGTTCAGGCCCGCTGCGAAGTGACAGTCCGCCGAGGGACTGGAGCACCTGCTCGGCCACGGGATGGAGGACCACGCCCTCTTGAAGGAGTGCCTGGCGCGCGGGCTCGACGGGCGCGGAGCGCTCAGGAGCCCACCCCGCGGACCGCAGGCTGGCGAGGACCTCTGGGCTCAGTGGCTCGTCGAGGCGCTTCATCCGGCTTCGGGAGGCAGCTCGATGGCCTCGATGCGCGAGAAGGCATCGAGGATGGCGCGGGTGATGACGCGTCGGCCGGTGACGAGGCCGCTCACGTGGCCACCGGACACATAGCGCAGCTCGGCGCCGCGCCAGTGCTGCAGCACGCGCAGGGTGGAGGCGGAAGGCACGAAGCCATCCTTGCGCGCGGCCACGATGATGGCGCGGCGCGGGTTGGGCAGAGGTGGGAGCTGAGTAATGGAGAGGGGCTCGAGGAACTCGGCCAGCCGCTTGCGTGCCGCCTCCGGGCCTCCGAAGTCGCGCCCCAACGCTTCCCAGTCTGGCACGGCGGACAGGACACCCTGTGTGAAGACGGGGGCCGCTGAGTGCGCCACGGCCAGGGGGATGACGGCCAGCGGGAGCGGGAAGAGGCTGGCGGCGTAGGCGGCCATGCTGCCACCCATGCTGTAGCCGGAGATGCCCACCTTGGGGTGTCCGCGCGCCAGCAGCCAGCCCAGGAGCGCGACGGCCTCGACGGCGGTGGCTCGGAACATGAGCAGCAGGTCGACCACGGTGCGCAGCGCCTCGTCTTGCTGACCGGGGGGGCGACGCGAGCCGTAGTAAGGGTTCTCCAGCAGGACCGCGCCCACGCCCTGGGCGAGGAGCGGCTTGGTCAGGAAGCGGCGCATGCCGAAGCCATGGTCCCCGGACGAGGCCAGGAAGAGGCAGACGGGGGGACGCGGACCGGCGTCAGCGGGCAGCAGGAGCTGGAAGCGAGCCTCGGCGCAGGAGGCGGGCAGGGGCCCGACGGCGGCGGGGCTGGGGAAGCGCCCCTCCTGGACGAGGATGCGTCCCTCTCGTCGAGGAGCGCTCAGGATGACCTCTTGAAGCTCCGGGAGCGCGAAGCCCTGCGGACTCCGGGTGAGCCGCTCGAGGAGCGATTGGGCACCCCACCCATCCTCGAAGAAGCGGGGCCGACGCGCCATGAGGCGCGCGGCCAGTGCATCCATCCAGTGCATTCCCAATGCCCTCGGGCGCTCGAGTCGTACAACCCGACATCACAATCCCTTGTGATAGCTCCCGTCGGGGAACGCCTGCTTGGCGACTTGGTGTAGCACGGAGAAGTCGTCCAGGAAGCCCGGCTTGATGATTTCGCCCTTGGGACCGCGGAAGGCGATCTGCTCGCAGCTGAAGCACACCACCGCGTCCACCCACGTCTTGCCGCGCCAGAAGCGCAGGGCGATGTCCGGGTTGAACATGCACTTTCTCGGCGGCCTGGGCGTGTGGTCCTTCGCGGGCACCCAGATCTTCGACAAGGCCTCGCGATCCTCCTTCTTCAGCTCAGGGCCCTCGCGGGTAAGGAGGAACACGCCGCTACGGGGGCGGGTGTCGTTCTCGCGCGGCGTGAGCATCTCCTGGTCCAGCTCCGCGAGGAAGATCTGCACCCGCTCTGGTTCGCGGAAGAACTCATCCACGGAGGGCGCGGTGGCGAGAGACAGGGCAAGGAGGGCGGTGAGCATGGGGGGCCAGCTTACGCTCCCTGGTGTTGGAGAGACGCGCTATCTGGGAGCAGAGGTTGGCTGGCGTCCCGGCAAGAAGATGGGGATGTAACATCCCCCCTGGTACACGTAGCCGGTCCCCGGGCAGTCATCGACCTCGAGGTCCACCTTCCACCAGCATCCACCGTTGAGGGCGATCTGATGCTTGATGCATCGGCCCTTCCCGTCCGGCTTGCGCTGTCCTGGCAGAGGCTGTTTGGGAATCTCCAAGGCGATGGCTTCCCGGTTGGGCACATTCGAGGAGGCAGCGGAAGCGCTCAGCGCGGTGTCCCCGACCGAGGTGGCCCTCTTCGCATCGTGCGCCATCGAGGGGTACTCCTCAGTGCGCACCGAGCCTGGCTCGGCGGGCCACAGCCACAGAGCTCCCACCGCTGTGAGCCAGGGCAGCCATCTTCGGACCCTGGACACCACGGTTCGGGCGGGTTCCTCGGCCTGTCGCTGCTCTCCGTGGTCGTGCGCGGTGGCATCTGCCTGTGCGGCCTCGGGGGCCCGCGTCTCCCGCTCGAACAGCGGCGCATCCGCCGAGGGTCCGGCATGTGCCACGCCGCGCTCCATCGCCTCGGCCAGCTCGCCCGCGGTGCCACGCTCCGCTGGCTGTACCGACAGCATGCGCAGGATGAGCGCGTTGAGCTGCGCATCCACCCGAGGGTTGAGCTGCCTCGGAGGCCGAGGACCGCCGCCCCCGGGCCGCCAGCATCGTCCCTCCTCCAAGTGGGGGTTGGTGAAGGGCGGGTACTCATTCGTTACCAACCGGTAGGCCATGACGCCCAGGGAGAAGACATCATCCGCCGGCCGAGCCAGCGCGGGGGAGGTGGCCAGCGGTCCCGCGCTCTGGATGGAGTACCAGGCCTCGGGACTGCGGTAGGCCGGGGTACCGGGCAGCATGGGCAGGGGTGTCAGTCGCGAGGCGCCGGAGAAGTACCCCGAGCCGAAGTCCGTGAGGAACAGCCGACCATCCGTGGGTCGCACCAGCACATTGGTGCCCTTGATGTCTCGATGCACGCCGCTCACCTCGTGGGTGGCTTGAAGCGCGCGCGCTGCCTGGGCCAGCAGTCCCAGCACCTGGCGCGAGGAGGGATTGCGCGCCGCGGCCCATGCGTACAGCGACACCCCCTCCACCCATTCCATGACGAGGTAGGGATGAAGCCGGCCCACCGGGTGCCGCCACCATCCCGCATCGAGCAACCGGGGCACGCCCGGGTGGCGGATGCGACAGAGCAGCTCCACTTCGCGCTCGAAGCGCGGATCTCTCGGGTAGATGGCCAGCTTGAGGGCCGCGAGCTCCACGTCCGCGCTGACGGCGGAGTAGACCGCGCCGTAGGTGCCCCGGCCGCGAAGCGCGCTCAGCCTCCAGTTCCCGATGCGCGTACCGGACCGCAAGGCGTCCGGGCCTGCTTCCACCATCAGTGAAGGTGTGTCCATGAAGCCCTGCCCATCCGGGAGACCTGCATCCGTCCGGATCGATCCTACCTTGTAGGTCGCAAATGAAACACCCTCCCGAAGGCTCTCCTCACCGAGCTGTCTGGTTGTCAGACAGGTTTGCCCAGCGCTCTCCAAGAGCCGGTGCTTCCGTCCGGGTGGGAGTCCGGAGAACTGGTAGGCTCCGAGGCCCACGCGCTCTCCCAGGATTCTTCCGGAATGTCTCAGGCCGCACGCACCTTCGATCCTTCCTCCGTGGACATGGACGGCTTCCATCGCGAGCTGAAGGCCATGCGAGAGCAGGTGGATGCCTCGCTCGGCGAGGCGGACCTGGCACACCTGAGGAAGATCGAGCGCTGGGGCCGGCTGGCCACGGTGCTGGGCGTGGCCACGTGCTGGCTGGCGCCCAACCCGCTGAGCGCGGCGGCGATGAGCCTGGGACGCTCCACGCGCTGGCTGCTCATGCACCACGTGGGGCATCGCGGCTATGACCGGGTGCCGGGTACGCCGGTGGCGCGCACGAGCAAGGGCTTCGCGCGCGGGCGGCGTCGTGCCCTCGACTGGCTGGACTGGATGCTCCCGGAGGCATGGGTCTACGAGCACAACGTCCTGCACCACTCGCACACGGGCGAGGATGCGGATCCGGACCTGCTGGAGCGCAACGCGGAAACCACCTTGCGCAACCCGCGCCAGCCGCTGGCCCTGCGCTACGTGCAGCTGGTGCTGTTGGCGCTCACGTGGCGTGCCAGCTACTACGCGCCGGAGACGCTGAGCGCGCTGCGCCGCAAGGGCCGGCGGCAGGGCTCCTCGATGACGCGCGCCGAGAAGTGGGAGCTGGTGTGGAAGTGCTACGCGCCCTACGCGGCGTTCTACTTCGTGCTCTTCCCTGCGCTGTTCCTGCCGCTGGGACTGTGGGCGGCGTTCAGCGTGCTGTGCAACTCGGTGCTGGCGGACTTGCTGACCAGCGTTCACACCTTCCTGGTGGTGGGGCCGAACCACACGGGCGAGGACCTGTACCGCTTCGATGAGGCGCCCGAGAGCCGGGGTGCGCGCTTCGTGCAGCAGGTGATTGGCAGCGCGAACTACCGGACGGGCGGGGACCTGAACGACTTCGCGCACCTGTGGCTGAACTACCAGATCGAGCACCACATCTGGCCGGACCTGCCGATGCTCAAGTACCGCGAGGTGCAGCCGAAGGTGCGGGCGTTGTGCGAGAAGTACGGCGTGCCCTACGTGCAGGAGAGCGTCTGGACGCGGGTGCGCAAGATGGTGGACGTGGTGCTGGGTAAGGCCTCGATGCGGAGGCTCACGCCGGGGAGAGCGGTGTCATCCGCGCTCCCGTCGGAAGAGGGCGCCGCGCTCCCCGCGCTGCCCACGGTGGCTCAGTAGTCCCGGGGGTCCACGGGGCTACTCCTTCTCCAAGGCAGCGAGTTCAGCGTCAATCTCCGCCGAGCGTTGGTCGTGAGCAGCGGCAGCTTCAGGATCGGCGAGACGCCAATGCTGCTCGGACCAGCAATAGGCGTCGCGGGCGTGAGGCAGCGCATCGTCATGGAGCGATGCGAAGGCGGCGCTGGCTTCCGCATGTACCGCCTCCAGCACCTGGCGCATCGAGCCGCGTGCGCCTGCGGCTCGAAGAACCGAATGGTGTGCCCTGTCCACGGAGGCAAACAGCGCGTTCATGTGAAAGGCCAGCTGGGTCCGGGAATCTTCGAGCGAGGTACAGGCGCTGACCTCGGAGGGGATGTCGAAGTTCGCGGTGCCTTCAGCGCCGGGTTTCCATTCCGGAACGCTCTCCGGTGTGCGGGTGAGCAGGTGGCCAGCCAGTTCCATGGCACGTCGAGCATGGTCCTTGGCATGGTGGTGGACTGCTCCATAGAGAGTGAAGAGCTCTTCATGGAGCTGATGGGATTCGCCCCGGATACCCAGTAGCGGCTTCAGCTCCTGGAGTTTCTGAAGGGTGTCGCGCGAATCCCCATGCAGTTCCTGGAGATGGAACTTCAGTTCAAACCAGGGTTCATCATTAGGGAGATCTGGGAGCAGCATCTGTGCCGTGAAGGGATCTTCCATCGCTGTCTATTCGCCCGGGAGAAGCTTCACGAGCATGCCCGGGTTACGGAGCAGGCAGCATTCATGGGTGTTCGTACAGGCCACCTGGGCCAGTTCGAGCTTCGACTCTTGAGCCTTGGCGCTCAGGCTCCACAAGACGGCCAGCAGAGTGGCAACCCAACGCATGAGCCCTCCGGGACAAGAAATTCTGGCATGGGCTTCAGTAGTCCTGGGAAGTGCGGCGCTATTCCGTGTCTCCGGCACGTCATCATCGTCTCCCTCCAGGGTGAAGCCGCGCATCCCACCCACGCGACACCGAACGCTTCTTTGCGGTGTTGGTGAGTAGCGGAAGGAAGTGCTGCGCAGGGGTGAACACTCAGGTGGCGCGCTTTCCAGCCGTCCTTACTTTTAACGCCCGGATTGGGTCGGGGCTGTGTGGGGCGTGTGGGGGGAGCGGTATGGAAGAGACAGCGTGGAATCTCGAGCCGGTCTCCGGTGTCCAACCGGATGTGCATGACGCGCTCGACACAGACTTGGATGCCTACCTGGACCGCGAGCTGTTCATCCAGCCCGCGACGGAGGTGAAGCCCGCGACGGTGGAAAAGCCTGCGGAGCTCCTCCATGGCGTGCTCGCGCTGGCGGCCGAAGAGGAGCAGTGGCTGCGCACGCTCCCCGCTCCAGAGGAGCCCGCGGAGAACTCGAAGGACCTCGAGAGCGGCGACTGTCTGGTTCCGGAGCACCTGAAGCCCAAGCCGTCGCCGGTGGTGAGCGCTGCCGCTCCTGTCGCGTCGCCCGTGCCCCAGGCGACTCTGCCCGGGCTGGCGATGATGCCGCTCCCGGAGCAGCCGTGGAGCCCGCCCATGGCGCCTGTGGCCGTGGCGCCCGAGCCTGTCCACCGCTCGCGGTGGCTCGTCGCGGGGGCCTTGGTCGGCGCGGGGGTCGTCGGTGTACTCGCGGCGGGTCTGCTGTGGATGTCTCCCTCCTCGCTGACCGAGCGTGCGGAGGTGACGCCCGTACCGGTCGCGCCTGCCCCCGAGTCCGTTCTCTTCGTGGAGAACTCGCCACTCCCGCGCCAGTCGGAGCCGACGCTGGTGGACTGGAGCGAGAGCGCTCAGGGCGTGGTGGGGGTCTCCGCGGGAGCGCTTCCGGGCCCCGTGGTGCCTGGGCAGGAGCTTGCCCCGCAGGTGTCCGCGCCGCCCGTCATCGTGCCGGAGGTGCCCGTGAGCATCCCTCCCGCGGAGGTGGCGCGGACCTCGGAGCCCGAGCCCGCGAGCGTGAAGGCGGAGCCCGTCGCGCCGCGTGAGCCCGTGCAGGCCCGCAGGGTACCCGCCGAGCCGAGGCCGCAGCCTCGTCGTCTCATCGAGGATCCGTCCCTCGCGGAGGCGGAGGAGGAGCCGCCCTTCATCGCGCAGCAGCAGCCGGCGCCAGCTCCAGTCGCGGTGGCGAAGGCCACTCCCGCGTCGCCGGCCCCGCGCAAGAAGGACGGGTACTCGGAATACGATGAGGAGTTCGCGCGGGAGCTGGGCTTCACGGATGACGCGCCCGCCCACGCGCCGGAGTCAAAGGGACCGAAGGCGGTCTACATCCCGCCAGCGCCTGGCGTGAACCTCCCGGAGAAGCTCACGCCGCAGGACATCCAGCAGGTGGTGGTGGCCAATCAGCCGGCCATCGTCTCGTGCCTCCGGCGCTTCAAGGACTCGGTGCCCGAGGGCAGCGGAGGCAAGTTCGTGATGCGGTGGTTCGTCCACGCGGACGGCTCCACCTACGGGACGATGATGGAGACCTCGGCCCTGCGTGGCACCCCGCTGGCGACGTGCCTCGAGGGACTGGTGCGCGGCTGGAAGTTCCCGAAGCACCGCGTGCAGCAGCAGGAGCCGGTCCGCTTCCCCTTCACCTTCTGACCTCCCTCTCCCCGTGGGAGAGGGGCCGGGTGAGGGTTTGGCTGGCTGCCTGCCTCACACTGGATATGTTCCCGCTGACCTGGGGTTGAACCCAGGTCACGTATGAGTGAACCGGCCTCCGGGGACATACAGCTCAAGTTCTGCCACCGCTGCCTCCTCCGGCTGCGGACGGAGGCTGGGGGCATCGATCTGCCGCGCCGCATCCGCGAGACTTTGGCCGCGCACGGGCTGCGGGAGCGCACGCGCCTGGGGCCCACGGGGTGTCTGGGCTACTGCCCCGTGGGACTCGTCAGCGTGATGGTGCGTCGAGAAGAGGCGCTCGACGACACGCACGTGACGCTCATCGACCCGGAGCGCGACGGGGAGGACCTCGTCGAGCACTTGAGGCGAGCAGTGCCGCTTTGAGCAGGGCCTCCACCATGGGCACGCGGCTCGCCTTGCCCGTGCCCGCCAGCGCGTACGCGGTGCCGTGGTCCGGCGAGGTGCGCGGCACCGGCAGCCCCAGCGTCACGTTCACCGTGCGCTCGAAGTCCAGCGCCTTGGCCGGGATGAGCCCCTGGTCGTGGTACATCGCCAGCACCGCGTCGTAGCCGATGGCATCCGGTCGCGCGAAGAGCCCGTCCGCCGGCACCGGTCCGTGCGCATCCACCTTCGCCGCGCGAGCCTTGCGGATGGCCGGGGAGATGATCTCCACCTCCTCGCGTCCCAGCAGCCCGCCCTCGCCCGCGTGCGGGTTGAGCCCCAGCACGGCGATGCGCGGGCGGCGCCCCACCACCGGCGCCAGCTCGCGGGACATCAGCCGGAGCTGCTCGGTGAGCTTCTCCACCGTGAGCAGCTTCGGCAGCGCGGACAGGGGCACGTGGTTGGTGGCCAGCGCGATGCGCACCCGGGGCCCGTCCATCAGCATCATCACCTCGGCGCCGAACGCCTCGGCGAGCACCTCCGTGTGCCCCATGAACGGAATGCCCGCGCGGGAGATCTGCTCCTTGGACACCGGCGCCGTACACAGCGCGTCCACGTGCCCCGCGCGCGCCGCCGCGATGGCCGCCATGACATAGGCGTACTGCGCCCGGCCACCCTCCCGCGTGGGCTTGCCGGGCACGCGCTCCTTCTCGGCCAGCGCCGTCACTGCGCACACCGTGGGCCCGGTTACCCGGCCCAGCGTCTCCGGCGTGGCGCGCGCGTACTTTCGGAAGAGGGGGAAGCGCTCCAGCGTCGGCCCATCGCCGAACACCACCGGCACCAGCGCCCGGCGGACTCGCGGGAGCGCGAGCGCTCCAGCAGTCACCTCCGGGCCGATGCCCGACACATCCCCCAGGGAGATGCCCACGATGGGGAGCCGCATGGATGAACTCCTCACGGGGCGCTGGGCCCTCAGATCTTCACTTCGATGACGGCCTTCTTGCGCAGCTCCTGCACGTACTGGTCGACGAACTTCTCCGTCTTCTGCTGCCGCAGCTCCGCCTCCAGCTTGCCGCGCATCTCCTCATAGGGGGTGACACCCACCGCGCGCCGCTCCTCCACCTTCAGCACGTGCCAGCCGAAGTTGGTGCGGATGGGCTCGCTCACCTCGCCCGTCTTCAGCGCGAACGCCGCCTTCTCGAACGCCGGCACCATCACCCCGCGCTTGAAGAAGCCCAGGTCGCCGCCATCCGCCGCGCTCGGGCCCTCGCTGCGCGCCTTCGCCAGCGACGAGAAGTCCATGCCCGGACGACGCGCCTCCGCGGCAATCGCCTCCGCCTTCTTGCGCCCCTCCTCCACCTGCTCCGGCGTCGCCTTCGGGTCCACCGTCACCAGGATGTGGCGCGCGTGGACCTCGTACTCATCGCCCTCGACCTTCGAGTACTGCGCATAGGCGGCCTTCAGGTCCTCCTCGGACACCTTGATCTTCGAGGACACCTTCATCTGCATCAGCCGGCCGCGGGCGATCTGCTTGCCCAGGAACTCGCGGTAGCTCTTGAGCGTGTAGCCCTCGCGCGACAGCAGCTCGGCGAACTGGGTCGCGTCCGTCACCCCGTTCTGCTTCTGCACGTCCTTCATCGCCTCTTCGACTTCCGCCGACGTCACCGAGAGCCCCAGCTCGCGGATCTCCGCCTCGATGAGCTTGTCGGCGATGAGCACATCCAGCGCCTGCTTGAGGATCTGCGCCCGTTGGTCCGCGCGCCGCTTCGCGTCCCGCTCGTTGGCCACCCGCGCCAGCTCCGGCGCCGCGCGCTGCTGCACCTCGGACAGGGCGATGATGTCGCGGTTCACCACCGCGGCCACCTTGTCCACCATCTCCGCGCGCGCCACGCCGCTCCACACGAGCACGACCGCCGCGATGACTCCCAGCTTCGTCTTCATCTCGTCCCTCGTTCTCTATTTCGATGCCGCGCGCGGCGCCGGCCGCCCGCGGATGGCCTGCAGCGTGGGCTCGTTCACCCAGATCTTCGCCTTGGCCTGCAATTCCTTCTCGAAGCTCTCTTGCGCCTCGGCCTGCTTGAGCTTCACGATCCGCCCCTCCACCTGCGAGCGCACCTCGGTGAAGTCCTTCTTGCGCGCGGCCTTGAACTCGATGACCCGGAACAGGTGGTAGCCGTACTCGGTGGACACCACGTCCGACACCTGCCCGGGGCGCATGGCGAACACCACCGCGTCGAACGCCGGCGGCATCTGCCCGCGCGGGAAGAAGCCCAGGTCCCCGCCCACCTTCGCGTCCGCGCTCAGCGAGTAGCGGCGCGCCAGGTCCGCGAACTTCTTGCCCGCCCGGAGCTGCGCCTGCACCCGCCGGGCCTCGTCCATGTCCTTCACCACGATTTGCGCGGCGTGGACCTGCTCGGGCTCGTTGAACTCCGTCTCATGGGCCGCATAGTAGGCGCGCAGCTCCTCCTCCGTGACGGCCACGCGCGAGTACACGTGGTTGGCGAACAGCTTCTCGATGAGCAGCCGCTGGGACTCCCGGGCGCGCAGCTCCGCCAGCGAGAGCTGCCCCTGCGTCAGCACGTCGCTGAAGTTGTCGGTGGGGTAGTCCCCCGACAGCCGCAGCATCCGCCGGTCCACCTCCTCGGGGGTGACGGCGAGGTTGTGCTGCTTGGCCTCCTGGAGGAGCAGCATGCGCTTCACCAGCGTGTCCAGCAGGGCGCGCTTGTAGGGCTCCACCTCCTCGGGGGTGCGCTCCGGGGCCTCGGCGGAGGCCAGCTCGCGCCCCAGCTCCTGCTCGAACTCGGCCCGGCTCAGCACCTCGCCGTTCACCGTGGCCACCACGTTGGCGTCCGGCTCCTGCTGAGGGGGCTTCGTACACCCCACGGCCCCCAGCGTCAGGGCCAGCGCGAGCAGACAGGAGCGGGTCGGGAAGAGGCGCATGCAGGCTTTCCTGTACGAAGGACGCGGCGGAAGGGCAACGGGGGAAGCGGCTCTCTCGGTGGGCAGGCGGGCCGTCATGGCGTGCCTCCGCCCGGAGAGTAGGGGGCCGGCACCGTCCCCGGCATCGGCCCCGAGGGCGCGCGCATGGGCGCCTGCAGGTCCACGGACACCCGGCCGAGCGCCGCCTCGTCGAGTGTGAGCTGCTGGCGGCGGGCCACGGACTCCAGGAAGTCCGCCCAGGCCCGCGTCTGCTTCTCGTTGCGCAGCCGCTGGGTGAGCTGCTCGCGCATATCCTCCAGTGAGAGGTTCACCGCGGGCTGCCGCCCCTGGAGCTTGAGGATGTGGAAGCCAGCCTCGGTCTGCACCGGACCCGCCACCGTGCCGGACTCGGTGAGGCCCCGCACCGCCTCGAGCAGCTCGGGCCCGTAGGCGCGCGCGAGCGCCTCGTCGGACAGGAAGCGCATGTCCCCATCCAGCGGCTGGGTGCGCGGCTCCTGGCTGTGCTCGCGCGCCAGCTTGCCGAAGGCGCCGAAGTCCAGCGGTGGCAGGGCGCGGGCCTGGGCCAGCAGCGCCTCGGCCTGGGGGCGCGCGGCGGCCACCTGCGCGGCGTCCGTCCGGGGCGCGGCCAGGAAGACATGGGAGAGGCGCACCTGGGCCGGCCGCACGAAGTCTCCGCGCTGGCGCTCGTAGGCCTCGGCCACCTCGGCGTCGGTGACGGTGATGTCGGTCTGCTCGAGCTGCTGGCGCATCAGCCGGCTCACCAGCGCGCGCTTGAAGCTGGCCACCACCTCGGCGTCCTCGTGCAGCCCGCGCGCGAGCGCCTCCTGGACCAGCATCTCGAAGCGGGCCACGCTCTCCACGTACTCCCGCCGGGCCGCGGGCGTCTGGTAGCGCTCGCGCAGCGCGGGGCTCATCTCCAGCAGGCGCTGCTCCAGGGCCTCGGCGGTGAACACGTCCCCCTGCCAGCGGGCCACCGGGGTGGCGCTGCCCTCCTTATAAGGAGTGTGCCGCACGTCCACCACGGCATGCCCGGGCGCTGGAGCGCGCTCGCACGCGGCGAGCGTCAGCGGCAGCAGCAGCAGCAAGGGGCGGCGGGCGGGCATGGAGACGGCGCTCGGGGTAGCACGGCGAGCGGGTCCGGACAACAAGCGGTGGGCTCAGGCCCGGGTCGCGTGCGCGCTGAGGAACGTCTCCACCAGCGGGAAGATTTCGTCTGGCGCCCGGCGGCCGAGCACCAGGTCCGCGTGCCCGTAGTCCTCGGCGAAGCCGTGGGCCCTTCCGGCGATGACGAGCTTCACCGGCCCGCCCAGGTGCTCCTTGGCCCGCGCCACCGCCATGGGCGGGGCCAGCAAGTCTCGGCTGCCGGCCAGCAGCAGGAAGGGCATGCGCGCCTCGGCCAGCGGCACCCGGTAGTCGAAGCTCCCGTCATGGGAGGTGAAGGCGTTGGTGGAGATCCACCGGGCGAACTGGCGCCCCACGCCCCCGGAGATGTCCGCCGGCACGTTGGCCAGCGCCTTTCGAATCACCTCCGGGTCCATGTTGTCGGCGAGGATCATGTACCGGGTCATCGGCCCCGGCGGCGCGCCGAAGAAGGCGAGGCTCGTAATACGCCGGGTGGGGATGCTCTTGAGCCGCAGCAGCGGCTCGATGCGGCCGATGAAGTGGCGCAGGCCCGGCTGCACCGCGAAGGTGAAGGGGCTGCCCAGCGCCGCCGCCGCGCGCACGGGCGCCTGGGGGTTGCGCGCCAGGTGGGCGAACAGCGTGAGGCCTCCCTTGGAGTGGCCCACCCAGAGCACCTGCTTGGGGCCCGTGGACAGCACGGTGCGCAGCGCGGCGCGCACGTCGTGCTCGGCCTGATCATCGAAAGTGAACTCTCCGCACTCGCCCGCCAGCCCTCGGCCGCGCAGCTCCAGCACCCAGGCCTCGAAGCCCGCCCGCGCCAGGTAGCGGGCCATGCTGTAGCGCTCGTCGAAGTCCAGGTGGAAGCGGTTGGCCCCCAGCCCGTGGCAGAGGATGACCGGCTCGGCGTAACGGCGTTCCCCCCGCGGGTGGTAGCGCCCCAGGGCGATGGCCGCCCCGTCATCCGTCGGGACGCGGTACAGCTCGTCCGGTTGGAAGGTCAGGGACAGCAACCCCTCCCCCCCGCGATTCACCGCTCGGGAGAAGAGCTCCGCCATCCGCATCAGCCTCGGGGCCGCCTGGGGTCGCCTCACATTGCAAACCTTAAGCCCCCGGCACGTCGGACGCCTTGTTGAAAAGTGAGCAACCGTGTGGGTCGGCAGGCCGGTTGCAGAACCCCTCCGTATCCAAGGCTCGGAGGCCATTGAGATGCGGCAGCAAGGAACGAAGAAGGAAACCGCAGCATCCGCCACTGTCACCGTTTTACCCACAGATACACTCCTGTGTGCCCTGCGGGTCATGGAGGCGCACCACCTGCGGCTCCTGCCTGTCGTGGAGGAGACGGGTGTGCTGCTGGGGCTGGTGAGCGAGGCGCACATTCTTCAGGCCTGGGGGGAGGGGCCGCTCCAGCCCGTCTCGGAGGTGATGGCCGAGTGTGGCTTTCCCTGGGCACCCGAGGAGGAGGACGAGCTGGAGGCCGTGCGGCTGTTGCGGGCGGCGCAGCTCTTGGAGGGGCGGGGGCGGGCCAGCGGCACCTGAGCGGCGCGCCGTTGCGGTACAGTGGCGCGCGTGTCGGACGCTTCGGGCGGTTGGACCGTCTACATGCTGCGCTGCGGTGACGGGACGCTGTACACCGGCGCGACCAACGACTTGGAGCGCCGGGTGGCCACCCACGGCCGGGGCCGTGGCGCCGCCTACACGCGGGCGCGCCTGCCGGTGACGCTGGTGTGGAGCGAGCCCGCCCTGGACCGGAGCGCCGCCCTGCGCCGGGAAGCCGCGCTCAAGCGCCTGACCCGCGCCGAGAAGCTGCGGTTGATTGCCCCGCCGCGCGCCCGAGCCAAGGCCTCCGCGCGGGCCCGGCGCGCCCCCGCCACCCCCTAGCCCGAGGCGTCCTTTTCGCGGGCCCGGAGTGGGGGGCTCGATCGCCTGGCAGGGGAGCTTTCGGCTGTGTTTTCAATGGCTTGACGCTCCTGTCTCCCCATGAGATTGGATTTTGCTCGTATCGCGGCAATAGAGCGAATTCCGTGTCCTCTCCCATCCTGCCCCCTGGCATGAGCGCCAACACGAAGCGGCAGAAGCAGCGGTTGATGGGACTGCTGTTCCTGATGATTCTGCCCTTCTGGGCGGTGGACGTGCTGGCGGTGCTGCCGCGCGTGCCGTGGGACACGCTGGCCATCCGGGTGACGTGGGCGGTGCTCTCGGTGGGGGTCATGCTGGGGCTGAAGGCGCTGAGGGTGCAGCGGCCAGGAGTGAGCTGGGCCATCACGGCGCTGCTGTTGCCCAACCTGTCGCTGAGCCTGATCATCTGGCGGTTGGGCGGCAGCCAGAGCGCGGTGTTCGCCTGGTTCTGCGCGATGCCGCTGATGGGCATCACCCTGTCGCTGGGCAGCGTGCGGCGTTCGCTGGTGGGCTCGGGGATGAGCCTGGCGGCGGCGCTGACGATTCTCGTGCTGGAGGGCCGGCCCGCGACGGTGGTGGGGATGTGGGGGCTGCTGATCACCTGCGCGGGGCTGCTGGCGGTGCAGTCCTCGGGGTTCTACACGAAGCTGCAGCAGGCGCGCTCGAAGGCGGAGGAGGACCGGCAGCAGACGCGGGAGGCGCTGGAGGCCACGCAGACGCGGGCGCAGGAGGCGGACCGGCTGGCACAGGTGGGGCGGCTGGCGGCGGGGGTGGCGCACGAGGTGAACAACCCGCTGGCCTTCATCCAGGCGAACCTGCGCTTCCTGCAGGAGGAGCTGCCGCGCGAGGGGAGCTCGCGCGAGGAGTGCCTGGAGGCGCTGAAGGAGACGCAGGCGGGGGTGGTGCGCATCCAGCAGATCGTCCAGGACCTGACGGCGCTGGCGCGCGGGGGCGCGGAGACGCAGCCGCGCGAGCTGGGCAGTTGCCCGCTGTCGATGGTCATCGAGGAGAGCATGCGGGTGGCCTCGGTGCGGCTGAAGCGGCTGGCGGTGGAGGTGGAGGTGCCGACGGGGGTGCCGGCGGTGCGGGCGGACGCGCGGCAGTTGGGGCAGGTGCTGCTCAACCTGTTGTTGAACGCGGCGGACGCGCTGGAGGAGTCGCGGGTGGAGCGGCCGAAGGTGGCGCTGCGGGTGCAGGCGCGGGAGCAGCGGGTGTGGCTGGTGCTGGAGGACAACGGGCCGGGGTTTCCGGCCGAGCACCTGTCGCGGCTGTTCACGCCGTTCTTCACGACGAAGGCGAAGGGGAAGGGGACGGGGCTGGGGTTGGCGTTGTCGCGTCAGTACGTGGAGGGCTTTGGCGGCTCGCTGCGAGCGGAGAACCGGCCGGAGGGCGGGGCGCGCTTCACGGTGGAGTTGCTGTCGGCCTGACGCGGGGCTCGGGGTAACGTGCGGGCACGTTCGAGGGGAGGCCGGTTCATGCTCGCATCGTGTACACGCTGGGGTGTCACGGCGTTGTGGGTGGGGATGCTGGGGACGGGGTGTGGAGGGTTCAACGAGTCACCGGTGGTGACCGTGGGCCCGCTGGTGTCCGACAACGACGTGCTGTCCGGGACGGAGGTGGCGATGCGCCTCACGGTGACGGACAAGGAGAACGACGACATCACCTATCTGTGGATGCAGACGCCGGAGGAGCCGGCGGGGACCTACAGCGACACGCACGTGCGAGAGCCGCATTGGACAGCGCCGGAGGTGACGACGCCGACGGAGTTCACGCTGAAGGTCTACATCCAGGATGGCGAGGGCGGCTCGCTGCTGAGCGCGACGTTCATCCGCGTGAGCCCACGGCGATAGCGGGCGCGGGGACTCGGTCTCGGATCAGACCGCGGTGGGCGAGGGCGGCGTGGCCGACAGCGCGCGCTGCTTCTTGGCCCGGGCGCGGATGAAGAAGATGCTCAGCACCAGGAACACCGCCGCGCCGATGCCCGAGCCGATGAACTGGGCGCGGACGAGCTGACTTGTCACATCGCGCACCACCTGCGGCAGGTTGCACATCGTCTGCGAGGCCAGCGGCGTGGAGTTGTACCACTCCATGAACGAGGGCGCGGCGAACGTGGCCACCAGGTTGCCGAGGAAGGCTCCCGCGAGCATGAAGGTGAGCACCGTCTTGAGCTTGTCCATGGCGTGGGCACCTCGGGTAGGGGGCGACTGAGCGTCATTTATATGCGCACGGGGCCGCCGCAAAGCCCGGACCGTGTTATCTGTGTCCCACCGTGCCGCTCCTGCCGCTCGCCGCCCTCTTCGGGCTCGTCACCTTCGTCTGCGCCGCCTTCCTTCTGGTCCACGCGTTCCGTCGCAGCGTGGGCACCGGGATGATGGTGCTGCTCATTCCCTTCTACATCCTCTTCTACGCCTTCAGTCAGTTCGAGCACCCGCGCAAGAACCTCATCCTCGCGGGCTTCTTCGGCTGCTCCCTGCTGGCCGCGGTGTTCCTGGGCATCGGCGCTCACGGCCTGTCCATGCTGACCTTCGGCATGCCTCCGGAGTACTGAGCCCGTCGGGCTCGGGAGCTGGCCCATCCTCACGCCTGAGTCCGCCAGCCCCCGCTGCGCCAGGCACCCGGAAGCCGCGGCGGTGGCCTCCTGCGCGCGCTGCGGCACCTTCCTGTGCGGTGACTGCACGGAGGTCATGGACGAGGCCGCCCACTGCGCCGACTGCGTCGCGCGGCTGAGGCTCCACGGAAAGCCCTCCCGCAGGGTGCAGGGCCTTATCGGACTGGGCATCGCCGGCATCCTCAGCTTCCCGTTGATGTGCGGACTGCCTCCGGTGTTCAGCCTCGTGGTGGCGGCGCTGGGCCTGTGGCTGCCCACGCGCGAGCTGGACCGCATCCGCCGGGGCGAGGGCCCTCTGCGCGGCATGCGGCAGGCGAAGGTGGCGCGGTGGCTGGCGGGGACGAACCTGCTGATGGTGCTGCTGTGGCTCGGAGTCTTCCTCTACAGCTGGTACTCCGGCACGGTGGACTGAGCGCCGCTCACACGCCGCGCGCGGCGGGGTCCCACATGTACTTGTGCATCTGGAGCTGGAAGCGCACCGGCAGCCGGTCCTCGATTACCCACTCGGCCAGCTCGCGCGGGTGGAGCTTGTCGAACACGGTGGAGAACAGCGTCCCGTAGGGCTTCTCCAGCAGCCGGTGCTCGGCGATGAGCGCCTTGCTCCACTCGTAGTCCTCGCGGCTGCCGATGACGAACTTCAGCTCGTCACGCGCGTTCATCGAGAGGAAGTTGCGGTAGTCGTTGCGGTCGCTCTCGCCCGAGGAGGGCGTCTTCACGTCGACGATTTTGTGGACCTCGGGAGGCACGAGCCGCACGTCGATGGCGCCGCTCGTCTCGAGCAGCACGGTGAGCCCCTCCGCGAGCAGGGCCTCCATGAGCGGGTACACGCCGGGCTGGAGCAGGGGCTCGCCGCCCGTCACCTCGACCAGCGGGGAGCGCAGGGCCTTCACCTGGGCCACCACCTCCGCGTTCTTCATGCGGTTGCCGCCCCGGAAGGCGAACTCGCTGTCGCAGTAGGTGCAGCGCAGGTGGCAGCCGGTGAGCCGCACGAAGGAGCACAGCAGCCCGGCGTGAGAGGACTCTCCCTGGACGGAGAGGTAGATCTCCTTCACCACCACGGAGTCAGCGGTGGGATGGCGGTGGGGCTCGATGTGGGGACGCGCGGCGGGCATGGCAGTGAGCGGGGCGCTTTAATCGCGCGGGTGCGAGGGCGCAAGAGCGGGGTCCAATCCCGCCCAACACCCCAGGGGCTCCGAGGCGTCCCACGTCCACCGGGCGAGCGCTCCACCACCCTCCTGCTCTCCGAGTGCGCTCATGGCCCCGAGGAGCCGGAGCTCCCCTTCACCCGCTCGATGAACGAATCGATGAGGTGGCGGGCAATGCTCAATCGGGGAGGGATGCGCGGCAGGTTGTCGGCGGTGAACCACAAGGCCTCGGCGATCTCTTTGCCATCCACGCGCACCTCGCCGCCCGCGTACTCGGCGGTGAAGCCCACCATGAGCGAGCGCCCGAAGGGCCACGGCTGGCTGCCGAAGTAGCGCAGGTCCTTCAACTCCACGCCGACCTCCTCGCGCACCTCGCGCACCACGCACTCCTCCAGCGACTCGCCAGGATCCACGAAGCCCGCCAGCGTGCTGAAGAAGGGCTCGGGGAAGGTGGCGTTGCGCGCCAGCAGCATCGTGTCACCCCGAGTGATGAGCACGATGACCGCCGGTGCGATGCGCGGGTAGAACGGGGTGTGACACGTAGGGCAGCGCCGCGCGCGCTCTCCGGGCACCAGGCTGGTGGGCTGGCCGCAGCGGCCACAGAAGCGGTGGGTAACGTCCCACTCGGCGATGGCCAGCGCCCGGCCCGCGACGGCGAAGAGCGCCTCGTCTACCTTCCGGTACAAGGTGCGCGCCTGCACCAGCTTCATGCCCTCGGGAGGTTCCTGGCCCTTCGGGTAGGGGGCGGTGTAGCAGTCCACCCCATCCAGGGTGCCCAGGAAGTGTGCTCCCTCGGCGAGCGAGGGCAGCGAGGCCCCGGTGGGAATGCCGACGGTGCCCTCTCGTTCCTGAACGAGCAGGTCCATTCCATGGGCGGCGAAGAGCAGGGCGCCTTCGCGCCCGCGGGCGGGAGGCTCATGGCCAGGGACGAAGCGAGGAGAGCTCACAGGCACTCACGTTACCGAAGACCCCGGCCGCTTGCAGGCACATGTCCTCTAGCTGATACATTGCGAGGGATGAGTCACACCCGCTCTGGGAACTCCGGAGCGACTCTGGGGGACCCCGCCAACATTTCTGTTCAGCTCCTGCGCGCCGTCGTCGGAGGCGTTATCTCCCTTTTCAGCCGGGCAAGGTCGAGCCTGGAAGGGCCGACATGGGGGGTCTGCATGCGAACAGGGCCGCTGTGGATACTGTGCGTGCGCCTCCCCGTTCATTCATAGGTCCGGTCCGTGCGTTTCTTCCGGA
The DNA here is from genome assembly GCF_034259325.1 of Hyalangium ruber. Lineage (NCBI taxonomy): Bacteria > Pseudomonadati > Myxococcota > Myxococcia > Myxococcales > Archangiaceae > Hyalangium > Hyalangium rubrum. The sequence continues at coordinate 353,051 of NZ_JAXIVS010000002.1, read as the reverse complement.
GTCTCCAGGGAAAGATCCTCCTCTTCTTCGTCCTCATCGACGTGGCCACGGTGGGCGTGTTGATGGTCACCGTCTCCGACACCGCGCGCGAGGCGCTGGGGACGAAGATCGAGGAGCAGCTGCGGCTCAACGCCCGCATCACCTCGCGCGACATCGAGGAGCAGTTGGACCTCAAGTGGTCCTTCATGCAGTCGCTGGCCTCCAACACCTTCATGGTCAACAGCGTCATCGACGTGCTGGGCCGTGGCGAGTACCTCGCGCCCTTCATGCAGCAGCTGCAGCTGCCGGGCATGGGCGGAGAGCAGGCCGACTTGTGGCTGCTGGACTTCGAGGGCGCCGTCATCGCGCGCAACACCGTGCATACCTCGCACCCGGAGGGCACCCCGAACTTCGCGCACGAGCTCTGGTGGCCGAGCGTTCGGGACGGGCAGCCCGCGGCGGTGGTGCTCGAGCGAGAGGGCCGCTCGCGCCTGTTGCTCGCCTTCCCCGTGCTCTACCAGAAGCGCACCGAGGGGGCGGTGGTGGCCGAGTTCGACGTGGCGCTGTTGCGTGAGCTCACCGCGCGAGATGGCTTCGAGGCGGCCCTGCTCTCGCGACCGGGGCCGCTCTTCGGGGCCCTCTCGGACGAGGTGCTGGAGCGCGTTCGAGAGGTGGGCACCGGCCCTGGCCATCGCTCCACCTTCCTGGTGGAGGACACCTTCTACCTCGTGGAGCCCCTGGAGGGCTTCATGCTGGAGCACGGCCTGGGCTGGTCCCTGGTGCTCTCGGTGCCCGCCGAGCGCATCGCCGGCCCGGTGGCGGAGCTGCGCGAGCGCATGCTGGGCACGGGCGCGGCCATGGCGGCCCTGTTCACGGTGCTGGTCGTCTGGGGCACCCGGAGCCTGCTGCGTCCGCTCGAGCGAATCGAGGGCACCATGCGGCACATCGTCGAGGCGGGAGACCTGAGCCAGCGCATCCGGCTGCGGTCCGACGATGAGCTGGGCTCCATCGCCCGCACCTTCGATCAGATGCTGGAGCGGCTGGAGCACCGCACCGCGGAGCTGGAGCGCTCGCGAGACCAGCTGGCGCTCCTGGCCCACATCACCAGCGCGGCGCCCAGCGCCATCGTCATGCTCGACACCCAGGCGCGCGTGTGCGTCTGGAACCAGGCGGCCGAGCGCCTCTTCGGCTGGAGCCGGGAGGAGATCGCCGAGGGCCCCTTCCTGGAGCGCGTGGTGCCCATGGGCGTGCAGACCCAGGTGGCGGAGCTGCTCTCGCGCGCCAGCACCGGCGTGCCCGCCGAGGCCGAGCTCAGCCTGGTGACGCGGGGGGTGGGGCCCATTCCAGTGCTGCTCACCGTCACGCGCATCACGGATGCGGCCGGTCTGTCGCTGGGGCACGTGTTCATGGTGCGAGACCAGCGCGAGGTCAAACGCCTGCGCGAGTCGCTGGTGCAGTCGGAGAAGATGGCGGCGGTGGGCACGCTGGTGGCGGGCCTGTCGCACGAGCTCAACAACCCGCTGGGTATCATCCTCGGCTATGCGCAGGGGCTGCAGCGGCGCACCACGCTGGATGAGAACTCCCGCGCGGCGGTGGGCTCCATCGAGCGGCAGACGCAGCGCTGCGCCCACCTCGTGAGGGCGCTGCTGGACTTCTCTCGTGACAAGGTGCCCGTGCGCGAGCGCGTCTCGGTGCTGGCCCTCTTCGAGCGAGTAGGCGAGCTGGTGGAGGGCCAGGCCCGGCGCGCCAACATCCACTTCGAGGTGGACGCCCCTGCCCAGGGGCTGCCCGAGCTGGAGATCAGCGTCCAGGAGATTGAATCGGCGCTGCTCAACCTCGTCACCAACGCGCTGGATGCCACGCCAGCCGGGGGCGCGGTGCGGGTGATCGCGCGCGGGGTGCTCCAGGGCCAGGGCGTGGAGCTCATCGTCACGGACACGGGCAGCGGGATGAGCGAGGAAGTGCTACAGCGGGCCTTTGACCCCTTCTTCACCACCAAACCCGTGGGGCAGGGGACAGGACTGGGCTTGTCCATTACAAGGAACATCATCGAGGCGCACGCGGGCGCCATCGACGTGAAGACGGCACCGGGGGCCGGGACGACGGTCCGGCTGTGGCTCCCGGCGGCAGGCGCGCCTGCTCAGGCGCACCCCACGGAGGCGACCACATGGAAGTGAATCTCAAAGTCCACCGGGGAGTGCAGCTACAGGACGCCGCCGTGGTGGGCTCGCTGCAGGAGTCCTGGCAGGCCGGCCCCTCGGGTTCCACCGCCTCGCGCGGTGCCTCCACGACGGGTTCCCGGCGCAGCCTGCAGGAGCTGGCGCCCGCCGGCAGCATCTCCGTGCTCGTCATCGACGACGAGCCGGACATGCGCGAGATGCTCTCGTTCTCATTGCCCTCCACGGAGTTCGAGGTGGTGACGGCCGACGGAGGCCGGGCGGCGGTGGAGCTGTTGGGCACGCGCCGCTTCGACGTCGCCATCACGGACCTGAAGATGCCGGGCATGAACGGGGTGGAGACCGTCTCGGCGCTGCGGCAGCTGGACCCGGACATGGAGGTCATCGTCGCCACCGGCTACGCCAGCCTGGAGACGGCGCTGGCGTGCATGAAGCACGGGGCCTACGACTACATCCGCAAGCCGTACGACATCGCCGAGCTGCGCCACCTCATCATGCGCGCGGTGGAGAAGCGGCGCCTGCGCTCGCTGGTGCCCCTGTACGAGGTGAGCTGCGCGCTGCTCTCGCTGCGGACCCGGAGCGAGGTGCTCACGCACCTGGGCGAGCTGACGTTGGACCTCATCCCGCACCAGGCCTTCCGGCTGCTGCTGCCGGAGCCGGGCACGGACGAGCTGAGCATCTGCAACTCCTCGGACGGGCTGGAGCTGTCCCCCGCCGTGCTGCGGGAGCTGGCGCGGCGGGCCATCGACGGCCAGGAGCCGGTGTCGGTGACGCAGACCTCGCGCGACTGGCCCTTCGCTACCGTGTCGAGGCTGGGCGCGGCGTTGGCGTACTCGCTGCAGGTAGGGGATGCGCCCGCCGGTTGCCTCATCCTCTTGCGCGGCGTGGGCCAGCCCCTGTTTTCGATCTCCGAGCTGCAGCGGGGCAGCCTGTTCGCCGCCCAGCTCGCGCTGGCGCTGGAGACGGCGCGGCTCAACGGGGAGCTCGAGGCGCGGGTGAAGGACCTGGAGGCCACGCGCGAGGAGCTGGTGAAGGCTGAGAAGCTGGCGGCGGTGGGCAAGCTGGCGGCGGGCCTCACCCACGAGCTGAGCAACCCGCTGGCTTTCACGAAGGCGAGCTTCCACTCGCTGTCGGCCTACTCGCGCGCGGTGAATTCCCTGTGGACGGTGACGCGGGATGTGGCCGCGGAGCTGGCCCGGCGAGACGACCCGCATTCCGCGGAGCTGGCGCGCAAGCTGCTCACCGTGGGAGGCGCCGAGACGGAGACCTCCATCCAGGACGCGCAGGACGCGGCGGCGGACGCGGTGGACGGCATCCGCCGCGTGGAGGAGCTGCTCATCGAGCTGCGGGCCCTGTCCGGAGGAAGCCCGGTCTCCCCAGTCGAGCGCGTGGACGTGGTGGCGCTGCTGGGCGCGTGGAAGGGAGAGGGCACCCTGCCCCGGCCCGTCCGGGTGGAGGATGCCGAGCCCATCTACGCGCGCGTGGGCCGAGGTGATCTCCAGGCCAGCCTGGGGCGCATCCTGGACTTCCTGTGCGAGACGCCGGGCGCGCGGGACGAGGGAGCCCCGGCGCTGGTGCTGCGCGTGGGGCACGAGGCGGGCCGGCCCTGCATCTGGCTGGAGGATCCGCTGCTGGAGCTGTCCGAGGCGCTGCGCGCGGAGCTCTTCGATCCCCGCATCCAGGTGGACGCACGCCGGGGCCGCACGATGCGGCTGAACCTGGGGTTGGCGCTGGCGTGGCGGCTGTTGAGCCGCATGGGCGCGGACCTGTCGGTGACTCCGGGAGCGGTGCGCGGCACCGTCTTCCGGCTGATGCTCCCCGCGACGGAACAGGCGTAGCGACATGGCCGGACAGATTCTGATCGTCGATGACGAGAGGGACATCCGCCGGCTCCTCCTGGAGATGCTCTCCGGAGAAGGTCACGAGGTGACCGAAGCGGCCAACGGGGCCGAGGCGATGGAGCGGCTGCGCGGGGCCTCGTTCGACCTGGTCATGACGGATGTGCGGATGCCGAGCATGAACGGGTTGGAGCTCTTGCGCCGGGTGCGCGAGGTGTCTCCCTCCACGGAGGTGATCGTCGCCACGGCGTACGCGGAGCTGGACACGGCCATCGCGTGCATCCGTGCGGGCGCCTTCGACCTGCTGCGCAAGCCGTTCCAGTTGCAGGAGCTGTTCACCTGCGTGTCCCGGGCGCTCGACCGGCGCCGCTTCAACGTGTCCACGGAGCTGGTGCGGCTGAGCCAGGCGCTCTTCGAGAAGAACACGCTGGAGGAGCTGCCGCGCGCCATCGCCGAGAGCGTGCGCTCCTTCATGGTCTCGGACGCGGCGATGCTGGCGCTGCCGGACGCGGACGGGAAGCTCCAGGTGGCACACGCCTACGGGCTCGTGGACGAGGCCGAGAGCGCTCTGTGCCTGTCGCTGGGGGAGCAGATCTCCCGCACGCTGTCGGCCGACCGCACGCCCGCGGTGCTCGGGCCGCTGGGCGCCGACTGGCGCTTCGAGAAGTTCCCGCCGCTGCCGCCCGACTTGTCGATGCTGTTGTTGCCGCTGGTGGCCGGGGAGCGCTTCCTGGGGCTGCTCGTGGTGCTGCGACGCTCCCGGAGTCGCCCGCTGAACCGGGGCGAGCTGGACCGCGCCTCGCTGCTCATCGCGCACGCGGTGCTGGCGCTGGAGAACGGGCGGATGGCGGGCCAGCTCTCGGCCTCCGAGCGCATGGCTTCGATGGGGTTGGTGGCGGCGGGCATCAGCCATGAGATCAACAACCCCGCCTCCTACGTGCTCAGCAACCTGAACTACATCCAGCAGGGGCTGACGGCGATGGGCCGGAGCATGGGCCAGGAGCCGAGCGGGGCCTGGGGCGAGGTGCTCGCGTGGGGGCCGCGCCAGCAGGAGGAGTTCGAGGGGGTGCAGCAGGCGGTGGCCGAGGCGTACGAGGGCATCAAGCGCATCTGCGAAATCGTCCGGGACATGCGGACCATCTCGCGGATGGACGATGCGTCGGCGGGGTGGTTCGACCTGAACGAGGCGATCCGCTCGGCGCTGCGAATCACGCGGGCGGAGGCGACGCCGGCGGCCACGGTGATTGTCGAGCTGGCCGAGGGGTTGGAGGTGAAGGGCAGCCCAGGGCGGGTCTCCCAGGTGTTCAGCAACCTCATCATCAACGCGGCGCAGGCGCTGTCGGAGTGGAGTGGCCCGCGGCGCGAGCTGCGCGTCACCTCGCGGTTGATGGGCGAGCGCGTGGTGGTGGAGGTGGCGGACACGGGACCGGGGATTGCCCCCGAGCACTTGTCGCGGGTCTTCCAGCCCTTCTTCACCACCAAGGGGCTGACGACGGGCACGGGGCTGGGGCTGTCCATCAGCCGGGACATCGTGCGCCGGCTGGGCGGGGACATCGAGGTGAGCAGCGTGAAGGGGGTAGGCACCATCTTCACGGTGGCCTTGCCGGCCCGCCCCATCCAGCGCTCCTGAAGCCCCCGCGGCGCGCCCAAACGGCTTAGATTCCGGCCACACGCGCCGGAAACGGCCAGAGGGACCGATGCCGCAAGACTCCGCATTCATCGCCGTGGGCGAGCCGCTGAGCCGCGTCAACGACGCGCTGGAGAAGAAGGGCCCACTGGGCGAGTTCGCGGCGATGAGCCGCGGGGTGTTCACCCAGGTCCTCTCCATGGCGCAGCGTGGGCTGAACCCGGCCTCGAACGTGGACTGCGCCCGGTTCGCGCTGGAGGCGTGGCGCGCGACGCGCGAGCGCCAGAACATCCTCCTGGGCGAGGAGTTCCCGGGCCTGCAGTTCCTGGCGTGGGACGCGCTGCTGAGCCGCCGCAAGCGCCGCATCGTCCTGCTGGTCCACAACGTGTCGAGCAAGAAGCGCTGGCTGGCGCTCTCCAAGCTGGGGCTGGCCCGGCGGCTGCACCACGTACTGTGCCTGTCGCCGCACAGCCGGGACGTGCTGGTGGAGCAGTACGGCATCCCCCGCGAGCGAATCACCGTCCTCTACTCGCGGGTGGACACAGCCTACTTCCAGCCCCAGCCCGAGCAGCCGAGCAAGCGTCTGGTGTGCGCGGCCGGCGCGGTGAACCGCGACTACGAGTCGCTGATCAGCGCGGCCGAGGGGCTGGACGCGGAGGTGAAGATCGCCGCGGACACGGCGTGGCGCTACTCGGTCGCGGGCAAGAGCGAGGCCCAGGCGCGAGCGTTGCCGCCGAACGTGGAGATGCGCTCCTGGGGCAACTACGCCAACCTGCGCCAGCTCTACGCCGAGTCCCGGGCGGTGGTGGTGCCGCTGGCCCGCCCCATCATCAGCGGCATCACCGTGGCCCTGGAGGGCATGGCCATGGGCAAGCCCGTCATCCTCACCCGCAACCCCTATGTGGAGGGGTTCATCGAGGACGGGGTGACGGGCTTCCACGTGGAGCCTGGCAACCCTGATCAGCTGCGTGAGCGCATCCGCTGGCTGCTGGATCATCCCCAGGAGGCCGAGGCGATGGGCCAGCGCGCGCGACAGAAGGCGGAGCGGGACTTCTCCGTGGAGCGCTACGTGGAGCGCATCCTCAGCCCGTTTTGACACGTCGCATTAAAATACTTCGGAAAATCCTGGCTGAGACAACTCAGGAAAGACCTGTTGGGGTTCCAAGCTCCAATCCCGAGAGTTCCGATAGGGAAAAAAAGTTCACATTCGTGTTGTTACCCAGACGGCCCGGCAAGCCCTTGTTCTGCATCGACTTTACGGTGTGTCTCGGCGATGGCCCGACCTGACAGGTAGGGTGACGAAGAGGATCCCTGGCGCGCTTGCGTGCACTTTTCGAGGACCCGTACAATCTTCGCTGGTCCAAAGCGTGGTGGTGCCGTGATTTCGCCCACCTCTCGCAAGGTGGGCGGTGTCATCCCGGGGCAGTTCCTGGGTCGTGGGGAGAGATTGGCATGCAATCCGCATCGGTCCCAAAAGAAGTCTCCGAAAATACTGCCTCGGTGGAGCCCGTGCATCCGCCCGCGGTCGTAGAGGTGCCTCGACTCGTGGCGGCGGCTCCATCCAAGCCGGTGCGCGGGCGGCTGGCGCCGGGCTTCGCCGCGAAGCTGAACCTGCTGGTGGATCTGCTGTTGGTGGTGGCCTCGCTGCTGGGCTCGACGTTGTTGATGGGACACTCCATCCAGGTGGGCAACCTGGACCTGTGGCTGCTGCTGGGCATGGCGGGCCTGGGCTGGCTGCTGGTGGGCACGGCGCTGTGCCTCTATGACCCGCGCTTCTCGGACCGCGCGCCGCTGGATGACCTGGCGCTGGTGTCCATCACGGTGGTGTCGATCACGGGGGTGCTCTACCTGGAGCGCCTGCTCATCGCCGGCGGCATGCCGGTGGTGGCGCTGAGCTTCTTCCCGCTGCTGCTCTGGATGAGCGTGGTGGGCCTGCGGCAGATGGTGTTCCGCCGGCTGGCGGTGCGCGAGGAGCCGTTGGACGAGGCGCTCATCCTCGGCATCGGCGCCATGGGCCGGCTCACCGGCGAGCACCTGTCCACCATGGGTCGCCGCCGCGTCACCGGCTACCTGGCCTTCTCCAATGACAAGGTGGCGGCCACCTCTCCCCAGCCGCAGCTGGGCCGGGTGGATCAGCTCGAGCAGGTGCTCTGCCAGCTTCCGGTGGACATCGTCTACATCTCCGGCAACGTGCAGAAGCACGGCCAGGAGATGCAGGCGGCCATCAAGCTGTGCGAGCGCTTCGGTATCCCGTTCGCCCTGCCGGCGCATCCCTTCCGCATGGACCGGGCGCGCCCCGAGCAGACGCACGCGGTGTCCGACGGCTACCTGCACTTCGTCACCCACGCGCCCGCGCCGCACCAGATGGCCATCAAGCGCCTGTTCGACATCAGCGCCTCGGCCGCCGCGCTGCTGGTGCTCTCGCCGCTGCTGCTGGCGGTGGCACTGATCATCAAGGTCACCTCGCGCGGCCCCGTCTTCTTCAAGCAGCAGCGGGTGGGCCTGCACGGCAAGACCTTCAACATGCTCAAGTTCCGCTCCATGGTGGTCAACGCCGAGGAGCTGAAGGCCAAGCTGGAGGCGATGAACGAGCAGACCGGCCCGGTCTTCAAGATCAAGAACGACCCGCGAATCACTCCTATCGGGCGCTTCATCCGCAAGTACTCCATCGACGAGCTGCCGCAGCTGCTCAACGTGCTGCGCGGTGAGATGAGCGTGGTGGGCCCGCGCCCGCCGCTGCCGAAGGAAGTGGAGAAGTACGCGGCCTGGCAGCGCCGCCGGCTGTCGGTGCGGCCGGGGCTCACCTGCATCTGGCAGGTGTCTGGGCGCAACCAGATCTCCTTCGAGGAGTGGATGTACCTGGACATGCAGTACATCGATAACTGGACCCTGCTGACCGACTTCAGCCTCATCCTGAAGACGGTGCCGGTGGTGATCACCGGCAACGGGGCCAGCTAGCAGGCAGGCGGGGCCCCCCCGGCGGCTCGGGGCAGGGGCGGGGAAGCGGTCCGCGAATTGACGCGGATGCGGTGCTGTCGTTCACTTCCCTGTCCCTCTTTCTGCCGCCGAGGCCATGTCCCCGCCGAACCCTGACACGAGCGCCGCGGCGCCCCCGTCGGCCCCGCCGCCCGCCGCGCTGGACGTGACGACGTCCATGCGCAACGCCCTGAAGCTGGGCGGCTCGCTCATGGTGACGTACGGCATCGCCATGACGGTGCGGCTGATGCTGCCCCGGGTGTTGGGGCCGGAGGCCTTCGGCCAGTTCAACTGGGCCTCGGAGGGCTTCACCGCCGTCTTCTTCGTGCTGGCCGGCCTGGGGCTGGAGGTCTACATCCGCAAGGAAGTGGCCCTGCGGCCGCACCACGCCAGCGAGTTCTTCGGCGGCACGCTGCTGCTCCAGGTCCTCCTGGCCATCGGGCTCCTGGGAGCGATGCAGGGGCTGATGCACCTGGAGGGCAAGCCCGCGCACCTGAAGCTGCTGGTGCTGCTGCTGGGCGTCTACCAGCTCTTCTTCCGGTGCAACGGGACGCTGGCGGCGGTGCTGCACGCGCGCGAGAAGGTGGACGGGCTCTCGGTGGCCAACATCGCCACCAAGTGCGTGTGGGGCGGCGGGCAGCTCCTGGTGCTCGCGCTGGGGCTTCCGCTGCCGTGGCTGGGCGTGCCGATTCTGGCCTCGGAGCTGGTGCGGGCCGTCGTGCTCTACCGCCTGGCGCGCCGCCACACCGGGCTGGAGCTGCGGGTGGACGGGCGGGGCACGCGCTCGGCGCTCACCGGGGCGCTGCCCTTCTTCCTCAACGAGGCGGCGCTGGCGGCCAACGGGCCCATGGGCGTGTTCCTCCTGGGCTTCCTCACCAACACCACGGAGGTGGGCTGGTACGGCGCCGGGTGGAACCTGGCGGGCATGACGCTGATGGCGGCGCCGGTGCTCACCTGGGTGATGATTCCGCTGCTGTCGCGTGCCTCGGCTCACTCTCCGCAGGAACTCGACCGGCTCACCCGCCGCACGCTGGAGGCGGTGCTGGCCTTCTCCATTCCGCTGACGCTGGCCATGGGGCTGGGCGCGGACGTGTGGATCGGCGTGGTGTACGGCGAGGCCTTCGCGCCGGCCGCGGCGGTGCTGCGGCTGCAGGCTCCCATCCTGACGCTGACGTACGTGGCCATGGTGTGCGCCAGCGTGCTGACGGTGACGGGCAAGGGCTGGTGGGTGACGCGCACCTCGGTGGTGTCCATGGTGCTCAACTCCACGCTGAACCTCACGCTGGCGCGTCCCTTCCTGGCGTGGTTCGGCCCGGTGGGCGGCGCGTGCGCCTCGGCGCTGGCGCTGTTTACCTGCGAGGCGGTCACCGTGACGCTGCTGGTGAGCGCGGTGGGCAGGCGGGCCTTCGACCGGCAGAGCCTCACCCGGCTGGGCAAGACGCTCGCCGTGTGCGCGGTGGTGACGGGCGCGCACCTGTCGCTCTCGGGCTTGGGACCGGTGCGGCTGGCCGTCGGTGCCGCGCTCTATCTTTTCCTCGTGTTCGCTACCGGCGCGGTGCGCCTGGACGAGCTGCAAGGCCTGCTGCGCGTGGTGCGCCGTCGGGGCGCTCCAGTCCAGGCGTCCGCCGCATGAGCCGGAGCCTCTCTTCTATGCGCCGTTTGAACCGCTCCACTCCTGTGTTCCTCTTCCGGGCCCTGCTGCCCGCCGCGCTGCTGCTGCTGTCGGCCTGCTACATGCCGGGCCGCTTCGTCTGGGTGGATGACTACCGCGAGCCGCCCTCTCTTCAGGACGAGGGCTACATCATCCGCAAGGGCGACATCCTCGCCATCAACGTGTGGAACCAGCGTGAGATGTCCACGCAGACGCAGGTGCGCGAGGACGGCCGCATCACCCTCTCGTTGCTCAACGACGTGGACGCCGAGGGGCTCACCCCGCCCGTGCTCGCCCGCAGGCTGGAGGAGTTGCTCAAGCCGCTGGTGAGCAACCCCGTCGTCACGGTGACGGTGGCCAAGGCCGAGCCGCTGAAGGTGGCGGTGCTGGGCGAGGTGAAGGACCCAGGCATGAAGGAGCTGGACCCGGGCTCCGGCGTGCTGCAGGCGCTGGCCCAGGCCGACGGCTTCACGGACTACGCCCAGCTCGACGGCATCTACGTGCTGCGGCGCCAGGCGGAGTCGCCCGCGCCGATGCGCATCCGCTTCGACTACGAGGCCGTCATCCGCACCCAGGGCAAGGGTGCCTCCTTCCGCCTGCGCACCGGCGACGTCGTGGTGGTGGAGTGAGCGGATGGCGATGCTGCCCGCGCTGATGACGAGCCTGGTGCTGGCCACGACTCCGGCCATGCGCTACTCGTCCGCCGTGCGGACGGAGACCTTCGTCCGTACGCCGAACCTGACCGAGCGCGCCGACAGCGACGTGCTGCAGGACTTCGTCATCACCCCGCGAGGAGAGGTCATCCTCTATGCGCCGCGCATGGAGGTGAAGGCCATCCTCGAGCCGCAGTTGATGATGCGCCGCGCCTTCACCCAGCCCACGCTGGAGGTGCTCACCTTCCTGTTCCTGCGCGGCGAGTACCAGCTCACGCGCGGCTTCAAGGTGTGGGCCATGGAGTCGATGACGTACGGCTCCTTCCCCTTCGAGGACTTCCGGGTGCCGGCGCCCACCATCGAGGGAGACGTGCGCCTGCTGGACGCCAGCCAGTACGTCTACTCGGAGAGCATGGTGGGCTTCGACGTGACGAGCATCCGGCGCACGTACATCGGCGTCATGGGCGGCCTGGTCGTCAACGGCCTGTTGGATGCGCCCGAGAACGTGCGCCCGCGAGGTGACCGCGTCACCCCCTCACAGATTGGCCCCGAGGTGCGGGCCCTGGTCTTCCACTCCGCCACCCGCCGGTTGGTGCTGGGCATGCACGTGTATGCCCGCGAGGTGAACTTCTCCACCGACGCGCGGCTCTCGCTGCTCCAGGCCATGCCCGTGCTGCAGTACAAGTTCCACCCGCTGATCGAAGGTCGGCTGGAGGCCGGGGTGGCGGTCGGCGAGCGGCGCCCGCAGGACACCCCCTACCGGCACTCCACCGAGTCCATCCTCCACCCCACGGGCGAGGCCAGCCTCTCCGTGCCAGTGCCGGTGGGCTTCCACTGGCCGGTGAAGGCCAAGCTGACGGCCCGCTACGTGCCCTTCGTCAACGCCTTCACCACCGACGTCTTCCCCCGCACCGAGGGCGCCTTCGGCTTCGAGTGGAAGGGGCGCCGCAAGGCCCAGGTGAATGTCGAGCTGTCCGCTGCCCAGGCCCGCACCGACGGCTTCCACCGCCGCGATGGCGAGGAGCGCCTGTCCTTCAAGGTCCAATGGCCGGTTACTCGCTCCTCGGCCGTAGTGGCGTCCGGTCGACTCTTGAGGTTGAGAGAATTTCTGATCGATGACGACCCCATCTATAAGTGGTTCGCGGGCGTTGGATTGGTGATCCGTCAGGAGAATGGTAGGCTTTAATCCCACCAGGCGATGGATGAAGAAGTTCCTGCTGCTATCGGTGTTGTACTCCATCATTTTGCTTCCGAGCCTGGCGGCGCGTGAACGCCACCAGGTCCGGGGCGTCAAGAAGGCCATCCTGATGATGGTCGTCTTCAACCTTTGCTACGCCTTCGCCGTGCTGGTCATCTGGCCCCAGCTGGACGATTAGGAGAGGACCCGGAAGCACTCCATGGTGGACGTCTCGCAACAAACGGTCCTCGTGGTGGAGGACTCGCCCTTGTTCCGGAAGATGGTGGGCGAGTTCCTGCACGCGCTGGGCGTACGCCACCTCGTGGAGGCGTCCAACGGGCGCGCGGCCATCGAGCAGCTGGCGCACAGCCGGCCGGACCTGGTGTGCCTGGACCTGACACTGCCGGACGTGTCTGGGTACGACGTGTGCGAGTACATCCGCGGGCAGTCAGAGCTGGAGGGCCTGCCGGTGCTGATGATCAGCGCGCGCGGAACGCTTTTGGACCGGGCTCAGGCAGAAGAAGTGGGGGCGGATGGTTACTTGACCAAGCCCTTTACTCAGGAAGAGTTCAACCAGCAGGTGGTGAGACTGTTGGCGCGGGCGGCCGAGCTGGCCTCGGGAGGCAAGAGCGATGTCCGCACCCCATGAGGACAAACTGCCCGAAGTGGAGCGCCAGCAGGCGCAGATCTTCGACTGGGAGCAGATCAAGGACTACGTGGGCTACGTGCGCCACGCGGTGCAGCGGCACCGGGTGCTGGCGCTGGCCACCTTCGCGGTGACGGCGACGCTGGCGCTGTCGGCGGCCAAGCTCCTGCCGCGCACGTGGTACTCGGAGACGAAGCTTTTGCCCCGGCGCGCGGCCACCATCGCCGCGCTGGTGAACCCCGAGCGCGCCAACATCCTCAACCCGGATCCGCCCAACCCCATGCGCCCGCCCAACGAGGTGGACGCGCAGACGCGCGCGGCCGCCGAGGCGGTGCTGCGCCAGGACAACCTCATTGCCCTGATCAAGAAGATCAACCTGCTGGACCGGTGGGAGGCCACGCGCCCGCCGCTGCTGCGCGCCAAGGACACGGTGATGCGGATGATCTCCTCGCCGCCGGACGAGGACGCGCGCATGGATGGCATGGTGGGCACGCTGGAGAAGAAGCTCCGGGTGAACACGGACGATGGCAAGGTGGCCATCGGCGTGGAGTGGGGCGACCCGCAGCTGGCGTACGAGCTGGTGGACGCGGCCAAGCAGAGCTTCCTGGAGGCGCGCAAGAAGGAGGAGCTGGCCAGCGTGGATGACGCCATCGCCATCCTCCAGGCGCACGAGCAGCAGGCGGGCGAGGCCGTCCGCGAGTCCTACGACGAATTCGAGAAGACGTTCTCGTCGATCATGCTCGAGCGGCGGCGCGTGGTGGGAGACCCCCGGCTGTTGCCGCGCTTCTCCTCCACGGACCAGGAGCTGGCGCAGCTGCGCTTCCTCATCCGCGCCAAGCGCCGGGCCATCGCCGACACGCAGGTGCAGCACAACCAGCGGATGACGGAGCTGCAGGACGAGCTGGCGCAGAAGCGGGAGATGTACGCGCCAGACCATCCCACGGTGGTGGACCTGGAGAGCAAGGTGGCCTCGCTGCGGGCGGGCTCGCCGCAGATGAAGGCGCTGCAGGCCGAGGAGAAGGAGATGCTGGCCGAGTACGCGGACATGGGCGGCAAGTCGCTGCCGTTCCCGGACGAGCCGGTGCCGGACCCGTATGGCCTGGAGCGCGTGCTGATGGGGCTGTTGCCGGCGGTGTCGGAGAACCCGAGCGCGGCGGTGACGCTGGAGCGGCTGCGCAGCCGGCTGAACGCGCAGCAGATGATCCTCAAGCGCATCGACGCGGCGAAGCTGGAGCGGGAGATCGCCGACAAGTCCTTCAAGTACCGCTTCACGGAGCTGACGCCCGCGGAGTTCCCGCGCAAGCCGATCAAGCCCAACGCGCTCATCATCGCGGTGGGCGGGGTGGTGGCGGGGCTGCTGCTGGCGGTGTTCGCGGCGCTGGCGCGAGACGTGCTCAGCGGCCGGGTGCTGGAGAGCTGGCAGGTGGAGCGCGGTCTGGGGCTGCCGGTGCTGGCGGAGCTGGATCGGGGCCAGGGGTGAGGCAGATGGAGTCCCGGGCCGAGGTGACGCCGTGACTTGGATGGACGTGCTGCTGCTGGTGCTGTCGCTGCCGGTGGTGCTGGCGTGCGGCTATCTGCTGCTGCTGACGCTGCTGTCAGCGAACCTGCCAACGCCCCCGCGGGTGGCGCCCCGGCTGCGGTTCGACATCATCGTCCCCGCGCACAACGAGGAGGCGGGCATCGCCCGCACGGTGCGCAACCTGCTGGCGCTGGACTACCCGGCGGAGCTGCGGCGCGTCCTCGTGGTGGCCGACAACTGCTCGGACACCACGGCGGAGCGGGCGCGCGACGCGGGCGCCACGGTGCTGGTGCGCTACGACACGGAGAAGCGGGGCAAGGGCTTCGCGCTGGCGCACGCCTTCGAGCACAGCCTGAAGGACGGCTTCGCCGACGCGGTGGTGGTGGTGGACGCGGACACCGAGGTGTCCCCGCACCTGCTGCACTCCTTCGGCCTGCGGTTGGAGGCGGGCGCTCAGGCCATCCAGGCGCACTACGGTGTGCTCAACCCGAATGACTCGTGGCGCACGCGGCTGATGGCCATCGGCATGGCGCTGTTCCACAAGGTGCGCTCGCAGGGGCGCGAGCGGCTGGAGGTCTCCTGCGGCCTGCGCGGCAACGGCATGTGCTTCAGCCACCGCGTCATCCGCGAGGTGCCGCACGACGCGTTCTCCATCGTGGAGGACCTGGAGTACGGCATCCGCCTGGGCCGGGCCGGCCACCGCGTTCATTACGCGTGGGAGGCCGAGGTGCTGGGAGAGATGGTCTCCTCGGAGAAGGCCTCGCGCTCGCAGCGCCGCCGCTGGGAGGGCGGGCGCTGGGCGATGACGAAGCAGTTCGGCGTGCCGCTGCTGGACGAGGCGCTCGAGAAGCGCAACCCCGTGCTGCTGGACCTGGCCATGGACCTGCTGGTGCCGCCGCTGAGCTACGTGGTGCTCGGCGCGCTGGCGGTGGCCGGGGCGGCGGGCGCGCTCTCGGTGTGGCAGGACCGGGTGGCCTTCAGCGCGTACGCGGCGGCTTTCTGCGTGGCCAGCCTGGGCCTCTACGTGTTTCGTGGCTGGTGGGTGTCCGGCATGGGCGTGCAGGGGCTGCTGGCCCTGGCGCGGGCGCCCTTCTACGTCGTGTGGAAGGTGTGGCTGATGGCCGTGGGTCCTCGAGACAAGAAGGGGGAGTGGGTGCGCACCACCCGCGAGGCGCGCAAGCCCTGAGGGCCTTGCGTGGCGCGTAGCCCCCGAGGACGACGATGGAAGCCTTCCTCTCCCGCACCCCGGTGTTCCTCACGCTGATCGCGGGCGTGGTGATGGCCACGTTGGGCCTGCTCGTCCTCTTTCCGCCCGTGGCGATGCTGCCCATGGTGGCGGCCATCCTGGTGTGGGTGCTGGCCAAGGTGCCCATCCGCTACCCCGTGCTCACCCTGCTGGCGATCCTGCTGATCGTCGACTGCGCGGTGGAGAACCCCTACTCGGGCCTCTGGAAGTCGCCACTGTCCTTCGTCGGCCGGCTGTTCTTCATCAACCTCAACGTCGTCACCGGCGTGCCCGGTCTGGGCTTCACGCTCATCGACCTGGCCGTCTTCGGCCTCACCGCGCTCTACGTCTACCGCAACGCCGTGGGCCTGAAGACGGACGAGAAGGTGGTCCCGCTGCCCCGGCCGCTGGTGATGTCCCTGCTGCTCATCCTCGGGACTATCAGCTGGATGTACCTCTGGGGCTACCTGCGCGGCGGGGACATGCGCCCGGCCAAGTGGCAGCTCCAGAAGCTGCTGCTGATGCCGGTGTTCGTGATGCTCTTCAACGCGGCCATCCGCGGGCCGCAGGACTTCCGCGTCCTGGGCCGCATCATCGTCGCGGCCGCCTTCACCAAGGCGTTCCTGGGCGCCTTCTTCATCGTCGTCATCGCCCGGCCCGGAGGGCTCTACACCGAGTACGCCACCACGCACTCGGACACGATGATCTACGTGACGGGGCTGTCGCTCGCCGTGGCCTCCTGGGCCGAGGAGCCCAACCGGAAGAACTTCTGGCGCATGTTGATCGTGTGCGGCGTCATCTTCATGGGGATGAACTACAACGACCGCCGTCTGGCATACGCCAGCTTCAACCAGTGCCTGGTCGCCATCTATCTGATCAGCCCCTGGTCGAAGGTGAAGGTCTACGCCACGCGCGCGGGCATCCTCATGGCGCCGCTGTTCCTGCTCTACGTCGCCGTGGGCTGGGCCAATCCGACGGGTATTTTCTCGCCTGTGAACACGTTCAAGTCGATGATCGTCGGCGAGCACAACGACACCGGCGTGATGGACTACCGCGACGTGGAGAACTTCAACGTCATCGCTACCTGGCAGAAGAACCCCATGCTCGGCACGGGCTATGGCCACGGCTTTGACGAGGTGATGAAGCTCGCGGACATCTCTCACCTCTTCGAGGACTACCTCTACCATCCGCACAACTCGGTGCTGGGCCTGCTGGCCTTCGGCGGAGTGGTGGGCTTCACCGGGGTGTGGCTCTTCGTGGCGTTCACCGTCTTCTTCGCCGTACGCGCCTACCACCGGGCCCATGTGCCGCAGTGGCGCGCCGGGGCGCTGGTGGCCGTCGCGATTGTCGTCGCCTACACGAACCAGTGCTTCGGAGACATGGGCATCACCAGCTGGTACTGCACCATCCTCATGGCCCTGGCCGTCACCATCGCGGGCAAGCTGGCGACCCTCACCGGGGCCTGGCGCAGCACCGGCCCAGCGCCCTCCGCCAACCCCGCGGAATCTGGTGCCGTGGAGCAGGAAGGATATAGGCGCACATGAGCCGCAAAGGTGCTCATTCATCCCGAGCGGAACGGCGCCGCGAGGCGACGTCCAGCAGTAGCCATGAGCGCACACATGATCCTGTTGCCACACTGGGCAGCGACCGGAAAATGAGTAGACTGGGGCTCTCTATGTACGAGCCGACGGACAATCCGGGCGGTGGAGGACCTCCGCGGGGGGGCGACGGCAATGCGCCCAAGCCCAACGCGGCGCGTCCACGCCCCTGGTCCGTGGTGAGGGGCACTCCGACGCCGATTCCCCTGGCGCCCGAAGAGCTCCCTGTTCAGAACGAAGTCGTTCCCGCTCCCGCGGAGCCGATTCCCAACGAGCTGCTGCACCTGTGGACGCTGCTCACCCAGCGCGAGAAGTGGTCCTCGCTGGTGGTGGTGCCCGCGCAGCCGGGAGCTTCGGGTCTGGACGCCGGGCGCGCCATCGTCACCGTGGGCAGCCAGTACCGCGAGCGGCCCATCCGCCTCATCGACGCGCAGGGGCTGCCTCCGGGCGCCGGCTCGCGGCTAGTGCGTGACATCCGCGGAATCGTCGAGCAGGGCGGCATGGTCGTCACCTGCATCGACTCGGTCATCACCAATCCGGTGGGGCTCGAGGTGGCGCTGGCCGCCGAGCGCGCGCTGTTGTGCGTGCCGCTGGGCTCCACGCAGTTCTCCGCCGCCAAGCACACGCTGGAGATGATTGGCAAGGCGCGCTTCCTGGGCAGCGTGACGCTGCAGCAACGGGTGGGGAGCAAGAAGTGAGCGACGGACCCTCGGCCGGCGCCAACGCGCCGCCGCGGACCGAAGCGCAGCGGCCTCGGGTGAGCGTGGTGATGGCCACGTACAACCGGCTGACCCTGTTGCCTCGGCTGCTGCGGCAGCTCGCGCGCCAGACGCTGCCTCCCAGTGACTACGAAGTGATGGTGGTGGACGACGGCTCCAAGGAGCCGGCGGAAGGCCCCTTGCGCGAGCTGGCCAAGGAGCTGCCCTACGCCTTGCGCGTGGAGACGCAGAAGAACGCGGGCGCGGCGGCGGCGCGGCACCGGGGCGTGCTGGCCTCGCGCGGCGATGTCGTCATCATCACCGACGACGACATGCAGGTGCCCGAGGACTTCGTGCAGCGGCACCTGGAGCAGCACCCGGACGGCTCGCGCCATGTGGTGCTGGGGCGCATTGATTCGGATCCGGCCATCGACGACATGCCGCTGTTCGAGCGCTGGTACGCGTACCTGCACGACCGGCTGGCGCGGCGACTGAACGAAGAGGGCGCCCACGGGTGGAACCTCTACACGGGCAACGTCTCGTTCCGCCGCGAGGACTACGTGGCGGTGGGCGGCTTCGATCCGAACCTGAAGCAGTCGGAGGACATCGAGCTGGGCATCCGCCTGGAGAAGTCCGGCTGCCGCGTGCGCTTCTGCAATGACTCGTACGTGCTCCACGGCTCGGACCACACCAGCTTCGAGAAGTGGCTGGCGCGGGCGCACCGCTACGGCATCATGGACTCGCGGCTGTCGGAGCGTCACTCGGACGTGCCGCAGGTGGATCCGTGGCGGATGCTCTTCGAGATGAACGCGCTGGCGCGGCCGCTGCTGGCCACGGCGGTGATGTTGCCGGGGCCGACCAAGCCGGTGACCGAGGCGCTGATGGGCGCGGCGCGGATGGCCGACCGGCTGGGGCTGGCGGGGGTGGCGTTCAAGAGCACCTCGGTGGCCTACACGATGGAATACCTGCGCGGGGCGCGGGCCGAGGCGGGCTCGTGGCGGGAAGTGGCCCGGCGCATCGCGCGTTATCGGCAGGCCTCCGCGCGGGCGGGAGCTGCGTCCCAAGAGCCGTCGCGGAAGGACTCGAACGGAGAGCCATGAGGCACGAAGCCGGAGGGCACCGCACGCCGGGCCTGACCGGAAGCTGGGCAGGGCGCCAGGGGCTGTACACGGCCTTGCTGGCGACGTGTGCCGCGCTGCTGGTGGCCTGCCAGGACTCGCCTCGCTCTTCCGCTCCCTCGTCGGGCTCCGGGAGCACTTCCGCGCCCAAGCCGAGCCTCACCGTGGAGCTGGAGGAGGCCGCGTATGACGGTGGCTTCCAGGGAAGCTGGGAGGACGCCGGCTGGTCCGAGCGCGAGGTGAAGGGCCCCGGCCCAGCGCGGGTGATGATGGCGGACCTGGGCGGGTGGATGCTCAAGCACAAGGAGTCGGTGCATGGCTCTTTCGGCGCCCTGGCGATGCGCTTCAAGGCCCCTTCCGGCTTCGGCGAGTTCCTGGAGGTGCGGCTCGACTCCGAGGACGCCAACGTGTTTCCCCGGGTGAAGGTGGCCTCCAAGCACGTGGCGGGGCAGGACGGGGAGTGGACGCAGCTGCTCATTCCCATGAGCGAGCTGAACCCGAACGCGAAGTCCTTCAACCGCATCATCCTGCGGGCCCACAAGCGCGTGGGCAACGACTGGGTGGAGCTGGACAAGCTGGGGCTTACCTCGCAGGGCGCGCAGATGTCCGAGGAGGCGCCGAGCGGCTCGCTGGAGGTGGTGGAGGTGGCCTACGAGGGTGGGGCCAAGGCGGGCTGGGAGGCGGGAGGCTGGACGGAGCGAGAAGTCGAGGGGCCCGGGCCGGCGCGGGTGATGATGGCGGACCTGGGCGGGTGGATGCTGCGCCGCAAAGAGCCGCTGCAGGGCACCTTTGGCGGGCTGGCGCTGCGCTACCGCGCACCTTCCGGCTACGGCGAGTTCCTGGAGGTGCGGGTCGACTCCGAGGACGCCAACGTGTTTCCCCGGGTGCGGGTGGGCTCCCAGCACGTGGTGAACCGGCAGGAGGACTGGGTCCAGGTGCTGGTGCCGCTGGCGGAGCTCAACCCGGGGATGAAGCCCTTCGACCGCGTCATCTTCCGGGCGCACAAGCGCGTGGGCAACGACTGGGTGGAGATGGACCGGATCGGCTTCACCGGGACGAACGCGGCGGTAGTGGGCGCGCTGTCGATGGGTGGGGCGCGCGTGGCGGTGGGGCCGCCGCAGCCGGCGGGCCTGTTGGTGGACTGCACGGCGCCGGGCCACTTCATCAGCCCGCTCATCTACGGCACCGCCTTCAACGCCCTGCGCGAGCGCAAGGACAGCCACCAGTGGGACATGGGCGCCACGGTGCGCCGCTGGGGCGGCAACCCCACGAGCCGCTACAACTGGAAGCTCAACGCGTGGAACACGGGCAACGACTGGTACTACCGCAACACCGCGCCGGGGGACGACGCGAAGTTCACCTATGAGGAGTTCCTCATGGCGAACCGGGCCCACGGCCTCCAGTCGGCGCTCACGCTGCCGATACTCGGCTGGGTGGCCAAGGACACGACTTCGGTGAGCTTCCCGGTGTCGAAGCTCGGCGCGCAGGAGAAGGTGGCGCCGGAGATGCCGGAGGCGGGCAACGGCATTGCCTCCGGAGGCCGCAAGCTGCCGTCACCCATGCCCACGCAGACGAGCGTGGCGGCCCCGCCGGAGTTCATCGCCGAGTGGGTGCGCACCATCCAGCAGAAGGACAAGACGCGCGGGCGCAGCGTCCACATGTACTTCCTCGATAACGAGCCGATGCTGTGGAACTCGACGCATCGGGACGTACACCCGGAGCCCACCACCTACGACGAGCTGCTCGAGCGCACCATTTCCTATGGCACCGCGGTGCGGAAGGCGGACCCCGAGGCTGTCATCGCCGGGCCCACGGAGTGGGGCTGGACGGGCTACTTCCGCTCGGCGGCGGACGTGGCGCCGGGGGCCTCGCCGGACGCGGACCGCAAGGCGCACGGCAACATCCCGTTGCTGCCCTGGTACCTGCGCAAGCTGCGCGAGCACGAGAAGAAGACGGGGGTGCGCATCCTCGATGTGGTGGACGTGCATTTCTATCCGCAGGGCGAGGGCATCGGCTTCGAGGAGGGCGGGCGGACGGACGCGGACGCATCGGCGCGGCGCATCCGCTCCACGCGCGCGCTGTGGGATCCGAACTACAAGGACGAGTCGTGGATCGACGAGCCGGTGCGGCTCATCCCCCGGCTCAAGAAGATGGTGTCGGAGAACTACCCGGGGCGGGGTCTGGCCATCGGCGAGTACAACTTCGGCGCCACGAAGCACATGAGCGGCGGGCTGGCGCAGGCCGAGGCGCTGGGGCGCTTCGCGGAAGGTGGGCTCACGGCGGCCTACCACTTCACCTACCCACCGGCGAAGAGCCCCACCTGGTGGGCCTTCCGGGCCTACCGCAACTTCGACGGGCAGGGCGGGCGCTTCCTGGACACCTATGTGCCGGCGAGCGCTCCCGAGGGCACCTCGCTGTTCGCCTCGCGCAGCGAGGACAAGCGGCACGTGGTGGCCATCGCCCTCAACCTGCAGCCGGAGACGGCCCGCGACGCACGGGTAGAGCTCAAGGGCTGCGGGGTGCTCAAGAGCGCGCGGGTGTGGACGTATACGGGTGAGCCCCAGGGCTTCAGCGAGCAGAAGGCGCCCCGGTTGAGCGCGGCGGCCATGGATGCGCGGCTGCCGCCCTACTCCATCACGGTGCTGGACTTGATGCTGGAGCCGCCGGGGACGGGGACTCCCGGGGGGCAGGTGCGGGGCCGGCGCCCAGGCGGTCCTTGAGGCGCAGGAACCAGCTCTCGAAGTAGCGGTAGCTCAGGCCCGCCAGCAGCACGCTGAGCCCCAGCGTCAGCGGCAGGTAGACGGCCATGCCCTGCCCAGGCACCAGCCGCCGCACCAGGTTCAGGGCGAGCATGTGCAGCAGGTACACGCCGTAGCTGACCGTGCCCACGTAGCGGATCCACGAGAAGGTGAGCACCGGCATGAGCGGGTGCTTGGTGCTGATGCAGCAGGAGACGACCAGCGCCGTCATCAGCAGCGAGGTGAGCCCGAAGGGCACGCCGTCCGTCGCCACGGCGGCCAGCACCAGGGCCAGCGCCGCCGGCGGCACCCACGTGTGGCCGAGCACGCGGTACACCCACGCGAAGCCCTGGCGCGTGTGGACCGCGTAGGCCGCCAGGCACCCCATGCAGATGGGTGGGGCGAAGCTGGCGAGGATGCGCACCCACAACAGTGAGTCATCGAGCCGCCCCGTCTCCACGGCCCAGGGCGCCCACAGCGAGATGGCGAGCAGCCCCGCCATGAAGACTACGGCACCGCCCCGGCGGGCCATGCGCATGACGCCGGGCCACAGCAGGTAGAACTGCTCCTCGGTGGCGAGCGACCAGGCGAAGTAGAAGATGATGCGCTTGTCGGGCACCAACGGGACGAACCAGTTGGAGGTGTACGTGAGGAAGGCCGGCAGGTTGGTGAAGAACTCGGTCTTCTCCTGCACTCCCTTCTCGGTGAAGAGCACCAGCACCACGTAGATGCCGAGCACCGCGTAATAGAGCGGGAAGATGCGCAGCGAGCGCCGGGCGTAGAAGCGGCCCAGGGAGATCTGCCCGTGCGAGTCCTGCTCACGCAGCAGCAGCGTGGTGATGAGGAAGCCGCTGATGGCGAAGAAGAGGGCGACGCCCAGGTAGCCCCGGCCGAGGAAGCCCGAGTGCATGCCGGAGACGTGGTAGGCCACCACGAGCACGATGCTCAGGCAGCGCAGCCCATCGAGCCCAGGGAAGAAGCGGGTGCGCTGGAACTCCTGGTGAGCGCGAGCGGTATCCATTCGGGTGCCAGGAACGCGTAATTTCCCTCGGGCCACAAGAGGCCCGCGTGACACCCCTCTCCCAGCGGGGAGAGGACGGGGGTGAGGGTGTCGCCCGGCCGATATTCTCACAGAGTCACGGAGACTTCTCGCCACCCTCGGAGGCTCGTGGACCAGCCAGGCGAGTGACCGCCACATGGGAAAAGAACACCGGGATGCCGAGCAGATAGCGGCTGGCCAGGCGCTTGGGCTCCAGGTAAAGGCGGTACACCCACTCCAGGCCCGTGTTGCGCATGAGCTCGGGGGCGCGCGTCACCTTGCCCCCCAGGAAGTCCAGGATGGCACCCCCGTTGACGATGAGCACCGGGTGGGAGAGCCGCTCCCGCAGCTTCACCGCGATGTCCTCCTGCTTGGGCATGCCCATGGCGAGCAGGATGAGCTCCGGCTTCGTCTCGGCGGCCAGCTCCAGGTATTTCTCGGGCGGTGAGAAACCATCATGGCAGGCCACCACCACGAGGCCCTCGGCCTCCAGCTTCTGGCGGGCGGTGTCGAGCCAGGGTGAGCGGGTGCCGAACAACGCAGCGCGTCGACCTTGGTAGGCGCGGGCAATCTTGGGGATGAAGTCCGTGCCGTTCATGTTCAGGCCCGGCTCACGGCCGAAGGCCTTCATGCCCAGCTTGACGCCGATGCCGTCGCGCAGCAGCAGGTCCGAGCGCAGCAGGCTCTCCAGCATGGAGGGCGTGTTCCACCCCAGGTTGGCGGCGTGCGCGTTGACGAAGGAGACGATGTACGGGCGCGAAGGGCGCTGCAGCGCCTCGAGGAGCGCCTGCGCCGCGGGCTCGTCATCGATGCTCTGGATGCGCTCGTGCAGCGCCAGGAAGTCCTGGGTGCGCTGGGCCAGCGTGCGGTCCGGGGAAGTAGCCGTCATGCCTCCGCACTCCTGAGTGACTTGCGCATATGGCGGTGGGGGATGTTCACCTCGGTGAAGGGCTCACCGTAGACCGCATAGCCGAGGCGCTCGTAGAAGGGGACGACGGGAGCGCGCGCGTGGAGGTGTACGTGTGTGAAGCCTCGCCGCTGAAGCTCCGCCTCCAGGGCGGTGACGAGGCGCGCGCCCAGTCCCTGGCCCTGGAGCGTCGGGGTGACGGCCATCTGGAAGAGGCGGCCACCGTGGGCATCCTCGGGGTTGAAGAGGACGCAGCCGACCACGGCGCCAGACTGGCGCGCCACGAGGTGGAGGCTGTTGGCCTCGAAGGGGAAGGCCACCGCGGAGCGCGGGAAGCCGAGCGGCTCGCGCAGCACGCGGAAGCGCAGCTCCAGCTCCTCGGGATAGAGGGGGTGCTCGGGGTGGATGAAGAGCAGCTCGGTGTCATCCATGGGTCTGTTCGAGGCGGTGGGTGAGGTAGGCACGGAGGGTGGGGGCCAGGGGCAGCCGGAGCGCGGCCTCCAGGTCGATGAAGTCGGCCCACACCACCTCGCGGTGGTCGATGGAGAGCGGAGGCTCGTGCTTCACCTCCAGCTCCAGGAAGTAGACGTGGTCGCGCTTGAACTCTCCCCGGTCTTCTACGTCGAAGGCGGGGCGCAGGGAGGCGGCCTCCACGGAGAGGCCCACCTCCTCGCGGAGCTCGCGCGTGCCGGTCTGCACGTGGGACTCGCCCGGGTGGGCTCCGCCGCCGGGCATGCTGAAGAGGCGCTTGTAGGAGTTCTGCAGGAGCAGCACCCGTTGGCCGCACCACACGGCGACGAAGACACCCTGGGTGGCCGGGCGGCGCACGAACCAGTACGCCATGGCCAGCGAGTAGGCGCCCCGGTAGGCCACGCGCGTGAGGGCGTCGGTCACCTGGCGCGCCGCGGAGCGGTTGTCGGTCTCGGGCCGCATTCAGTAGGAGCCCGAGAGCTGCAACGTGAAGGTGCGGCCGTACTGCGGCACCGCGGCCTTGGAGGTCTCCGCGCTCACGGGCAGCACGTAGCGCTCATCGAGCAGGTTCTGCACGCCGGCGAAGTAGTGGAAGCGGGAGAGCTCTCCCGAGACGCCGAGGCTCAGCAGCACCGCCTCGCCGTTCTCGGGTCCGCCGACGCCGGCGCCGCGAGCGCTCTGGTAGGTGGCCTGGGAGGCCAGGCGCACCTGGCCATCTCCCAGCGGCAGCAGCGCGCGCCCGGAGATGAGGTGGGCGGGCCGGGCGGCCTTCACCTCGTCCGAGGCGTGGCGCAGGCTGACGTAGGAGTAGCTCAGGTCCACCAGCAGGTAGCGTCCGGGCTGCCAATGAACGCCCGCCTCGGCGCCCCAGGCGAGCGTCTCGTTGCGGCTGTTCTTGAAGACGATGCATTGCACGCTGCCCTGCGGCGTGCCGCACATGGGCGTGGCCAGCTCGTCGACCTCCAGGGTGATGAGGTTGGAGATGCGGTTGTGGTAGCCGGCGACGGTGAAGCGCAGCTCGTCCGTCAGGTCGTGCGAGTGCTCCAGCTCGAAGGTGGAGATGGTCTCCGGGTCCAGCTCCTCCGCGGGGCGCTGGGTGAGGAGTCGGTCGTCGTAGAACAGCTCGTAGACTGTGGGCGCGCGGAAGGCGCGGCCGGCGACGAGCTTGGTCAGGCCGTTGGAATACGGTCGCCCGATGACGGCCAGGCGCGGGGTGATGGGCAGCGCGTCCAGGTCCAGGTACTTGTCCACGCGCAGGCCGGCGGACACGCTCACCTTCGGGTGGAGGCGCCACTCGTCCATCAGGTAGAGCGACAGCAGCGTGCGCGTCTTGGTGGGCAGCGGCTCTCCGCCTCCGCCGAAGCTCTCCTGCTCCACGCGGACCTGGCCCTGGCCCTCCAGGCCCACCGTGAGGCGGTTGGTCTCGGTGAGAGAGAGCAGCACGCGCGCCTCGGCCGAGAGCCAGTCGGCCCGGCCGGCGTCGGTGTCTCGGCGCAGCGTGTCGCTTCCGTCCTCCTCGTACATCCAATAGCCCCGGTAGCGGCTCAGGTCGAAGGCGCCGCGCAGCGAGAGGCTGACGCGCTCGTTGAGGGGGCGCTCGTAGCGCGCCTCGGCGAAGCCGCGCACGTCCTGCACCTGGGTGCCCTGGACGTTGACGACGGTGTCGAACGGGCCGGTGGGGATCTCCTTCACGCGGCTGTGGAGCTGGGCCATGAGCGTGAGGTGGCCGAAGCGCGCGCGCAGGGAGCCGCCGATGGCGCGCTCGCCGTCCAGGCCCTGCACCAAGGTGTCCTCTTCTCCTGGCGCGGCGGCCCCCAGCAGGGTGATGTCGGCGCCCGAGGCATGCATCGTCGCGAGCGACACCAGCACGGAGCGGTCCTCGCCGTCCTCCCACGCGCCGGCGGCGTGGATGCCCGCGGCCCCCAGCGCGCCCACCGTGCCCGTCACCTCCACATTCCGCTGGGTGCCCAGTGAGTCGCGAGGCACCACGTTGATGACGGCGAAGAAGGCGCCGGTGCCATACAGCGCGCTGCCAGGGCCGCGCACCACCTCGATGCGTTCGACTTCCTCCAGGTCCACGGAGAGATCATGCGCCGCGTAACCCTGGCCGGCCCACACGTCATTCATCGAGTGGCCATCCCAGAGGATGAGGATGCGGTTGTTGAGATCTCCCGGCGGGGAGAAGCCGCGCACGCCCACGTACGTGTAGTTGCGGTCATCGGAGAGGAAGAAGCCGCGCACGCCGGATAGCGCCTCGGCGAGCGTCCGCCAGCCGAAGGAGCGCAGCTCCTCCTGGGTAAGCACGGTGGTGGAGGCGGGGGCCTCGTCCACGGCCGTCAGGCCCTTGGACGCGGCGCGCACGGGCGGAGGGACATAACGCAGCTCGGCGTGGACTTTGACTTCCTGCTCGGCCACCACCTTCACCGTGCGGCGCAGGGGGCGCACCTCGAGGCTTTCCACCTCGAGGACGTGGTCGCCCTCGGGGAGGGTGACGACGGTGGGGGTGAAGCCAGCGGGCTTGCCGTCCACGCGCACGGAGGCGTTGTCGCGGTTGGCGGTGACGACGAGGCGGCCGGTGGGCCTGGCCTGGGGCCCGAGCGCCACCTGGGCGTTGACGCTGCCATCGGCGGGCACCTCCACCACGAGCTGCGCGGTGGCGTGGCCAGGGGCGCGTACGTGGAGCACGTGCTGGCCAGGAGTCAGGGCGAGTTTTCCAGGCACCTGGGCCAGGACGGGCCCATCCGGGGAGGTGCGCACTTCGGCGCCGGCGGGGGTTCCCGTGAGCTCCACGGTGCCGGTGATGAGGGTCAAGTCGAAGTCCTGCGGCATGGATTTGCCGCGAGACAAGGTGACGCTGGCCTCGGCGGGGCGGTAGCCCTGCTTCTTCACCATGACTTTGTGGCGGCCGGGCGACAGCGCGAGCGTCTGGGGCGAGCGTCCTCGGCTGCCCAGGTCGATGCGGTCGATGTAGACCTCGGCGCCCTCGGGGGTGGTGGTGACGCGGACGAGGGCGACCTTGGGGCGGAGCCGCTCCAGCGAGCGGCGAATCTCGACAGCGTCCTCGTCCGGCAGCGCCTCGCTGGCCAGGTCGTTGTAGTAGCGGTAGGCCTCGTTGAAGCGGTTCTGGGCCTCGTAGCAGCGGGCGATGTTGAAGAGGACGTTGCGGTTGGGCACCAGGCGGTAGCTGTTGAAGTAGGAGCGCAGGGCCTCGTTGTAGTTGCCCTTGGCGTAGGCCTCGTTGCCCAGCTCGAAGGCGACATCCGCCTCATCCGCGGTGTTGTTGGCCAGCGCGAGGCAGGGAGCAAGCAGCAGCGACAGGATGAGCAGACCGGGGCGAAGCGATGTCATGGGGGCTACGACATTCTCCCCACCTGAAGGGGAGAGGTCCACGGGCCGGCTCGCGAAAATCGCCTCCGAGCGGGTCCAGGCAGGCAGGCGGGGTTAGGGAGCGGGGGGCATCGCCAGCGCGGCGGCGAGGGTGCGGGCGGCGGCCTCCAGCTCCTCGGCGGGGAGGTGCTCGGCGGGAGTGGCCTCGAAGACGGCTCGGCCCCAGAGGTGGCGAGGGGTGTCGGCGAAGCGCGGTACCAGGTGCAGGTGACAGTGGCGCAGCACATCGCCGATGGCGAAGGCGTAGGCATGCTCGGCGCCGAGCACCTCGCGCTGGGCGCGCATCACCCGGGCGGCGAGGGCGCCCAGCTCACGCGCCGTTGGCTCGTCCAGATCATAGAGGGCACGCGCGTGCCGCTCGCTGGAGATGACCACCCAGCCCCGCACGGGACTGGGCCCGGCGACGCCATGGAGCACCAGCCCAGGCAGTCGAGCGAGGACTCCTCCCACCGGGCGGGTGTCACCGCGGACGATGGCACAGCCCAGGCACGGCTCATTCACGTCGGACATAGGAGAACCGTACCAGTGGAACGGTCCAGGCTGATCCAGGGATGATCCAGGGCAGGCATCCAAGTCAGGCTGATCCAGCCGAGGGGACGCCTTGGGTTATTCGGAGCGGCACCACCTTGACGTCAAGGGGGTGAGTCGGAGAGTGTCCACACGCCGCCGTGTGTCGCGGCGCTGACGCTTCAGAAAAACTTAAAGGTGGGGAAGATGAAGAAGCTGGTAATGGCTGCAGTCGTACCGCTCCTGGCTTTCGGCTGCGGCGATGACCCTGTGGACGCGAACGGTGATGGCATCGCCGACGGGGTTCAGACGCCGGACAACGTGTCGGTGGTGGTGCCGGCCAAGCCGAAGGGCACCGTGTCGGGCCAGGTGCTGACGACGCAGCACAAGCCGCTGGCGGGCGCCAACGTCTCGATGACGATCGGCAGCGATCTGGCCACGAAGGTGGCGCAGACGGACGCCGAGGGCAACTTCGCGTTCAAGGACATTCCGGGCGGCGCCCAGGTGCTGCTGACCTTCGCCAAGGACGGCTACGCGCCGCTGCGCGCGGTGGGCCGCGTGCCGGTCGAGGCGGGCAACATCCCCATCAACGACGGCAACGCCAGCTTTGGCCCCGTGGTGCTGAGCGAGAGCAACGGCACGGTGAAGTTCACGCTGATCTCTCCGACGGGCCGTCCGGCCGAGGGCGTCCGGGCGACGCTGCAGGTGGAGTCGGCGGGCACTGTGCTCTTCGGGCCGACGGACTCGACCTCGAGCACGGTGGTGGCCGAGGCGACCGCGGACAACCAGGGCATCGTGACCTTCAACAACGTGCCGCCCCCGGCCGAGATCGACCGCATCACCACGTCGGCGGTCTACAAGCTGATCGTCTACGCGCATGACGCCAATGGCGACGGCATCCTCGAGTCCAATGGCCGCACGGTGTCCTACTCGGGCTCGGGCCTGCTCACGGGCGCCAACGCCAAGCCGCTGAGCCTGGCCTTCACCTACGACCCGGTCGAGGCTCTCGCGGTCGAGCACAGCAACCTCGCGGTGCTCCGGGGTGGCTCGACCGTGCCGCAGTACAACATGCTCAAGACGGGCGAGAGCGTCTACATCGTCTTCAACCAGCCCGTGCAGACCAACTCGGTCGTCGTGGGGCTGACCGACGAGTACGGCAAGGAGAGCCTGCCCATCAACAAGGCGGTGACGAACGGCGGGACGGTCCTGACGCTCAGCCCGCAGAGCGTTCTGCCGGGCAAGGAGTACAACCTCTACTACCGTGCCGTTTCGCTGAATGGTGACAGCTTCTCGTCCGATACCATCTCCTTCTTTGGCGGAGATGTTGCCAGTCCCCAGCCCATCAGCGTCGAGAGCGTCCGGTTCCAGGAGGCGAACAACACCAACAACGGGACCATCGACTCGAGCGTGACCGCGGGCGGCGGTGAGGACGTCTACGTCAACTTCAACCAGGTGATGAAGGCGCGTGTCGGCACGCAGTTCGCAGTCGTGTACTTCCACGCGGACCTCAACAACAGCAACACCATTGGTGACGCTGTGGGCGAGCGCAACCCGTTGACGGGCAAGACCCTCAGCCCGAACTCGGGCTTCCCGCTCGTGTCCGCCGAGCCGCTGGCGCCCATCGCCACCCGGACCCCGGCGGAGCGGCCGGTGTTCAACTTCGCCGCGTCGGGCTACACGACCCGCTTCCGCTTCCGGTACACGGGTAATTACTCCAACGGGACGACGACCGTGCCCTACACGTCGCTCAACCCCACCTCCAACTTCCCCATGTTCATCGCGTTCGCCGCCCTGGATCCGACGGTGGATGCCTACGAGTCGGGCTGGGGTGTCTCGCAGACGGCCGACATCACCGTCAACGGCTCGACCATCACGCCGATCGCGGTGCCCGTGGCGACGCCGTGATGTAGGTGTCTTGATTTCAGCTTAGAGGCAGTGTCGCCGCCCTCTCGGAGTCTGATCCGAGGGGGCGGTGTCGTTTTCCAGACACTCTTTTCGCGCTCTGGTGCACGCCTGGAGTCCAGGGGGGAAGGGGCGCCTGGGCAAGACCGTGTATAAAATGGCCCGGCACTGATCCCCAGCTGTTGGAGAACCCCGCGCCATGAGTCAGTCGGCCAAGAAAGTCCTGCCACTCGCCGAACTCGCCGAGCTCGCTGCAAGCGCCGAGCCCAACGGCTCGAAGAAGCGCGTGCTCGTCGTGGACGACTTCGATGATGCCCGGGAGATGTATGCCGAGTACCTGGAGTTCGCTGGCTTCCAGGTGGAGACCGCGCGCAATGGCGCCGAGGCCGTCGAGAAGGCCCAGGAGGCCTCGCCCGACATCATCCTCATGGACCTCTCCCTGCCCGTCATGGATGGCTGGGAGGCCACCCGCCTCATCAAGCAGGACTCGCGCACCCGCGACATCCCCGTGATGGCGCTCAGCGGGCATGTGCTCGCCGGCAGCGAGAACCACGCCAAGGAGGCCGGAGCCGACGAGTTCGTCGCCAAGCCGTGTCTGCCGCAAGACCTCGAGAACAAGATCCGCGGCATGCTCAAGCCGAGCAAGGCGAAGGGCAAACCCTAGCTCTCCTGCTCGCCCATCCGCTCCCGGGAAGGCTTGATTGCCGAGGTCCGGGCGCGTAGGCACCTCACGTGGCCTCTCCCGCCTCCTCGACGCCGCCCGAGACGTGGACTCCTCCTCAGGAGTTCGACGAGTATCGTCTGATACGGCTCATCGGCCGCGGACGCACGGGACGGGTGTATCTGGCCCACGACACGCTGCTCGAGCGCCCCGTGGCGGTGAAGTTCATCCCCGCCCTGGGACCCAACGCCCTGGCGCGCTTCCTCGTCGAGGCCCGCGCCGCCGCTCGCATCCAGCACCCCAACGTCGTCACCCTCTACCGCGTGGGCCAGCTGGAGGATCAGCCCTACCTCATCTCCGAGTTCATCCGTGGCGTGAGCCTGGACCGGCTCGCCAAGCCCGTGCCCTCGGAGCGGGCGCTGTCCATCGGCAAGGACCTGGCGCGCGGCCTGAGCGCGGCGCACCGGCGCGGCGTGCTCCACCGCGACATCAAGCCCGGCAACGCCGTGCTCACCGAGAGCGGCGAGGTGAAGCTGCTCGACTTCGGGCTCGCCAAGCTGCTCGACCCGACCGCCGCGGCCACGGGAACTCAGCCCGGCCCCGTTCGGCCTCCCACGCCGCCGGAGCTGCCTGCGGAGCTGGACCCGGACGCGAGCCCCGGCTTCGGCGCCCGCTCGCTGGATGGTGTCTTCCTGCCCTCGTTGCCCCGGGGCTCGCTGGTGGGCACGCCCTATTACATGTCTCCCGAGGCGTGGGCCGGCGAGGAGCTGACCACCCGCAGCGACGTGTACTCGCTGGGCGTCATCCTCTACGAGCTGTGCGCGGGCAAGGGCCCCTTCCGCGACGTGCCCTGGCGCGAGCTGTCCGAGATGGTGCGCTCGCGCGACGCCAAGCCCCTGGCGGAGGCCGCGCCAGGAGTGGACGCGGGCCTGGCCGCCGTCATCGATCGCTGTCTGCTGCGCGAGGCCTCCGAGCGCTACGCGTCCGCCGCGGCCCTGCTGGATGCCCTGGAGCAACTGGGCCGGGACGAGAGCGCCTCGGGCGCCATCCCCGAGGGCAATCCCTACCGCGGCCTCCAGGCCTTCGAGGCGGAGCACCGGGCCCTCTTCTTCGGCCGACGGCGCGAGCAGCGCGCGGTGCTGGAGCGCCTCAAGGGCGAACCCTTCCTGCTCATCACCGGCGACTCGGGCGTGGGCAAGTCCTCGCTGTGCCTCGCCGGTGTCATCCCCATCATCGCTGACGGGGCGTTGGAGGACGGACGCACCTGGCGCAGCGTGCGGCTGGTGCCCGGCCGCCGCCCCGTGGCCGCGCTCGCCGCCGCGCTGGCCCCCGTGCTGGAGATGGAGGAGGAGGCGCTGGCCGAGCTGCTGCGCACGGAGCCCTCGGGTCTGGCGCGACGGCTGCGCGCCAAGCTGGGCGCGAGCGAAGGGCTGTTGGTCTACATGGACCAGCTCGAGGAATTGGTGACGCTCGCCAGCGCCGAGGAAGCGGCGCAGGCGGGCAGTGCCCTGGGCGAGCTGGCCGAAGGTGTCACCGGCGTGAGGCTGCTGGCCACCGGGCGCAGCGACTTCCTCACGCGACTCACGGCGGTGCCCGGCCTGGGTGGCGAGGTTCCGCGCGCGCTGTACCTGCTGCGGGCCCTCACGCCCGAGGAGATGCGCGAGGCCATCGTCGGCCCGGCGCGCGTCAAGGGCGGGCGCTTCGAGACCGAGGCGCTGGTGGACACGCTGGTGGCCTCCACCTCCACCACCGAGGGCGGACTGCCGCTGCTCCAGTTCGCCCTGGCCGAGCTGTGGGAGGCGCGGGACACGGCCTCCGGTGTGATTACCCAGGCGGCGCTGGATGGGCTGGGCGGCGTTGCCGGAGCGCTGGCGCGACACGCGGACGCGGCGGTGGACAGCCTGCTGCCAGATCAGCGCGTGGCCGCGCGCGGGGTACTTCTGCGCCTCATCACCGCCGACGGCACGCGCGCCCGCAAGACGGACCGGGAGCTCGTGGGAGAGGACCCGCGCTACCGCGCCGCGCTGGAGGCGCTGGTGCGCGCGCGCCTGCTGGTGGCCCGGGAGGCGGAAGAGGGCACCTCCTATGAAGTGGCGCACGAGGCGCTCGTCACGGGCTGGAAGACCCTGGCGCGCTGGCTGGCGGAGGCCTCCGAGCGCCGCGAGGTGCAGGCCCGGCTCGAGGCGGCGGCCGCCCACTGGGAGCGGCTGGGGCATGCCCGGGACGTCCTCTGGGGAACGCGACAGCTGGCCGAGACGGCCGTGCTGGATCCGGGCGAGCTGACGCGCCGCGAGCAGGACTTCCTGGAGGCCTCGCGCCGCACGGTGGTGCGCAGCCGCCGCATGCGCCGCGCGCTGGCCGCGGGCTTCCTGGGGCTGCTGGCCCTCGTATATGGCGGTGGCCGGCTGCGAGAGCGGCTGAAGGTGGAGCAGGACGTCCAGGCACACCTCGCCGAAGCCACCCGAGTGCTCGATCAGGCCCGGAAGGAGCGCGAGGCGCTGACCGCCGAGCGCACGGAGGCCTTCCGGCTCTACGACTCCGGCGGCAAGGAGCAGGGAGACAAGGCCTGGACGCACGCGGCCGCCCGGAGCATGCAGGTGCGCCAGAGCTTCGACCACGTGGCGGATCGGCTCGAGCGCGCGCTGGTGCTCGCGCCGGGGCGCCAGGATGTCCGCTCCGCGCTGGCGGACTACCTCTATGAGCGGGCCCTCCTGGCCGAACAGGAGGGAGAGGCGCTCATGCTCCCGGCGCTGCTGCAGCGGCTCCAGCTCCATGATGTCGGCGCGCATCGCTGGAAGCGGTGGAACGTCCCAGCGCTCCTCACCGTGGAAGCGGACGTGCCCGAGGCCACGGTGGAGCTGCGCCAGGTGTCTCGCGACGCCGAGGGCCACGAGGTGCTGTCCGATCCGTTGCCGGCAGCCGCGGGCCCCTGGAAGGAGGTGCCCGTGCAGCCAGGAGACTATCGGCTGACGGTCCTCGCTCCGGGGCGTGAGCCCGCCTCCCTGCCGATCAAGCTGTCGCGCGGAGAGCAGCTTCAGCTCAAGCTGCCGCTGCCGCGCGCGGGCTCGCTGCCGGAGGACTTCGTCTACATACCTCCAGGGCCGCTGCTCTTCGGAAGCGCCGCCGAGGCCAGCGTCCGGGACTTCTTCAACGCCGTCCCGCTCCATGAGGTGGAGACCGGCGGCTTCCTCATCGCCCGCCACGAGACGACGTACGCCGACTGGATCGCCTTCTTGGAGGCGCTGCCCGCCGACCAGCGCGCCAAGCACACGCCCAACCTGGGCTCGCTGGTGAAGCTGGAGCAGGTGAGCGGTGCCTGGCAGCTGACGATGCAGCCCAGCACCATCACCTATACGGTGCGCGCCGGAGAGAAGCTGCGCTACGCCAAGCGGGACCGACGCGTCGCGCAGGACTGGCTGCGCATGCCCGTGTCCGGCATCACCTTCGAGAGCGCCAAGGCCTATACGGACTGGCTGGGTCGGACAGGTGGCGCGGTGCCGGGGGCTCGTCTGTGTACGGAACTGGAGTGGGAGCGTGCCGCGCGCGGCGCTGACGGGCGCGAGTACCCCCACGGAGACAAGCTCCGGCCGGACGACGCCAACTTCGATCACACCTACGGAAAGCAGGCCGGGGGGTTCGGCCCGGACGAAGTCGGCAGCCACCCCGCTTCGCGCAGCCCGTTTGGCGTGGATGACATGGCGGGCAACGTCTGGGAATGGACACACTCCTGGCTGGAGCCCGGCAAGCAGGTGGTGCGGGGAGGCAGCTACTACTTCGCGGCCACCACCGCCCGATCCTCCAACCGCGAACTTCCCGAGCCGGGAATGAGAGACCCGACGCTCGGTTTGCGCGTGTGCGCCGAGCTGCCCGAGCCTCGACGCTGATCGGCCCCTGGGTCCATCCCAGGATTCGTGCGGCACACTGCTCGCTTCTCAACTGAGCAGGAGAGCTCATTGTCCTTTCGGGACAGTCGAGTGCCCTCCGGTGGACGGTGCAAGTGCCTGCGTGTTTCGGCGCCGCTTGTCCCTCTGGAGCCCAGTACACACCGTGGCCCTGCGGTCACGGATGGCTGGGGAGGTTCCAATGGGTGCTAAGCACGTGGTGGGGGCAGCGGTTGCTGCCTGGGTGGCGGTGGGGTGTGGCGTGTCGCAGCCTCAGGTGGAGTCCACCCCTTCGATGGATACGGCGGTGGCGAAGCTGGCCTCGCCCAATGGTCGGAATATGAACGGCCGGAACATGAACGGCTCGTTCCTCAACCGGATGCTCGTTGCGGTGCGGTATGACGGCGCCAAGCGCGAGGGCATGAGCACGCCGATGGACTCGGTGTGGCTGGAGGGCTCGGTGCTGCACGGCCTGAGCGACACCGAGGAGCTGTCCGGGCTGGATTTCCTGAAGGTTCGCTTCACCGGTGAGCTCGACAACGGCCAGACGGTGGCGCTGCGGGTCGACAGCGCGACTCAGGGCCAGGGCGCCGATCAGGACATCTGGAGCTACGGGGTCTCGTACCAGGATCCGGCCGACGGCTACTGGTACCCCATCTGCACCAACGCCGATGGCTCGCCCGCCAAGGCCATCGCCCTGGAGAACCGCTGGGACTACCGCCAGGGCGTGGAGGGCGGCGGCTCGAAGATCTACGACGCGAGCGCCTTCACCTTCGCGTGCGAGGGCGCGGCGCTCGCCAAGTGCGTGCGCTTCGGCTACGCCCCCTGGCGCTCGCTGGGCGGCACCAGCCTGGAGGGGCACCACCAGGCCTGCACCCGCATGGTGCGCGCGGACTTCTGCGGCGATGGCACCTCCTATACGGTGGATGGCAACTGGGTGAACCTCTACGACTCGATGAACGTGCAGGTGGATTCGGAGTCCTGGGTGGCCGAGGCCGAGTGGACGAGCAACGGTGCCAGCTGCGTTACCTCGAAGACGCGCGCCACCTCGCCCATCCAGTGCGGCTCGGGCATGGTGGTGAACGACTGCGGCACGAACTTCTCCTCGGGCGCGCTCCTCATCAGCGAGACTCCGCCGGCCCAGCCGTAGTCCGACAGGCCTGACAAGGCCGCTGGCCCGCCGCTCTCGGGCGCACGAACTGTGCGCTTGGGAGCGGCTTCCTGCGTTCCTGCTGTTGCCCTTCCGGCCAAATCCGCCTAGGAGGGCACCCTGGCGGGTAGGCCAAACCGCTCCAGACAGGGAGACAGGGTCCATGCGACAGGTTCCGGGAGGGAGGCCTGATGCCTCCGGGAAGTGCTACCGGACGGGCATTCTGCTGGGGGCGTTGGTGGCCGCCATGGTGGGCTGCGACGGCCAGAAGGCAGAGGCCCCCGCCGCGCCGCAGGCCGAGGCGCCGGTGGCGCTGAGCGCGGAGAACGTGACGCGCGCGGAGGTGCGCAAGCTGGAGAGTGGCCCGGTCATCTCCGGCTCCCTGCAGGCGCGCCGCGCGGCCACCCTGCGCGCCGAGGTCGGCGGCGCCCTGTTGGAGATGAAGGTGGAGCAGGGCCAAGCGGTCAAGCGCGGCGAGCTGCTGGCTCGCATCGACGACGCCACCCTGCAGGATCAGCTCATCGCCGCGCGCTCCGCGGCGCGGGTCGCGGAGAACGCGCTCCAGGTGTCCAAGGCCGAGGAGGAGCGCAACGGGAAGCTGGCCCAGGCGGGCGTCATCACCCAGCGGGACTTCGATCGGGTGAAGCTGGCGCGCGAGCAGGCCGAGGCTCAGCTCTCCGAGGCCCAGGCGCGCCTGGCGCTCTCGCAGGAGCAGCTCGCCCGCACCCGCATCAGCGCTCCCTTCGACGGCGCGGTGAGCGAGCGCCAGGCGAACGCGGGCGACGTCATCGCCCCGGGCACTCCGCTGGTCACCGTGGTGGACCCCACGAGCCTGCGGCTGGAGGCGGCCGTCCCCGCCGAGCACGCTGGCAAGCTCCAGGCCGGCACTCCCGTGGACTTCCGCGTCTCGGGCTACGGGGACCAGGGCTTCACGGGGAAGATCGAGCGCGTCAACCCGGTGGTGGATCCGACCACCGGGCAGGTACGCATCTACGTCGCCATTCCGAACGTCGAGCAGTCGCTGCTGGCCGGGCTGTTCGCCCAAGGGCGCGTGGCCTCGGAGTCTCGCGAGGCGCTCTCGGTGCCGGTGGGCGCGGTGGACCTGCGCACGGCCTCGCCCACGGTGCTGCGGGTGAAGGACGGCAAGGTGGAGCGCGCACAGGTGGAGCTGGGCCTGCGCGACGATGTGGCGCAGCGCGTGGAGGTCCGCTCCGGCCTCCAGGCGGGGGACGTGGTGGTGATGGGCTCGGCGCGTGAGCTGGCCGAGGGCACGCGCGTGGAGGTGGCGCAGGCCCCGGCGCAACCGGCGCAGCCGACGCAGGGCCTCACCCCACCCACGCCGCGCTGAAGCCGCTTTCCGCTCGCCCACGCCCTTTCTTCGGGAGACGCCGTGTTCATCTCCGACTTCGCCATCTCACGCCCCATCGTCACCATCACCTCGATGGTGGCGCTGGTCATCTTCGGTCTCGTGGCCCTCGCCAACCTGCAGACCGACGAGTTCCCCGACGTCCAGCAGCCCGTCGTCGCCGTCACCATCATCTACCCGGGCGCCTCACCCGACGTGGTGGAGCGGGAGATCGTCGAGCCCATCGAGGACGCCATCTTCAGCATCAGCGGCGTGGATGGCACCAAGACGACCTCGAGCGCCATCGACGGCCTGGCCCAGTTCACCGTCTTCTTCGACTTCGAGAAGGACGTGCAGCAGGCCACGCAGGACATCCGGGACGCCATCTCCACCAAGCGCGCGGACCTGCCGCAGGAGATGGAGGAGCCCATCCTCTCGCGGTTCGACCCGGCGGACATTCCCATCCTCTCGCTGACGCTGACGTCCGACACGCTGCCGGCCACGACGCTCACGCGCATCGCGGACCCGATGGTGGTGCGCGAGCTGCGCTCCATCTCCGGCGTGGCGCAGGTGACGGTGGTGGGCGGCATCGAGCGCGAGCTGACGGTGGAGCTCAAGCCGGCGGCGCTCCAGGCGGCGGGGCTCTCGGTGGCGGAGGTGGTGCAGGCGCTCCAGTTCCAGAACCTCGCCGCGCCGGTGGGCCGCATCACCGAGGCGCTGGAGGAGCAGACCATCCGCCTCAAGGGCCGGCTGGAGAGCCCCCTGGACTTCACCAACGTCGTCATCGCCCAGCGCGGGGGCCAATCCATCCGGCTGGGACAGGTGGCCGAGGTGCGGGATGGCACGGAGGAGCCGCGCACGCTGTCGCTCTTCAACGGCAAGCAGGCGGTGGGCATCGACGTGCTGAAGTCCAAGGGCTACAGCACCACGGATGTGGCGGACAAGATCCGCGAGCGGGTGAAGGCGCTGGAGCCCAAGCTGCCCGCGGGCGCGCGGCTGGAGATCGTCCGCGACGCCGGCACGCGCGTGGCGGCCGCGGTGCTCAACGTGCAGGAGGCGCTCGTGGAGGGCGCCATCCTCACGGTGCTGGTGGTGTTCCTGTTCCTCAACTCGTGGCGCTCCACGGTGATTACGGGCCTGGCCCTGCCGGTGAGCGTGCTGGCGGCCTTCATCAGCGTGTGGGCGTTCGGCTTCACCCTCAACACCATGTCGCTGCTGGGCCTGTCGCTGGCCATCGGCATCCTCATCGATGACGCCATCGTGGTGCGCGAGAACATCGTGCGCCACATCGAGATGGGAAAGGACCACCTGACGGCCTCTCGCGAGGGCACCAGCGAGATTGGCCTGGCGGTGGCGGCCACCACCTTCTCCATCGTGGCGGTGTTCGTCCCCATCGCCTTCATGTACGGGGTGGCCGGGCAGTGGTTCAAGCCGTTCGCCCTCACCATCGCGTGCGCGGTGCTGGTGTCGCTCTTCGTGAGCTTCTCGCTGGACCCGATGCTCTCGGCGTACTGGGCCGACCCCCAGGTGGAGCATGGGGCGCGGCGGGGCCTCATCTCGCGGGCGCTCTCGCGCTTCAACAATTGGTTCGACCGGCAGGCGGACAACTACAAGCGCGTCATCGCCTGGGCGCTGGACCACCGGATCGCCATGGTGCTGCTGGCGGTCGGCTCGTTCGTGGGCGCGCTGATGCTGCAGGGCATGTACGGCGGCGCGGGCTTCGTGCCGGTGAGCGACAACAGCGAGATGGAAGTGCTGGTGGAGACGCCTCCCAGCTCCAACCTGGAGTACACGCGGCGCAAGGTGGAGGAGGTATCTCGCATCATCTCCGCACACCCGGAGGTGGCCTATACGTACTCCTCCATCGGCACGCCGCTGCCGCTGCGCTCGCCGGGCGTGGACCAGGCGCTGGTGTACGTGCGGCTGAAGCCCAAGGACACGCGCGAGCTGAGCCAGGACGCGCTGGGCCACATCATGCGCGGCGAGGTGACGAAGGTGGGTGGGGCGAAGGTGTCCGTCTTCACCAGCGGCTTCGGCGGGGCGTTCAAGTCCATCCAGCTCGAGCTGCGCGGGCCGGACGCCAATACGCTCAACAGCCTGGCCGAGAAGATGATGCACGAGGTGGAGAAGGTGCCGGGCGCGGTGGACGTGGGCCTGTCCACGCGCGGGCAGAAGCCAGAGCTGGAGGTGGAGCTGCGGCGCGGGCTGGCGGGGCAGCTGGGGGTGACGGTGGGGCAGGTGGCGCTGTCGCTGCGGCCGGCCTTCGCGGGCCTGGACTCGGGCGACTGGGTGGACCCCACGGGTGAGACGCGCGACGTGATGGTCCGGCTGGCACCCGAGGCCCGCAGGAGCCCGAGCGATCTCGCGCAGCTGCCAATCGTGCTCCCCGGAGGCCCGAACGGCGCGCCGGTGGTGCTGCCCCTCGGACAGGTAGCGGACATCCGCGAGACGGTGGGCCCCGCGCAGATCAACCACCTCAACCGTGAGAAGGTCGTCAACATCCAGGCGAACGTGCAGGGGCGCTCGCTGTCGGAGGTGCTCAATGATGTGACGGCGCGGCTGGCGAAGACGCAGCTGCCGGCGGGCTATGTGCTCTCGCAGGGTGGAGAAGCGGCGGACACGGAGGAGGTGTTCACTCGCGTGCTGACAGCGCTGATCATCGCTGTGGTGCTGATGTACCTCATCCTGGTGATGCAGTTCGGCTCGTTCCTGGATCCGATCGCCATCCTCGTCTCGCTGCCGCTGTCGCTCATCGGCGTGGTGCTGGCGCTGCTCATCACCGGCGACACGCTGAACATCATGAGCCTTATTGGCGTCATCCTGCTCATGGGCATCGTGGCCAAGAACGCCATCTTGCTCATCGACTTCGCCAAGTGGTCCCACGAGAAGGGGATGCCGCTGCGCGACGCGCTCATCGAGGCGGGGCGCATCCGTCTGCGGCCCATCATGATGACGACGCTGGCGCTTATCGCCGGCATGGTGCCGGTGGCGCTGGGCCGCGGCGAGGGCGCGGACTTCCGCGCGCCGCTGGGCCGCGCGGTGATTGGCGGCGTCATCACCTCGACCTTCCTGACGCTGCTGGTGATTCCGACGATCTACGAGATCCTCGCCAACACGCGCTCGAGGCTCTTCGGCTTCTTCCGGCGCTTGTCCGGGCGGGGCACGTCGGGCCCGACCCATGGTGGAGGCGGTGAGCCCCGCCCGGTGCCTCAGGCCCGGCAGGAGTAAGGGGCTCAGGGAGGAGGGGGCCGGCTGAAGATGTCGGCGTCGCGCCCTTCTCCCCCGGGGGCTCCGTCCGCTCCGAGGCTCCAGATCTGGGGCGCACCTCCGCGCAGGGCATAGTGGTACTCGAAGTTCCATGGGTCTCTCGGGAGAGATTCGAGCGCTTGGGCTTGGACGAGCGCCCGCAGGCCCTCCTCGGTCGAGGGATAGCGTCCCTGGTGCTGCCGGTAGAGCTTGAGCGCGAGCTGGATGTTCTTGATGTCGAGCTGGGCGCGATCCACCCGCCCGTTTCGATGGAAGCAGCCGTGCAAGACCGCCAAGCCGAAGGAGAGCAGGCTCACCAGGGTGAGGCAGCCCACGGCATAGCTCACCACGAGGGCGAGCTGCGCCAGGAGCCGGGAAGGCTGGCGTGAAAGGCTGGGGTAGGGCGTCATCGCTCGAGGCTCCTTGCGTGTGCCCGGGAGCGATTCAACGCGCGTGCCGCCTTGCTTCTCCAGGGGAGGAGCCTCGCGTCAGCAGAGGGACAGGACGTCGTGTCACGGGAGCGTTCAGAGGCGCGTGCCACTCTGACAACGCGGGCGTCCTCTGGACGCATGAGGGCTGGCCGCATCGGATATGGTGCCTCCCCGCACGCTGCGGGATGCGTGGGAGGTGCGAGGTTGGCAGTGGGCTTGAGCAGCGAAGAGTCCCGGAAGCTGGTCGCCGCGGCCCTGGATGCGCTGGACGTGCGCAACCTGGTGCTGAGCATCCACGATCCGAGCTTCCCCAGTGAACCGGATGAGGACACCGGCCGTGGCTCGCCGTACACCCGAGGCGCCGCCCGCTTCCTCGCCTTCGCCCGTGAGCTGGGCTTCAACGGCATCCAGCTCGGTCCCCAGGGGCAGACCTCCGAGTCCAATGCTTCGCCGTATGACGCGACCCTCTTCTCGCGAAACGTGCTCAATGTGCCGCTCGCCAATCTCACGCAGGAAGAGGGCGGCCGGCTGCTGAGTCCCGAGCGGCTCGCGGCGCTGATCTCCTCCCGCCCCACGGCAGCGGGGCCGGGTGAGCGCTACCGCTACGCCTTCCGAGCCTCCTACGCCGCGCTCGATGAGGCGTGGAGCACCTTCCAGCGCGAGCGGACCCGAGCGGATGCACGCCCCGCCCTTCGGGAGATGGCTCGGCGCTTCGAGGACTTCGAGAAGGAGCACCGGGGCTGGTTGCGGCGGGACGCCCTCTTCGAGGCGCTCTGTGTCGAGCACGGGCAGCGCGACTGGAGACGGTGGGCGGGGCAGGGAGAGGCGGCGCTCGATGCGCGGCTCTATGCCCCGGAGCTTGGAGAGGAAGCCGCGAGCGACGCCCGTCGCCAGGCGCTGCGCGTGAAGTACGCGGAGCTCCTCGAGCGCTACGCCTTTCATCAGTTCCTCGTCCATTCAGCCCACGACGAGCTGCGAGCCCGCTCGGCCCAGGCAGGGCTGAAGCTCTACGGCGACCTGCAGATCGGCTTCTCGCTGGAGGATGCCTGGTCGTGGCAGGGCCTCTTCCTGCGCACCTATCTGATGGGCGCTCCGCCCAGCCGCACCAACCCCGAGGGCCAGCCGTGGAACTACCCGGTGCTGGACCCGAACCGGTTCTTCGAGCCGCGGGAAGGTGCCTCGCCGGAGCATCGTGCCGGCCCCGTGCTGCGCTTCATGGACGCGCGCATGGACAAGATGCTCGGCGAGTATGACGGCATCCGCATCGACCATCCGCACGGGTTGGTGTGCCCCTGGGTCTACCGTGTCGAGCTGCCAGACAGGTTGCGCGCGGTGCAGACCGGCGCCCGCCTCTTCGACTCGCCGGACCTGATCGACCACCCGGAGCTGGCCCGCTACGCCATCGCCACGCCCGAGCAGCTCGACCCCTCGGCGCCGCGCCACGGCGATGGCTGGGTGCGCACGCTCACCCCGGAGCAGGTGCGCCAGTACAGCGTCCTCTTCGACACCATCGTCACCTCCGCGCGCCGCCACGGCCGCCAACTCACGGACCTGCTCGGCGAGGTGCTCAGCACGCAGCCCTATCCGCTCCAACGGGTGCTGGCGCAGTACGGCTTGGGCCGCTTCCGCGTCACCCAGAAGGCCAACCTGAAGGACCCGACCGACGTCTACCGCAGCGAGAATGCCGCCCCCGAGGACTGGGTCATGGTGGGCACCCACGACACGCCGCCCCTGTGGCGCGTCGCCGCCGCGTGGCGGGAGGCCGGCACGGACCGCGCGCAGGCCGAATACCTGGCGTGGCGCCTCCACCCCGAGCCCGAGGGACGCGAGGCCTTCGCGCGCCAGCTCGTGGAGGAGCCCGGGCTGCTGGTGCAGGCGAAGTTCGCCGACCTCTTCGCCAGCCGCGCGCGCAACGTGATGATCTTCTTCTCGGACCTGCTCGGGCTGCACGACGTCTACAACGCGCCCGGCACCGTCAACGAAGAGAACTGGACCCTGCGCGTCCCCTCCGACTACCCGCGCGAGTACCGCGAGAAGCGCGCCCGCCACGCTGCGCTCAACCTGCCCAAGGCCCTGGCCCTGGCCCTTCGCGCGGGAGGAACCGACTCCCGCGTGCGACACCGCGAGCTCATCGAAGGCCTGGAGCGCCTGGCCGCTGAACCGTAGCGGCCCCGGCGCGGGGCCTCAGTGCTGCACGTCCACCACGAGGCGGGTGGGCTCGCGCAACTCCATCACCCGGTACTTCTTCGGGCTCGCGTTACCGAGCACCCACGTCACCTCGCCCTCGAAGTCGCAGGTGAGCTTCAGCTCCTGGATGACCGGCAGCGAGGACTTGCGCTCCCGCTCGGCCACTGTCACCTGGCCGCCTTCGTGCGCCTGGGCAGGGGTGAGGCTCACCTGGAGCACGCCCTGGCCCGCCACCGGAATCTCGTTCCCCGAGGCGCAGTGGTGGACCGGCTTGTCCACGTACTCGATGCGGTAGCCGGGCACCTGCGTCCCGTTGAACTCGAACACCACCCGATCGAAGCCCTCGTTGCGGGCCTCGCGCACCGAGCGCAGCGTCACCGGCGGAAAGCCCGTGCGCTCCAGCTTCACGTCGTTCGCCGTCCACTCGCGGTTCTTCGCATCCTCGGGCGCCACCGAGCCCGTCGGGGCCGGCGTCGGCGGGGCGGTGTCCGAGGGCGCCGGGGTGGGCGCCGGCTCCGAGGGCGCGGGCGGATTCGCCTCACCCGAGGGCGGTGGGGGAGGGGGCGAGAGCGGGGGCGCGGAGTCCCGCGCCTCGGGCGTGGCCGGCACGGTCTGCACGGGCGGAGGCGCTGGCTCCTCCTTCTTGCTGCACCCCGCAACCACCAGACAGCCCGCCAGCCAGAGGGGCTGCATCCACCGGGAGAACACCTTCACCTGCGTCATCCGTCATGCTCCTGTGAGCCCGGGCCGCCGGGCCGGGGCCTCCTCTCGCATGGGAGGCCCCTACGTTCCAGTGCGGATCGCCTGCGAGGGCTCGCGTGGAGGGCCGAGAATTCGGGGCTCGGCGGCAGGGTCGACCACCCAACGGAGTGAAATTTCCCTGACAGCAGCCAACCTTCGAGGTAGTAGAAGGTGAACTGTGCGCCCGGGGGGGACTGGCATCTTACGCGCGGATCACCCATAACGCCCTTCCTCGGTCCTGCTAAACCCACCGCCTGGAGTTCCTCGATGCCCTCCATGCTTCCTGTCCTCGGGTTGTCCACCCCCTGCGGGGCCTTCTCCTGTCTCAAACAGGGCGCCAGCAGTCCGGAGGTCGAGTACCTCCAGCGCCAGCTCCAGGTAGCGGGTTTCAAC
This sequence comes from Hyalangium ruber, assembly GCF_034259325.1. Taxonomy (NCBI): domain Bacteria; kingdom Pseudomonadati; phylum Myxococcota; class Myxococcia; order Myxococcales; family Archangiaceae; genus Hyalangium; species Hyalangium rubrum. The sequence continues at coordinate 309,183 of NZ_JAXIVS010000002.1, read as the reverse complement.
CCGGGACACGTCGATGGCCTCTTCGGCCCGAAGACAAAAGCCGCGGTGATGGCCTTCCAGCGCGCCCGGGGCCTCGAGGTGGACGGCATCGCCGGCCCCCGGCTGTGGGCGGCGCTCGATGTGCAGCGCGGCTCGGGGCAGCGCCCGGTGCTCAAGCGCGGGCTGAGCGAGCCGGTGGTCGAGGTGATTCAGAAGCTGCTGGCCGCGCACGGGTTCGACCCGGGCACCAAGGACGGCATCTTCGGCCCGAAGACGGAGCGCGCCGTGCTCGCCTTCCAGCGGGCCATGGGCCTGGAGGCCGACGGCGTGGTGGGCCCCAAGACGTGGAGCGCCCTGAGCGGCATGGTCCTGCCACAGCGCTCGGTGGCCTGATCTCCCAGGTAGGCTGTACTCCCGGTGTGCGATGCCGGGCCGCGTCGTGGCTATCAGTGCCAATCATGCTCCCTTGAAGCCGATGGATGACGCGTGCGCGGCGCGCGGCGTGTATGGTCCGTGCGCCCGTGGTGCTCCAGTCCCCGGGCGCCAACCGGAGCAATTTCATGGCCCTTGATCTCACCCAACTTCCCAAGCGGGACGACGCCAACGTTGGCACCATGGCGCGCGGCCTCGTCGGCAGCGAGATCCTCCGCATCGCGGCGGAGATTCGTGAGCTGACCGCGCAAGGCCGCAAGGTGTGCAACCTCACCGTGGGCGACTTCAGCCCGCGCGAGTTCCCCATCCCCGCCTCGCTGGGCCAGGGCATCGCCAACGCGCTCCAGGCAGGCGAGACCAACTACCCGCCCTCGGACGGCGTGTTGGACCTGCGCCAGAGCGTGCAGCGCTTCTACGAGCGCATCCTGGGCGTGAAGTACCCGCTGGAGGGCATCGTCATCGCTGGCGGCGCGCGCCCCATCATCTATGGCACCTACCGCGCGGTGCTGGATGCGGGCGACACCGTCATCTACCCGGTGCCCTCGTGGAACAACAACCACTACACGCACATGATGGGGGCGAAGGAAATCGTCGTCGCCACCCACCCCGACCAGGGCTTCATGCCCACGGTGGAGCAACTTGCCCCGCACCTGCCCCAGGCGCGGCTGCTATGCCTCTGTAGCCCGCTCAACCCCACCGGGACGATGATCTCCGCCGAGGCGCTGCAGGCCATCTGCGAGCGCGTCGTCGCCGAGAACCGCGCGCGCCAGAGCCGGGGCCAGAAGCCGCTCATCCTGATGTACGACCACATCTACTGGACGCTCAGCTTCGGCCAGGCCAAGCACGTCACCCCGGTGACGCTGGTGCCCGAGGTGGCGCAGTACACGGTGTTCGTGGATGGCATCTCCAAGGCGTTCGCCTCCACGGGCCTGCGCGTGGGGTGGGGCGTGGGCCCGCCGTCCATCATCTCGCGCATGCGCGATGTGCTGGGGCACGTGGGGGCGTGGGCACCCAAGCCCGAGCAGGTGGCCACCGCGCGTGTGCTGGATGACGTGGCCGGCACCGACGAGTTCCTGAAGACGATGCGGCTCCGGGTGGACGAGCGGCTGGAGGCTCTCTACCAGGGCATCGCCCGGATGCGCGAGGCGGGGCTGCCGGTGCGCGCGATTGCTCCCCAGGGCGCCATCTACCTGTCGGTGCAGTTCGACCTGGTGGGCAAGGCGGGGCTGCAGAGCAACGACGCCATCCGGAAGATGCTGCTGGAGAAGGCCAGCTTCGGGGTGGTGCCCTTCCAGGCGTTCGGCCTGAAGGACGACACGGGCTGGTTCCGACTCTCGGTGGGCGCCGTCTCCATGGCGGAGATCCAGGACGCGCTGCCTCGGCTGGAGGCCGCCATCCGCGCCACGCTCTCCGCGGCCTGACGCCCCGCGCCTTGGCGGTGGGCCCGCGCCGGGAATAGCCTCTCCGGGCGCGGGTTGGACGCGCGGTCATCCATGCTCAAGCGATTCGTGGACGTGCGGGAGGAGGAGGTAGGGGCCGTCCTCTGGTCCTTCCTCTACTTCTTCACGCTGATGTGCGGCTACTTCATCCTCAAGCCGCTGCGTGACGCGATGGGCACGGCCGGCGGGGTGAAGGACCTCAAGGCGCTGTGGACCATCACCTTCGTGGTGATGCTGGTGGCGGTGCCGCTCTTCTCGGCCCTGGTGTCGCGCTGGCCACGCAAGCGCGTCATCCCCCTGGTCTACCGCTTCTTCCTGCTCAACCTGCTCGTCTTCTTCGTGCTGCTGAAGCTGGACGTGGCGCGAGAGACGGTGGCGCGCACCTTCTACGTCTGGCTCAGCGTCTACAACCTGTTCGTCGTCTCCATCTTCTGGAGCTTCATGGCGGACCTCTTCGCCAGCGAGCAGGGTAAGCGCCTGTTCGGCTTCATCGCCGGAGGCGGCACCACGGGCATCCTGATAGGGCTGCTGCTGGTGCGGCAGTTCGCCGTGCCGCTGGGGCCCATCAACCTCATCCTCGTCACGGTGGTGCTGCTGGAGCTCAGCGCCCAGTGCGTGCGCCGGCTCGGGCACTGGGCCCGCGAGGTGCAGTTCCCGCCCTCGACCGGAGAGCCCGTGGGCGGCGGGGTGCTCGCCGGCCTCAAGCTGCTGGTCTCCTCGCCCTTCCTGATGGGGCTGGGCCTGCAGACGGTCTTCTACACCGTCACCTCCTCCTTCCTGTACATCCTCCAGGTGAAGCTGGTGGACTCCGTGGCCAGCGGCGCCGCCGCGCGCACCACCGCCTTCGCCAACATCGAGCTGTGGGTGCAGGGGCTCACGTTGGTGCTGCAGGCCTTCGTCACCGGGCGCGTCATCTCCAAGCTGGGACTGGCGGTGGCCATGGCCGTGGCGCCGGTGCTCACCGGGCTGGGCTTCCTGGCCCTGGCCATCATGCCCGCCATCCTGCTGTTCATCGGCGTGCGCTCGCTGCGCGGCGCCTCGCACTACGCGCTGGAGCGGCCCTCGCGAGAAGTCCTCTTCACCACGGTGACCCGCGAGGAGAAGTACAAGGCCAAGAACTTCATCGACACGGTGGTGTACCGGGGCGGTGATGTGGTGGGGGGCTGGATGGAGGGCGGGCTCACCGCCCTCGGGTTGGGAGCGGGCGGGGTGCTGCTGACGGCCATGCCGGTGGCGGGGCTGTGGCTGGGCATCTCCCTGTACCTGGCCCGGCACCCCCGGGTCCGGCGCGGCACCGGGGTGGCCTCGCTGGCGCCGCTGACCGGCGATGCCCCGGCCCGCTAGGGGCGCGAACCTTTCCAGGAGGGGAACACGGCAATGACGTTGTCTCGCAGAGGTTTGATGAAGGGAGCGGCCGCGCTCGGCTCGCTCTGGGCGATGGGGTGTGCGTCCACCAAGGAGAGCGGCGGAGGAGGCGGCGGCTCGGCGCCCGCGGCGAAGAAGAAGATCCTCATCCTCGGCGGCACGGGCTTCCTCGGGCCGGCGCTGGTGGAGCTGGCCCAGCCTCGCGGCCACACCCTCACCCTCTTCAACCGCGGCAAGACGCAGCCCCACCTCTTCCCCGACGTGGAGAAGCTGCAGGGCGATCGGGACGGCAACCTCAAGGCCCTGGAGGGCCGCAAGTGGGACGCCGTCATCGACACCTCCGGCTACGTGCCGCGCGTGGTGCGGGCCAGCGCCGAGCTGCTCGCGCCCAACGTGGAGCAGTACATCTTCGTCTCCACCATCTCCGTCTATAAGGACATGGCGAACTACGGCGTGGACGAGGACTCGCCCGTGGCCACCGTGGAGGACGAGAAGACGGAGGACGTCTCCCAGCACTACGGCGCCCTCAAGGCCCTGAGCGAGAAGGCCGCCCAGGCCGCCATGCCCGGCCGCGCCGCCGTCGTGCGCCCCGGCCTCATCGTCGGGCCTGGAGATCCGACCGACCGCTTCAGCTACTGGCCGGTACGCGTGGCCCGTGGCGGCGAGGTGCTTGCCCCGGGGGATGGAGAGGATCCGGTGCAGTTCATCGACGTGAAGGACCTGGCCGCCTTCATCCTCCGCCTGGTGGAGACGAAGGACATGGGCGTCTACAACGCCACCGGTCCCGCCAGCGGCATGCCCATGCGGAAGCTGCTCGAGGCGTGCAAGACGGCCAATGGCGGAGACGCCTCGTTCACCTGGGCGGACGCCGCCTTCCTGGAGGAGCAGAAGGTGCGCCCCTGGTCGGACATGCCCGTGTGGATTCCCCGCTCCAGTGAGATGAAGGGCATGGGCCGGGTGAGCAACGCCCGGGCCGAGGCGCGCGGGCTGACGCTCCGCCCCGTGGAGGACACGGCGCGCGACACCCTGGCGTGGTTCAAGACGCAGCCGGCAGAGCGCCAGGCGAAGATGCGCTCGGGCCTCACGCCGGAGCGGGAGCGCGAGGTGCTCGCCGCGTGGCACCAGCGCCAGGGCTCCAAGGCCGCTGCCCCCTGAAAAGCGATGGGGGATGCCCCTTCCGAGGCATCCCCCGCGCCGACTCGTTGCGATGGGACGCTCTCCCCTCCCGGTGAGCGTTCCCGCCTCGAATCTCCCGACCCCGGTGCCCCTCCCGGCATGAGCGGCACCTTCCTCCATGCCTGGACCCCTGCTCGGCTCCTGGAGGAACGAGCCCGACCGCGACTCCCCCTGACATCCCCCTGCCCGCGCGTCGCGACGGCGTGCGAGCCTGCGTCGATGATGGCCATGCGCCTGCGAGCAGGTTTGCGGACGAGCGCCAACCGCTTGCGTGAAAACGCCACGCGCCCCGGGTATGAGCGCACCCGGTGGAGGGGCTCCGCGCGGTGGGGCGCCCCGGTGAAAGGTGGGAGGTAGGCTCCCTGGCGGTAGGGGAGGCAGCCTCGCCAGGTAGGGTGCGGCGGCGGGGTGCGATGTCGGCCGGGCACGATAAGGAAGAGAGTTGGCCACGGGAGCCTGGACGCAGTGGGTTGGCCAGGGCGGGGTGGGAGGGGAAGGTATGAGGTGGGAAGTGATGGGCGCAGGACGCGAAGGACAGAGGACTCGCTGGGAGGGCCGCGAGGCGGCTCACGGGAGCCGTGCGTCCGTGCTGGCGGTGGTGGCGGAGAAGCCGGCGGTGGCGCGAGACATCGCCCGGGCGCTGGGGGCCTCGCAGCAGGGCGAGGGGTGCTTCCGAGGTAACGGCTACGTGGTGACGTGGGCCATTGGCCACCTGGTGGGGCTGGCGCAGCCGCACGAGGTGCGGCCGGAGTGGAAGCGCTGGAGCCGGGAGCAGTTGCCCATGCTGCCCCAGCAGTGGCCGCTGGTGGTGTCGGAGCGCACGCGCTCGCAGTTCGCGGTGGTGCGCGAGGTGCTCAACGCGCCCGAGGTGAGCGGGGTGGTGTGCGCCACGGACGCGGGGCGAGAGGGCGAGCTCATCTTCCGCTACATCTACGAGGCGGCCGGGTGCCACAAGCCGGTGAAGCGGCTGTGGGTGTCGTCTCTGACGGAGAGCGCCATCCGCGAGGGCTTCCGCCAGCTCAAGGAGGGGCAGGCGTACGACGCGCTGGCCGACGCGGCCAAGGGGCGCAGCCGGGCCGACTGGCTGGTGGGGATGAACCTGTCGCGCCTGTACACGCTCTCGGCGGGCGGGGAGATGCTGTCGGTGGGGCGGGTGCAGACGCCCACGCTGGCGATGGTGGTGGAGCGGGAGCTGGTCATCCGCGACTTCGTGCCGGAGGACTACCTGGAGGTGGTGGCCACCTTCGAGCCCCAGGCGCCCGGCGTGGCGGCGGGCACGCGCTACCAGGGCACGTGGTTCCGGGAGCTGGACCCGAAGGTGCCGCGCACGGCGGAGGCGACGCGCGAGGCCCGGCGCCTTCCGGCCGATGGGGTGGAGGCCGGCGAGGTGATGGCGCGGGTGCGGACGGGGAAGGCGGCCATCGAGTCGCTCACCTCCGAGACGAAGCGGATGGCGCCTCCGCTTCTGTACGACTTGACGGAGCTGCAGCGGCACGCGAACCGGCTCTACGGCTACAGCGCGCAGCGGACGCTGGAGCTGGCGCAGGCGCTGTATGAGAAGCACAAGCTGCTGAGCTATCCGCGCACCTCCAGCCGGCACCTGTCGGCGTCGGTGGCGGAGACGCTGCCCGAGGTGGTTCGCGCGATTCGCAGGCCCTACGAGCCGCTGCTGGCGCCGGGCACGGGGGAGCGCCCGCTGGGCAAGCGCTTCGTGGATGACGCGAAGGTGACGGACCACCACGCCATCGTGCCCACGCCCACGTCTCCGGATGGGGTGCGGTTGTCGACGGACGAGCAGCGCATCTACGAGCTGGTGTGTCGGCGGCTCCTGGCGGCGTGGCACGAGGAGCACGTCTGGTCGGTGACGACGGTGATTACGGCGGTGAGCTCCCAGGTAGCGGGCAGGGCGACGAAGGTGGATCGCTTCCACAGCTCGGGCACGCAGGTGGTGCGCGCGGGGTGGAAGGTGCTGGACATCGGGGGCGCGAAGCCGCCGAAGGGGCGCGAGGGCAAGGGGAAGAAGGAAGAGGGCGAGGGGAAGGAGGAGGAGGACTCGCAGGAGCTGCCTCCGGGCCTGGAGCGCGGGCAGCCGCAGCGGGTGGAGGACGTGGAGGCGGTGAAGAAGCGCACGCGGCCGCCGCCGCGCTTCACGGACGCGTCGCTGCTGACGGCGATGGAGACGGCGGGGCGGACGCTGGACGAGAAGGAGCTGGCGGACGCGATGAAGGAGACGGGGCTGGGGACACCGGCCACGCGCGCCGCCATCATCGAGGTGCTGCTGGAGCGCGAGTACCTGGTGCGCCGGGGCAAGTCGCTGGAGGCGACGGAGAAGGGCATCCGGCTCATTCAGGTGGTGCATCCGGATGTGAAGACGCCGGCGATGACGGGGCAGTGGGAGGCGTGGCTGCAGCGCATCGAGCGCGGCCGGGGGGATTTGTCGGACTTCCTGAGGAGCATCGAGGCCTACGTCATTGAAGTGGTGGGCAAGGCGCCCATGAGCCCAGTGCCACCCCGGCCACCGCCCCCGCCTCGGAGCGCGCCGCCGGCACCCGTGCAGGAGCGGCAGGGCGAGGCTGCACCGGCTCGTCCCAAACCCGCGCCTGTGTCCGCTGCCGCTCCCACGGGCAAGAAGGTCGCGCGGATACCCCGGGCGCCCACTCCTCCCGGTGAGCTGCGCAAGCTCTTGAAGCAGGCCTTCGGCTTCGAGGACTTCCGGCCCTACCAGGAGGAGGTGTGCCGGGCCGCCACGGCGGGAGAGGACCTGCTGCTCGTCATGCCGACGGGCGCGGGCAAGTCGCTGTGCTACCAGCTCCCAGGGCTGGCGCGGGCAGGGACCACGCTGGTGGTGAGCCCGCTCATCGCGCTGATGGAGGACCAGGTGACGCGGCTCCAGTCCCTCGGCTTCGCGGCGGAGCGCATCCACTCGGGCCGGGACCGGGCTACCTCCCGACAGGTGTGCGCGGACTACCTGGAGGGGCAGCTGGACTTCCTCTTCATCGCGCCCGAACGGCTGGGAGTCCCCGGCTTCGTGGAGCTCTTGGCCCGGCGCACGCCCTCGCTCATCGCCATCGACGAGGCACACTGCATCTCCCAGTGGGGCCATGACTTCCGGCCGGACTACCGGCTCTTGGGCACTCGGCTGCCGATGCTGCGCCCCGCGCCAGTGGTGGCGCTCACCGCCACGGCGACGCCGGATGTGCAGCGCGACATCGTCCAGCAGCTCGGGCTGAAGGGCACCCGGAGCGGGGCGGCTCGCACCTTCATCCACGGCTTCCGGCGCACCAACATCGCCATCGAGGTGCGGGAGCTCAACCCGGGCCAGCGCGGCGAGGCCATCCGCGAGGTGCTGTCCGAGCCCGAGCACCGGCCGGCCATCATCTATGCCGCCACGCGCAAGCACACCGAGCAGTTCGCGGAGCTTTTGAACGGCGAGCTGTCCACCGCCATGTACCACGCGGGCATGAAGCCCGAGGAGCGCGACCGCGTGCAGGCCGCCTTCCTCTCGGGGCGGGTGGACGTCATCGTCGCCACCACGGCCTTCGGCATGGGCATCGACAAGGCGGACGTGCGCACCGTGGTTCACGCCGCGCTGCCCGCGAGCCTGGAGGGCTACTACCAGGAGCTGGGGCGCGCGGGCCGGGATGGCAAGCCCTCGCGCGCGGTGTTGTTCCACTCCTATGTGGACCGGCGCACCCACGAGTTCTTCCACCAGCGCGACTACCCGGAGCCGAGTGTGCTGGAGCAGCTCTATCGGGCCGCCCGCGTCGAGCTGGAGCCCAAGGAGGCGCTCCAGGCGCGCGTGCGCATGGACCCCGACGTCTTCGACAAGGCCCTGGAGCAGTTGTGGATCCACGGGGGCATGGAGGTGACGCCGGACGAGCAGGTGCGCCGCGGCGGGCCGGGCTGGGTGAAGCCGTACGCGGCGCAGCGCGAGCGCAAGCAGCACCACCTGGAGCAGATGGGGCGCTACGCGGAGGCCTCGGGGTGCCGGATGCGGCACCTGGTGGCGCACTTCGGCGATGTGCAGGACTCGGGCAAGGCGTGCGGCCTGTGTGACGTATGCGCCCCGGAGACGTGCGTCACCCTGCGCTTCGCCGAGCCGGGCGAGGGAGAGCTGCACGCGCTGGGGCGCATCCTGGACGCGCTGCACGAACGGGATGGGCAGGCCACCGGCCGCCTGCACCGAGAGCTCTTCGGAGAGTCGCTGCCGCGCCGCGAGTTCGAGCGGCTCGTGGGAGGGTTGGTGCGCGCGGGACTGGCGCGGCTGGGCGAGGACGCGTTCGAGAAGGACGGGCAGCGCATCACCTTCCAGCGCTTGACGCTCACGCCGGACGGCCAGCGCACGCGGGTCATCGAGCCCAACCTGGTGATGTTGCCCCTGGCGCTCGAGGCCAAGGCCGGGAAGAAGAAGGCCCGGGCCCGGCTGGCGAAGCCCACCCGGGGACGCACCGAGAAGCCGCGCCGCGCCAGCGCGTGGAAGGCCCCCCCGGAGCGAGCAGGACGCGACGGCGGGCTGACAGTGGTGCGCGACGGGGAGGAGGACGCGGAGACAGGAGGCTGGGACGAGGAGTCGGACGTCGGCGTGCGCCGGGGCCCGAGCCGTGGCGAGGCCCTGCCCAAGGCCTCGCCCGCCCTGGTAGAGGCGCTCAAGGCGTGGCGGCTGGCCGAGGCCCGCAAGCGGCGCGTGCCCGCCTTCCGCATCCTCACGGACCGCGTGTTGGGCGTCATCGCCGCCGTGCGGCCCGAGGACAACGAGGCCCTCATGTCCATCCAGGGCGTGGGGCCCAAGCTGGTCGAGCGCTACGGCGCGCAGTTGCTCGCCCTGGTCGGCCGGGGCAGGGGCTGAGGCCCAGGCTACAGGTAAGGTGACATCAGCCGCGCCAGCCCGTCGCGCAGGCGGATGGGCAGCGGCAGCCCGTCCAGCTCCTCGCGCGTGAGCAGCCGCGCTCGGCCCAAGCGCTCCTCCACCACCGCCTCCAGTTGCGAGGCCAGCGCCGCGTCGTAGCACTCCACGTCGAACTCGAAGTTGAGGCGCAGCGAGCGCGGGTCCCAGTTGGCCGAGCCGATGAGCGACCACATCCCGTCCACCACCATCAACTTGGCGTGGTCGAACGGCGGCGCGGTGAAGAAGATGCGGCAGCCAGGGCGCATCACCTGCCACAGCTGTGCCCGGCTCGCCCACTGCACCAGCGGCACGTTGCCGCGCGCGGGCAGCAGGATGTCCACCTGCACCCCGCGCATCGCCGCCACGTTGAGCGCGGTGACCAGCGCCGTGTCCGGCAGGAAGTACGGCGTAATGATGCGCACCCGCTCGCGCGCCGAGGCCAGCGCCCCCAGGAACACCATGCGGATGTTCTCGAAGTCCTCGTCCGGCCCGTCCGGAATGCCCCGGGCCACCACGGGCCCCGCAGGCTCCAGCGGAGGGAACCACGCCTCGCCCGAGAGCCGCTCCTTGGTGGTGAAGGCCCAGTCCTCCGCGAACGTCTCCTGGAGCTGACCCACCACCGGGCCCTCCAGCCGGAAGTGCAAGTCGCGCGCGGCGTCCTCGCCCGGTAGGAAGTGCGCGCGGATGTTCATGCCCCCGGTGAAGCCCACCTTGCCGTCCACCACCATCACCTTGCGGTGGTTGCGCAGGTTCATGAAGGGCAGCCGCTTGGGCATGAGCGTGGGCAGGAAGCGCGCGGCCCGCACCCCCGCCCGCCGCAAGCGCCCCGTAATCGGCGGCCACGTGTAGCGGCTGCCCAGCGCGTCCACCAGCACCCGCACCTCCACCCCGCGCCGCGCCGCCTCCGCCAGCGCCTCGACGAAGCGCCGGCCCGCCCGGTCATTGTCGAAGATGTAGCTGCACAGTGAGAGCGACACGCGCGCGCTGGCGATGGCCTCCAACATGGAGGGATAGGCGTCCGTGCGCGACTCGAGCACGGTGACACGGTTGCCCGGCAGCAGCGGCCGATGCACCACCGCCTCCACCACCCGCGCCAGCGAGGCGAGGTGCGCCCCGGTGGGCAGCGCCTGGCTCAGCGCCTCGGCCGGCAGCGGCGCCACGCTCGGGGTGGGCGGGAAGCGCCCATGCTCCTGCCGCAGCGTGAGCGAGCGCGCCCGGCGGCGGATGCGGTTGATGCCCAGCAGCAGGTACAGCACCGCCCCCACTACCGGCACCAGCCACACCAGCCCCACCCACGCCACCGCCGCGCGCACGTCCCGCTTGCGCAGCACCACGTGGGCCGAAGCCAGCACGCTCACGAGCACCGTGAGCACCGCCATGACGTGCGGGCCGACCTCCCTCAGAAGCTCCAGCAGCTCCATGGACCAATGCACTTCAGAAGTATGGTGACCCTGGACGTGCCGCGCCCAAACCCCATGTCCGATAACAGGACAGGACCGACCTTTTCTCAGTCAGTGTTGCAAACGTGAGAGTTTTTGAATGTTCCCAGGCACTTGGTGACGGAAACGTCACGTTCTTTTACACCCCAGGTCCGGATTGCTGGAGTCTGGACGCTCCGGGAATCACGGGGGGTGCTAGATAAACCCTGATTATTCGTTATCCCAACTTCTGGCCCGGGAGTTGCTCAAGCGAGCAGGCGCGCTGGACGCGGCTGATGGCGATCAGGCGGCTGGCGCACCAATCCCCCGAAGTGCTTTCCGAGGAAGACGAATGCTCAAGTTCCGTACTGTTGCGATGCTGGCGGGTGTGGCTCTCTTTGGTTCTGCGTGCGGCGGTTCCCAGGAGATGGCGCAGGAAGAGCAGCCGATGAGCTGGGAGGAGTTCAAGGCCTCCGCCATCAAGGGCGACGGTGACGTGTTCGTCGTCGACTTCGACATCGCGCTCGAGAACGAGCAGGCGCTGCGCGAGTACTACGAGCAGAACGTCGCCTCCGCGGGCCACGGCGCCAGCCAGGACGGCCTGGCGGTGTACTACATCGGTGGCGACATCAAGTGGAGCGCCACCCAGGCGCGCAACCTCACCTACTGCGTGAGCAGCAGCAGCTTCGGCAGCCGCTACAGCACCGTGGTGAGCGCGATGAACACCGCCACGGCGGCCTGGGAGGCCACGGCGAACGTCAACTTCGTCCACTCCAGCAGCTACGACAGCAACTGCACCGCCAGCCAGAGCGCGGTGCTCTTCGACGTGCGCCAGACCAGCGACCAGAGCTACCTGGCGCGCGCGTTCTTCCCCAACACCAGCCGCTCGGGCCGCAACGTGCTGATCAGCACCAGCGCCTTCACCCCCAGCCGCTACACGCTGGCGGGCATCCTGCGCCACGAGCTCGGCCACGCGCTGGGCTTCCGCCACGAGCACACCCGCACCAGCGCCAGCGGCTGCTACGAGGACGCCAACTGGCGTGCGCTGACCAGCTACGACAAGGCCTCGGTCATGCACTACCCCCAGTGCGCTGGCACCAACACCGGCGACCTGGTGCTCACCAGCCTCGACAAGACCGGCGCTCGCGCGCTGTACCCGTAATCCCTTTCACAGCCTGAGCCCCGCCGCGTGAACCGCGGTGGGGTGGCAGTGACACCGAGGGCGTTCTCCCACTTTGGCGGAGAGCGCCCTCGGTTTTTTTATTCTCAGCGGATAAGGCGAAATCAAAGCCAGACACAGAATCTAAGCAAAAACCACTGAACGAATTCTCAGGGGAAGCTTGTATTAAGCCGATTCTCAATTTATAAGGGTTGAAGGATTTCACCCTGGCTGCTCGGTGAAACCCGGTTAGTGCGCTTAACGCGATGTAGGAGACAATCCCCCATGAAGAAGTCGACGCTGTTTGGTGCCCTGGTGATGCTGTCCGCGTGTGCGTCGGAAGTCGGTTCGGAGGAGACGGAGGTACGCACGCAGGAGGCGGGCGTGGCCTCGGAGGCCAAGGAGCGCTACATCATCAGCTTCAAGCCCGGGTTCGACCGCTCCAAGGTCGTCTCGGCCGCCGGCGGGCGCGAGCTGATGTCCATCCACGGGATGAACGCGTCGGCGGTGGAGCTGCCCGCCAAGGCGGTCGAGGCGCTGAGCAAGCACGCCGGGGTCGAGTTCGTCGAGCTGGACGCGCCCCGCAAGCTGCTGGCGCAGACCACGCCGTACGGCATTCCGCTGACCCAGGCGGACCAGGTGTGGGCCTCGGCCACGGGCGCCAACCGGAAGATCTGCATCATCGACTCCGGCCTCTACGCCGCGCATGAGGACCACCAGAGCGGCAAGTCCATCACGGGCTACCCCACGGGCTGGAACACCGACAAGTGCCACCACGGCACGCACGTGGCGGGCACCATCGCCGCGGTCAACAACACCACCGGCGTGGTGGGCGTGCTGCCCAACGGCGTGAACCTGCACATCGTCAAGGTGTTCGGCGATGACTGCTCGTGGACCTACGCCTCCACCCTGGCGGACGCGGCCAACCGCTGCGTGAGCGCGGGCGCCAACGTCATCAGCATGAGCCTCGGCGGCCCGACCAAGAGCAAGACCGAGGAGAACGCCTTCAAGAACGCCTTCAGCGCGGGCGTGCTCTCCATCGCGGCGGCGGGCAATGACGGCAACAACCGCATGAGCTACCCGGCCTCCTACCCCATCGTCATGTCGGTGGGCGCGCTGGACGCGAACAAGACCATCGCCACCTTCTCGCAGTTCAACACCGAGGTGGACATCGCGGCCCCGGGCGTGGGTGTGCTCTCCACCGTCGGCGCGGTGGACACCAACAGCGTCGCCGTGGCCGGCGGCACCTTCAGCGGCGGCTACATCGACGGCGCGGCCCGGAGCGCGGGCGTGACGGGCGCGCTGGTGGACGGCGGCCTGTGCGACAGCGTGGGCGCCTGGGCGGGTAAGGTCGTCCTCTGCCAGCGTGGCACCATCGACTTCAACACCAAGGTGGTGAACGCGAAGGCCGGTGGCGGCGTGGCCGCGGTCATCTACAACAACGTGGCGGGCGGCTTCGCCGGCACGCTGGGCACGGGCGTCACCAGCACCATCCCGGCCATCTCCCTGAGCCTGGAGGACGGCACCGCCATCAAGGCGGCGGGCGGCCTGGGCCAGTCCTCCACGGTGTCCAGCCAGTTCGTCGAGCCGGCCAGCGGCTACGAGCCCTACGACGGCACCTCGATGGCGACCCCGCACGTGTCCGCCATCGCGGCCCTGGTGTGGAGCTACAACCCGGCGTGGACGGCCACCCGCGTGCGCAACGCCCTCGAGAAGACGGCCGAGGACCTGGGCACCGCCGGTCGTGACAACTACTACGGCAACGGCCTGATCCGCGCCAAGGCGGCGCTGGACTACGCCATCGCCAACCCGTAACGCACCTTCGCAGTCGTCTCACCGGGGCGGGCTCCTCGACGGGGGCCCGCCCTTCTGCTTTTCCGGGCTCAGAGCGGCGGGGAGGACCAACGGTCGCTGCTCTCGGCGAAGGCCTCGGCCGGCTCGAAGAAGATGAGCGTCTTGGTGTGCTCCTCGTCCTCGATGTCCAGGCACTCCAGCTCGCCGTTCTCGCTCTCGTCGGCGTAGATGCGGTCGGGGTGGAGGATGCGGTGGGTGATCTCCTCGCCGGGCCGCCCCACCGTCACCTCGACGCTGCCCTGGCCGCTGCCCTTCTCCTCGAAGGAGATGTCGATGAGGGGCAGGCGTTGGGCCAGCGTCTGCTCGCCTATCTCCGGACTCCCCGCCTCGATGCGGACGCACTGAGCTTGGGTGATGCTGCTCAGCAGCGTCAGGTAGTCGGACCAGACCTCGCGAGGAATTTCCCGGGTGTGATGCATGGCGTCCCGCCTCCAGCGTCTCCCACACACCCTAAGGACGATGGTGCGAGAAGGCTCGCCCGGCTGGCGCCCCCGGCAGGCGGGAGGGCTTGCCTTCGCGGGCCTGGCCGCCGCTTACCCTTCAGTTTCGCGAGTCCTCCTCGGCGGGGAGGCCGGCGGCGACCGTCGCCAGGTCCGCCCTCAAGGCCGTGATGATGTCCTCCAGCTCCGCGTGAAGGGCGTGAGCCGCGGCACGGACCAGCTCCGCGTCGCTGTCTCTTCGGGACAGAAGCGCGCGTCCTCGTTGCAGCGCCGCCCGAAGGGCCTCCGCTTGGAGCAGCTCCTGGGTCATCTTGATTTTGTGGGCATGGAACTCGAACCCTTCCAGATCGCCGGCCTCGAGCGCTCTCTGAAAGGTGGGCTGGGCCTGCTGGCAGTTGGCGATGGCGACGGCGATGAGCTCTCGCAGGGCGTGACGGTCTCCCTCGGCCAGGCGCCGGAGGCCCTCCAGGCTGAAGCGGGACGGGCGGGCGCAGTGCAGGGAAATCTTCGAGAGCAGATCATCGGGCTTGAAGGGCTTGCCCACGAAGCCCGTGAAGCCAGCGGCCGCGAGCTGCTCCTCCAGCCCGAGCCGGTTGGAGGCGGACAGGGCCAGGATGGGCAGGCGGTGGAGCCGCTCCTCGGGCAGGCCCCGGATGGCGCGGGTGGCCGCGTAGCCATCCAGCTCCGGCATCTGGAGGTCCATCAGGATCAGGTCGAAGTGTCCCTGCTGGACCTTCGCCACGGCCCCGTGCCCGTTCTCCACCACCTCGAAGTCGGCGCCCCACTTGCGCAGGAACTGCGAGAGCACGAAGACGTTGAGGCTGTTGTCCTCGGCCACCAGCAGCTTGAGGCCGGTGAGGCAATGCTCGGAGGGCGGAGGCTTCACGGCGGGCTCCTCCGCCGCCTCCGCGACCTTCAGGCGCAGGGTGAAGAAGAAGCACGAGCCCTTCCCCGGCACGCTCTCCACGTGGAGCTGGCTGCCATACAGCGCGAGCAACTTCCGGCAGATGGAGAGGCCCAGGCCGGTGCCGCCGTACTTCAGCTGGATGTCATAGCTGGCCTGGGTGAACTCCTCGAAGATTCGCGCCAGGTGCTCCTCGGGAATGCCGATGCCCGTGTCGGTGACCCGGAAGTCCACGAAGACGGCCTGCGGGGAGGAGTCCCGGACGTGCGCCGCCAGCGTCACCGCGCCTCGCTCGGTGAACTTGATGGCATTGGCCACCAGGTTGGTGAGCACCTGGCTGAGCTTGATCGGATCTCCCAGGAGCCCGTGCGGGAGCCGCTCGTCCAGCTCCAGCCGCACGGCCAGCTGCTTCTGCTCGGCCTTGACGTGGAGGCCGTGGAGCAGGCCGTGGATCAGCTGGCGGAGATCGAAGCGGCGCTCTTCCAGCGTCACCTTGGCCGCTTCGATCTTGTTGAGATCCAGGATGTTGTTGAGCAGCTCCAGCAGGTTCTCGGACGAGGACTGGAGCAGGTGGAGGTACTTCTGTTGCTCCGAGTTCAGCTCGGTCTGGAGCAGCAGGCCCGCCAGCCCGAGGATGGCGTTCATCGGGGTGCGGATTTCGTGGCTGACCATGGACACGAAGTCCGCCTTGGCGCGGGCGGCCAGCTCGGCTTGTTCGGCCTGCCGCCGGGCCAGGAGCAGCTCTCGCTCGTAGAGTTTGCGGTCGGTGATGTTGAAGAGCGTGGTGCGGTGGAAGGCGGGCGTGCCGGCCGCATCCTGCTTCTGGACGCTGTTGATCAACACGGGCAGCGGTCGGCCGTTCTTGCACACGAGCTCGAAGCTGATCTCATTGACGAACCCTTGCATCCGCAGCAGGGGCGCGTAGTGCGTCTCGTGGAAGAGCTTCCCCCCGATGGTCAGCAGGTCCCGGAACCGCTTGCCGACGAGGAGCTCTTCGCGCGAGTAGCCCGTCCAGGTCAGGAAGGTCTGGTTGACCCGGACGATGGTGCCGTTGGGCAGCGTGGAGAGGTATCCACACGGCGCGTTCTCGTAGAGATCCTCGACGCTCTCTTCGGGCAATGCCGTGGGGATGCTGTCGCTCGGAAGGGATGGCATATCCAAAACCAGGCCGACAGGGATTGCGCGAAAATCAGAGAAGAAAGTGTACCTGCTGGGTTGGATGGGCGGATAGGGGGTGAGCAGGGACCCGGCGGTCCCGAGGGCTGGGCCAACGTCCGAGGGTGCGCACTCCCTAGGGTTACCAGTGAACACCTTTCCGCCTCGAAGCATTGGACCTGGGCGCAAGGTGCTCCTCGGTAGGAGAGGCGCGCATTAAAGGAATGGGTATGAAGACAGCGGAGGAGACACGGGCGGCGGTTCCGAGGTTGGGGGCGTGGGTGGAGCCGGGCCCCCGAGTGCGCTGGCGCGTCTGGGCGCCAGACCACCGCTCGCTGGAGGTGGTGCTCCACGACGCGGCGGGCAAGCCAGGGCGTGTGCTGCCCATGACGCCCGAGCCGGGCGGTTACTTCGTCGCGGTGCTGGAGGAGCAAGGCCCCGGGGTTCGCTACAAGCTTCGCGTCGACGGAGAGGGCCCCTTCCCGGACCCCTGGTCGCGCTCCCAGCCGCAGGGCGTGCATGGCCCCTCCGAGGTGGTGGCGCCGGACTTCGCCTGGACGGACTCGGGGTGGAAGGGCATCGGGGCGGAGGAGCTGGTCATCTATGAAGTCCACGTGGGCACGGCCACGCCCGAGGGCACCTTCGAGGCGCTCATTCCCCGGCTCGCCGGGTTGCGCGAGCTGGGCATCACCGCGCTGGAGTTGATGCCGCTGGCGAGCTTCCCGGGCACGCGCAACTGGGGCTACGACGGGGTGGACCTCTTCGCCCCGCAGCACAGCTACGGCGGCCCCACCGGCCTGCGCCGGCTGATCGACGCCGCGCACGCGCACGGGCTCGCGGTGCTCATCGACGCCGTCTACAACCACTTCGGCCCGGACGGGAACTACCTGCGCTGCTACTCGCCGCACTACTTCACCGGGCGCCACCACACGCCGTGGGGCGACGCGGTGAACTATGACGGCGAGCACTCCGCGCCCGTGCGCCAGATGGTGCTCGACAACGTGGAGATGTGGATCCGCGACTACCACGCCGACGGCCTGCGCCTGGACGCGGCGCACGCCATCGTGGATGACAGCCCGAAGCACCTGCTGACGGAGATCGCCGAGCGCGCCCGCGCCAGCGCGCCGGGGCGCCGCGTACACGTCATCGCCGAGGACGAGCGCAACGAGGCGCGGCTGCTGCGCTCGCCCGAGCAGCGCGGCCTGGGGCTGGATGGCGTCTGGGCGGATGACCTGCACCACCAACTGCGGCGCGCCTTCGCGGGCGACCACGAGGGCTACTACCAGGACTACACGGGCAGCGCCGAGGACATCGCCCGCACGCTGCGCCAGGGCTGGTTCTACGAGGGCCAGGTGTCGAAGAACCAGGGCCACGCCCGGGGCACGCCCGCCGAGGGGGTGCCGCCGCGCTGCTTCGTCCACTGCATCCAGAACCATGATCAGGTGGGCAACCGAGCGCTCGGCGAGCGGCTCGGCCATGACGTGTCACCCGCGGCCTTCCGGGCGATGAGCACGCTGCTGCTCCTGTCGCCCTACACGCCGCTGCTCTTCATGGGGCAGGAGTGGAACGCGAGCACGCCGTTCCTCTACTTCACCGACCACAACGCCGAGCTGGGGCGGCTCGTCACCGAGGGGCGGCGCAAGGAGTTCTCCGGCTTCGCCCGGTTCGCTGGCGACACGGTGCCGGATCCGCAGGCGGTGGAGACCTTCGAGCGCTCGCGCCTGGACTGGAGCGAGGCCCAGCGGCCGCCGCACGCGTCGGTGCGAGCGCTCTACCGCGAGCTGCTGCGGCTGCGCGCTACCGAGCCCGCGCTGAAGGATCAACGCCGAGGCGGCTATGAAGCGCGGGTGCTGGGCAAGGACGCCCTCGTGCTCGAGCGGCGCGGCGCGGATCAATCGCTCCTCATCATCGTCAACGTGCGCGGTGCGCTGGAACACGCGCTGCCGGCCGACTCACGCGCCGAGGGGGTGCTGTGGAGCGAGGCCCCGCGCTTCGGCGGCGCCGTGGAGGCCTCTCCACTGCGTGAGAATCGGCTGAGTCTGGAGGGACCCTCGGCGGTGGTGGTGCGTGTCAGACGGTCGTGACATGACAGCTCCGTCTTTGGTGGAGGATTCCGCTGGGAGCACGTTGGCCTGAGGGTTTCCCACTAGCCGAGTTCCTGGGAGATCCAGGGGCTCGCGTTACGGCCAATTGTCACTCGATGGCGTTCTTGAAAACGCCCCGAGGAATCGTTAACTCCTGGCGCCTTTCACTGTTCACCGGCTGCCTGTGTAGGCGGGGGGAGGGGCTCTGTACCCTGAGCGCCAAGGGGGTAAGCTGTCAGTCGCCGAGCAAGCCAAGGCTCCTGGCCCCCCGCCCAGCGTCTGGCCGTCGTGCGTCGGAGGTACCCAGGCCATGCCCAAGCCCGCCTTCACCGAGCCGCTGAAGTCCCTGAAAGGCGCTCGCGCCTGGGAAGGCGATGAGGTGTTGCGAGTCCTCCGGGAGGTGGAGCATTTCCACCCCGAGGGCAGCATGGTGTTGCGTGCCGTACGGGACGCGGACGGCAACATCGTCGACTTCGAGTGGATCTACGCCAACCCCGCCGCCGAGCGCATTCTGGGCTGGGGCGTGGGAGGGCTGCTGGGGCACTTCCTGCACGAGGTGCCGCCGGAGCTGGGGCTGGCGGGGCAGTTCGAGGCCTTCCACCAGGTGGTGGAGACGGGCGAGGCGTGCCAGCAGGTCTTCCCGCACGCGTGCAATGGGTTCGACGGCTGGCTCCAGGCCACCGTGGCGCAGTTCCGGGATGGCGTGCTGGTGCGCCTGCGCGACATCACCGCCGCGCGGCGCGCGGAGACGGGCCTGCGTGAGACTCGGGACCGGATGGTGGAGATCCTCGAGGGCACGCCGGACTGCTTCCTCTCGGTGGATGCCAACTGGCGCTACACCTATTGCAACCGCAACGCGCTGCTGATGAAGGGCGTGTCGCGCGAGAAGCTCTTCGGGCGCGGGCTGTGGGACACGTGCCCGGAGCTGCGGGGCACGCTGGTGGAGCGGGAGTTCCGCCGGGTGATGGCCGAGCGCGTCTCCTCGGTGTTCGAGCTGATGTTGCCGGGCACGGACCGCTGGTTCGAGATGCACGCGTACCCGTCGGGCACCGGCATCGCCGTCTTCTTCCGGGACGTGACGGACAAGAAGCGCACCGAGCAGGAGCGCGACGGGCTGCTGGAGCGCGAGCACTCCGGGCGCCTGGAGGCGGAGGCCCTGGCGCGCCAGCGCGCGCGGGAGCTGCTGGCGGCGCGCGAGAAGCTGGTGCAGTCGGAGAAGCTGGCGGTGGCGGGCCAGCTCGCGGCCGGCGTGGGCCACGAAATCAACAACCCGCTGTCCTTCGTGATGGGCAACATCCACTTCGCGCTGGAGCAGGTGTCCTCGCTGCCCGAGGCGATGGTGCGCCAGGCGCTGGGGGAGACGACGGAGGCGCTGGAGGAGGCACGCCAGGGCGCCGAGCGCATCCGCGGCATCGTCCGGGATCTGAAGACGTTCGCCCGAGGGGATGACGCGCAGCTGCGGCCGGTGGACGTGCATGCGGCGCTCGAGTTCAGCCTCTCGATGGCGATGAACCACATCCGCTACCGCGCCAAGGTGGTGAAGTGCTTCGGCAAGGTGCCGACGGTGTGGGGCAACGAGGCCAAGCTGGGGCAGGTGTTCCTCAACCTGCTGGTGAACGCGGCCCAGGCCATCCCCGAGGGGGATGCCGAGCAGCACCGCATCATCCTCACCACCTACGCGCAGGAGCATCGCGTGGTGGTGGAGGTGACCGACACGGGCAAGGGGATGACGCAGGAGGTGCTCGCGCGTGCCTTCGAGCCGTTCTTCACCACCAAGCCGGTGGGCGAGGGCACGGGGCTGGGGCTGTCCATCTGCCACGGCATCATCAAGGCGCTGCGCGGAGACCTGACCGCCGTGAGCACGCAGGGCAAGGGCAGCACCTTCCGGGTGGTGCTGCCGATCCGCGGCGCGGAGGCCGAGGCGCTGCTGCCGGTGATGGACACGCCGACCGAGACGTTGATCGTCCAGGGCAAGCGGGTGCTCGTCATCGACGACGAGCCGGGCATTGCCTCGGTGGTGCGGCGCATCATCGGCCGTGGCAACGAGGTGGTGGTGGCGCACAGCGGGCGCGAGGCGCTCACGGTGCTGGAGCGCGACACGGACTTCGATCGCATCTTCTGCGACTTGATGATGGCGGACCTGACCGGCATGGATGTCCACTCGGAGCTGGCGAGGAAGCACCCCGAGTGCCTGCCCCGGCTGGTCTTCATGACGGGCGGAGGCTTCACCGCGCGCGCGCGGGCCTTCCTGCAGAACTTCTCCCACCCGCGCATCGACAAGCCCTTCGAGCCGGAGCTGATCCGCCGACTGGTGGCGCAGTCTCCGCCGCGGTAGGCCGCACGGCCCGGCGGGCGCGCTTCAGCGGCCCGTCTTGATGCCGAGCCCGGAGCCGCCCGGCGTGGGAGGCTTCTTGATCCCCGGCTTGGTGCCGTTGGCGGGGCGTCGGTCCAGCACGACGGCGAGGGTGGGTGCGTTCGCGGCGGACACCTGCTGCGTCTTGGCCTCGTACCCGTCCAGCGTCAGCGTCAGCGACACGGGGGGCGCCCCTTCGGTGAGCGGCAACTTCATCGGCGTCACGCCGAGCGGCAGCCCTTCCATCTGGACCGCTGCGCCCAGGGGCTCGGAGATGAGCGTCAGCTCCACCTTGCTGGGCTCCACCGGCGTAGGCACCTGGATGGGTGGCTGCGGCTGCTCGGGCGGCACATTCACCAGGTGCTGCTGCGGCGGCGTGGGCTGCTCGGTAGGAGGGCTCTTGCGCAGGAAGACGACGGCCGCGCCCGCGAGCACCAGGAGCGCCGCGCCGCCCACCGCCACCGGCACCACGGGGAAGCGCCGGCGCGGGGCAGGCGCCGCGCCCATGGAGACGGTGCCGCGCGAGGGCTCCTGTCGCGGAGCGGGTGCGGGGCCCACCAGCGCGTCCACCGCGCGGCGCGAGCGCGTTCCCGGGCTCTGGCCGGTCCCCGGCGAGCGCGAGGGCGTGGAGGAGGGATTGCCCACCAGCACCGAGCGCAGGTTGCTGCGCGAGGGGTTGGACTTCGAGTCCAGGTCCGCGTCCTCGGCGAGCTGATCCAGCTTCGAGGGGTCCGCCTCCGCGGCGATGCGCTCGGCATACAGCTCGCGCAGGTACGCCGACAGGTGCGCGTTGCTGGCCGGCATGCGCAGCTGGATGATGTAGTCCTCCAGCGCCAGGCGCAGGGCGCCGCAGTCCGGGTAGCGCTTGTCCGCCGTGGGCGAGAGCGCCCGCAGCACCACCTCGTCCAACCCCGGGGGCAGCTTGGGGTTGAGCTGCGAGGGCGGCGGCACCTGGCAGTCCTTCACCAGCCGCAGCGTCATGAGGTCCGAGTCGCCCTTGAAGAGGCGCTTGCCCGTGAGCAGCTCCCACATCACCACGCCCAGGGCGAACTGGTCGCTGCGCCCGTCGATGGGCTGCCCCGAGGCCTGCTCCGGGGACATATAAGGATACTTGCCCTTGAGCACCCCGGTGGCCGTCTGCTGGCCGCTGCCGGCCGCCTTGGCCACGCCGAAGTCGATGATCTTCACCGCCCCGTCGAAGCCGATGAGGATGTTCTGCGGAGAGACGTCCCGGTGGACCAGCTTGAGCGGCTGGCCCTGGGCATCGCGCGACTTGTGGGCGTGGTCCAGCCCGGCGGCCGCCTCGGAGATGATGCGCAGCACCAGCCCGGTGGGCAGCAGCTTGCCCTTGAGCCGCGCGTGCTTGTCCATGCGGCGCACGTCGTCGCCCTGCACGTACTCCATGGCCAGGCAGTGCCGGCCTTCGATCTCCACCAAATCGAGGATGGTGACGAGGTTGGGGTGCTGGAGCCGGGCAACCAGCCGGGCCTCGTCCAGGAACATGGTGAGGAACTCATCGTCCTCGGCCAGGTGCGGAAGGATGAGCTTGAGCACGACCAGGCGCTCCACCGCGCCCCTCTCACGCGCCAAGAAGACCTGCCCCATGCCCCCGGAGGCGATCTTTCTTAAAAGCTCATATTTGCCGAAGGCGACAGCCATGTTCGGCTCAGAATACCTTGGACTGTGGCCCTGAGTGAAAGTCCCTGTGCCCGACCCCCCGCCAGGCGGACAGGCGTGCGGTGAGAAGTGTCGGGTGCTCTCCAGGAGAGAGACTCAGGCCTTCATTTTATACCCGGAGTGCAGCGCCCAGTAGGTGAGGCCGGTGGCGACCACCGAGACCCCCAGGAGGATGCCGCCGCCCAGCACGGGCGAGAAGATGCTGTGGCCCACCATGCCGTAGCGCACGCCCTCGACCATGTAGACCATGGGATTGAAGAGGCTGATCGTGTTCCAGGGCGAGGGCAGCGCGTTGACCGAGTAGAAGACGCCGCCCAGGAACGTGAGCGGCATCATCACGAAGGTGGGGAAGAAGTTGATCTGCTCGAACTTCTCGGCCCACACCGCCGCCAGGAGCCCCAGCACGCTGAAGACGTAGGAGGACAGCAGCAGGAAGTAGAGGGCCACCCAGGCGTGCTGGAGGCTGAAGCCGGTGAAGAAGAGGGCCACCGCCCAGGTGAGCCCGCCCACCACCAGCCCGCGCACCATGGCGCCGCCCACGAAGCCGGCCATCAGCTCGCCGGCGCCCAGCGGGGCCACCAGCAGGTCCACCACCGTGCCTTGAATCTTGGTGATGAAGAGCGAGGAGCTGGAGTTGAGGAACGCGTTGTTGGCGATGCCCAGGAAGATGAGGCCCGGGACGATGAAGGACAGGTAGGGCACTCCCTCCACTTCCTGGACGCGGCTGGAGATGGAGTAGCCGAAGACGATGAAATACAGCGTGGTGCTGATGAGCGGCGAGAGGACGGTCTGGCCCGGCACGCGCATGAAGCGGCGGACCTCCTTCGCGAACAGCGTCTTCATCCCAAGGGTGTTCATGGCGTGGGGAGGGGCGTCAGGCGGGGTGGAAGTCAGGCGGCCTTCGGAGAGGAGGGGCCGCGGAGGATCTCGATGAGCACGTCCTCCAGGCGCGAGCGCCGCGTCTCCACGTCGGAGATGGGCAGGCCCTGGGCATAGAGGACGCGCAGCAGGTCTCCGGCGGGAGCGCTGCCCTCGCGCTCCAGATAGGTGAGCGTGCGCCGGTCCTCGGAGAGCGTGGTGTTGAAGCGGCGGGCGGGCTCGGGTAGCTCCGACTGGGGCTGCTCGAAGGTGACCACGAGGCGCTTCTCGCCGAAGCGCCGCATCACCGTGGCCTTGTCCTCCACCAGCAGCAGGCGCCCCTCGTTGATGACGCCCACCCGGTCGGCCAGCTCCTCGGCCTCTTCGAGGTAGTGGGTGGTGAGGACGATGGTGGTGCCCTCGCTGGCGAGCTTGCGCACGTAGTTCCACAGGTCTCGCCGCAGCTCCACGTCCACGCCCGCGGTGGGCTCGTCCAGGAAGACGAGCTTGGGGCGGTGGACCAGCGCCTTGGCGATGAGCAGCCGGCGCCTCATGCCGCCGGAGAGCGCGCGGGCCACCGTGTCCTTCTTGTTCTGGAGGTTGAGCGCGGTGAGCATCTCGTCCACGCGCGCCTCGTCCCGGGGGCGGCCGTAGAAGCCGAGCTGGATGTGGAGCGACTCGGCCACGGAGAAGAACGGGTCGAAGTTGATCTCCTGTGGCACCAGGCCCACTTCATAGCGCGGGCCCACGGGGTCCTGGTCCAGGTCCTTGCCGAACAGGAGGATGCGGCCGCTGGTCTTCTTCACCAGCCCGCAGATGGAGCCGATGAGCGTCGTCTTCCCGGCGCCGTTGGGCCCCAGCAAGGCGAAGATCTCCCCCTGGCGGATGGAGAGGTTCACGTTGGAGAGGGCGGTGAGCTTCGCGTAGGACTTGGTGAGGCCCTGCAACTCGAGGACGGGCGAGGACATGGCGAGAGGCGCTCTAGCACTTCCCGGGGCCGGTGTCCCTGGGCAGAGAGACAGGGTGCGCCAGGGCCCAGGAGCGCTAGAGTGGGGGCGAATGCTCTACGTACGGGACTTACGGGCCCTGGCCGCCCGGCTCACCGAGCCGTTCTTCATCAAACAGGTTGGACCGTTCGCGCTCGTGCAGAAACCGCCGCGTCCGGTGGTGGAGCAGATGGCGATGAAGATGGGGGCCCAAAGCACCATGGTGGCTACAGGCCCGAGCCTGGAGGCCATGCAGCTGGCGGTGCTGCTGCGCTTCGACGAGCTGCTGGTGGCCACGCTGCCGCCGCTGGGCAGCCAGGACGAGCTGACAGTGGGACGGCTGCCGAGCTGCGAGCTGGTCATCAACGACCCGTCGGTCTCCAAGGAGCACGCGCGGCTGCGTTGGCATGGGCAGGCGGGGGCCTGCACGGTGGTGGACCTGGGCTCGATGAACGGCACCCTGCTCAACGGGCACACGCTCGAGGCGCACAAGGAGTTCTTCGTGCGGGATGGGGACCTGGTGCGCTTCGGGGACGCGGACTTCGCGTACCTGACGGCGAAGTCCCTTTTCGAGCGTTTGCACCGCTGAGTGCGGCAGCGAGCAACCGGGGCAGGGGGGCGGGGAGTTCCTTGCGCCCCGCGCCCCTCCTTAGTATCCGCCACCGTCTACGTCGTAATTGGGAGGCACCAGACCCGAGATGGCCCAGAACTTCATCTTCACCATGCAGGACCTGCGCAAGGTCAAGGGCGGTAAGGAGATCCTCAAGGGCATCTACCTGTCCTTCTTCCCAGGCGCGAAGATCGGTGTCATCGGTCCCAACGGCTCGGGTAAGTCCACGCTGCTGCGCATCATGGCCGGCGTGGACACCGAGTTCTTCGGGGTGGCCAAGCCAGACCCCAGCGTGCGGGTGGGCTTCCTGCCGCAGGAGCCCCAGCTCGACGCCTCGCTGGACGTGAAGGGGAACGTGGAGCTGGGCCTCAAGGAGATTCGCCGGCTGATGGACCGCTTCAACGAGGTGTCGGCGAAGTTCGCCGAGCCCATGAGCGACGCGGAGATGGAGAAGCTGCTGGCCGAGCAGGGCAAGCTGCAGGACGCCATCGACGCGGCCAACGGCTGGGAGCTGGACCGCACCATCGAGATGGCGATGGACGCGCTGCGGCTGCCCCCGGGCGACGCGGACGTGACGAAGCTGTCGGGTGGTGAGAAGCGCCGCGTGGCGCTCTGCCGCATCCTGCTGGAGAAGCCGGACCTGCTGCTGCTGGACGAGCCCACCAACCACCTGGACGCCGAGAGCGTGGCGTGGCTGGAGCGCGCGCTCAAGGAGTACAAGGGCACCATCGTCAGCATCACCCACGACCGGTACTTCCTGGACAACGTGGCCGAGTGGATTCTGGAGCTGGACCGCGGCGAGGGCGTGCCCTGGAAGGGCAACTACTCCTCGTGGCTGGACCAGAAGCAGAAGCGGCTGGAGCTGGAGGAGAAGTCGGAGAGCCACCGCCAGAAGACGCTCAAGCGCGAGCTGGAGTGGGTGCGCGCCAGCCCCAAGGCGCGCCAGGCCAAGAGCAAGGCGCGTATCGCCGCGTACGAGGAGCTGCTCAACCAGACGCAGGACAAGCGCGACGCGACGGGCGAAGTCACCATTCCTCCCGGGCCCAAGCTGGGCGGGTTGGTGGTGGAGGCCAAGGGGCTGCGCAAGGCGTTCGGGGACCGGCTGCTCATCGACGACCTGAACTTCAAGCTGCCGCCCGGTGGCATCGTCGGCGTGATTGGTCCGAACGGCGCGGGCAAGACGACGCTGTTCCGGATGATGACGGGCGTGGAGAAGCCGGACGCGGGCGAGCTGCGCATCGGTGAGACGGTGAAGCTGGCCTACGTGGACCAGAGCCGCGACGCGCTCAATGGCGACAAGAGCGTGTTCGATGAGGTCAGCGGCGGGCTGGACTACATCGACCTGGGACGGGCGGGGCAGATGCCGAGCCGCGCGTACCTTGCGGGCTTCGCCTTCAAGGGACAGGACCAGCAGAAGCGGGTGAAGGACCTGTCGGGCGGCGAGCGCAACCGGGTCCACCTGGCGAAGATGCTCAAGAGCGGCGGCAACCTGCTGCTCCTGGACGAGCCGACCAACGACCTGGACGTGGAGACGCTGCGCAGCCTGGAGGAGGCGCTGCTGAGCTTCGCGGGCTGCGCGGTGGTCATCAGCCACGACCGCTGGTTCCTGGACCGCATCGCCACGCACATCCTGGCGTTCGAGGGAGACAGCAAGGCGTTCTTCTTCGAGGGCAACTTCGAGGACTACGAGGCGGACAAGAAGAAGCGACTGGGAGCCGAGGCGCTGGAGCCGCACCGCATCCGCTACCGCCCGCTGACGAAGAGCTGAGTGCTATGTGGGTCCCTTCTCCCGCTTTGGGGAGAGGGCTAGGGTGAGAGTCTAGAGGAGGGGACGCTGATGATCCGGAAAGTCTTGTTCCGTAAATTCAAGGCATATCGTTCCCTCGATGTGGAACTAGAGCCCTTCACTGTGCTGGTGGGCCCGAACGCTTCGGGCAAGACCACACTTCTAGAGGGGTTACTGCTTGCTACAGATGTTGCAAGTGAGGAGAAGAACCCCCCCACGAACCCGATGGCATTTATCTCGCCGGTTATTCGCACGAGAGAGGGGTTGCTTACACGTGATGCGACTCCGCCACTCGAAATAGGAATCACGGGAAATTGGAAGGGCACAGAAGCAGAACTCTGGCTCCGAGGAGCCGTGAGAAAAGCCGAAAACCCAAAGAAAGAGGAATGGGTTTTCTCGATTTCAGGCAAGATCGACGGCCAAGATTTTCGGCCAGGGTTAAATCCAATACAGCAGAGGGTAGATCAAAAAAAGCTCTCAATGCTGCGCAGTGAGTTGAGGTCAACCGCTGTTCTACGGTTCGAGCCAAGAAGACTCGCAGAACCCTCTTACAGCGAGGAAGAAATTCCACGCGTTGATAGCGATGGAAGTGGGCTTGCTGCTGTTCTAGCTCAACTTAAGCTTACCGACGATGAGCAGTTCAACGCCATTGAGAGCTTTTTGAAGCAAATAGTCCCGACGGTCCAAAGAATCCGTGTTGAGAGGGCGGCTGTTGAGCAAACAGCTCTAAGAACGGTAGCCCTCGATGAGCAGCAGATCAAGGTGCCTGAGACGCGCACTCTCTGGGGAAATCGGATTGTTTTCGATATGGTGGGGGCCAAGGGCGTTCCTGCGGATACTGCTGGGGAAGGCACTCTCATGGCACTAGGGCTCTTAGCGGTAGTGATGGGTCCTTCACGGCCGAAACTCATTCTTTTAGATGATGTGGAACTGGCGCTCCACCCTATGGCTCAGGGCAAGCTGATCCAAGTTCTTCGAGGGCTGCAATCCCACAATCCAGAATTGCAGATTGTTGCAACCAGCCACTCGCCTTTCATCTTGAACCACCTTGATCCGAAAGAGGTCAGGATGACGTTCCTCTCGGAGAATGGCATTGCTCGCTGCGAAAAGCTTACTGCCCATCCCGAGTTCGAGAAATGGAAGGACCTGATGAGCCCGGGTGAGTTTTGGAGCACCGTGGGCGAGAACTGGCTGGAGAAGGTGGGCGAAGCCAGTGCCAGCGAATGAGTCTTCCTACGAATTCGGGATCGTCTGCGAGGCTCGGGCTGATCAGCTCACGGCGTGCGGACTCGCAGACCGAGTTTTGCTCAAGGACATCGACTGGCTCGAAGAGGAACTGCTCGATTCTTGCCGGAGATGGCGAGGAGCATCCGAGGTGGATACCTTCGTTGAGTGGCGGAAGGTCAACGAACACTCGGGTCAAAGTGGTGCGAAGGTTATCTTCGGCAAGTTCAATGGTGAAGCGGGTCAGCCTGATGCGCTCATCGCCCGGAAGGCGCTTTTGCTGTTTAGCTCAATGAAGAAGCATCCTGCCGCTGTACTCCTCATTCGAGACAGCGATGGGTATCGGAATCGTCAGGAGGGGCAGGGACTCAAGCAGGTGCGAGAGGCCTACCCCTGGCCCTTTCAAGTGGTGATTGGCGTGGCTCACCCGAAGCGGGAAGCGTGGGTGCTCGCGGGCTTCGAGCCTCGGAGCCGTGATGAATCCGCACGCCTTCAAGCGCTCCGCGAGCGGCTCTCCACCGACCCCATCCTCAAATCTCACGAACTGGATGCTCGAGAACACGGTGCGAAGACCGACATCAAGCGAGCCCTGGATGAACTCATCCAAGGAGAGAGTGACCGGGAGCGCCAGTGCCTCAATGAGACAGCGCTCGAAGTGTTGGAGCAGCGTGGAAAGTCCAACGGACTGGCGGCATACCTGGCAGAAGTCCGCCAACGGCTCGTACCAATTTTCCTGGGACGGGCTCCAGAGCCGTAGCAGGTAGGGGGACGACCCGTCCCCCTCGCCCTGTCTCCGAGAGAGGGGGCGTGCCTCCCGAGGACACTACCAAGGAAGTGAGCTTGGGCCGATCCCGCGCTATGGTCGTCCCTCTCGGGAGCCGCCCCCCGAGGAGCCATGAACTTCGTCTTCATCTCCCCGCACTTTCCGCCGCAGTACTTCCACTTCATCACTGCCCTGCGTGAGCGGGGCGTGAACGTCCTCGGCATCGGCGACTCGCCCTACGAGGGGCTCCGTCAGGAGCTGCGCGAGTCGCTGCACGAGTATTTCTTCACCCCCAACCTCAACGACTACGACGCGCTGCTGCGCGCCACCGGCTACCTCACCTGGCGCCATGGCCGCATCGGCCTCATCGAGTCGCTCAACGAGTCCTGGCTGGAGATGGAGGCCCGCCTGCGCGAGGACTTCCACGTCCCCGGCCTTCTTCCGGCCGACATCCAGCGCCTGCGCACCAAGTCCGGCATGGCCGGCGTCTTCAAGGACGCGGGCGTGCCCCACCCCGAGCTGGAGCGCGTCCAGAGCGCCTCCCAGGTGAAGGCCTTCGCCCAGCGCGTCGGCTACCCCCTGGTCCTCAAGCCCGACGTGGGCGTGGGCGCCGCGCACACCTACAAGGTCAGCAGCGACGCCGAGGTGGACAAGGCCCTCGCCCAGCCTCCCGCCATCCCCTATGTGGCCCAGGCCTTCGTCCAGGGCACCATCGTCACCTATGACGGCCTCGTCGACCGAGAGGGCCGCATCCTCTTCACCCTCAGCCACGAGTACAGCGACGGGGTGATGGAGGTGGTGACCGAGAAGCGCGACATCTCCTTCTGGAGCCTCAAGGAGATTCCCGCCGCGCTCGACACGCTGGGCCGCAAGGCCGTGGCCGCGCTCGGCCTGCGCGAGCGCTGGTTCCACCTCGAGTTCTTCCGTCTACCGGATGGCCGCTTCATGGCGCTGGAGGCCAACCTGCGGCCCCCCGGCGGCTTCATGACGGACATGATGAACTACGCCTGCGACATGGACGTGTACCGGCTCTGGGCCCGCGTCGTCACCGGCGACTCCGTGGGCGACCTGCGCGTCACCCCCAAGTACCACGTGTGTCACGTCGCCCGGCGCGCCGGACGCTCCTACCGCCACAGCCACGAGGAGGTGCTGCGCAAGCTCGGGCCCTCGCTGCTGATGCACACCTCGAACCTGCCCGGCGTCTACCAGGCCGCCATGGGCACCCAGATGTACCTCACGCGCCACCTGGACCTGGAGGCCATGCGCCAGGACGTGCGCTTCATCCAGAGTACGATCTAGCCACGGCTCAGGGCGCCTCGCTCCAGGTGAGCAGGAACGTGCTGTGCTCCTCGCTGCCCTCCAGCAGCGTCACCCGGGGCCGCGCCGCGCCGCAGGCGAGCAGCACGCTCTCGAACAGGCCCTCGACGTACCCCAGGGGCTGCTTCGAGTTGATGCTCACCGTGTACTCCATCGGCCCGCGCTCTTCCGCCGAGCCCTCCGTGTAGTTGTCCGTGGAGGACAGCACCTTCGGTAGCCGCAGCACCATGCGCCGTGGCCCGAGCAGCCGCAGCACCCGCAGCGTGGCCTTGCCGATCAACGTCTGCCCGTAGCCCTGCACGTGCCGATGGGCCAGCCGGCGGAAGCCCTCCTCCCGCGGCATTCCCGGGAACGTCTCCTCGACGATGACGTGCAGGCACTTCTGCCACGCCAGCACCGGGAACGCGGGCGGCGGCCGGTCCACGTCCAGCCCCAGGTGCCGCAGCCGCTCGCGCAGCCGGGGCGACACCTGGCCTCCCAGCCCGTGCCGCACCAGCCCCTCCACCACCTCGGTGTAGATGAGGCGGTCCTCGAGCTTCACCAGAGGACGCGCCTTCACGCGCTACCCCAACAGCCAGCGCATCGCGAACGGCAGCCGTCGCTGCCAGTCCCGCTCATGGTGTTGCCCTCCCGGCTCCAGCACCAGAATCACCTCGTGGTCGTGGTAGCCCAGGCGCTTGAGGTGCCCGTAGAACTCGCGGGTGGCCTCCCCGTAGTTGAGCGGCACGTCGCCGGCGTCGATGTGCTCGGTGCTGCCCGCATCCAGGTAGATGCGGCTCCAGCGCTGGGTATGCGCCGTCCACTCTCCGAAGAGCTTGTGCTGATGCCACATCACCGTGGGCGACAGCGCGCCGATGCGCCCGAACACCTCCGGGTACTTCCACCCCAGGTACAGGGAGATGAGGCCGCCCAGCGACGAGCCCATCGTCCCCGTCCACTCCGCGCCCGAGCGCGTGCGGTAGGTGCGGTCCACGTAGGGCTTGAGCTCCTCCACCACGAAGCGCGCGTACCGTGCGCCCTGTCCCTCCTGGTGGCCGTGCGGCCCCTCCCACGGCGAGTACTCGCGGAGCCTGCCGGGCCCCGAGTCCACCGCGACGATGATCCACGGCTCCAGCCGGCCCTCGGACACCATGCCCTCGAGGACCCGGTTGGTACACCACGTGTCGTACAGCGCCGACTCTGGGTGGGCGAACACGTTCTGCCCATCGTGCATGTAGAGCACCGGGTAGCGGTGCTCACTCTGCGCGTCGTAGCCGTCCGGGGTGTAGATGCGAAGGGTTCGGTTGAAGCCCTCTTGGGGCGAGGGAAAGTCGCGGATGATGTGCACGTGGCCCATGTTGCGGACACCGGCCAGCCGGGCAGATGCCAGGCCGCGGCGGTGGAGGCCGCACCATAGATGGCTCCGCACCAGGGGCCAACCGGGGAAAGCGCGCGCGGTTTCCCATTTGATGGATTTCATGCGTCCACCCGGCGTGTGTCCGGGGAGCCGCCCAGGCTTGTCCCCGCTGCACTGTTCACCTCCGCGGGCGGCGCATCGTGCCGATGGGTGCCTCGCCCTTTGGGCTCGCCATGCCCACATTCGCTGACGACGCATGGTGGAAGCAGGAGGACAGGTGGCGCGAGATCCACCCAAGACAGCCATCCTGCCAGGCGAAAGCACCTCGGCAGGCTCGACTCTGGGAGGCGATGGGGACTTCCGGCAGGGAGGGCTGCCCTCATGAACCCGTGGGTCCCAGTGAGCGAGGCCTCCGAAGGCCGGCGAGAGGGCCGCGCGGAGGCGACGGAGCTCTCTCATGGGCCGCGGGCGCGAGACTGCATCCATCTGGTGCTCGCGTCCCTGCCCATCGTCCTCTGGTCCTATGACGTCCAAGGCGTGGTGACGTTGTCCGAGGGACGGGGGCTCCAGGCGCTCGGAGTACAGCCGGGAGAGGTGGTGGGCGCGTCAATCTATGAGCTGTGCGCGGGGCACGCGGAGCTGCTGGGGGCGATTCGGCGGGCCCTCCAGGGCGAGTCGGTCGCGATGGAGCTGGAGTACCGGGGCGTGTGGTTCGACACGCGCTTCATCCCCGAGCGTGGGCCGGACGGCGAGGTGGTGTCCGTCGCGGGCATGGCGCTGGACATCTCCGAGCGGCGGCGGGCCGAGGAGGAGCTGCGCGAGTCCGAGACGCGCTACCGCCTGGCCACCCTGGCCACCAGCGATGCCCTCTGGGACTGGAACATCGCCACCAACGAGGTGCATTGGAGCGAGAACATCCACCGCATCCTGGGCATGGAGCAGGAAGAGGTGGATCCCGCCCTGGAGTGGTGGGTCGAGCGCGTCCACCCCGAGGACCGCGAGCGCGTGCTGAGCGGCCTGCTCCGCTTCATCGACGAGGGCGAGGCCCACTGGGTGGACGAGTACCGCTTCCGGCGCTGGGACGGCTCGTACATCATCGTCAGCGACAAGGGCTACGCGGTGCGGGGCGCGAACGGTCGGGCCTACCGCATGGTGGGGGCCCTGGAGGACATCACCCAGCGCCGGGTGGCCGAGCAGGAGGAGCGGCGGCGCGCCGACTTCGAGCAGCTGCTCATCGGCATCGTCAGCCATGACCTTCGCAACCCCCTCAACGCCATCAGCATGGCCGCCGCGCTGCTGCTCAAGCAGGGCGAGCTGAACGAGGCGCCGCGCCGCTCCGTGCGCCGCATCCTCTCCAGCGCCGAGCGCGCCACGCGGATGCTGCGCGACCTGCTGGACTTCACCCAGGCGCGGCTGGGTGGGGGCATTCCGGTGAAGCCCCGGTCGTTGGACCTGCACGAGCTCACCCGCCAGGTGGTGGAAGAGGTGCAGCAGGCGCATCCGCAGCGCCAGCTCGTGCTGGAGCAGAGCGGCGACGCACAGGGCGAGTGGGACGCGGACCGGCTGGCGCAGCTCATCACCAACCTGGTGAACAACGCGCTCACGTATGGGCCGCAGCACTGCGCGGTGCGCATCCGCACGCAGGGCCGCAAGGACGCGGTGACGCTGTCCGTACACAACCTGGGTGCGCCCATTCCGACGGAGATGCTGCCCCGGCTCTTTCAGCCGCTCAAACGCGGCGAGGCGCGAGGGGGCGGCGGCAGCAGCCACTCCATCGGCCTGGGGCTCTTCATCGTCAAGCACATCGTCGACGCCCACGGGGGGCGCATCTCCGTGTACTCCACCGAGGCGAACGGGACGACGTTCACGGTGCGCTTGCCCCGGCATCCGCCCCGGGCGCGCGGGCCCGCGCGTCGTTGAGCGGCGACGGGGCGCTGGCCGCGGCCCGCAACCAGGGGCGCACCCGGAGCGCCAGGACCAGCGCCAACACCAGGGGCACCGTGCCCGAGAGCGCGAGCGCCGCCCGGGCGCTGGCGTGCTCGAGCAGCACCGCGGTGAGCGCGCTGCCCGCGCCGATGCCCAGCGACCAGCAGGCGCCGTACAGCGAGAAGCCCTCGGCCTGGCGGTCCGCCGGCAGCGCCTGCTGCAAGAGATAGGTGAGCAGCCCCACCAGCGGCGCGAGGAAGAAGCCGGCGGCGATCAGCCACCCCCCAGCGCCCACCACCCCGCGCGTGAGCCCCAGGGGCAGGAGGAGGGCGCCCCACAGCCCCAGGAAGAGCAGCGAGCGCCACACGGCGGCCGAGGTGGAGGCGGGCCGCGCCGCGCTCGCCGAGACCAGCCCTCCCACCGCGCTCGCGGCCGACAGCAGCGCCGCCAGCGCTCCCCACATCTCCGCGCGCGAGCCGAACTGCACCAGCAAGGGCGGCAGCGCCGAGTCCACCGCGCCCCAGCTCACCCCGGCGCCCACCACCGCCACGTACACCAGCAGCGGCAGCCCGTGCACGAAGGGCCCCAACGCCAGGCCCGCGGCGCGCGGGGAGGAGGCCGGAGGCGCCTCACGCGGAGGCAGCAGGCGGCTGGCCAGGGTGGCCAGCACCGCGCCCGCGCTGATGATGCCCAGCGTGAGGCTGACATGGACGAGCGCCAGCGCACCCACCAGCGGCGGGCCGGCGATCCACGTCACCTCGATGAGCACCGCGTCGATGGCGAAGGCGGGCGCCAGCTTCTGGGGGGAGAGGAAAGAGGGCAGCAGCGCACGGTAGGCGCCAAACACGCCTGCGGGGAGGACGCCCATCAGCAGCGAGAGCCCCAGCAGCACCGGCAGCGGCGCGCGGACGGCGCAGGCCACCGCCACCGCGGCGCACAGCCCCGCCAGCAGCAGCAGGGGAAGGCGCATCGCCTCGGGCAGGCGGCGGCGGTCCATCATCCGCCCGCGGAAGGGCGCGGCCACGGCGGCCCCCACCGAATACACGCTCGTCATCCACGCGCCTGCGGCGAACGAGCCCAATGCGGCCTCTCCCGCGAGCAGCAGCGCGAAGGGCATCATCGTCGCGCACAGTCGGGCACATGTGACGGCCAGCACCCAGCGGCGCCAGCTCGCGTCCGCCCACAATTCGCGCTGGGCGCTCAGGCCGCGCGCGGCTCCTTCCTGCCCGGACACCCGCCACCTCCTCCTCGATCCGAGCCCCTTCTACCTCACCGAAGCCGGCGCCGCCCTCCAAGGTGGGGTGGAAGCGACCCCAGAATTTGTGTGCTGAGAGGCATCCCCCTGAAGTCTTTTTCGACCCCACAGGTCACGTCAGCCCCCATGTGCAGACTGCTTCACACTGTGGCTCGCGATCGTAAGGGTTTTCCCCAGGGTCATTTCGTGTCCGGGCCCGCCTTCGTTTGCCCGTGAAGCATTAGAAAAAAACCAGGGAAAAGCAGTGGGAACGGGAAATTCAGCCCTGGAAGAGCTTTCAGAGCTGAAGACCTACATCTGAAGGCCCCAATCTTTCCGCGCGCTTACTCCTGGCATGAACCCTGCTGATATTCACTGTCGGCCGGTAAGAAACCTTACAAGCAAGCGAGAAATGCTTATGCCGACTGTCCGGTTTGCAGGAGCTGGCGCCTTCGTCCCATCCCGGTCCATCAGCAATGAGCGCATCGCCAAGGCGTTCCCGGGGTGGACTGCTGAACACATCCTGGAGAAGACCGGCATCCTCGAGCGGCGCTACCTGTGGGAGATCGACGCACAGGGTAATGCCATTCCGCCGCCGGACGATGACCTGCCGGTGTACCCGGCCACCAGCACGGACATGTGTGAAATCGCCCTGCGGCGGGCGCTGACGCAGGCGGGGGTGGAGGGGCGCGAGCTGGACGCGCTCTTCGTGGTGACGTGTACGCCGGACGAGCTGAACTTCAACCACGACGCCATGCTGCTGCACCGGCGCCTGGGGTGCCGCTCGGACACCTTCGCGCTGGTGGTGGACGATGGGTGCGGCGGCACGCCGTACATCATCGACATGGCCAGCAAGATGATGGAGAGCGGGCGCTTCAAGACGGTGGCGGTGGTGGCCTCCTCGCTGCTGTCGCCGCAGCTCAACCGCGAGGTGTACACCAGCGAGGTGGTGCCGGCGCCGGGCCGCAAGCCGCTCAACGCGTACCTGTCCGCGTACGTGTTCGGCGATGGGGCGGGCGCGGTGGTGCTGCGCGCCGACGGCGAGGAGGGCCAGGGCATCCTCCGGAGCATGTCCGGCAACGCGCACAGCGAGCTGGTGCTGCGGCGCGGGGGCGGGATGATGCGGCTGGCGCACCAGGGGCGCGCGCGCCCGGGGGACATGGCCTTCGTGGTGGATGGGCTGAAGGTGGCCGAGAGCTACTCCATCTACATGCGCCGCTGCATCGAGGGGGCGCTGGCCGAGCACCCGGCGCTGCGCTCCGAGGTGAAGCGCTATTACTTCCACCAGCCCAACAAGCGGCTGATGGATCACTTCGTCCAGAAGGTGGGCCTGCCGGCCGAGCGCGTGGCGATGAACGTCCACCACTACGGCAACACCTCCGCGGCGGGCATGTTGATCCTGCTCGCCGAGGACCTGGAGGCGGGCCGGGTGCGTCTGGGCAGCGGCGACCTGGTGATGGTGGCCGCCGTCGGCGCCAACGTCCATTACGGCGCGCAGTTGGTTCGGCTGTAGCAGCTCTCGTTTTCTCCCGCAGGAGGAAGACCGCCATGCACGTACAGAGTCAGGCCACGGAGATGGGAGCGGGCCTCAACACCGAGGCGCACCTCGAGCGGAACATGGCGCTCGCCATGCCCGATGACACCGCGCGGGGCATGTTCTTCAACGGCGCGCTGGAGGTGGTGCGCTCGTTGGCGGGGGAGGAGGTGGCGCGGCTGTGCCACCAGTCCACCGGGGAGCGCCGCAAGCACGTGGACTTCTTTCGCTACCCGGTGGCGAGCTTCCTGAAGCTGTGCCTGACGGCGGTGCGGCACGTGGGGCCGCGGCTCGGAGGTTGCGAGGCGACGCTGCGCTGGGTGGGGGAGCAGTCCTCGCGCGACTTCCTCACCTCGATGGCGGGCAAGACGGTGCTGGTGCTGGCGGGCGGCAGCGTGAAGCGCGTGCTCGCCCAGGTGCCCTCGAGCTACCGCGCCGCGGTGAGCTACGGCGAGCGGACGCTGGTGTGCGACGGGCAGCGGGGGCGCATGGTCATCAAGCACGACTTCATGCCGCCCGCCTACCACGAGGGCACGCTGCGCGGCACGCTGCTGGCGGCGGGGGCCAAGACGATCCACGTCCAGGGTCAGTCCACCGGGTTGCTCGACAGCGAATATGAGTTCTCCTGGGAGTAGGTGCGTGAGGCCTTCATCCATGTCGCGGCTGGCGGTGGTGCTCGTTGCGTTCGTCCACGTGCTTCCCGGTGTCGCTTCGGCCGGGGAGGTGGTGTTCCAGTTCCGCAGCCAGGAGTCCGCCAAGGCGGAGGACCCCGAGGGCTGCAAGGTGGCGCCGTTCGAGGTGAACGTGCGGCTGCCGGCCGAGGTGCTGGTGGCGGAGAAGCACGGCGCGGACGGCAAGGTGCTGCTCGCGGGGGAGAAGAAGGTGGGCACGGGGCTGGCGTGCGCGCGCATCACCGACCGCACCTTCACCGAGGGCTCGCTGGTGGACTTCTACGCGCGCTTCACGCTGCCCGAGGGCCGCTTCACGGCGGTGGGCAAGTGCATGGTGTCGAGCAACACGGTGCCGCGCGCGGGCGTGGTGCTCGCCAGCTGCGTGCTGAAGCTGACGGAGTTCCCCGCGAAGTACGCGGGCGGCATCATGACGAGCGCGAGCATCTTCAACCCCCAGAACCTGCCCGGCTACCACACCGGCTCCTTCTGGACGCTGCGCGCCTTCGAGGCGGACCCCGCTCCGCCCGCGCCCAAGAAGTAGCCGCGCTGGCCTGCCCACCCGCTCCTCGGTCGAGGGCTTGCCTCGACGCTCGCCCTTGCAGGAGCGGGCGGCAGAGGGGGCAACCCACCCGGGTTGAAAGTGGGAAAGTGGGGGCGCACGCCCCCTTGGGCGGCCATGCGTCTGCGTTTCCATTTCAAGCTGCTGCTTGCGTTCCTCGCCGTGCTCTTGCCGGTGCTGGCGCTGCTGGGCTTCGACTTCCTGTCGGGGGTGCGAAGGACGCAGCACACCATCCTCGAGGCGCAGAGCCTCACGGCGCAGGCCGTCTCCGCGCAGGTGGCGGAGACCTTCGATGCCGCGATCGATCTGGGATGGACCCTGGCCAATGATCCCGTGGTCCAGACCCTGGACCCGTGGCGGCTGGACGCGCACCTGCAGCGGTTGAAGGAGCACAACCCCCGCTATGACGCGATCGGGGTCTACGACGCCGAGGGTGTCAACCGGGGGTGGGGTGATCCGAGCGAGCCTCCGGAGCCGCGCTTGCGGATCGGCGACCGTCCGTACTTCCAGAAGGTGATGGCCACCAATACGCCGGTCATCTCCCAGGTCATCGAGCTGCGGCGCCCCATTCGCACCGCCGTGCTCGTCTCCGTGCCCATTCGCGGCCCCGAGGAGCGGCCCGTGGGTGTCGTCAACGTGGTGCTCCAAACGGCGCTCCTGGAGCAGCGCTACCTGGGCTCCTGGCTCCAGCCTGGGCAGGCGATCTTCCTGACGGACCCCTCGGGCCGGCTGGCCTTCCACACGGGCTACCCCGAGCTGCCCTACTCGCAGAGCGGAGCCTTCCTTCCGTTCGAGCCGCTGCAGGCGGCGCTGGCCGGCACACCCGTGCAGCTCGACCAGTTCGTGAGCCCGCTGAGCAAGGACGCCTCGCTGGGAGCCTTCGTCCCCATCCCCAAGTATGGGTGGGTGGTGGGGGTGACGACGCCGCGCGAGGTCGCCCTGGCGCCGCTCTACGGCTCGCTGCGCACGCAGCTCACCGTGTTCGTCGGCATCCTGCTGTTGAGCACCCTGATGTCGGCGGTGCTGGCCCGCATGCATGCCCGCCCGGTGCGGCAGCTCCAGTCCGTCGCGCAGGCGCTGGGACGGGGTGAGATGCAGCAGCGGGTGTGGATCTCCTCGGGAGACGAGCTGGAGGAGCTGGGCGGAGCCTTCAACGAGATGGCGGCGCGCATCGCCCGGAGGGAGGCGGACGTGGCGCGGCTGCTCGAGCGGGAGTTGGCGCTCTCGCGCATCGGCCAGGCGCTGGTCCGCGAGGTGGAGCTGGATCGGATCGCCCACGTGGCCATCGAGCAGAGCCTCCACGCGCTGGGGGTGGACGCGGTGGGGTTGTGGCTGGCCCGGCCGGAGCAGCGACAGCTCACCCTGGCGGCCTCCCATGGGCTGATGCCGGGGCTTCGGGAGCGCCTGCACCAGCTCTCCTTCGACGAGCCGCTGCTCACGTCCCAGGCCGCGCGGCGCGAGGCCATCCAGGTGGTGGAGAACGTGCTGTCGGAGGACACGCCGGTGTTGGCGCGGGCGCTGGCGCTGGAGGAGGGCTTCCGGGGCATGGTGTCGGTGCCGCTGCACTCGCGGGGGCACCTGGTGGGGGTGATGACGTGCCTCACGTACGCTCCGCGTGTCGTCTCCGCTCGGGAGCGAGAGTTCCACGCCACGGTGGGTCAGTTGTTCGCGGTGGCCATCGAGAAGGCGCGCCTGTTCCAGGAGGTGCGCGAGGCGCTGCGGCTGCGCGAGGAGTTCATGTCGGCGGCGGCCCACGAGCTGCGCACGCCGGTGACGACCATCCACACGTGGGCGGAGATCCTCGAGCGGATGGAGCCGGGCTCGCTGCGGAAGCAGAAGGGGCTGTCGGCCATCATGCGCAGCACGCGGAGGCTCGGCCGGCTGGTGGAGCATCTGCTGGCGGCGGTGTGGATGGCGCCCGGGCTGCCAAGGCTGGAGCGCGAGCGGTTCGATCTGAGGACGCTGGTGGAGGAGCGCATCGAGAGCCTCTCGCGGACCACGGAGCATCCGATCGACTTCGAGGTGAGCGGCACGTGCCTGCTGAACGCCGATCGCCAGCGCATGGGAGAGGTGGTGATGCACCTGCTGGAGAACGCCCTGCGCTACTCGCCGCCCGAGGGGGCTATCGAGGTGCGGCTTTATGGCCTGCGGGGTGAGGCGGTGCTCTCGGTGCGGGACCACGGGCCGGGCATTCCGCTCGAGCGCCAGCCTCATGTCTTCGAGCCGCTCTACGAGCCCTTGCCGCCGGGGGCGGATGGCTACTCAGGGGTGGTAGGGCTGGGGCTGCACCTGAGCCGGCAGATCATCGAGGCGCACGGCGGGCGGCTCTGGGTGGAGAGCACGCCGGGCGAGGGCACGACGTTCCGCTTCAGCGTACCGGTGGAGGAGGCGGAGAGCCCTCGGATCGCCCGGGCCTGAGACGTGGGAGGTGCTACGCGCGCGTGCGGAAGCCCTCGCGAAAGAAGAGCCAGAGCCCCAGCAGCGGCAGCCCCTGGACCATGGAGAGCACCACGGCTCGGCGCACGCCGCTTAGCGGCTGGTTGGCGTGGGTGGAATGAAGGCCAGGGAGGCTTGCGGCTCCACGGCGGAGTCCTGCTCGTGGAAGACTCCGGTGGGGGAGGAGACAGATGGCGACGATCGGATCTCGGGCAACGCAATGCCCGTCATGGGTGATCCCACCCCATGAGGAGAGGTGGCCCCGGTGCGGGTGGGTGGCGCTGGTGGTGCTGATGGGGCTCGTCGGCTGCGCCACGGGCAATGCTGTTCATGAGCCTGGAGCCTATCGGCGGGGCCGCCTGGGCGAACTTCGACAGGACCGTGCTCCTGATAACGCGCCGAGGGCAGGAAGCGGCGGCACTGTCTTCGATCTCTTCGGTGAGAAGAAGGACGAGTTTCAGGTGCTGCAGGAGGCGGCGGGCCTGGAGGCGGGAGCTCGGCATGAGGCGGGAGAGGAACTGGAGGTTGAGGACGCACAAGCGCTGTGGGAGTCACTGGCGCGCACGCAAGCGTCGGTGAAGCACTTTGGCCCCAGGCGCACGCTGGTCGTGTTGCTGCGCCAAGTGCTCACTACAGGGGAGGACGTGTCCTACGAGGAGCTGGTGCAGCGCACCCAGCGCTTCCGCTTCCTGGTGGTGATGCGCCCGGATGGCTACCTGACAGGGACGTTGAGCGGTCGGCCCTTACAGGGCATGGGGCGACTGGTGCTGCGCGAGGGTCGACTGATGGCAGGCCCCTATGAGGTGGGAGCCTTCTATCGGGATCGGGGCGGAGTTTTCCACGCGGTGGATGAAGCGCTTCAACTCTTGCCCCAGCCGGCAGTGGGCGAGTTGGCGCTGGAACGCGACTGGTTCAACGCCGCGCTGGACGGGGCTGAGGATGCATTGGAGGAGATGGTGGTGGGGCTGGCGGGCTTGGTGACCGACCCCATCCGTGGCGTGGAGGGACTGGCCCAGTTGCCCTCCGCCGTGGCGGGCCTCCTCCTCTCTTCCCCTGAGTACTTCGCTCGGTATGGAACGCGGCCGTTGCAGGAGCAGATTCGCGAGGCGGCACGGCTGTCGACGCATCTGGTCATGCTGTACGGGAGCGCGGCTGGCGCCTCGACGAGGGTCAGCACCGCGGGGGCGAAGCTGCCCGTGCTGGCACTCAACGCCGAAGGCGTATTAACGATCGAGCAGGTAGCGGTACCTGGGGGGAGTACGGCAGCGGTGCTCGGAACGGGGGCAGGGGCTGTCTATGTCCTCATGGGGTCTGAGAAAGCCCCGAAGAAGGGTGGCGCATCCTCAGCGGCGGGCGGACCTGGAGAGTGGAAGCACAAGAAGTTCTCGGGCTCCGAGCGCGCTCGGCGCTACCAGGAGCAGATCACCGGTCGCTCCGCGGATGAACTCTATTACATCGAGCGTGTGGAGTACGACGGCTTCAGACAGGGCGTGCTGAAGGAAGCCAAGGCCCCTGGCTACCTCAAGTTATTCGAGAAGGGCGGGCAGCCCGAATATTGGTACAGGAACTCAGGGGAGTTCCAGGGGTTGCTCAACCAGGCCAAGAGGCAGTCGGAAGCCAGACGTGGCCTGCCAGTCGAGTGGCATGTTGCCGAGCAGGAGATGGTCGATATCCTCCGGTACCATTTCAGGCGGGAGCGCATCTCAGGCATCGAGGTTCTCTACACGCCGCCGGTGCCCTGAGGAGTGAAGCGCCATGTTGGAAGAGACCTACTACCTGGGGGCTTATTGGGGCGCTCGACGTGAAGAAGTCGGAGAGTGCTCCCGGCGCGCGGAGCTCTTCTTCCACATGCTGGCGCGGTGTGATGTCTCTCTCGGACAGTGGTATCGCAGCGGCCGAGTGCCGCGCGGCACGCCGGGCCATCTGGTGCGGACAAATGACCGTGGAGCGCTGGAGGAGTTGTTCCTGCGCGGCAGGAATCGGACGGATCTCCACGAGCGGGTGATCGAGGCTCTTGGCTTTAGCCTTGACGTCTGGAACCAACTGCCTGATGCCAAGGCGGCGAAGCTGAGTATCAACTGCGGCGTCTTCTCAGAGGAGATCAGCAACACGTGCATCGTGGAGCTGCCCAGCCAGGGAGAGGCCGTGGAGCGGATGCTGAGCCTCCCAACGCTCATTCAGGTGCTCACCTCCATGGTTATTGCCTGGGACCCAGACTGGGGCGTGGTCAACACCAACCGTGCGCTCATGGAGCTTGTGCCCCGCGGCGATGAACGAACTTCGGACGTGGGCTGGGTGACGTACCTTGCGCACCGCCGAGGCACCGTGCCGCCCCTTCCCGCCCCTGTACGAATTGAACCGGTGGGTGAACTCGGCATGCTCGTCATCCTCACCCCCGAGCGCTTCACCGCCTCCAACCCCGAGCACATCGCCCTGGGCCGCCGCGTGCATGAATTGCTGGACAGGGCAGGACTGCTGAAGCCCCTGCCCTCCTGAAGCTTTCCGGGCCATGCCACAAGTGTGGCACTTTTGCACCCCACGTCCGGGTCGGCAGGCGGCTTGAAATGAGGCGCCCTGCTGCCGCACGCTGTCGTCCCGCCGACATCCATCGCTGTCCCAACCCCTCCAGGGGAGTCCCGTGATGCTGCCTGTACTCCTGGCCCTTCTCCTCACCCAGAGTGGCAACCCCCGCCAGACGGGCGTCCCCATCGGCTCGGGCACGAAGCTGGCCAAGGTCACCCTCACCGCCCCCACCGGCGGCTGGACCGTGGATCGGATGATGCTCGTGGAGGGCACCCTCAGCGACACCAGCATCGACCCCGTCGTCGTCTCCATCAACGGAGACCGCTACCTGATGCGCACCCACAACGGGCGCTTCAGCCGCAAGTTCCCCGCCGCCAGCGGCAAGAACATCGTCACCGTCATGGCCACCAACAAGGCCGGCACCGCGCGCGCCCAGGTGACGACGTACGCGCAGATTCCTCCCGTGCCGATGAAGGCCATCCTCACCAGCGACACCGAGGGCGTCTACACGGACCTCCACATCTACGAGCCCACCAGCGAGAGCGACGCCGGCGGCACCATCGACGGCGCGAAGATGGCGCACGTGTACTGGGCCGACACGGCCAGCCCCAGCGGTGGCACCTTCTTCCTCAACGAGCAGGGCGGCGACTTCGATCAGCCCGCCTACGGCCCCTACCTCTATATCCACCGCGCCCCGCCCAAGGGCGTCTACCTGATCGCCACCAACTACTGGCCCAGCGGCGACAAGGCCCACACCGTGGCCACGCTCAACGTCGCCCTCTTCGAGGGCACTCCTGGCGAGGTGCGCCGCATGGTGCGCATCCCCCTGGCCACTCCGGGTACCACGCGCGTGCTCGCCTGGGTGAACATCCTCGGCGACAACCAGGCCGAGGTGTACGTGCCGTCGCAGGACCCCGCGCCCAAGCACCCCTCCTGGCCCTCCAACCTCGACTCGGTCGCCAGCGAAGTCTCCGCCGGCAACTCCGGCGGCTACGGAGACGAAGGTGGCTACGAGGGCGAGAGCGAAGAAGGGTACTGACCGCCTCGCCGCCGCGCATGCTCTCCCTGGCCCTCACCCTGGCGCTCGCCGCCGCTCCGACTCCGGCACCGGCGGCTTCCGCCGCGCCCGAGACGCCCGCCGCCTCCTCCGAGTCGCGCGAGGCGCGAGACGTGCTCTTGCTCCGCGAGCTGGGACAAGTGGCGCTGGCGCAGGTCCGGAAGATGGATCCGCTCTGGCACCCGGAGCAGCGCGACTGCGCGGGGCTGGTGCGCTTCGCCTACCGCAGCGCGCACAAGCGCTTCTTCCCCGAGCGGCTCGCCCGGCCCCTGTGGCTCGATGCGCGAGGCCAGCCC
Organism: Hyalangium ruber; assembly: GCF_034259325.1. NCBI lineage: Bacteria > Pseudomonadati > Myxococcota > Myxococcia > Myxococcales > Archangiaceae > Hyalangium > Hyalangium rubrum. The sequence continues at coordinate 265,747 of NZ_JAXIVS010000002.1, read as the reverse complement.
GCGGACTTCGCGGACGCGGAGACGCTGCTCTCGCGCAGCTTCGCGCCGCTGGGCCGGGATGAGGCCACGCTCGAGACGCTGCGCACCGGGGACCTGCTGGCCTTCCGCCAGGAGCAGGAGGCCGGCCCCGTCTTCCACCTCATGTTGGTGGTGCGCCCGCAGGACAAGGCGCATGCGCCGGCGCGCGTCGTCTATCACCCGGGTGAGAAGGGCGCCGCCGTGCGCACCGGCGTGCTGCACCAGCTCGCCACCGAGGCGCCCGTCGAGTGGCGCCCCGTGCCCCAGAACACCGCCTTCCTCGGCTTCTTCCGCTTCAAGGAGTGGACTCCATGAGCTCTCCGGAAAACCCCACGGGCGCGCCAACGCCCTCGGAGCCGCCGCCTCCGGCTCCGCCGCCCTCCGACAAGGGCTTCCCCAAGGGGCTCCTCATCGGCCTCGTCAGCGTGCTGGTGGGCGGCGCGGTGGCCGGCGCCTTCGTGCTGGGCCGCCGCAGCGCGGGCCCCGACGGCACCGACAGCCCCTCTTCCTCCACGGGCTCGGGCCCGGGGGGCTCGGGCATCCCCAGCGCCGGCGCCAAGGTGGAGGGCAAGCCGCCCTCGCCCGGCACCAAGACATTATATGTGGGCAGCCAGGGCACGCCCGCCGTCTGGGTGGACGTGTACGCGCCGGCCAAGGTGCGCCAGGCCCTCGTGGACAACCGCTGGCTCCAGGAGCAGATGAAGAAGCCGCTGGGCCAGGGCTTCGCCAGCTCCTGGGCCGCCTTCTTCGGCTCCACGGGTGAGGACCTGGGCGCCTCCTTCAAGGGCGCGGTGTTCGACGTGGTGGCGGGCCAGCTCCTGGACTCGCCCTTCCGCGCGCTGTGGTTCGTCGGCCCCAGCGACACGAACGCGCCGGCCCTCATCATCCCCAGCCCCAGCAGCACCACCACCGCCGCCTACGAGGCCATGGAGAAGGTGGCCGAGCGCGGTGACTTCAAGGCCTCCAACTGCCCCTCCGGCGCCAGCCCCTCCGTCACGGCGCCCCAGGAGGGCTTCCGCGTGTCCCGCTGGCTCGTCGCCGAGCAGTCGCTGTACGTGGGCCGTACCGCCGACCGCATGGTGGTGGCACGGCAGCCGGAGATGGTGCTGCGCGGCCTGTGCGTCGAGCTGGAGCGACTGGCGGCTCCCAAGGGCGTGGACCTGGAGCTGGGCTTCAACAACCAGGTCCTCGGCCGAGAGATGGTGTACGTCAGCCAGGCGCTGGGGCTGGAGAACGGCACCCGGCTGCAGTTCGCCGCCGAGGGCTCGAAGCTGGTGGCACGCGGCATCGCCGGTCCGCTCACCGAGAAGGTGCGGCTGGACGCGGCGCCGCTCTCGGATGATCTGCTGAAGCTGGTGCCCTCGGACATGCCGGTGCTCATCGCGCTGCAGCTCAAGCTGCCCGAGTCGCTCGAGGGCTCCAAGGTGAAGGCCTACTGGGCGGGTGAGGACCCCGGCCAGGTGCGCACGCGCCAGGTGGCGTTCGTGTGGCACCCGCGCGGGGATGCGGACCTGGAGCACGAGTTCGCCATCCTCTGGGGCCGCGCGAGCGACGCGCCCGCGCTGCAGAACATGTTCAACGGAGGCAACACGCTGGCGCAGGGCTCGTTCTGCAACCACCAGGTGCTGGCCTCCAACGAGGAGGTGCTCGGGCGGCTGCAGAAGGCCTGCAACGGCCAGAGCCCCAACCTGCTCAACGCGGCGGGCCCGGTGGTGTCGGGGCTGCGCGCGCCGGGCTCGGTGACGGTGGGAGTGAACATGGGGCCGCTGCTCAGCGGGCTCCTGGCCGACGGGTACTGGTCGGATCAACAGCTGGGCAAGGGCAAGCCACTGCCGGCCACGGGGCCGGACGAGATCGAGGAAGCCCGACGCGACCTCGAGACGCTGCCGTACGTGGGCCTGCGCGGCACGGTGCAGGGTGATTCGCTGGTTCCGGGAGGGTTTGGATCATGAAGGTCTCCATGCGCTTTGGCCTGCTGGCGGCGCTGACGCTGGCCGGAGTCGCGGCCGCCAAGCCGCTGTACATCACCGTGCCTCGCGCCTACGGCCCCGAGGAGCCGGTGGCGGTGGACGTGGCCTTCGACAGCAAGGGCCCCGTGGAGCTGCGGGTGCTCAAGCCGGACAACCTGAGCGCCTTCATCCAGGCGCAGCAGGACATGCGCCGGGCGTACGAGGAGCCGCCCTTGCTGGAGAACCCCGGGCGCGCGCTGAGCCGCGGCTTCAACGCGGTGCGCCTGCCCACCACGTACCTGCTCTACTCCTTCAGCACGGAGTTCCGTGACGCCGTCTCCCCGGCGCTGCCGCCGCGCGGGCCCGAAGACACGCCGCCCGCGCTCAATGAGATGGCGCAGGGCCCCGAGAAGCTGGTGGGCGTGCCGGCGGGCTTCACCGTGGCGCGCAGCCAGTGGCTCAACCTGGACCTGGGCGGCGCGGGCACGGACTTCAGCGTGCCGGGCTTCTCCACGTGGGGCGGCGGCGGCTTCCAGGAGCGCCGGGTGATGCTGGCCCCGCTGCCAGCGGGCACCTACGTGCTCCAACTCGTGCAGGGCAAGGTGGAGGGCCAGGTGGTGCTCGTCGTCACCGACCTCACCGTGCAGATGAAGCAGACGGACAACCAGGTGCTGGTGCGCGTGGCGGGCCGGGACCAGAAGCCGCGCGTGGGCGCGCAGGTGAAGATGTACCTGCCCACGGGCGAGGGCCCCACGGGCACCACGAACGACAAGGGCGAGGTGACGCTGGCGGTGTCCGAGCCGCGCGTGCTCGCCACCGCCACGGTGGGCCAGGACACGGCCCTGGTGGACACGGACTTCTACTCCTCGCTCGCGGTGGCGCCGGACGTCTTCATCTATAGCGATCGGCCCATCTACAAGCCGGGCGACACGGTGAAGTTCCGGGGCTTGGTGCGCCAGCCGGACACCTTCCTCGCGCGCCTCTTCACCCCGAAGAAGAAGGAGGTGGCGGTGAAGCTCACCTCCGCCGAGGGGCGCGAGGTGACGACGCGCGCGGCGGTGGACGAGTTCGGCAGCTTCCACGGCACCATGGCCGTGCCGGAGGACCTGGGCACTGGCGTGCTGCGCGTGACAGCCGCGGTGGACGAGCAGTCGCACCAGGGCGAGGCGCGCGTGCAGGACTACGTGAAGCCGACGTTCTACCTGGAGCTCACTCCGGAGAAGGAGAACATCGTCCCGGGCCAGCCGTTGAAGGCCACGGTGAAGGCGCGGCGCTACGCGGGCGGCGTGCCCGAGGGCGCGCGCTATGAGGTGTTCCTCTACCGCTCGCTGCTGGACGCGCCCGCCTGGGTGGATGACGCGGGCAAGGGCGGTGGGGGCAGCGCGGTGACGTACGGCTCCACCTCCAGCACCGAGGGCAAGCTCAGCGTGCCCGAGCGCCTCTACTCCACGGTGGCCGAGCGCGGCGCGGGCGAGGACCCGTGGTCCAGCGCGCCCAAGTTCGACGAGAACGGTGAGGCCGTCATTGAAATTAACGTGCCTCCTCTGGCAGCGGGCGAGGAGCGGCTGCCGTACCGCTACACGCTCACGGTGCGCGCGAGGGATGACCAGGAGACGTTCGCCAACGCCACGGCTCCGTTCTTCCTCTCGGACGTGGAGGTGTTCGGCGCGGGCAGCTTCTCGGAGGCGGTGGTGAAGAAGGGCGGCGAGGCGACGCTGGCGGTGCGCGCCACCACGCTGTCGGGCAAGCCCTACGGCGCCACGCAGGCCGAAGTGGAGTTCGTACTGCGCAAGGCGGATGACACCGAGAAGAGCCTGGCCAAGCGCACCTTCACCACGGGTCCGGACGGGGTCCACCGCGAGAAGGTGCCCACGGACGAAGTGGGCACGGTGCTGGCCCGGATGACGGTCAAGGACAAGAACGGCAAGGCGTGGGAGGGCGAGCAGTCCATGCTCGTCATCGGCGGCAGTGACGAGCCGGTGGCGAAGGTGGCCAACCTCACGCTGGCCTCGCTGTCCGGCACGCTGTCGCCGGGGGACTCGGCGCAGCTGGTGGGCCTGCTGCCCGACAGCTGGGGCCCGGGTGGCAAGAACGGAGGCCCGGTGTGGCTCACGTTCACCGGCGCGGGGCTGTACGGCACGCAGGTGGTGAACCTGGAGGGCCGCACGCTGGTCCACAGCTTCCCGGTGGAGAAGCGCTTCGGCAGCGCGGTGTACGCCTCCGTGGCGTACCCGACGAGCTCCGGCCGCTGGGAGGAGCGCACGGTGTCCTTCCGCATCGTCCCGGCCGAGCGCACCCTCTCGGTGAAGCTGACGCCCCGGCGCGCCGAGGCCGCGCCGCTCACCGAGCAGGTCATCGATGTGCGGGTGACGGACCACGAGGGCAACGGCGTGGTGTCTCAGCTCTCGGTGGGCGTGGTGGACAAGGCCGTCTACGCCATCCAGACAGAGTTCCGCCCCAAGGTGCTGGACTTCTTCTACCCGCCGGCGCGCAACAACGTGTCCAACTTCTACTCGGCCGAGTTCCAGGGCTACGGCTACGGCGAGGCGCTGGCGCGCAAGATGGCGGGGTTGCCGAACCACTCCTTCGCCTCGGTGAAGCCGCCCACGCGGAAGGCCAAGGACGAGGAGCGCGACACGGCGCACTGGCAGCCGGATGTGGTGACCGACCGCGACGGGCGCGCCACGGTGCGCTTCAAGCTGCCCTCCAACCAGACGCTCTGGGTGGTGACGGCGGTGGCGGCGGACACCTCGGGCCGGTTCGGCGAGGGCACCTCCGAGTTCGCCACGCGCGGCGGGCTCAACCTGTACGCCGCGCTGCCGCAGTTCCTGCGCGCGGGCGATGAGGCGTTCGCCTCGGTGCGCCTGTCGGCGGGCCAGGCCTCCAAGGGCAGCCAGCTGCTCGACGTGAAGCTGGCGGCGGCGGGCATGCTCCAGGCCAACACCCAGCAGCAGAAGGTGGAGCTGGGCCAGGGCGGCGAGCAGGTGATTGGTCTGCAGATCAAGGCCACCCAGCCGGGCAGCGCGGAGCTGGCGGTGGACGTGACGGGCGGCAAGGAGCCGCTGAAGGACCGGCGCGCGGTGCCGGTGCGTCCGGCCGCGCTGGAGGAGCCGGTGAAGGTGTCCTCCTGGGGCGGTGGCGAGCTGTCGCTGCAGGCACCGGCCTCCGCGACGCTGACGGACGTGCAGCTGGTGCTCCAGCCCTCGCTGGTGGACGCGGCGCTCACCAACGTGCGCGAACTGCTCACCTACCCGTACGGCTGCCTGGAGCAGCTCGTCTCCACCACGGTGCCGAACGTGGCGCTCTTCCAGACGCTCAAGAAGGTGGACGCGCTGGAGAAGCTCGACCCCGAGAGCCAGGCGCTGCTGGCCGAGGCGCGCAGCCGCTCGGTGCAGGGCACCGCGCGGATCCTCTCCCTGTCGGTGAAGGGCGGCGGCTTCACCTGGTTCGGCGGCTACAACACGCCCAACCTGCCGATGACGCTCATCGCCCTGGACGGACTGGCCTACGCGGTGGACGCGGGGCTGGTGGAGGCCAATGACCCGCGCATCGCCGACAGCGCGCGCTGGCTGGAGGCGCAGGAGAACCTGCCCTTCGAGTACGACGCCACGCGCGCGTACGTGCTGTCCCGGCTGTACGGCGAGCGGCAGGCGGCGCGGGTGCGCGCGCTGCTCGACCGGGCGACGCCGGGGGAGCTCTACCCGCTGGCGCTCGCGGTGCTGGCGGCGGAGAAGGCGGGCGTCATGAAGGAGCCCACGCTGCAGGCCCGCGTGGACGCGCTGGTGACGGCGAGCAACGAGGGCTTCGTGCGGCTGGCGGGCATGAACACGGACGGGGAGGGCGAGGAGGCCTTCTTCCGCTATCCGCTGCGGCGCGTGGGCCTCACGGCGCTGCTCGCCCACGCGGCCTCCTTCGGCAAGCTGGACGTGGACAAGGCGCGCCGGAGCCTGCTGGAGCTGCTCAGCCGGCCGAACCTCTCCACGTTCGATCGGAGCACGGCGCTGCTGCACTCGCTGTGGCTCATCGAGCGGGACGCGAAGGCCTTCAAGCAACTGCCGCCGCCGCAGGTGAAGGGCGCCAAGGGCACGGTGAGCTTCGCGCCTCGGGGCATGGGCCTGGTGGCCACGCTGGAGCCGGGCACGCGCTCGGTGAACGTGGCCGCGTTCGACGGAGTGGCCACGCTGCGGGCCACCACGCTCACGCCGCTGCCTGATGTGCAGCCGCGCGCCGAGGGCATGAGCATCGAGCGCCGCTACTGGGTGCTGCGCGACAGCGGCAAGGTGCCGCTGGCCTCCGGAGAGCAGGTGGCGCAGGGCGAGGAAGTCTTCGTGGAACTCATCCTCGACGCGCGCGGGGACAACAAGGCGCGCTCGGCCTACTACGTGGTGGAGGACGCGGTGCCCGCAGGCTTCGTGCCGCTCATCGAGGACAAGGAGTTCCGGGGCGCGCCGCACTCGCTGGCCCTGGCGCCCGAGGCCCTCAAGCGGCGCGTGCTGAGCCCGGAGCGGGCGACGTTCTTCTTCGAGGAGCCGGCGTGGTGGAGCGACAGCCCGCGCACGGTGGGCTACGTCATGCGGGCCCAGTTCGCGGGCTCCTTCACGGCGCCTCCGGCCTCCATCGAGGACATGTATGTCACCAGCCTCCGGGGCCGGACGAAGTCGGACGTGCTGGCGGTGAAGCCCTCCGAGAAGCCGCGGGGGGACTGGTAGCCGATGGGGTGGGCCGCTGTGACAGCCGCGTTGCTGGCGGCCACCCCGGTATTCCACACGCAGGGCGACGTCACGCCCGAGGCCGCCCTGCGCGCCGAGGCCGAGGTGGCCTGGAAGGAGCTGGAGGCGCGGTACGTGGCCGAGGCCGGTGGAAGCCCCACCCAGGCGCCGGCCTCCATTCGCCTCCAGCGCGGCGTGGGGCTGGCGCCGGAGCGCAACGCCCAGGGCCGGCCCGGCCTGGTGGAACTGCGGCAAAACATGCCGGGGGTGTTGGACCCGCGCCTGCGAATGGCGCTGCGGCATGAGCTGGCACACCAGCTCCTGTGGTGGGCGTGCCCCGCCGCCGCCGAGGACCGGCTCTTCCACGAGGCCTTCGCGCTGGTGGTGAGCGGCGAGCTGCCCGAGTGGCGCGAGGGGCCCTACCAGTCCCTCACGGCGGCGGCGGCGGAGCTCGCACGTGCGCCGGCGGTGGATACGCCTCGGGCGAGAAGAGCGCTTTCGCGCATCCTCGGGGAGCAGCAGGGCTTTCCCAAGGCGCTCTCTCGCAGGCTGCGCCAGTGCCAGGACGGAGCGCGCTGGGTGGTGCCCGTCTCCATCGACGAGCTGGCGGACGTGCAGGTACAGGCGTCGCTGCCCGCCACGGTGGTGGTGAGCCGCCATTCGGGCGAGCTGCTGCTGGTGGAGGGAGAGGTGCAGCGCGCGCTGCCCTATGGCTCCACGCTCAAGCCCTTCGTCATCGCTGGGAGCGCCGCGCCGCCGCCGCTCCTCTCGCCGCGCGCGGGCGTGCAGGAGTGGGCCTGTGGTGAGCGGCTGCCAAAGCAGGTGGACGGGCGCACGGCGCTGCTGCGCTCGTGCAACGGGTACTTCCTGGACTGGGCCTCCCACGGAGGTGCCGCGGACTTCGGCCCGTGGGGCGCGGTGCTGTCCGCGGTGGGGCTGACGGGAAAGCCCACGGACATGGCGGACGCCATCGGCCTGCGCTCCACGCTGTCGCTCTCCCCATGGGGCATGGCGCAGGCGTACCGGTTGCTCGCCGAGGCTCGGCCGGAGCTCATCGAGATGATGAAGGAGAACGCCTCGGCCGGGACGCTCTCGGAGCTGACCGCCTCCCGAGCGTTCGCGGGCGTGGCCACGAAGACGGGCACCGTGCGGGACGCGGCAAGCCGGCCGCAGTATGGGTGGATCGTCGCGGTGGACGCGGACGTCATCGCCGTGGTGATGCGGCCGGGGAAGATGCCGCGCAGCTTCGCGGGCGAGGTGCCCAAGGTGCTCGCGCGGGTGCGCGAGCGCGCAGGAACCGAGGCGGCGAGGGTGCAGGTGCTGGGGTTGGCCTCGGCCTCGGAGGTGGAGGCGGGCTGTCCCAGCGCGGGCTTCGCGGTGGACCAAGGCACGCCGCGCGGAGTGCCCCAGGGCTTCTCCCGGATGAGGGACATGGTGGCGCGAGGGCCAGCGGTGTGCCTGGGCAGCCCATGGCGGGTGCGAGTGCCGGGGTTGCCCTCGGAGGGCCGGGACTACGCGGGCATCTTCACGTGGTCCACCCCACCGCCGTACCGGCCGCCCCCGGGAGTGCCGACCACCGAGCGCCAGCGCAGCGCGCGGAGAGGCTCGGACTTCCTCTTCCGCACCACGCGCCTGCAATACACAGCGGGCGTGGTGGCGGCCGAGGACGCGGCGGCCAAGGGCGAGGCGCGGGTGGCGCTGGCGCGCGTGGTGGCGCACAACGAGCGCCACGCCGAGAGTCGGCACGGAGGCCGGCCCATCTGCGACACGACGCACTGCCAGGCCTTCCTCGGCACGGTGCGCGCGAAGCCCGAGGAGGAGCGGGCGCTAAGTCTGCCGCCGCTGCGCTGGAAGCAGTGGCTGCTCTTCTCCCAGGGAGGCGAGGAGCCCTGGCGCGAGGTGCGCCCCCGGGCGAGGGTGGAGGCGCTGCTGGGCTCGGGGCTGGCCTCGCTGCGCTTCGAGGCGGGGCGGGTCTCCTTCATCCGCGCCGAGCGAGAGGGCGGCGCCACCTTCGACACCACGGAGAGCCAGCCGTGCGAGGTGCTGCGCTCGGCGCTGAAGCTGCCCTCCTGTCCGCGCACTGCCTCCTTCGACGGCGCCAGCATCGTCTTCGAGGGCCGGGGGCGCGGCCACGGCGAGGGGCTGGACGTGGAGGCCGCCAAGGCCAGCGGCCTGCGCAGCGACGAAATCCTCGAGCGCGCCTACGGGGCCGAGGGCCCCAAGGGGAACTCCGCGGTGAAGAGCGCGCCCTGACCCGGCTCGCTCTGGACGCGGATGGTGCCGCCCAGGGACTCGAGGATGGTGCGGGTGATGTAGAGGCCCAGGCCCAGGCCGCCGTAGTTGCGCTCGGACACGGCGCGCTCGAAGCGCTCGAAGATGCGCCCCTGGTGCTCCGGCGCGATGCCGATGCCCTCGTCCTTCACGGTGAGCACCACGCGCTCGGCCTGGGCCACCAGCCGGACGTGGATGGGCTTGCCGGCGCCGTACTTGATGGCGTTGGTGAGCAGGTTCTCCACCACCTGCTCCAGCCGCATCCGGTCCGAGTTGCCCACCAGGCTCTCCGGTGCCTCCACGGTGAGCGGGGACTCCACGCGGGTGGCCTCGGGCTCCAGCCGGGAGACCACGTCCCGCGCGACGGCGGCGAAGTCCACCGGCTCCGAGCGCAGCTTGAGCTGGCCGGAGGTGATGCGCGAGACGTCCAGCAGGTCTCCAATGAGGTCCGACAGCCGTTTGATCTGCTTGCGCCCGGCCTCCACGTGCGAGCGGACCTTGCGCACGAAGGGGGAGTCGGGCTCGGCCTCGGCCTCGCGCGCCAGGCTCTGGAGCTTGAGGCTCAGCGGGGTGAGCGGCGTCTTCAGCTCATGGCTGGCGACGGACAGGAACTCGTCGCGCAGGCGCACGGCGTTGCGCACGGCCTCCTCCGCCCGCTTGCGCTCGGTGATGTCGAGGATGAGTCCCACGTAGCCCCGGACGCGGCCCTGCGCGTCACGGTCGGGGATGGAGTTGGACTGGATGAACAGCTTGCGCCCATCCGGCTGGGTGAAATGGCTCTCGTAGCGGATGGTCTCTCCGGCGAGTGCCCGGTGGACGTTGTCCTTCACCTGGGAGTAGCCCGGCTCGCCAAGGACCTCCACCAGCTTCCTTCCCAGGATCTGCTCGGGCTTCAGGCCGAACCACGGCTCATAGGCCTGGTTGGCGAAGCGGTAGCGCTCCTCCTGGTCCACGTAGGCGACGAGCGCCGGCAGCGTGTCGGTGATGGTCTGCAGCCGTGCCGCGCTCCGCCGGGCCTCCTCGCGGCTGGTCTCCGCCTCCTGGCGCGCGCGGACCTGCTCGGTGACCTCGAAGGCGAACATCAGCACCCCATCCACCGTGCCCTGGGGGTTGCGGCGCGGCTGCCAGACGAGGTTCCAATACTTCTCCTCTGGCTGTTCGTTCGCGTAGGCGATGGGGACCCGCACCTCCTGGCCGAACCGGGGCTCACCGGTGCGATAGGTGTCGTCGAAGACCGACAGGAACTCCGGCGAGATGTCCGGCACCACCTCCTGGAGGGGCTTGCCATCCAGCTCCCGGTGGCCCACCGCCTCCTGGTAGGCGGCGTTGGCGAACTCGAAGACGTGCTGGGGCCCGCGCAGGATGATGATGAGGGCCGGCGCCTGCATGAAGAGCTCGTGCAGGTAGGTGCGCTGGGCCTCGGCCCGAGCGTGGGCGGCCTGCTCGCGCGCCAGCAGCTGCGCTCGCTCGGCCTCGTCGCTCTCCGCGCGCTGGCGGGCGCTGACCTGGAACCACGCGACGGCGTACGCCATCAGGCTGAGCAGCACGCCCACCACCCCCACCGCGGGGACCCAGGGCAGCAGCAGCGTCTGCTCGAAGCGGGCCTGCGAGGCGAAGGTGAGGGTCCACGGGCGGCCCGCCACCTCCATGGCCAGGGTGGTGGTGAAGGCGGGCGGGTCGAAGCGCTCCGCTTGGGGCATCGAGTCATACAGCAGGTGCTCGGGGCGGGCCGCCGTCCCGTCGAAGACGCGGAAGGCCACCCGAGGCAGGGGCTCCTTCTGGAAGATGCCGTTGAACAGGTCTCCGGCTCGGAAGGGGCTGTAGACGAACCCCTCCAGCGTCGCCAGGCGCTCCGCCTCGGTCGGAGGCACCTTGCCGCCCAGGTACACGGGGACGTACAGCAGGAAGCCCGCCTGCTTGAGGGGGTCGATCTCCTGCTGGAGGATGACCCGACCCGAGAGGGCGGGTGAACCCGAGCGCCACGCCCGCTCCATCGCCTCGCGGCGCGTGGGCTCGGTGAACATGTCGTAACCCAGCGCCGCCTGGTTCCGGGCATCCCGGGGCTCCAGGTAGACGATGGCGTGGTACTCCTCGCGCGGCTCCTCGGGCCACAGGCGGAACGTGGGCTGGCCGCCTGCCTGGATTCGCGCCACCCAGGCGTCCTTGTCCGCCCGCGGAATCCGCCGGGTGAAGCCGATGCCCTGCACCCCAGGGTCATGCCGCTTCAGGTCGAGCCGCTCCACGTAGAGGTGGAACTCCTCGGGAGTCACCTCCTGGCTGGCGGCGAAGAAGCCCGCCGCCCCGCGCAGCAGCGTCACATCCGAGTCCAGGTGACCGATGATGCGCTCCTCGGTCATCCGCACGAGGTTGTCGAAGCGCGCCGAGTCCCTGGCCCGGGCGGTGGCTCGGAAGAGCACGGTGCTGGCGGCGGTCAGCACCAGGCAGAAGCCGAGCACGGCGAAAGGCGCCAGCGTCGAGCGTCTCGAGATGGAAGGGAGAGCCACGTTCACCGTCGGGAGCTTCGGCAGGGTGCCCAGATACCATTGATCCGTCGAGGCATGTCGGATCGCAACGGTAGCCAGGCACGGCCGGTCGACGGCTTCTGGCCGGTACGAAAACCACAGCGGGCCCCCCTCTGCACCATCCCCCGAAGATGCAGAGAGGCAGGCCCGCTGCTCACTGCCCACCCTGTGTCAGGTGCGCGCTTCAGCTCGCGCTCCCAACTGTCCGCGTGAGACGCGGGTGGCACCTCTGACAATCCAGAGGTCTGGGATTGCCATATCTATTCCCCATGCTAATGCTCAGGGTAAGAAGTCGGCAACCCCCAAGACTCCCTAACAGCTCGTTTCCTCAGCTCTTTTTTTCCCACGCGCAGACTGGCGGTGGAACTTTTCAGCGCCGGCGTATAGCGGGGAAAACCAGTTTTGGTCGAATTAAATTTTTTGAGCCGTCATTGAAGAGAAACCGTTCGATGTCGAGCGAACGAGCAGGCGTGCCATCATCCCCGAAGCCGGGAGGGGCCTCACGCCATGATTCCGTTCAACGAGTTCAAGGGCATCGAGGTGTCGGGACGCAACGTGCTGGGTCTGGTGCAGGCGTTCGGACAGTTCAAGTCCATCGCCAGTCAGATCCTCCTGGCCGAGGGGCTGGGGCGCAAGGGCTCTGATGGGCTGGTGGTGGTGGACACGCAGTCCTGGTACCCGTTCGACGCGTTCCTGCGAGCGTTCGCGCGCGCCAGCCAGCAGATGGGCGACTCGGTGCTGCACCAGATCGGCGTGTCGGTGATGAAGACGGTGGAGTGGCTGCCGACCATCAAGGACGTGAAGACGATGATGGAGGCGATGGACGCCAGCTACCACATGCAGCACCGCAAGAACGGGCGGCCGATGTGGGACCCCACGACGGGCCACATCAAGGAGGGGATTGGCCACTACAAGTGGAAGCCGCGCCCCGACGGCAGCATGGAGGTGGAGAGCAACAACCCGTACCCGTGCGCCTTCGACAAGGGGCTGCTGTTTGGAGGCATGCGTCGGCTCAACGCGACGGGCTCCATCCTCCATGACGAGATGTCGCCGTGCCGCAAGAAGGGCCACGCCTCCTGCATCTACATCGTCCGGGCCTAGCCTCTGTTCGAGCTCGAAGGCGTCTCCAAGCGATTTGGCGTCACCCAGGCGCTGCACCCGGTAGAGCTGCGGCTGCCGCCCGGACGCACCACGGTGCTGCTGGGCCCCAGCGGGTGCGGCAAGTCCACGGTGCTGCGGCTGATGAACGGGTTGCTGCCGCCGGACACGGGCCGGGTGCTGTTCGATGGGCAGCCGCTGCCAAGCGAGGAGGCGGCGGTGCTGCGGGTGCGCCAGCGCATGGGCTACACGCTCCAGGGCGGCGGGCTCTTTCCCCACCTCACGGCCGGACAGAACGTGGCGCTCATGGCGAGCTACCTGCGGTGGCCCCACGCGCGGATCCGCGCCCGGCTGGAGGCGCTCGTGGAGCTGACGCGCTTTCCGGCGGAGGCGCTGGAGCGCTTTCCCGCGCAGCTCTCGGGTGGGCAGCGCCAGCGGGTGGGGCTCATGCGCGCGTTGATGCTGGAGCCGGACGTGCTGCTGCTGGACGAGCCGCTGGGGGCGTTGGATCCGATGGTCCGCTCCGAGTTGCAGGTGGACCTGCGCGCCATCTTCGCGCGGCTGGGCAAGACGGTGGTGCTCGTCACGCATGACCTGGCGGAGGCGGCCTTCCTGGGACAGCACGTGGTGCTGCTGCGGGACGGGCGCGTGGTGCAGCAGGGGACGCTCGCCGAGCTGGAGACGCGCCCGGCGGACCCCTTCGTCACCCGCTTCATCCAGGCGCAGCGGCTGACGTTGGAGGGCGGCGCGTGAGGGCCTGGCTCGCGGGCGTGCTGCTGGTGGGGCTGGCCGCGTGTCTGCCGCAGACGGCGGAGGCGCCGTCCGAGGTGCGGGTGGGCTCCAAGAAGTTCACCGAGTCCGTCATCCTCGGGGAGCTGGTGGCGCGGCTGGCGCGAACCACGGGGACGCGCGCGGTACACCGGCGCGAGCTGGGCGGCACGGCGGTGCTCTGGGAGGCGCTCCGGCGCGGGGAGCTGGACATCTATCCCGAGTACACCGGCACGCTGCGCCAGGAGCTGCTGTCCGGACGCAACCTGAAGGATGACGCCGCGCTCCGGGCCGCCCTGGCCGCCGAGGGCCTGGGGATGAGCGCGCCGCTGGGCTTCAACAACACCTACGCGCTGGGGGTGAAGGAAGCGGAGGCTGAGCGCCTGGGCCTGCGGCGCATCTCGGACTTGCGCGCGCACCCGGAGCTGCGGCTGGGCTTCAGCAATGAGTTCATGGACCGCGCCGACGGGTGGCCGGCCCTGCGAGACAAGTACCAGCTGCCCCAGCGGGAGGTGAGCGGGCTGGACCATGACCTCGCCTACCGGGGCCTGGAGAGCGGCGCCATCCAGGTGACGGACCTGTACTCCACGGACGCGGAGATCGCCGCCTACGGGCTGCGCGTGCTGGAGGATGACCTGAAGCACTTCCCCGCCTACGACGCCGTGCTGCTGTACCGGCAGGACTGGGCGGCGCGAAACGCGAGCGCGCTGGAAGCGATCCTCCAACTGGAGGGACACATCTCCGAGCGGGAGATGGTGACGCTCAACGCGCGGGCGCGGCTGGAGCGCGTCTCCGAGTCACAGGTGGCGTCGGAGTTCCTTGCCCGCGTGCTGGGCCTGGAGTCACAGGTCCGCGAGGAGACCCTGGCCGCGCGCGTGTGGCGCCGGACGCGCGAGCACCTGTTCCTGGTCCTGGTGTCGCTGCTGGGCGCGGTGGCGGTGGCGGTGCCGCTGGGCGTGCTCGCGGCGAAGTGGGCGCGCGTGGGGCGGGGCGTGCTGGGGCTCGCGGGCATCATCCAGACGGTGCCCTCGCTGGCGCTGCTGGTGGTGATGATTCCCCTGCTGGGCATCGGCTCCCGGCCGGCCATCGTGGCGCTGTTCCTCTATGGACTCCTGCCCATCGTGCGGAACACGGCCGCGGGGCTCAGCGGCATTCCAGAGGATCTCCGCGAGTCCGCCGAGGCGCTGGGGCTGCCACCGCTGGCCCGGCTGTGGCGCATCGAGTTGCCGCTGGCCTCGCCGTCCATCCTCGCGGGCATCCAGACGGCGGCGGTCATCAACGTGGGCACGGCGACGCTGGGGGCCCTGATTGGCGCGGGGGGCTACGGGCAGCCCATCCTCACGGGCATCCGGTTGGACGACACGGGGCTCATCCTGGAGGGCGCGGTGCCCGCCGCGCTGCTGGCGCTCGGGGTCAGCGCGCTGTTCGAGGGCCTCGAGCGGCTCGTGGTGCCGCGCGGGCTGCGCGTGTCACAGCGAGGATGAGGGGAGCGTGGCGCTCTCGCGAGGCCGAAGCTCCGCCCGGGGCGCATCCTCCGCCAGCCCCGCCGCGCTCAGCCGCACGAGGGAGAGCCACACGAGGTCCGCCAGCAGCAGGTGGACGAGCTGCATCCACACGGGAGCGAGCAGCACCAGGTTGATGAGCCCCGCGCCCAACTGCACGGCGTAGAGCACGCCCACCGCCGTCGCGCTTCGCTTCACCTCGGGCGAGGGGCGCAGCCGGGCCAGGAGCGAGGCGGCCACCACCACCAGCGCGCCGACGACGATGGCCAGCACCGGGTGCAGCACGCGCAGCCGCAGCAGCACGTGCGCCGACTCGGACATGTCCTGCCGCAGGCCCTCCGCGAGGCTCGTGGCGGGGAACAGCGTGTCTCCCAGCGCCGCGATGGCGCCGCTCACGCCCAGCAGCATCACCCCCGCCACCACCGCGGCCACCAGCCCGCCGGCCAACCCCTGTCCTCGCAGCGCCACACGCGAGCGACCGCCAGCCCACCACGCCGTCAGCCCCTGGGCGCCAATGAGCAGGAAGGTGTTGATGAGGTGAGCCGCCATCCAGAACCCGCGCCCGGTGGACTTGTCGTGCGCCACGTACTGGAAGAGCACCAGCCCCGCGCCGATCGCCGCCTCGGTCAGCATGAGGATGAGCGCCGCCACCGAAGCGCGCCGCGCCGGGTGTCCAGGGGCATGGGCTCGCAGGCCCCACACGGCCAGGACCACGGCCAGCACCATCGCCAGGCCGCTCGTCACCCGGTGCGTGTATTCGATGAGGGTGGCCACGGTGGGCTCGCGCGGGATGACCACCCCGTTGCACACCGGCCAGTGGTCCCCGCAGCCCGCCCCGGAGCCCGTGGCGCGCACGAAGGCGCCCCAGAGCACCACGGCCAGGGTGTAGAGGAGCACGGCGTAGCTGAAGACCTGGAAGCGGCGGGACGAGGCGGGAAAGGTCATCGAAGCGGCGACCCCGGCGGGCGGAGGGCTCCTCCCTAACGCACTTTTGCGCCAGGCGCCTCTCTTCACAGTCCGGGAACTTGGACGCCCGTCCACCGGGCGAGACTGTGACTCCACTGTGCCCTGCGGCAGGGCATGGACTGGAGCCCCCTCCGCCTGAGGATCCAAGGACTTGGCCCGTCCCGGGAGCATGGGGCCGGTGCTGGCACGGCAGGTGCTTAAGCCCATCCCGTCCGCCCTGACGAAGCGGATGGCTCGGGATCCAGGTCAACATCCCGAGGTGACCGTGGGCTGAGGCGAACTCCCCCCGTCTCGGCCCACGGTCATCGGTCGTTGAGTGTCTTCTTTCGTGAGTGTTGGCGCGTCGCGGATTGGGGTGGGCCTGATACTCCCCCCGGTCCGCGACGCGATTTTTCCGGGCAGTGCTTAGCCTCACTGCGTGAACCACGACCCGTCCCCGCTGTCCTCAACCCCACAGCACCGGCTGTACCGGCTGGAGCAGGCACTGGCCGAGGGCCAGGAGCGCCAGGCGCAGGCCATGGAGGCCTGGGTGCGGCAGATGGGCCGCCTGCCGAGCAGGCAAGAGCGCCGCCACTGGGAGAAGCGGTGGAAGAAGCAGGCGAGGCGAGCGGCGAGGCGGGCGGAGCGCAAGACGCGCCGCGCCGAGCACTCGGCCCGCGAGGAGGCCTCTCGCAACCCGGTGCTCGGCATCGTGTACGCGGTGGGCGCGCTGGTGACGCTGCTCATCGCCCTGCGCTACCCACGGGCCTACTGGTGGCTCATCTTCATCGCCGTCTTCGTCTTCGGGCAGATGGCGGCGCGCCAGCTCCTCCCCCGGCGGACGCGGCAGGGCAGGCCCCTCGCGGAACCAGAAGGGGCCACCCTTCCCGAGCCGCTCCCGGTGGAGCCCGTGGATCCACGCATGGCCCGGGTGGACGCGCTGTGCGACAAGCTGTTGGCCGAGCTGAGCACGGGGTCAGGGGCGCTGCGCGACGTGGTGCATGCCCCCGAACAGACGGTGGAGGCGCTGCGGCGCAGCTGCCACGCGCTGCTCAGCCGGGAGCGGGAGCTGCGGACGCTCATTTCACCCGAGGACGAGCGCAGGCTTGCGGAAGAGCGCGCGTCGCTCTCGGCCCGGGTGGAGGCGGAGGCGGACGCGGTGGTGAAGGAGCGCCTCGCCTCGGCGCTGGCGGTGCTGGACGAGCAGCGGCGCCAGCGAGCGGAGCTGGCCACGGCGGCCGCGCGCCTGGAGGCCGAGCACACGCGGCTCTACTACACGCTGGAGAACCTCTACACGCAGGTGCTGCGGGTGCGCACGGCGGACGCGGCCTCGGAGGACGTGGCGGGTGCGGGCTTGCGCCGCAGCGTGGAGCAGCTGGGCACGGAGATGGAGGCGGTGACGGAGGCGCTGGAGGAGGTCCACCGCGCCCCCGGCACGCGGGTGCCTACTCGCTGACGGAGGCCTGGGTGGGCGGCGCGGTGGTGCCCGAGGTGATGCGCACCGTCTTCGCGTTGAGGAACTCGCGAATGCCGTGCAGCGCCAGCTCGCGGCCGTGCCCCGAGTGCTTCACCCCGCCGAACGGCAGCCGCGGATCCGAGGCCACCATGGCGTTGACGAACACCATGCCCGTCTCGATGCCATCGATGAAGCGGCGCGCCTCCGCCTCGTCGTGCGTCCACACGCTGGCGCCCAGCCCGTAGGGAGAGTCATTGGCGAGCGTGATGGCGTGCTCCACGTCCCGTGCGCGTGAGAGCACGGCCACCGGGCCGAACAGCTCCTCGCACGCGGCCGGAGAGCCCGGCGCCGCGTCCGCCAGCACCGTGGGCGGGTAGTAGAAGCCCTGCCCCGAGGACAGCTTGCCGCCCACCAGCAGCCGGGTGCCCTGCGCCACGCTCTTCTCCACCTGCGCGTGCAGCCCCTGGCGGATGCCCTCGGTGGCCAGGGGGCCCACCTCCGTCTTCGCCTCCATGGGGTCGCCCACCACCACCCGGCGCATGCGCTCCACGAAGCGCCGCTCGAACTCGGGGTAGATGGCCTCGTGGACGATGAAGCGCTTGGCGGCGATGCAGGACTGGCCGTTGTTGATGAGCCGCGCCTTCACCGCCGTCTCCACCGCCAGTTCCAGCTTCGCGCTCGGCATGACGATGAACGGGTCGCTCCCGCCCAGCTCCAGCACCACCTTCTTCAGGGCCCGGCCCGCCTGGCCTCCCACCGCGCGCCCCGCCCCCTCGCTGCCGGTGAGGGTGACCGCCTTCACGCGCGGGTCCTCAATCACGCGGGCGATGTCCCCCGTCTCGATGAGCAGCGTCTGGAAGGCGCCCTTGGGGAAGCCCGCGCGCAGGAACAGGTCCTCGAGCGCCAGGGCGCACTGCGGCACGTTGTGCGCGTGCTTGAGCAGGCCCACGTTGCCGGCCATCAGCGCCGGAGCGGCGAAGCGGACCACCTGCCAGAAGGGGAAGTTCCACGGCATGATGGCCAGCACCGCGCCCAGCGGCTGGTAGCGCACGAAGCTGCGGTCGCCGCCGACGTCGATCGACTCGTCGCGCAGGTACGCCTCGCCGTGCTCCACGTAGTAGCGGCAGGCCGAGGCGCACTTCTGGGACTCGGCCTTGGCGGCCTCGAAGGGCTTGCCCATCTCCTGCGTCATGAGGCGGCCGAAGTGCTCGGCCTCGCTCTCCAGCAATTCCGCGGCGCGAGCCAGCCAGCGCCGCCGGTCGGCCAGCGCGGTGTGGCGGTAGGCGCGGAAGGTCTCCTCGGCGAGCTTCAGCCGCGCTTCGAGCTCCTCTGCCGAGTGAGCGTTGAAGCTGCGGAGCGTCTTTCCGGTCGTCGGGTCGATGGTGGCGATGGCCAAGTGCGTTCCCTCCGGAGGGCAGTGATAGCAGCCTGGGCCGGGAGGACAACGGCGCTGAAGGGAGGGCCGTTCAGGGATGTACGCCTGGACCCGCACCGGCCGCCAATTCGACCCCAGCCCCGGGCCGGGTTACTCTGTAGGTAGGGTTTCCCCCTGTCCGCAGCCCGGAGCCGTCATGAGCTACGAAGTCGTCCGCGCCCGCCGCTTCAACCCGGTGATCGCCGGAGCGCTGTCCTTCTTCGTTCCGGGGCTGGGGCAGCTCTACAAGGGCCAGTTCTGGGGCGCCCTGCTGTGGTTCCTCTTCACGGGGGTGGGCTACGCCCTGTTGGTCTTCCCAGGAATCATCCTCCACTTCTTCTGTGTGGTGAGCGCCGTGCTGGGGAACGCGGCGCGGGACCGCATCCGCGTGTCCTGAACCCCCGGCCCCCGGGCGGGACTCTGTGTACTACCCGGCGGCGGCGCGAGCGAGAAGCCCCCCAGGCGCGGCGGGAGTGCATAGGGTGGGCGCATGTGGCGTCCCTTGCGCGAGTGGAGCTCCCTGCTGCCAGGCCCGGATGGGGCACGACTGCTCGTGATGTTGCTCGTCATCGTGGGCTGCTGCCTGGGCTTCGTGGTGCTGGCTGACGAGGTCCTCGAGAAGGACACGCAGACCTACGATGAGGCCATCGTGCGCGCGCTGCGCAAGGCGGACGCTCCCGAGGTGCCCGTGGGGCCCCGGTGGCTGCGGGGAGCGGCGCGGGACGTGACGGCGCTGGGCAGCGGGACGGTGCTGACGATGGTCACCCTGGCGGTGTGCGGCTTCCTGGCGCTGGTGCGCCACTTCCGCTCGCTGCTGCTGGTGGCCGGCTCCACGGTGGGCGGGGCGGTGCTCAACAGCGTGCTCAAGGAGCTCTTCGCCCGGCCCCGGCCCTCGGTGGTGCCGCACCTGGCCGAGGTGTTCGCCCCGAGCTTCCCCAGTGGCCACGCGATGCTGTCGGCCATCGTGTACCTCACGCTGGGCGCGCTGCTGTCGCAGCTCACCTTGCGCCGGCGGCTCAAGGTGTACGTGCTGACCGTGGGGATGCTCCTGAGCTTCCTGGTGGGGCTGACGCGGGTGTTCCTGGGGGTGCATTACCTCACGGATGTGCTGGGCGGGTGGATGGCGGGACTGGCCTGGGCGTTGCTCTGCACGCTGCTGGTGCGCGCGGTGAAGCGGCGCAGCCCGGCGCTGCGCGAAGAGGTGCTCAAGGGCGCGGACACGTCCGAGCAGATGCCGGACGTCTCGGGTCGGGAGCCTGGGTAGCGGCGCTCGGGCGGCGCCCGCCCAGGGGGCCCACGAAAATCCACCCTCCCGCGTCGTGCGAGGCGTAGGGTGGGCCCGCGGATGAGAGGCTGGCTGGAGGAATGGAAGGCACGGCTGCGCCCGGACCGGGCTCGGGTCCCCGTCTTCTACGACGCGTCCTACCGGCTGCCCTTCCTGGGCCTGGAGGCCTCCACCGGCATCGAACCGCGCCGGGTGGACTTCACCACCTGGTACCTGCTGGAGACGGGCGTGGTGCGCCCCGCCCAGGTGTACCGCCCGCTGCCCGTCTCGTACGCGCAGCTGGCCCGGGTGCATGAGGCGTCCTACCTGAAGGCCCTGTCGCGCCCGGAGACGCTCGCGCGCATCTTCGCGGTCGAGCCCTCGGACGTGGCGGTGGACGCGCTGCTGGACACCCTGCGGCGGGTGTGCGGCGGCACGCTGGAGGCGACCCGGTTGGCGCTGGCACAAGGGCGCGCGGTGGCCAACATGGCGGGAGGCTTCCACCACGCGGCGCCGGGCCGGGGCGGCGGCTTCTGCGCCCTCAATGACATCGCCGTGGCGCTCGCGGAGGCGCGTGCCCAGGGCTTCGAGGGCCAAGTGGTGGTGGTGGACCTCGACGCGCACCCACCGGATGGCACCGCGGAGTGCGTCGCGGGGGATGCGAAGGTGTGGGTGGGCTCGCTCTCCGGCAGCGACTGGGGGCCTCCGCCGGGAGTGGATGAGGTGCTGCTGCCGCGAGGGTGCGGTGACGCGGAGTACCTCGCGGCGTTGGAGGCGCTGCTGGGCCGCATGCCACGCGCGGAGCTGGCCTTCGTCATCGCGGGCGGCGACGTGCTGCGGGGGGACCGCTTCGGCCTCATGGGGCTGAGCCTGGAGGGAGCGCGCGCGCGGGACAGGGTGGTGGCGCGAGCGCTGCGGCGAGTGCCCTCGGTGTGGCTGCCCGGAGGCGGCTACCACGAGGAGGCGTGGAAGGTGTTCGCCGGCTCGGTGCTGGCGCTGGGCGGGCGGGGACATCGGCCCATCGAGGCGCGGTTCGATCCGCTCAGCGCGCGGTTCCAGCGCATCTCCCGGATGCTGGCGCCGGAGGCGTACTCGGACTGGGAGCCCATCACCCAGGAGGACCTCGAGGGAGCGCTGGGGCACGGGCTGCCGCTCCAGGAGCGGGTGCTGGGCCACTACACGGCGCAGGCGCTCGAATACGCGCTCTATCGCTACGGCCTGCTCACGCACCTGGAGCGCCTGGGCTACCAGCGGCTCCGGGTGGAGGTGGGCTCCACGGGAGCGGGGGACCGCACCCAGCTGCTCGGGCAGGCGGACGGACAGGAGCACCTGCTGGTGGACTGTGTGATGGAGCGCCGCCGGCTGGGAGAGGAGGACTACCTCTTCGTGAACTGGCTGGCCCTGCGCCATCCCCGGGCGCGGTTCAGCGCGGTGCGGCCGAAGCTGCCGGGCCAGGACGTGCCGGGGCTGGGCCTGTCGCGCGAGGCGGTGGAGGTGCTCATTCGCATGGCGGAGCGGCTGAAGCTGGCGGGCGTCGCGTTCCGGCCCATGTGGTACCACCTGGCGGTGGTGGCGAGTGCCCGCCTGCGCTTCCTGGAGCCAGCGCGGCAGGGGCGCTTCGAGGCGCTGAGGAGGGACCTCGCGCACCTGCCGATGCTGGAGGCGACACGCAGGGTGGCGGAGGGGCGGGTGCTCCTCAACGGTCAGCCCTACGCGTGGGAGGCCGCCGACATGGTGTCGAGCCACGCTCCGAGGACCGAGGACTCGGAGGCCATCGCCGCCGAGCGCGAGTGCTGCCACTTCACCGTGGCGGGGGCTTGAGCGGCGTCAGTGCTGCACGGCGAGGATGCGCCAGTTCTTCACATCGATGGCGTAGACGGCACCCATGTCCAGCACGGGGCCGAGTCCCATCTCGCAGGCGCCCGGACGTGCGGCGAAGTCGACATAGACCAGGCTCTCGGAGTGGGACGTGACGAACACGTCGTACGAGTCGCGTCTGTAAAGGCATTCCTCGCGTGGCGTCGCCCCTTTATGCGGTTTGATGTCCCAGGGCAGGAAGTCCTCCATGGCCAGCTGGATGGCGGCGAGCTGGATCCCGGTCAGGTGCAGGCTCGAGTCGTTGGGAACATCGATCGGGAACTCGACGCCCGCGGCCTCTTGCGGCGAGGCACGCACCGGACGCGGAGGGCGCTGGAAGAGCGCGCAGGCG
Organism: Hyalangium ruber; assembly: GCF_034259325.1. Classification (NCBI taxonomy): domain Bacteria; kingdom Pseudomonadati; phylum Myxococcota; class Myxococcia; order Myxococcales; family Archangiaceae; genus Hyalangium; species Hyalangium rubrum. Next base: position 243,622 of record NZ_JAXIVS010000002.1, on the reverse strand, counting down.
GGGAGCAGGGCGCAGAGCGCCAACAGCAGCGGACGCTTCAGCGAGTCAATCGTCGGCACGGGTGATCACTCCGGTGGCCTTGTGTTCGAGCTTGATGAAGCCGATGAGCTTCCACTGCTTCCCCCTGCGCTCGTACAGCTCGCCCGGGCGCTCCTCGTTCAGATAGGGAACGAGCTTCTGAACGAGGCATGCGTTGTCGAACTGGAGGCGGATGGAATAGACCTGATTCGCGCTGAACCGGTCTTCCAGGCTCATCTTCGAAGGCGACCAGGGATGGCTGTGATAGTCGCCGAGGGGGATGCTCTGTCCGCGCGCGTCTTCGACGATGCGCGGCACGTAGCAGTTCTTTCGGGGGGAGACGACTCCCATCCGGGTGTCGCTCAGGGGGGAAGGGTGGCTGGCGTAATAGGTGCCGTCACCCAGCGAGTAGATGACGCCGCAGTACTCCCGGCCATGGTCCTCCTCCTTCGCGCGGGGCAGGCGCATGATGGCCGGGCAGAGCTGATCAATGACGTCGTCCGCGTCGCGGGACGGTTGGACGGCCTCCCAGGGCCCACGCACCCAGACCCGGCCGTCTCTCACGCCGTAGGTCTCGGTGTCGCCTGTGGGCTGAGGGCCGCCGGCACACCCCAGCACCCCCCAGCACAGCAGTGAAAGCCCTCGAAGGAGCCACATGGAAACCTCAGGAAAACCCGACTAACTCGTACAAGGTGGCTTATACGGTTTTCCCTGGCTTCATGCAATGCGCGACCACCTCATGAGTAGTGCGGTCGCACACCTCGGTAGGTCACATCACGGGAGGGGTCTCCCGGAGCACATCCTACCCAAGGGGTTGGCTCACGGCAACCACGGCGGGCCGGATGGGGATGCGGAAGCAGAACAGCGTGCCCTTGGGGGGATTGTCCTCCACCCAGATCCACCCGCCGTGGGCCTCCACCACGCGCCGGCAGAAGGCCAGCCCCAGGCTGTTGCTGGCCCGGGCGCGGGCGGCGGTGGGCACCCCGTCGGGCAGCTGGCTCTCGAAGACATAGGAGCGCGAGGCCGAAGGAATGCCCGGGCCCTCGTCGCGCACCCGCAGCTCCAGCAGGCCCGGCTCCGGCTGGCTGGCCTCCATCGCCACCTTGCCGCTGCCCAGCTGGGTGAAGCGGTACGAGTTGTCCAGCAGGTTGTCCAGCGCGCGCCGCAGCAGCTCCCGGTCCGCGGTGATGAGGCGCTCCGTCACCCGCATGCCGTGGGTGAACTGGCGGTGGCTGCCGTGGATGCGAACGCCGAAGTCCCGCGCCACCTCCGCCAGCAGCGCGGTGACGTCGAACTCCGCCATCCGCGTCACCAGCGGCGCGTCCTCCTGGCTCGCCTCCAGCAGGTTGGCCACCAGCCGCTGCACGCTCTCCGTCCCCTCGCGGATGTCGCGCGCCGCCCCCCGCACATCCTCGGGGAGCTGGGTGCGGCTCTGCACCAGCGCCGCGTGCGAGTGGATGGCGCTCAGCGGCGTCTGCAGATCCTTCACCACCAGCTGCAGCAGCCCGTCCTTCTGGCGCTTGAGCCGCGCCAGGGCGTCGCGCTGCGAGCGGCTCTCGGCCTCTCTTCGCTCCAGCTCGCGCACCCGCAGCCGCAACTGGAGCTGGCTCTCCACCTGCCGGCCCAGGGTGTCCAGCGCCTCGGCCTGCTCGGCCGTCAGCTCGCGCGGCACATGGTCGATGACACACAGCGTGCCCAGGTTGTGCCCGCTCAGGCTCTTGAGCGGCGTGCCCGCGTAGAAGCGCACATGCGGCGCACCCGACACGAGCGGGTTATCGTGGAAGCGCTCATCCCGGGTGGCGTCGGGTACCACGAACAGCCCGTCCTGGAGGATGGCGTGCGCGCAGAAGGCCAGGTCTCGGGATGTCTCCGTCGCCTCGATGCCCACCCGGGACTTGAACCACTGCCGGGTGTGGTCCAGCAGCGACACCAGTGCGATGGGGACTCCGCACAGCCGCGAGGCCAGCCGCGTCAGGGCGTCGAAGGCCTCTTCGGGCGGCGTGTCGAGGACGGCATGGGCCGCCAGGGCTTCCAGGCGCGCGCCTTCGTCCGGAGGCAGGGGGGCTGTCTTCATGGGGGTCCTCTCGATGAATAGTGGACGGTAGTGACGCCCCCTCCCACCCACAGGCCTTGGGTGGGTTTCCTGTCCCCAAGGGCGAGCCAGGTGTCCGATACTGGGAGTCTCACCCGCTCGAAGCGTTCAGTACCGGGCGCTTCACGAGGTAAGGAGATGACGCACCTCGTCAACGCGCCAGAAAGAAGCCTTCCTCACGCCTGTCGCCGGGACCTTCCCTGGAGGACAGTGGGCAAATGGAGGGAGCAAAGGTCTCTTGTTTGCTGGGCAAGGAGTGATTCCAGGCTCCGTTGACTTTTCTTCAGAACCACCCCCTGATCAGCCTGTGCGGCAGGCCGCTGGGAGGGGGGCAGAGGCAAGCAGGACCCCAACGGCGGCCAGACCTGCTCCTGGCTGTGTTCGCCCTTGAAGCGCGAGAGAAGCAAGGAGAGTCCGTCTTGGCAGATGAGTGGGGCTCGGGATTGAGGCGGTCCGAATCCCTGGCGGGTGAGGCGGCGCCGTCGTACCGCGAGCGGCCTCGGATGCTCGCCGACGTGCGGGGCACCTCGGACATCGAGGCGGACGCGCTGCGCTACCGCATGCTGGCGCGGCACCTGCGCACGGTGGTCTTCCAGTTGGATCCGCTCGGCCGCTTCACCCTGCTGGGTGCCTCCTGGAACGAGCTGACGGGGCTGAAGACGGCGGCGGTGCTCGGCACCCCGCTGGTGGAGGCCCTGCACCCGGTGGATCGCGAGCAGATCTCCATGCTGCTGCGGACGCTGACGACGCGCACCCAGGACAGCTTCCGGCACGAGGTGCGCGTGCTGAGCCGCGCCGGCACCTGCTGGGTGGAGCTGTTCGCCCAGGCCTCGCCCGCCTCGCCGGGAGAGGTGCTGGGCATCATGACGGACATCACCGAGCGCCGCCGGGCGCTGGAGGCCGTCATCACCCGCGAGCGCGGCCTGGCCGCCGTGGTGGAGGTCCAGCGCCGGCTGCTGGCGCACGAGCCGGAGGATGAGCCCTACCAGAACCTCCTCGAGCCGCTGAGCCGCGCCGCGGGCGCCGGCCGCGTCTATGTCCTGGAGGCCCGCCGCGAGGAGCGAGGGCACCTGCTCGTCACGCGCCGGGCCGAGTGGTGCGCCGTCGGCATCTCCTCGCTCCTGCACCGCGCGGAGCAGAAGGAGCTGCCGCTGGAGGAGCTGCTGCGCTCGGACCATGCGCTGGCGCTGAGCGTGGGCCAGCCCGTGCAGTTCCTGGCCGCCGAGTGTCCCTCGCCGCTGCGCGAGCATCTGGAGGCACAGCAGACGCGCGCCGTGCTGCTGCTGCCGCTGAAGGTCCACGGAGAGGTGTTCGGCTTCCTGGGCTTCGACAACTGCGTGGAGTCGCGGGTCTGGGAGCAGGGCACGGTGGACCTGCTGGTGGGCGCGGCCGGAGCGCTGTCGCTGTCGCTGGAGCAGCGCACCACGGACGCGCTGCGGGCGCGCACCGAGGCCACGCTGCGCAGCACCGAGGCCGGCCTGCACCTGCTCATCGAGGGCTTTCCGGATCCGGTGCTGATGCACGCGGACGAGCAGGTGCTCTACGTCAACCCAGCCATGGTGCGCTACCTGGGCCACGAGGGGCCCGACTCCCTGGTGCGCCAGCCGGTGCTCGCCGTGGTGCGGGGCGAGGACCACTCGGCGATGCTGCGGCACCTGACCGAGGCCCGCGAGGAGCTGGCCGCGCGCGCTCAGGAAATGACGCTGCTGCGGCAGGACGGGCAGGAGGTGGTGGCGGACCTCGTCACCCTGGGCGTCACCTTCGAGGGGCGGCCGGTGATGCTCACCTTCGCGCGCGACTTCACCGAGCGCAAGCAGATGCAGGCGCAGTTGATGCTCAGCGACCGCATGGTCTCCATGGGCACGCAGGCGGCCGGTATCGCGCACGAGCTGAACAACCCGCTCTCCTACGTCATCGCCAACCTGGAGTTCGTCCACGGGGAGATGCGGGCCGGGCCCGCGGATGCCGAGCGCGTGGCCGAGTGGCGCGAGGTGCTGGGAGATGCGCGCGAGGGCTCCGAGCGGGTGCGGCAGATCGTCCGCCAGCTCAAGGCCTTCTCGCGGGTGGACGAGGAGCGGCGCGAGCCGGTGGACCTGCACCAGGTGCTCGACTCGGTGGCGCAGATGGCCAACAACGAGGTGCGCCACCGGGCGCGGCTGGTGAAGGACTACGGCACGCTGCCGTACATCGTCGGCAACGACGGCAAGCTCTTCCAGGTCTTCCTCAACCTCGTCATCAACGCCGCGCACGCCATCCCCGAGGGCAAGGTGGACGGCAACGAGATTCGCATCGTCACCCGCGAGGATGCGCGCGGGTGGGCGGTGGTGGAGGTACGAGACAGCGGCTCCGGCATCCGCCCCGAGCACCTGGGCCGCATCTTCGAGCCCTTCTTCACCACCAAGCCGCACGGGGTGGGCACGGGGCTGGGGCTGCCCATCTGCCATGCGCTGGTGCGCGCGCACGGCGGCGACATCTCGGTGGAGTCCACGCTGGGTAAGGGCACCACGTTCCGGGTGGTGCTGCCGCCCGCGGAGGAGGAGGCCGAGTCCGGGAGTGCGGAGTGCGTCCCCGTGTCGAGCGGCGCCGGCAAGCGGGTGCTCATCATCGATGACGAGCCCTCGGTGGCCGCCGCGCTGGGCCGGATGCTGGAGGGACACCGGGTGGAGATCGCCCACGGCGGGGTGCAGGCCCTGAAGCTGCTGGGGAGCGAGCAGGGCTATGACCTCATCTTCTGTGACCTGATGATGCCCGAGCGCACGGGGATGGACGTCTTCGAGGAGATCATCGCCCGACAGCCGGAACTGGCCCAGCGCTTCATCTTCATGACGGGTGGAGGCTTCACCCCGCGCTCGCGGGAGTTCATTGCCTCCGGCAAGTACCGGGTGCTGGACAAGCCGTTCGACAAGGGCGACGTGTACCGGCTGATGCTCGAAGTGCTCTCTCTCGGACGGACGGCTCCGTCGGCGGGCTGAGGCCGGGAACTCGCCCGGAGTCACCTGGGGAGGGGATAATCCTCCGCCTCGTCCCCATTCGTACCCGCTGGAGGAGCCATGCGCCGTGCCTGTCCTCGTCTCACCCCGGTGCTCGCGCTGGCGCTCGTACTGGCGACGGGGTGTTGGCCGTGGTCCGGCTCGAAGCCCACGCCGGATCCCGGCCCGGTAGAGCCAGGCGGTCCGGGCCTGGGGGGCGCGTGCGCGGGCAACCAGCGCTTCCTCATCGGCAGCGGCCTCTATGACATCACCGGGCCGGCCGCCGAGGTGGGGATGATGGGCTACGCGATGGTGGATCAACAGACGCAAGGCATCCACCTGCGCCTGCGCTCGCGGGCCTTCGTCATCCACTCGCCGTGCAACGAGAAGCGCGTCGTCTTCGTGAGCGCGGACCTGGGGCAGCTCTTCCAGGCGGTGAAGCAGCAGGTGGTGGAGCGGCTGCGCTCGCGCTACGGCAACCTCTATACGGACGCCAACGTGCTGCTGAGCGCCACGCACACGCACTCGGGCCCGGGCGGCTACTCGCACTATGCCCTCTATGATTTGACGACCTTCGGCTTCATCCCCCAGAACTTCGAGGTCATCGTCGAGGGCATCGTCCAGTCCATCGTCCGCGCCCATGAGAACCTGGGCGAGGGCTCCCTGCGCATGGCGGCCGGGGAGCTGCTGGACACCAGCATCAACCGCTCCCCGGAGGCCTACCAGCGCAACCCGGCGGAGGAGCGCGCGCGCTACCCCCACGACACCGACAAGCGCATGACGCTGGTGCGCTTCACCCAGAGCGACGGGCGGGAGATCGGCCTCATCAACTGGTTCGCCGTACACGCCACGTCCATGGGCAACGACAACCACCTCATCAGCGGCGACAACAAGGGCTATGCCTCCGCCCTCTTCGAGGACGCGATGGGCACGCTGTACACGCCGAAGGGGCCCACCTTCGTGGCTGCCTTCGCGCAGAGCAACGAGGGAGACGTGACGCCCAACATCCTGGGCGGCACCCACGGCGGAGGCGCCAACGACTTCGAGGACACGGCGCTCTCCGCGCGCAAGCAGTACACGCGAGCCTCCGAGCTTCATGCGAGCGCCACCACGTCGCTCACCGGCGGCGTGGACTACCGGCACCTGTACGTGAAGATGGATGAGGTGTCGGTGGAGCCGGGCTTCGCGGATGGGCAGCGGCGCGGCACGTGCCCGGCCGCCATTGGCGTGTCCATGCTCGCGGGCGCCGAGGATGGGCCGGGCTTTGGCCGCGAGGGCGTCTCCTGCCCCACCGCCCGGGACTTGTTCGGTGGCTTCGTCTGCGCCGTCTCGAGCACCGAGTGCCAGGCGGAGAAGCCCATCGTGCTGCAGATGGGGACGATGAAGCCCTACCCGTGGAGCCCCGAGGTGCTGCCCCTGCAGCTCGTCACCGTGGGCAACCTGGCGCTGGTGGCCGTGCCCTTCGAGCTGACCACCATGTCCGGGCGCCGCCTGCGTGAGACGGTGCGCGAGCGGCTGGCGCCCGCCGGCATCACCGAGGTCGTCATCGCCGGCCTGTCCAACGCCTACTCGGGCTATGTCACCACGCGCGAGGAGTACGCGAAGCAGGACTATGAGGGCGCCTCCACCCACTTCGGTCCGTGGACGCTGGCGGCGCTGCAGCAGGAGTTCGCCCGGCTGGCCGAGGCGCTCCGGGCCAACACGCCCGTGGCGCCGGGGCCTACGCCGAGGGACCTGCGCAAGGACGTCATCGGCCTGCAGCCCGGGGTGGTGTTCGACGACAAGCCCATCTGGACCTCCTTCGGAGACGTCGTCCACGGCAAGGACGCGCGCGCCTCCTACCAGCGCGGCGAGACGGTGAGCGTCACCTTCTGGAGCGGCCACCCGAAGAACGACCTGCGCACCCAGGGCAGCTTCCTGCGGGCCCAGCGGCGCGAGGGCCTCGGGTGGAAGGATGTGGCGTACGACTGGGACTGGGAGACGAAGTACCGCTGGAAGCGTGAGAGCTGCCTGCCCCTGCTGGGGTGCTCACACGTCACGGGGGAGTGGACCCTCCCCGAGAACACGCCCGCGGGCACCTACCGCCTGCTGCACGGCGGCCAGTGGAAGTCCGGGTGGGACGGCAAGGCGCATCCTTATACCGGCATCTCCCGCGAGTTCACCGTGCCGTGACTCAGGTGCAGGTGCCGTCGGCGCTGCAGGTCTGGTTCTTGTTGCAGCTCTTGCACACCGAGCCGCCCTTGCCGCACAAGGTCCTCCAGTTGCCGGGCGCGCACAGGTTGTTGACGCAGCACCCATCGCACGAGCTGGGGCTGCACCGGCACTGGCCCCCCACGCACTGCTGGCCCGGATCGCACATGGCATTGCCGCCGCACCGGCACTGGCCGTTGGCGCAGCGATCCGCGCGCACTGGGTCGCACGCCGGGTTCTGGCCACACACGCAGGCGCCCGAGGTGTTGCAGGCGTTCGCGGTGTCCGTGTCGCACATCACGCAGGCCACGCCCCCCGTGCCGCAGGTGTTGAACGTGGAGGTGGTGCATGAGCCACCCATGCAGCAGCCATTGGGGCAATTGGCACAGACAGGAGTGCCCCCATCCGTCCCTCCATCCGGAGTCCCGCCGTCCGGCTCGCCGCCATCCGGAGACCAGGGCTCCAGCCGCACGGGGACCTCCACCTCATAGCCCTCGCGCACCTGCGCCTGCTCCGTGCCCAGCGCCACCGGGGTGCCGTTGGCCAGGCCTTCGATGCGCACCTCCGCCTGCGATTGGTCCGCCACCGAGGGCAGCAGCAGGCGGAACGAGTCGCCGTTGGCCAGCAGCCGCTCGGGCTCCTCCGGCAGCAGGTGGGGACCGATGTTGCTGTCCTCCACCGTGGCCGAGATGCGGATCTGATCCATCAACAGCGTGGGGGGGAAGTCGATGGTGACGAAGAGCGCCGTCCCCGAGGCCTTGGCGGGATCCCGGCAGGCGCCCAGCAACAACCCCAACCCCAGCAGCCAGAGCCCGCAAAGAGCCCCGGCCCGAGTGACCGTCTTCGCTTTGCGCTCCAAGCGTTTCATGTGCCCTGCAGGGTAATGGCGTGATGGGGGCCACTGCAGGGGGGTGAATCCAGGGAAGTCCAGTGAGTTGAGAAGATAACGTTTACCCGGAGTTGATCAGGAAACACCGAGAGTGACTAGAGCAGCGGACACTCTTGGGCCAGGGCCACGGGGGCCTGGGCGGTGGAGGGACGGTTGGGACGCAGCCGCAGGAGGTACTCGCGCAGCCGCGGGGAGGGGTTGATGAACTGGAGCCCCACGCCCGGCGGCATGCCCCAGGTGCTCGCCTGCGCGGACTCGACGTGCCGGACGACTTCGCCGACGCACTCGACGGTCTCTCCCTCGAGCAGCAGGGTGAACTCGAGCCGGCTGAAGAGGCGGGGGAAGGGCTCGGCGCAGCACATGAAGAGGCCGCCCCGGCTCAGCTCGATGCACTGCACCTCCACCTCTCCGGTGCCGCTGCGGCGGTGGACGCGGGCCACCCAGCTTCGGGAGGGCCCGGCCTCGGGGCGGGACACGTGCGCCCGGGGCGTGCGCAGACAGACGGTGGACATGGGCACCGGCGTCTGGCCTCGCGGAGAGGACTCCAGCTCGCCGAGCATGGGCTTGGGCGCGGGCGGAGGCGGGGCGTTCACCCCGGCCAGCACGGCCTGCTTGAAGTCGAACGCGGTGGCGAAGCGCTCCTCCGGGCGCCGCGCCAGCGCGCGGAGGATGGCCTCGGAGAGCCCCACGGGAATGCGCGGGTTGAGCGTGTGCGGTGGCACCGGCCCCGGCGCCGTGAAGGACAGCAGCAGCTCCGCCATCTGGCCGCGCGGGTAGGGCAGCCGCCCGGTGGCCACCAGGTACGCCGTCACTCCCAGCGCGTAGATGTCGGAGCGCCCGTCCACGGACTGCCCCGTCCACTGCTCGGGAGACATGTACGCCGGAGTCCCCAGCACGGTGCCCACCACCGTCAGCGCAGGCTGCGGCTTGGGCCCACGCGCCTTGGCCACGCCGAAGTCGAGCACCTTCAGCGAGGGCAGCTGCCCCTCGCGCCGCACCACGAAGAGGTTGTCCGGCTTGAGGTCGCGATGCACCACCCCGGCGCGGTGCGCGGCGTCCAGCGCGTCACACGCCTGCTCGAGCAGGTGCGCCAGCAACTGCGGCTCCATCGGCCGGGACAGCTGGGACAGCGGCACGCCCTCCAGGTACTCCATGACGAAGTAGTGCAGGCCGCCGGGCGCCTCGCTGATGTCGAAGATGCGGACGATGTTGGGGTGGCCCACCAGGTTCACCGTGCGGGCCTCGGCGTAGAAGCGCGCGCGCAGGCTCGCGTCCTGGCCCAGGTGCGGGTGCAGCACCTTGAGCGCCACCCGCGCGCCGATGCGCGTCTGCTCCGCCAGGTACACCGTGCCCATGCCGCCCGAGCCCAGCTTGCGCACCACGAGGTAGGGCCCCAGGTGCTTGCCCACCAGGTCGATCGGTGGCTCGGCCTCTCGCAGCGGGGGCGGTGTCGCGTAGACACGGGGAGAAGGTGTCACCAGCCCACGCGCAGGGCTCGAGGGCGTGTGACGGACCCGACGCTCTACGGACGTGTTCTGGCCCGTCTGGCTCCAGGACACGTTCCCGCACAGCGCATCATCGGCATGTTCCGACAGGCAGAGTTCGCAGTGCATGGGGGTCTAAGAAACTGAGAAAGGGGACCCGCACGGTCTGCAAGACGTGTGCTTCGGCCTGGGTGTACTTTTCGCGAATGACAGGTGCGATGACGCGGTGTGTCCGACGCGACTTCGCGGCATTGCAGTGCCACGCGGCGCACAGACACACCCCGTCACCCAAGGTGCGTCGACAATTCGTTCAATTCGCGCTTTATCGGTTCTACACATCGTTCACCGCGCCCCACCCCGGAGCGCGGGAGGAAGCCTCAGGCGCGCTTGCCGCGGGCGGTGGGCTTCCAGGGCTCGGCGTCGATGCGCACGCCCACGTACGAGGGGAAGCGCGGCACGCCGTCGTTGGAGAGCTCCTGGTAGCGGAAGGTGATGATGCTGCCGAGGCCGGGAGGGTTCTCGCGCTCGGCGTCGGACAGGCCGGTGCCCACCGAGAAGCGGGTGCCGTTGCGCAGCTCCACCTCGAGGGCACCCAGCCGCCCCTTGTGCCGGCCGGCACCGGGCTGGTGGCCGATGACGCGCGCCTCGTCGTCATGGAAGCTCTTCACCTTCAGCAGCGTGTAGGAGCGGCCTGCCTCGTAGCGCGAGCCGGGCTGGCGCAGCATCAGCCCTTCGCCTCCGAGCCCCTCCACGCGCGCCAGCTCCTCGCGCAGGTGCTTCACGCTCTGGCAGGGCTGGTGCTCCAGCCACTCGGCATAGGGCGGCGCCACGTCTTCCACGAACTGCTGGCAGTGAGCGAGGCGCTCCTCGAAGGGAGCGTCCAGCGAGGGCGCATCGAAGATGACGAAGGCCAGCTCCTTCCAATCGTCGCTCTGGTCCTGCCGCCGCACGACGCTGACGGTGCGCTGGAACTTCTTTCGCCCGCCGAACAGCTCCCCATCCAGCGGGTAATCCGGCAGCTTCTCGGTGAACCAGGCCGGGGCGTAGAAGGGATTGCCCTGGCGCGACAGGAAGCGCTTGCCGTCCCAGTAGGCGCGCACGCCATCGAGCTTCTCGCTCATCCACCAGCCGGTGAGGTCCGTGTCGTTCGTCCACGAGTGGGCCAGCAGCACCGGTGGGGCCTTGGCGTCGCTCGACGTGGCGCTGGCGCTCGAGGCCGGCGCGGCGCGGTTCCGGGCGCGGTTGGTGGAGGGGCTGGCCGAAGCGCCGGAGGCTGCCGCCTGGGTGCGGGCGTCCTCGGCCGCGTCGCCGCGAATCTTGCGCAGGTGCTTGCAGGTGCGGCGCTCGATGGCCACGGACTGGTTGCGCCAGGCGGGGCAGGTGCAGGAGTACACACCGCCGGTGTTCTTCAGGATGTACGGCTTGGCGCCAGAACCTTTGACTTCGAGCTGCTCGCCATTCGCGATATCGGCCACGAGTTGTCCTCTCACAACGCCGCGAGTTCCTCGCGGCGACGAACAGAATCGTATCCGGCGGGTCTGACGTAGACGGAGGACCCTGGAAGGTGGGTAAGTGGGAGACGCCTTCGGAGGTTGCGGCGCATGGTGATCATCCTCATGGGAGTGGCGGGAGCGGGGAAGACGACGCTGGGCAAGCGGCTGGCGGAGGCCCTGGGGTGGCGCTTCCTGGAGGGAGACGATTTCCACCCGCCGGAGAACGTGGCGAAGATGGCTTCGGGGGTGCCGCTGACGGACGTGGATCGCGCCCCGTGGCTGGAGCGGCTGCGCGGGCTCATCGCGGAGGCGGTGACGCGAGGCGAGGACCTGGTGGTGGCCTGCTCGGGGCTGCGGCGGAGCTACCGGCTGCTGCTCACGGTAGACCCCTCGCGGGTGCGGTGGGTGTACCTGAGCGCTCCTCGGGAGGAGATCGCCCGCCGGTTGAAGCTGCGCCAGGGACACTTCATGCCGCCGAGCCTGCTGGACAGCCAGTTCGAGACGCTGGAGGCGCCGGAGGACGCGCTGGAGGTGGATGTGGCGCGGGAGCCCGAGGAGGTGGTCGCCGCCATCCGGGCCGGGCTGAAGGTGTGACTCAGCGGAGCGCGGGCCAGACGAAGGGCTCCACCGTCCAGCGCTCGCGCAGGCGCGCCTCCAGCGACGCGAGGGTGCTTGCCAGCGCGGGCACGGGGTTGAGGGGCTCCAGCAGCAGGCGGCAGCGCTCGAGGTGGTGCAGCAGCGCGTTGCGCTCGGTGAAGCCCGGCGCCCACTCGCGGTCCCGCTCCAGGGCCTTGGGAGAGATCCACTGGAAGACGTTCACCGTGCGCGCGGCGACCACCGTGGCGCATGCGCGGGCGTACTCGGAGTCCACCCGGGCCGCCTCGCAGCCCTGCGCCAGCACGAGGCGGTAGGCGACGTCCGCGCGCGTGGAGAGCTCTTCCGGCAGCGGCACGGAGATGAGCCACATCAGCGCGTCATAAAGCGCGTGGCGCATGCCCGCGTATTCGAAGTCCACGAGGTGCGGGCCGTCGCGGGTGAAGACCGTGTTGCTGGGCGCCATGTCCCCGTGGGTGAAGGCGAGGAAGGGCCCGGGATCCGCGAGCGTACGCGAGAGCTGCTCCAGGTCCGCGAGCGTGCCCGGCGCCTCTTGCGCGCCCACGGCCTCGACCCAGCGACTCAGCCGGCTGGCGTTGTCCACGAGGTAGCGCGCGTTCTCGATGCGCACCCGCTCGTGGCGGGGCTCCACGGCCTGGCGCACGGCGTCGTACTCGGCTTGCGCGCCCAGCGTGCGCACGTGGAGCTCGGCGGTGAGCCGGACGATGGAGAGCAAGGCACTGCTGGCGATCTGCGGGTCGTCGCCGCGAAACAGGGAGTCGAGGCTCTGGCCCCGGCCGAGGTCCTCCATGACGAAGAGGCGCGCCTCCTCGCTGCCGGCCAGGAAGCGCGGGCTGCCGGGGATGCCGCGCCGGGTGAGGAAGAGGGTGCCCGCCCAGTCATCGAGCCCGCACACGGGCTCTTCCCGGAAGTGCTTGAGGACGACGCTCTGCACCTCGCCGCCGACGACGCGGGCGCGCACCACGTGGCTGCGAGCCCCCGCACCGAGCACCTCGGGCTCGCTGAGGAGCACGGGGCGCCCCCATGTGGCGGAGAGCGCGCGGGCGCCATCGGCCAGCAGCAGCTCCAGTTCGGGCGGGTTCAGGATATGCGCTCCACGGTAGCCCCGAGGCGCTCGAGCAGCTCGCGGTACCACGAGAAGGTGCGGGCGGTGCGGTCGCCCAGGGCCTGGGTGCCCCAGAGGACGGTGAGGGTGCGGCGGGTGTCCGCGTTCGTCTTGGTGCGCTGGGCGTCCTTCACCGCGTTGGCGCAGGGGCCCTCGGCGTCGAAGAGGCACAGCAGGCCGCTCAGGTCGATGGTCTGCCCGGACGCGTTGAAGATGTACTCGGAGCCAGCCGGCGCGATGCCGAGGCGGAAGGGCGCCTTGGCCCGGTCGAGGTCCACCACGCTGATGGGCAGGCCGCTGTGGAGGGACACGGCGTTGCAGGCATCCACGGCGGCGTTGATGGAGCCGAGGGAGCCATCTCCGGCGGCGCGCACGAGGTACTCGGAGGCGGGCTTGCCCCGGCCGGTGGGCTTGTAGCCGCCGTGGCGCAGCAGGTCGCGCACGGCGCCGCGCACGGCGTCATCGCTGCTCAGGGGCGCGGAGGCATCCGGCTTGAGCAGCGCGGTCAGCCAGTCCGGCGAGGGCCGCGCGGACAGGGGCTCCGGGAACGTGGTGGTGAAGGCGAGGGCGTCCAGGAGGGGATGAGGGTCGACGGTCAGCACGGCGCCACTCTATGGCGCCGACCGGCACCGCTCTACTTACTCGAACAGGCGACTGGCGAGCCGTGCCAGCTGCTGCGCCTTGCCCGTGTAGGGCGGGAAGAAGAAGTGGGCCAGGGACGCGCGCCCCTGCCGCATGACCGACCGGGCGTGGCTCAGCTCCCGGAAGCCCGCCTCGCCGTGGTAGGCGCCCATTCCGCTCTGCCCCGTGCCTCCGAAGGGCAGGTTCGGGTTGGTGATGTGGATGACCACGTTGTTCACCATCGTCCCGCCCGCGGACGTCTGCCGCAGCAGTCGCTCCACCGCGTCCTCGTCCTGGCTGAAGAGGTAGAGCGCCAGCGGCTTGCCTCCGCCGCGAATCGTCTCCACCACCTTCTCCGGCTTCTCGTAGCGCAGCACCGGCAGCACCGGACCGAAGATCTCCTCCTCCATCACCGCCGCCTCTTCCGTCACATCCGCCAGCACGGTGGGCGCGATGTAGCGGCTCTCCTCATCCACCACGCCCCCGGCCACCACCCGCGCTCCCGCGGTCACCGTCCGGTCCAGCAGCCCGCGCACCCGCGTGAACGCCGCGGCGTCCACCAGCCGGCACAGGTCCGGGCTCGCCCGGCGCGCCTCCTCCGTCTTCCCGTAGAAGCGCTCCAGCGCCTCCTTCACCTCGGAGAGGAACGCCTCCTCCTTCGAGGCATGCACGTACACGTAGTCCGGCGCGATGCACGTTTGTCCCGCGTTGAGGAACTTGCCCCAGATGATGCGTTCGGCCGCCGCCTTCACATCCGCCGTCGCGTCCACCACCGCCGGGGACTTGCCGCCCAGCTCCAGCGTCACGCTGGACAGGTGCCGCGCCGCCGCCTCCATCACCTTGCGGCCGATGCGCGGCCCGCCCGTGAAGAAGATGTGGTCGAACGGCAGCCGCAGCAGCGCGTCACCCACCTCCGGACCTCCCTGCACCACCGCCACCTCGGAGGAGTCGAAGGTGTCCTGCACCAGCGACGCGATGAAGGCCGCCGTGTGCGGCGTCTTCTCGCTGGGCTTGAGCATCACGCAGTTGCCCGCCGCCACCGCTGTAATCAACGGGTTGAGGGCCAGGGCCAGCGGGTAGTTCCACGGCGCCAGCACCAGCACCACGCCCTTGGGCTCGTAGCGCACCTCGCTGCTCGTCCCCGCCAGCAGCAGCGGCGTGCCCACCTTGCGTGGCTTCATCCAGGACTTCAGGTGCTTGAGCGTGTGCGCCAGCTCCATCAGCACGGGCAGCAGCTCGGTGCTCTCCGCCTCGGCGCGCGGCTTGCGGAAGTCCGCGTAGAGCGCCTCCGCCATCGCCTCGCGCCGATCCAGCAGCAGGGCCTTCAATCGCTCCAACCGGGCCAGGCGCTCCCGGGCGTCCGTCTGGGCCTGCTGCCATCGGCGCGCCTGGAGCCGCTCGAAAGCTTCCTGCAGCGGACGCTGGGTCTCCGCCGTTTCTTGGGTCCTGACGAGGCGCATGGCAGCTCTCCTATCGATTCAGGGACCCCCCAACCGCCCGAGGGCCCCCTGTCTTCCCGTGGATCCGCCTACTCAAGCCAACGACTCAGGCGGGCGGCAAGCCCCTTCAGTCCCTTTCCGTCATAGGGCGGGAAGAAAAGCGAGGCAGCCGACGGCAGCGCCTGCACCAACACCGCCCGCTCGTGGCTGAAGGTCTTGAAGCCGTACTGGCCGTGGTAGTGGCCCAGGCCGCTCATTCCCACGCCTCCGAAGGGCAGGTGCGGGTTGGCGATGTGCAGCAGCACGTTGTTCACCACCGCCCCACCCGAGGTGGTGTGCTGGAAGACGTCCTCCACCGCGCGCTTGTCCTCGGCGAAGACGTAGAGGGCCAGCGGCTTTCCCCCGGCGTTGATGTGGGCATAGACACCCTCCCGGTGCTCGTACGTCATCACCGGCAACACCGGACCGAAGATCTCCCCCTCCATGATGGCCATGTCCGGCCGCACGCCCGAGAGGAGGGTGGGCGCCAGGTACCGCGTCCCCGCATCCGCCTGCCCACCGGTCTCCACGCGCGCCCCAGCGGCCACCGAGCGATCGAGCAGCTCCCGCACGCGGCGGAAGGCCCCGTCGTCCACCAGCCGGGCGAAGGAGGCACTCTCCCGCCATGCCGTCTCCTGGGAGCCATAGAAGGAGGCCAGCGTCCGCCGGGCGTGCTCCAGGAACTCCTTCTCCCGCGAGGCGTGGACGAAGACGTAGTCCGGGGCGATGCACGTCTGCCCCGCGTTGATGAACTTGCCCCACATCAGCCGCTCCGCCGCCGCCTTCACGTCCGCGGAGGCATCGATGATGGCGGGCGACTTGCCACCCAGCTCCAGCGTCACGCTGGCCAGATGCCGAGAGGCCGCCGCCATCACCTTCTGGCCGATGCGCGGGCTGCCCGTGAAGAAGAAGTGGTCGAACGGCAGCTCCAGCAGCGCGTCTCCCAGCGCCGCACCGCCGCGCAGCAGCGCCACCTCGCGCTCCTCGAACACCTCGCGCACCAGCTCCTCCAGGAGCGCCGCCACGTGCGGCGTCTTCTCGCTGGGCTTGAGCACCACGCAGTTGCCCGCAGACACCGCCGCGATGAGCGGGTTGATCAGCAGCGCGAACGGGTAGTTCCACGGCGCCAGCACCAGCACCACGCCCTTGGGCTCGTAGCGCACCACGCTCTTGGTCCCCGCCAGCAGCAGCGGCGTGCCCACGCGCGTGGGCTTCATCCAGGACTTCAGGTGTTTGACGGTGTGGTTCAGCTCCTCCATCACGGGGTGCATCTCCGTCAGCTCCACCTCGGCCGCCGGCTTGCGGAAGTCCGCGTACACCGCCTGGTTCAGCGCCTCGCGCCGCGCCAGGATGGCCGCCTTCAGCTTCTTGAGCCGGGCGATGCGCTCGGAGGCCGTGGTGCGCGCCATCGTCCAGCGGTGCGCCCGCTGCGCCTCGAACACCGCGCGCACCCGCGTCACGTCCACGAAGTCCTCGGGAACGGGCGCCACGCGAGGGGCCGGCGCGGTCGTGGGAGCCGCTTCGGTCGGAGCGCCACCCGGAACGGGCGTGGCGGTGGAGGGCTTCTTCGTGTTCTCAAGCATGGGCGCGCTCCTGGACCTTTCTAACGATGGTGGTGACGGCGCTGCGCGGCAGGAAGCGCACGCTCTGCGCCAACAGGTTGTTCACGAAGCCGGGGATGACGACCGCCTGCCCCCGGTGCAGCGCCTCGTAGCCGGCGCGCGCCACGGTGAGCGAGTCCATGATCTCCTTGCCCTTCACCAGCCGGGACTCCTCCATCTTCGCCTGCTGCTGGAAGCCCGTCTTGGTAGGGCCCGGGCACAGGCAGGTGACGGTGACGCCCGTGCCTCGCGTCTCGTTGGCCAGCGCCTCGGAGAACGAGAGCACATACGCCTTGGTGGCGTAGTACACCGCCATCAGCGGCCCGGGCTGGAAGGCCGCCGTGGAGGCCACGTTGAGGATGCGGCCGCTCTTGCGCTCCAGCATCCCCGGCAGCACCGCCTTGGTCAGCGCCGTGAGCGCGGAGATGTTGAGCTGGATCATCTTCAGCTCCGCGTCCAGGTCCGTCTCCACGAAGGCCCCGTAGGCGCCGTAGCCCGCGTTGTTCACCAGCGCGTCCACCTGCACGCCCTCGACCTTGAGCCGCTCCATCAGCCGCGCTGGAGCCGCGGGGTCCGACAGGTCCGAGGCCACCACCAGCGCGCGCACGCCGTGCTTGGCGGACAGCTCCTGCGCCAGCTCCTGAAGCTTGGACTCGGTGCGCGCCACCAGCACCACGTCATAGCCCCCCTCGGCGAACAGCCGAGCGAAGTCCAGGCCGATACCGCCCGAGGCTCCGGTGATGAGGGCTGTCTTCTTCTTCGTCTGGGTCGTCATGGGGATCTCCTTCTCCTCTGAGAAACTCAGCGGGCCTCGAGCCCGCGCAACAAGGTGGTCAGCGCTTCCGTCAGCTCGACCGTGAAGTCCACGCGCAGCGGCGCCATGTGGGGCAGCGCCAGCACCTCGCGCGTCACCGGCGCCACGTCCGCCATCTGCCGCAGCCCCGTCACCAGCGCGTGCAGGTGCATCAGGAAGCGCGCCCCCTCGCCCGGCTTCAGGAACTCCAGCCGCTGCTCCACCTGCGCGCCCGTGCGCACCAGCGCCTCCAGCAGCCGCTCCTTGAAGCCCCGCGCCTGCTCGGCAGTGACGTTCTGCTCCAGCACCGTCTGCAACAGCGCCAGCAGCCGCGTCAGCGCCTCCTGGCCCTCCAGCGACTCGGCCACCGTGCGCGCCAGCCGAGGCCCCGCCCACCGGCCCTCTCCGCTGGCCAGCTGCGCCTCCAGCTTCGTGAACCACGCGAAGAGCAGCTCCTCCAGCAGCGCCAGGAACAGCGCCTCCTTCGTCGGGAAGTAGAGGAACACCGTGCCCTTGGCCAGCTTCGAGCGCTCCGCCACATCCGCCATCTTCACCTCCGCATAGGAGGTGGCCGTGTAGAGCGCCAGCGCCTCATCCAGGATGAGCCGCCGCCGCGCCTCCTTGTCCTCGTCCCGCCGCGCCCTGAGCGGCAGCACCCGCTTCGCCTTCACCGGCACATTGCTGACCATGAGTCACTTGTAAGAGCCTCCCTATTTCTTGTCAATGACCCCCGGTCATTTCGAGGGTTCGGGAGCGGAAACTCGCTCTGCTCGGCCGGTGTGCGAGCATGTAGGTTCATGATGAGGCCCCTCCAGGCGGAACTGCTCCAAGGACGCGCGCTCTACCGCGAGGTGGTGCTGGGCAAGCTGGCCCAGGCGCGCGAGTCGGTGTGGATCGCCACCGCCAACGTGAAGGCGATGTTCGTGGAGCAGGGCGAGAAGTTCGTCCCGGTGCTGGAGGTGTTCGATCGGCTGGCGGCGCGCGGGGTGGCGCTGCGGCTCTTGCACGCGGAGCTTCCGAGCCGGCCCTTTCGCGAGGCCTTCGACGCGCGGAGTCGGCTGGTGCGGGGCGGGCTGGAACTGAAGGTGTGCCCGCGGGTTCACTTCAAGGCCGTGGTGGTGGATGGGGCGTGGGCCTACCTGGGCAGCGCCAACCTCACCGGCGCGGGCCTGGGCGCCAAGGGCGAGGACACGCGCAACTTCGAGCTGGGCTTCGTCACCGAGGACTTCGATGTCATCGACCGGGTGACGGCGCTGTACGAGGCGGTGTGGGGCGGGGCGGAGTGTCGTGGGTGTCGACTACGCTCGGTGTGTCCCGACCCCATCTTGCCCCCGGGAGCCGGAACGGCGAAGAAGCGGGCGTCCGATGGCATTCGCCTGGGACATGCCCGGCGCCTCCGGCGCTAACGACGAGGGAGAACTCGAAATGAAGCTCTATTTTGCCCCTGGCACCCGTGCCATGCGTCCCCGCTGGATGCTCGAGGAGCTCGGCGTCCCCTACGAGGTGCAGCAGCTGGACCTGATGAAGGGCGAACACAAGCAGCCGGCGTACATGAAGATCCACCCGCTGGGCGTGGTGCCGGCGCTGGATGACAACGGCTTCGTGATGATCGAGTCGGCGGCCATCGTGATGCACCTGGCCGACAAGTTCCCGGAGAAGGGCTTCGCTCCGGCGCCGGGGACGAATGAGCGCGGCGAGTACTACCAGTGGATCTCCTACGTCATGACCGAGGCGGAGAAGCCGCTCGTGGAGATCCTCATGCACACCCGCTTCCTGCCCGAGGCCCAGCGCTCGCCCACCGTCATCGCGACGAGCAGCCAGCGCTTCAAGCAGGTGGCCGTTGCCCTCGAGGAGCGCATGAAGGGCCGTGAGTACGTCGTCGGCAGCAAGTTCAGCGCCGCCGACGTGGTGGTGGGTGGCGTGCTCAGCCTCGGCGCGATGTTGGGCCAGCTTGGTGATTACCCGGCGCTGCAGGCCTACGTACAGCGGCTCCACCAGCGCCCGGCCGCCCAGAAGGTCTTCGGGCACTAGCCTCTGGATTGACTCCCCGCGGGCGGTCCGGTGGAGTGGGCACCGGGGCGCCCGCCCCGGTCTTCCGTGGTCCCTCGTGTCTTCCCCGTGTCCGAGCCCTCCTCCGCGAACCCTCCCGAGAAGATGGCGGAGCTGGCGGTTCGCCGGCGCAACTTCCTCATCTGCGCGGCGGTCTTCGCCTCGAGCGTGGTGACGCACCCGGTGTTGTTCGGCGCGCTGCGCGTACCCGTCGCGGCGGTGCAGCTCGCCTGGGCCGCCTCCTTCGGCCTGCTGGGTGTGCTGGTGGGCTCCGGCAGGTTGCCCCTCCCTCTCGCGGGGATGGCGGCGGGCCTGTTGAGCATCACCGCGCTCACCCTCGAGGTGCTGCTGTCGGGGGGCATCCACAGTCCCTTCTTCGCCACCTTCTATATCGTCCCCCTGGTGATGGCCGTCTTCGTGCCCGCGCGGCGCTCGCCCGTGCTGGTGTCCATCGCGGTGACGCTGGGGGCGCTGGTGCTCGTGTGCGTGCTGTCCGGAGCGCCCACGCGCTTTACGATTTCTCAAATCATCGTCTTCAGCTTCTCGGCCGTGGTGTCCGCCTACGGCACGCGGACGTACCAGCGGCTGCTCGCGGCCGAGCGCCAGGCGAACCAGGAGCGGCTCAAGGCGCTCGAGCAGCTGGCCGAGAGCGAGCGCCACCGCCTGCACGCCGAGCGCCACCGCGCGGAGGTGGAGCGGTGGGCGCTGGTGGGCCAGCTCGCCTCCGGCGTGGCCCACGAGGTGAACAACCCGCTGGCCTTCGTGAAGGCCAACCTCTGCTTCCTCCAGGAAGAACTCGTGGAGCTCCGGGAGCCGCAGAACCGGGACGAGCTGCGCACCGTGCTGGAGGAGACGCAGCAGGGCGTCTCTCGCATCCAGCAGATCGTCGCGGACCTGCGGCAGTTCTCCCGGGAGATCTCCGCCGGCGAGGAGTGCGCGGTGTCCGAGGCGCTGGACGAGGCGCTGCGCCTCGGCGCGGCGCGCCTGAGCGGCGTGGGCGAGGTGGTGCGCGAGGTGTCGTCGGATCTGCCCAAGGTCCAGATGGGGCAGCGGCACCTGGCGCAGGTGCTGCTCACCCTGCTCGTCAACGCCGCCGACGCGGTGAGGTCCGCCCAGCCGCAGCGCCCGGCCCATATCGTCCTGCGCGCCCGGCCCGACAGCGGAGGCGTGCGGCTGGAGCTGGAGGACAACGGTACGGGCATTCCCCAAGAGGTGATGCCCCGCCTGTTCGAGCCCTTCTTCACCACCAAGTCCCGGGACAAGGGCACCGGGCTGGGCCTGGCGCTGTGCCGCGAGTACCTGTCTCGCGCGGGAGGCGCGCTGTCGGCGGAGAACCGTCCCGAGGGAGGCGCTCGCTTCACCCTCCTGCTCAAGGCCGCGAAGTCCCAGCCCGTCGCCAGCGTCTGAGCCTCGCCTACTCCGCGGGAGGCGAGCCCTTGCGGTGTTGCTCGCGCCAGGTGCTGGGAGAGTCACCCACCAGCTTGCGGAACAGGCTGCTGAAGTGCTGCAGCGAGGCGCAGCCCACTTCCACCGCCACCGCCGTCAGCTTCATGTCCGTCTCCAGCAGGAGCTGCTGCGCGGTGCGCACCTGCACCGAGTTGAGCTCGGACTGGAACGAGGTGTTGGCCTCCTTCAAGCGCCGCTGCAGCGTGCGCTCGGACATGCCCATCTCCCGGGAGACATCCGACAGGCCCGCGTCCAGCAGCCGGGTCCGCAGCACGCGGTGCAGCTCCTGCAACAGCGGTGACTGGCCGGTGGCCTGCGCCATGAGCTGGTTGAGCTCCGCCACCAGCTCCGCGGCCCGCACCTCGCCCACGCCCAGCCATCCCAGCGCCTCGCCCGTGTCGGTGAAGACATCCGTGGGGTACGAGCGCCGCAGCAGGCTGTAGAAGCCGCCCACCGCCGCGCCCACCAGGCCCTCGGGACGCAGCAGCGCCTGCCGCTTCACCGAGGTGGCGAAGTCCTGCTCGCGCTGCTGCATGTAGTTGACGAAGAAGGAGAAGGCGTTCGGGTCCGGGTACTCCAGCCGTCGCGCGTCCACCAGCGAGGCGTGGGGCGCGTGCGGCGTGCGCTCCACATCCAGCACCTGCGTCAGGCGTCTCGCCTGCGTCTCGCCCGGACGCCCCCAGAGGATGAACCCGGCCAGGTCCTCCGAGGCGTACCAGTGCAGGAACCCGTCCCCTATGAAGTAACGGCCGAGGGGGTTCCGGACGTAATCGTCGACTCCGTCAGCGGCTCGCACGGCGCGGCAGAATAGCCCCTCAGCACCCGCGCCACCCAGAGCGGATTGATCGGCGAGAGCGAGGTTTGCAGATCTGGACGAACGCGGTCTGCCACTGTCAGGGAGTGGGTAGCCCCCGGCAGCTCCCTCCAGGGGACCTGGGGCCAGACGTGGTGGGCCTGATGGTGACCCGCGTTGAAAAAGAACAGGTTGTACAGACGCGAGTTCGATGTGACGGCCAGCGAGTCCTTGCGGCGGGCGTCCGTCTCGAAGTGAGCGGCCAGGTTGAGCCAATAGATGGAGAGCTGGCCCACCAGCCACAGTCCCCAGAGGGACAGGCCGAGGGACGGGCGCCAGAAGACGAGCCCCAGGAGCAGGCCGTCCACCACGACGAAGTCCAGCGCCAGCTCCAGGCGCCAGGCGCGCGTCTTCGTCGCCTGCCACACGTTGCCCACCACCTGCCACGGCCAGAACCACGGCGCGAGCGTGGAGCGCAGCAGATAGCGCAGCACACCCTCACCCGGACGACGCATGCCCCAGTCTCCCGGGCCATCGTTGTAGCGGTGGTGGTTGAAGTGGTGGATGTAATAGCCCCGGTAGGGGAAGCCACACGAGAGCCCCAGCGTGCGCGACACCACGAACTGGAGCGCTCGTGGCTTCACGATGGGCACGTGCATGTGGTTGTGCAGGACGGCGTAGTTCCAGAACAGCACCGCCCAGCCCAGCACCAGCATCCCCGCGCGGCCGGTCCACTCCAGCGAGCTCCAGCTCCACAGGAGCGCGGGAAACCACGCCCACCACAGCGCATGCACGGCGAGGTTGGGCAGGTCCAGCGCGGGCGATGTTGTTCGAGGGGGACGCATGAGGGCGGTGTGTACGCCCCCGACGTCCCATGTCGCTTCCTTCCTCGCGCCAAGCAGTTGCGAGGAGGCGACGCCCCACCGACCCCGCCTCCCTCACGGGAGGTCGGGGACTCAGCGGTGGATGGCGCCCGCTACCTGGGTGATCAGCCGAAGCTGAGCAGGCTCGAGCCGACGCAGCGCGCGAATCACGCGCCGCACCTCGGGACGCTCGCCGTACTCCGGCGGATCCTCGGCCACCGCCACCGGCTTCTCCGCCGAGGCGACTCCGAGCAACACGTCCGAGGAGCAGTTGAGCACCAGGCACAGGCGCCGCAGCGTCTTCACGCTGGGCAGCATGTGGCCGCGCTCGAGCCGTCCGTACACTTCCGTGGCGATGCCGACCCGCTCGGCGACATCCGCTTGAGTGAGATCCAACCGCTGGCGAGCCGCGCGTACCGAGGCTCCGATGATGGTGGCCAGTCGCTGTTCCATGGCTGCTGACACCTTCTGAAAAGGGCGTTGACCCTCTTGTGCGCAAGACGCGTCATCGAGGGAGTCGTCACTCGTTGTGAGCGACGGCGTAGGAGGGAGATTACGGAGGGCGTCTGACATCTCTGGGTCCCTGTAGCCGCCCCGGGAAGGCTCTCCTCGCAGACCGCGCACGCACACCCGTGCCGTTGCGGTAACGCACCGCGCACAGCTCACCTGTGCCGTCGTGAGTCGGCTCCGAGGCCGATTTCTCGGCTTCGGATCAACCTGCTAGGAGTTCAACCCGTGACGTAGTGAACGAGTTCCGAGGCCGACCTTTCGGTCCCGGAGCCATCTGGCGGGATGATCAACGCCTGTACCCTGAAATCTGTTCCAGGCCGATTTTCCGGCCTCGGAGCCATTTCCCGGTGCTGATCAGCCCAATCCGCCAGGAGGGCCGAGCAGCGCCGCGAGCGCCTCGGTGGACTGCTGTTTCTTGCGCTTTCGCACGAGCCGACGTAGGCGCCGCGCGCCTCGCGAAGCCAACCTGGCGACGTGGGTTGTGGAGATTCGTTCACCGCCCGCGCACGTCCTCGCGGGAGGTCTCGCGTGAGCGCTTCGAGCGCTCCCCGGTGGGCGCTTCGGGAGGCCCCGCGCAGGTGCTCCGGGAGGCGGTGGCGCGAGCGGAGCCGTGCGTGTGTCCCGAGGTACTGGAGGGTGGGTGGACGGTGGGCGACCTGAGAGGGACCGGAAGCCTGCCGGGTGTGCGGGCGCTCGCTCGTACGCACACCCCTCCCGTGCGCGCCGAGGCCGAGAAATCGGCTCGGGCGGCGTTGTCAATGGTCTAGAAGGGCAGTGCTCGGAAAAGCCCTAGCTATTTCGGGGGTTTACCTGCCATGAGGGTCTGACATAAGGTCCGTCCGACCCCGCATCCGAGGTGGTCGGATGTCCGCTGGAGGACAGCTTCAGCGGAGGTCCCAGCGCCTTGTGGAGGGCTGTTCAGGTCGTGAGCGACGAGCGTCCCGACGCGCTGCTCAAGAGCGCACTTGAGAAGATCGTCTACTTCGAGGCCCGTGCCGACCAGCTCCACAACGAGCTGGATGGAGCCCGGCAGGAGGTGGACCGGCTCAAGCGTGAGCTCGCCGAGGCGGGTCAGCGAGAGATCGTCCTGCGGCGCGAGGTGGCCGAGCTGGAGGTGCGCATCAACCGTTCCAACGCCGAGCGCGAGGAGCTGGTGCGCCTCAACCAGGCCTTGCGCGACG
This sequence comes from Hyalangium ruber, assembly GCF_034259325.1. Taxonomy (NCBI): domain Bacteria; kingdom Pseudomonadati; phylum Myxococcota; class Myxococcia; order Myxococcales; family Archangiaceae; genus Hyalangium; species Hyalangium rubrum. Next base: position 219,432 of record NZ_JAXIVS010000002.1, on the reverse strand, counting down.
AGAAGACGCAGCTGCTGGGCAAGCTGCTCGACTCCAGCCGCATCCGCAGCGCGGACCAGGCGCGCGACGACGACGACGATGACATCGGCATCGACCTGGCGTCCTTCATCTCGCAGCTGCGCAGCGAGGTGATGAACCGGCCGGGGCAGGCCCCTACGCCCGTGCCCGCGCCCGTGGCTTCTCGGAGCACGCCCACGCCGGTGCCCGTGGCGCGGATGCAGGAGCGACCGCCGCCGCCAGTGCCGGATGACGCGGATGAGCCGCTGTTCCCCATGCCGGGCTTCGCGGTGGCGATGGCGGTGGCGCCCCGGGTGGCCACGATGGTGGCCGCCTCGCCGGTGGTCCAGCAGGCGCAGCGCTTCCTGTCCGAGGGACGGCTCGGCGTGAGCCCCGCGCAGCTCGCCGAGCTGTCCGGGCACGTCGGGCCCTCGGGCAGCGCGGACGAGACGCTGTTCGGCTTCTCCGTGCGTGAGCTGTCGGCGCAGGACTCCGCCGCGCGCGTGCGTGCCGCCGAGCGCCTCAAGGCCCTGGGACAGCCGGCCGCCGCGCCCGCGCTGGCCACCGCGCTGCACGCCGAGACGGAGCCCGCCGTGCAGGTGGCGCTCATCCAGGCCTTCGCCGGGCTGTGCCGGGAGGAGGGCGCCTCGGTCGTCTCGCCGCTCCTGGCCTCGCCCGTGTCCGAGGTCCGCATCGCCGCGCTCAAGGCCCTGCTCGCGCTGGCGCCGGAGGATGCCGCGCCTCACCTCGCGCAGGCGATGAAGGATCCGGACCGGGCCGTGCGCCGCCGGGCCTCGTTGCTCGCGCTGGGGCTGGAGGGCGAGGCAGCACGTCGGCTCGGCGAGGAAGCCATTCACGACACGGATCCGGAGGTGCGCAGCCTGGCGGCCCTCGCCCTAGGAGCGGCCAACGGGGAGGACGCCCGGAAGCTGCTGCTCGAGTCGTTGCTGGACCCGGAGCTGCGCGTGCGTCGCTCCGCCGCGCAGAGCCTCTCGCGCATCCTCGGCCATGATGTCTCGGCCGTGGTGGGGCTCGATGAGCCGCAGCGTCGCCGGGAGATTCGCCGGCTCGCCACGCTGCCCTCGCAGCCCGTGCGCGCGCCGCTCGTGGCTCGCCCCGTCGCTGCCGCTGCCCCCGTGAAGGTCGCGCCGCCCGCGCCTGCTCCCACGCCCGCGCCCGCCATGCCCACGCCGGTGGCTCCCGCGGTGACGTACGCGCACTCGGTCCCGGCATCGGCTCCCGAGCGCTCCGGCCCCGTTCGCGCGGCCCTGGCGGTAATGAGTGGCGTGCCCGCGAACCGGTCCGCGCCGGTGCCTCCCCCGGCGCCCGCGACGCGCGCAGGCCCGTCCCCGGTCGAGGCGCTGTGTACATCGCTGATGAGCGACATCCGCACGGCCATCCGGGGACGCTCGTTTGGAGAGCTGACGGCCGCGCTGTCGGCTCCGGTGGAGTTGGCGCAGGAGGCGCTAACCCTCCTGGTTGCCCGGGGAGCCGTGGTACGGCGGGGGCACAAATACTTCGCCGCTTGAGGCAAGGTATGCCCCCGACGGTTCGATAAGGGTTCTCGATGGATGCTCCGACCTACACCGCCAAGCAGGTAGCCGAGATGCTCGGCGTGTCTTCCAAGGAGCTCTCCGGGGCGCTGAAGAAGGACACCTACACGCCGGACGACGTGTGGGAGCTGCGCGCCACGCTCGACAAGTACCCGCCCTCCATCGGCCAGCGCCGCCAGCTCTTCCTCAACTTCAAGGGCGGTACGGGCAAGACGTCCTTGTCCACCTCTTATGCGTGGCGGCTGGCGGAGCTGGGCTACGCGGTGCTCCTCATCGACCTGGACAGCCAGGGGCACTCCACCAAGTGCCTGGGCTACGAGGGCGAGGACTTCGAGAAGACGCTTCAGGACGTGCTGGTGCGCAAGGCGCCGCTGACCCAGGTGATTCAGAAGTCCACCCTGCCCAACCTGGACTTCATCCCCTCCAACTTGAGCATGTCCACGGTGGACCTGGCGCTGATGCCCATGGCCGGCCGCGAGTTCAAGCTGCGCAACGCGCTCAAGGAAGTGGAGGCCAGCTACGACGTCGTCGTCTTCGACGCGCCGCCGTCCTTCGGTCTGCTCAACCTCAACGCGCTGATGGCGGCCAACGACTTGTTCGTCCCGGTGCTCGCCGACTTCCTGTCCTTCCACGGCCTGAAGCTGCTCTTCGAGACGGTGCAGAGCCTGGAGGAGGACCTGAACCACGTGCTGGACCACGTGTTCATCGTGGTGAACTCCTTCAACGCCACCTTCAAGCTGGCCAAGGAGGCGCTCGAGGCGCTGCAGACGCACTACCCCGAGTACCTGCTGCCGACGATCATCCGGCAATGCACCAAGTTCGCTCAGGCCTCCAGCGAGGGGCGCCCCGTGTTCGTCGCTGACCCGACCTCCAAGGGCGCCAATGACATCCAGGCCATGATTGACAACGTCCTGCCTCGCATGACGGCCACCGCTCCCAAGTCCGGCTCCAAGGCCACCAAGGCCGGCTGAGTCCACCTACCCCTTCCTCCACCTCCTGTGCGCTCATGAAGAAAGCCTTCGAACAGAATGTGTCCCGCGCCAAGCCGCGCGTGCGCCTCGGTGCGCTGACGGGCCTCCTGGAGAGCCCGGAGGCCGCCGAGAGCGAGGCTCCCGAGGCCTCATCCGTCGCCGAGGCCCCCGCGTCCGCTCCGGACCTGTCCGCCGAGGTGCGCGCCCGCATCGAGCGTGCCCGCGCGCCGCGCCCCAGCGCCTCCGAGGCCGTGAGCGCCGCCCTGCGCGCGCCCCTGTCCGCGCATGAGTCCCAGGCGATGGCCGCCGTACACAGTGAGGTCTTCGGTGCGCCCACCCTGGAGGCCTCGGGCCCGCGCGTGACGGCCGCCGAGCCCGAGCCCGTGATTCCCAGCGTGCTCGCCGCGCAGGTGGTGGTCGCGCCCACGCCCGTGGCCCACGGCGATGCGCCGGACACCGAGGTGGAGGTGCAGACGCCGGCCTCGCCCGCGGAGGACATGGACCCGGAAGCTCGCCGCGAGCGGCTGAAGGAGCGGCTCAAGGCGGTGCGCGAGAACCCGCGCCCGGAGCCGCTGCCGGCCTCGGTGGCGGAGGCGGGGATTCGCGCGGTGGAGCGCATCACCACCCTGCAGGGCGAGCTGACGCGGATGAAGGCGCACAACCTCGCGCTGACGCAGGAGCTGGAGGCGGCGCGGCGCCAGTCCGAGAAGGCCACGGAGGAAGCGCGGCTGCGGATGGACGAGGCGCGGCGGCTGGCGGCGGAGATGGAGGGCCGCGTGAAGCTCCTGGGCGACCTGGAGCGCGAGCTGGCGGCCCTGGAGGGCGAGCGGGACGAGGCGCTGCTGTCGCTGCAGGAGGCGCGGCAGGCGATGCACGCGGCGGCCGAGGAGCGCTCGGAGCTGGAGGTAGAGGTGGAGAAGGGCAAGAAGGCCCTGACCGACAGCCTCGCCGAGGAAGAGCGCCTGGCCACGGAGCTGGAGAGCGCGCAGGAGGAGACGGCCTCGCTGCGCCGCGCGGTGGAGGCGCTGCAGGGCGAGCGGGACGTGCTGGCCCAGCAGGTGGCCTCGCTCACCGCCGAGCGCGCGGAGTTGCTCGAGGCGCGCAAGGCGCTCGAGGCGGTACATCGCGCCCTGAGTCACGCCTCCCTGCGCTGACGGGCCGAGTCCTGGGGCGGAAGCGCCGGCGCGGTATCATGCTGGGGATGCGTCACTTCGCCCTCGTTGTCCTCCTGGCCGCTTCCGTGGCGTCGGCCAGTACGCCGGTGCTCTCGGGTTTCGAGAGCCTGCCGTCGGATCCGGCTCCGCCCGAGCTCGTGCGCGGCCTCCACTACTGGATCTCCAACGAGAACAACCTCGACCTCTTCCACGACGCCGTGAAGGACAAGGGCGGCGTCTACGTGGGCGTGGGCTCGGATCAGAACTACCTGCTGGGAGGCTGGGCGCGCTCGGAGGTGCTGGTCCTGTTGGACTTCGATCAGGCCATCGTCGATCTCCATCGCGTCTACCGCGTCATCTTCCTCGCGGCGGAGACGCCCGAGGACTTCCTGCGACTGTGGCAGCGCAAGAGCCGCGCCGAAGTGCGTCGCCTCATCACGGAGGGCTACGAGGACAAGAAGGAGCGGTTCGGAGCGCTCCAGGCCCATGGCACCGCTCGTGGGGCAGTGGAGCGGCGGCTGCTGCGGGTGGTGGAGCAGATGGCCAAGGCCTCCCTGCCGTCCTTTCTCACGGATGCCGCCGAGTACGCCCACCTCCGCCGCCTCTTCCAGGAGGACAAGGTCTTCATGGTCCGAGGCGACCTCACGGCCCGGCGCAGCGTGAGCGCCGTCGGCGAGGCAGCTGTGAAGGCGGGGAAGAAGGTCGGGGTGCTCTACCTCTCCAACGCCGAGCAGTACTTCTCCTATGGCGCGCAGTACCGCAGGAACATCCGCGCGCTTCCGATGGATGAGAGCAGCGTCGTGGTCCGCACGAGCGGCCAGCGCGGCATCACCCACCTGAAGGGCACCTACTACCACTACAACACGCAGTCGGGTTCGAGCTTCGCGGCCTGGCTGGCCGACCCGAAGACGCGGCACGCGCACGGGATGCTCCGCCTCGCGCCGGACACCGACAAGGCGCGTGGGCTGTCGCGCCTCGACATCGGTCCTGAGGAGGCTCGCGAGGCCGCGAAGCAGAAGCTCCTGGCGAAGCGGCAGGTGAAGAAGCCGGCCCGGCGCATTCCTCGGCCCACGAGTGCAGAGGCGGTGCAGTGAGCGGTGGGCGGTGGCTGCTCCTCGTCCTCTTCGCGGCAGGTGCTCAGGCTTCCGAGGCGGTGCCCTGCCTCGAAGCGCAGGTGTCAGGCATGGCCTGCGTACACGGAGGGCCCTTCCTTCGGGGCGTGAACGGAGGCAAGCACGCGCCAGCCCGGCCCCAGGAGGAGGTCTGGGTGCAGACCTTCTATATGGACACCCACGAGGTGACCTATGGCGCCTACAAGTTCTGCGAGCGGGAAGGGCGGTGCCGGAAGGCCGGGCCCAACTACCGCGACTTTGACAACCCCCAGCAGCCCATCAACGGGGTGAGCTGGTACGACGCGAAGGCCTTCTGCGAGGCCCACGGCAAGCACCTGCCCACGGAAGCCGAGTGGGAGAAGGCGGCGCGGGGCACGGATGGGCGGCTCTACCCGTGGGGCGACGAGCCCGCTACCTGCGAGCGCGCGGTCATCATGGACAGCCGTGGGCGCAGCTGTGGCCAGCGCCAGCGCTCGAAGACGCACGCCGACGTGGGCCGTCCGGAGCCAGTGGGCTCGCGGCCTCCCAATCCGTACGGGCTCTACGACATGTCGGGCAATGCCTGGGAGTGGGTCGCCGACTGGTACACGCCCTCGTGGAAGGCATGCGGCACGGCGTGCCAGGGAGTCGATCCCAAGGGCCCATGTGAGGGCCGCGAGCCCTGTCGTGGCTACACGGAGAAGGTGGTGCGAGGAGGCTCGTGGTTCTGGCCGGCCTTGCACGCCACGGCGGTGTACCGGCGACCGCACGTGCCCGCCAACCGGCCCATCTTCCATCACTTCGGCTTCCGCTGCGCCGCGAGCGTGGAGCAGGCGCGTGCGCTCGCGGGACGGGCCCCCTGAAGCCTCCGCCTACCGCTTGTCGCTGGCCACGGCGGACTTCACCACCGAGAACTCCGCCGGCAGCGTGGGCTTCGCCAGGCCCGCCGTATCCGCCGGCAGCTCGGGGAAGTCCTCTCCCGAGTCCTGGGCCTTCTTGAGCAGCGCCACCAGTCGCTTCACCCGGTCCGACTTGCGCGGGTGGTTGTCGAAACCGCTTCGGCTCTCGGAGATCTTCCCCAGGAACCGGATGTACTCGCCAGGGTCGTATCCCGCGGAGACCATCAACCGGACCGCCAGCTCATCCGCCTGATACTCGTCCTCGGCGCCGAAGCCGTTGTCCACGATGGAGTCGAGCACGTCATCGGTGAACTTGCCGAGCAGGTCCGGATGCCGATCCAGATCCAGGCGACCGCCCGAGCCTTGCTCCACGGCTTGAAGGAGCGTGTCCACCGCGGACGGGGTGAGGTCCCCACCGCTCTGCCGGAAGATATCGCTCCCGCCCTTGAACATCGCCGCCCGCTTGCACTGCGCCACCTTGACCTGGCCGTAGCGCTTGAGCGCGTGCTTGCTCGTGATGTGGGCAATCTCATGCGCGAGCACGCCCGCGAGCTGGGCCTCGTTGTCCACGCCCTGGAGCAGCCCTCGGGTGACGAAGACGTAGCCGCCCGGCGCCGACACGGCGTCGAAGGACTCCACGTTCTGGAGCACCCCGAAGGTCCACTGCAACGTGGGGCGGGGAGACTGCGACGCCAGGTTCCTGCCCACGACGTTGAGGTACTGGTGGAGCTTGCGACCCGCCTCGTCGCCGATCATCAGCCCGCCGCCGCGCTGGGCCCAGTTGATGGCCACCGAGCCGCCCAGGGCGTACTCCTCCTGGACGCCGATCTCCGTATCCAGCTTCGAGCAGTCGGAGCTGCTCTTGGCCTCGCGGCTCGCCGTGCCCACCGCACGGCCCAGCTCATGAGGGCTGTTCGGCACGGAGGGCAGGCGCATGCCCGCGCAGGAGGCGGTCAGCACGCCCAGCCCGGCCATCGAGAACACCACGGTGCGCGCGTTCACTTGCGACCTCGCGATGCCGTCTCCTTCGGGCCCACCACGCGGAACAGGCCCGCCTTGCGTGCGTGCGCATCCATCTCCGCGGGGCCGACCTTCCCGGCGAGCTCCTCGAGCTTCTGGATCTGCTTCGTGGCCTCGGCGTAGTTCGTGCCCTTGCCGTTGCCGTAGTCGATGGCGCCCTGGCTGAGTCCCTTCACCGCGGCGCCGGAGCTGGCATAGGCCACCGGATCCACCTTCTGCTCTCCGTTCTTGGTGATCAACTCCAGGTTGGGAGGCTGCGCGGCGAGGTTGGACTGGAACACCACGCCCTTCTTTCCATCCACCTCCACCCGGTGCCACTGCTTGTTCTTGGGGTCAGCGCCCTTCCACGTCACGGCCTTGCCGGGCTGGAGGATGGCGATCGCATCGGCGGTGGCGGAGGCGTTGGCCATCAGCCGGGTGTTGCGAGCCTTCACGTACAGCGTGCCGTCTGGCTTGACCGCCAGGGTCGTGCCTCCGGCGCACAAGGCCAGTACGGCCACCCATCTTCTTCCTCGCATGCTCATGGCGTCCTCTGTTCCGGCGGTGCTGCTATCGGGTGGCGGCGGCGATCTCGGCTGGCACCGAGAGCTTCACCAGCCCACGGGGGCTGGCCGGCAGCTCGGAGAACCCGTCCTGGGGGCTCTTCGCGGCCTCCAGCAGCGCGAGCAACCGCTCCTGGCGCTCACGGTGGGCCGGGTGATGGGTGAAGCCACCGCCTTCCGGCAGGGTGCCGAGGAAGGTGATGTACTCCTGGGGGTCGTATCCCGCCGAGGCGATGAGGTGCAGGGCCATCGCGTCCGCGGCGAATTCGTCCTCGTGCGCATGGCCTTTCTGGACGAGTCGCTCGACGAGCGGATCCGTCAACCGCCGCAGCAGCTCGGGGTCCTTGTCGAGGTCCAGCACGCCAGTGCCATGCATGGCATCGAGCATGCGCCCCAACTCCGGAGGCATCACCTCCTTTTGTACCTGCCGCGTCATCGCCAGGCTGAACTTCATGCTCGCCGCCACCTTGCACTGCTCGGCCTTCACGTCGTCGTAGCGCGCCAGCGAGTGCTTGAGCACCACATGGGAGATTTCGTGCGCGAGCACACCCGCGAGCTGCGCCTCGCTCCGCACGCTCCGCAGCAGCGCGCGGGTGACGAAGACGTAGCCCCCAGGCGCGGACGCGGCATTGACGGTGTTCGGCTCCTCCAGCACGCCGAAGGTCCACTCCAGCGTCGGGCGCCCGGACTGCGCCGCGAGGTTCTGGCCGATGAGGTTCATCGTCCGGTGCATCCGCTGCCCGGGCTCACTGGCGAGCATCAACCCGCCGCCCTGCTGCACCCAGTTGACGGCCACCGCGCTGCCCAGCGTGTACTCCTCCTGGATGGTGACCTGGGAGCGCTGCTGCTCGCACCGGCGCGTGGCCTCATTCATCTCCTGGACCAGCTTGAACGTCCGGTTGGCACCCTCCTGGCTGAGGGCCGGGCGCGCCGGCTTCGAGCCTCCACAGGCGCTCAGGAGCAGCCCAAGCCCCGCTATCCACGACAGGTGCCGGCTCATGGCGTGCCTCCGTTCTGGGGACCTACCACCGGATGGAGCTGGGCCTTCCGCGCCCGCTCGGAGACCTCCTGCAGCGGAATCTCCCGGGCGAGCGTGCCGAGCTGGCGAAGCTGCGTCGCCGCCTGGCCATAGTCCGTGCCCTTGGCCTTGCCGTAGTTGATGACGCCGTCGCCCAGCAGCTTCACCGCCGCGCCGGAGCTGGAGAACGCCACGGGGTCCACCTGCCGCACCCCATTCTGGGCGACGAGCTCCAGCTGGGGCGGCTGCGAGGAGAGGTTGGACTGGAACACCAGGCCCTGCTTGCCGCTGGCCTCCACGCGGTGCCACTGCTTGTTCTTCGGGTCCACGCCCAGCCACGTCACCTGCTGGCCGGGCTGGAGGATGGCGACCGCATCCGCGGTGGGCGAGGGGGTGCTCATCAGCCGGGTGTTGCGGGCCTTCACGTACAGGCTGCCGCCCTGCTTGACCGCCAGGGCCGCGCCCGCGGCACACAAGGCCAGCACGGCCACCCACCTTCGTCCTCTGATGCGCATGGCGTCCTCGGCTCTCTTCTATTTGTCCAGGTTCGCCACCCCATCGAAGGGCAGCGGGGGAGGAGTCTGCTCGTATTTGCGGCAGCGCGCGAGCAGCGCGGCCAACGGACCGTCCTCGGGGTCCCTCGCCCGCTGCGTCTCCAACACCGCCGCGGCCTCGGCGAAGCGCGCCTGCCGGTAGAGCGCCAGCGCGTCATGGTAGCGCGCCACCGTCTCGCGCTTGCCGACGGGCAGCTGGCCCTTGAGGGCCAGCAGCTCGTACACCGTCACCGCCTCCGTCTTGCCCGCCACCCGCACCTGGTCCAGCTCACGCACCTCGATGAAGTCCCGGGCCAGCTCATAGGTGCGCGGGCCGATCATGATGAGCGAGCCGTAGGCCTTGTTGGCCCCTTCCAGCCGCGCCGCCAGGTTCATGCCATCGCCGATGGCCGTGTAGTCGAAGAGCTGCTCGCTGCCGAAGTTGCCCACGAAGAGCTTCGCGCTGTTCAGGCCGATGCGCGTGTACACATCCGGTAGGCCATCCCGGCGGAACTCGGCGCGCAGCCGATCCACCTCCGCCTTGGCCGCCAGCGCCCCGCGGCAGGCGCGCACCGCGTGGTCCGAGTGGCCGAAGGGCGCGCCGAAGAGGCACACCACCGCGTCGCCGATGTACTTGTCCAGGCAGCCGCCCTCGCGCAGCAGCGAGGAGCTCACCCGCGTCAGGTACATGTTGAGCACGCGGACCAGCGCGCGAGGGTCCTCCTTGAAGCGCTCGGAGAAGGTGGAGAAGCCGCGGATGTCGCTGAAGAAGGCGGTGATTTCGCGCTCCTCGCCATCCAGCTTCGGCAGCTGATTCTCCTCCACCATCTGCTCGATGAGCTTCGGCTCCATGTAGCGGCTGAACGCCTGGCGGATGAAGGCGGCCTCGCGGTTGGCCGAGAAGTGGTTCAAGGCCGCCGCCCCCATGCTGGAGAGCATGCCGGCGATGGCGGGCAGCGCGGTGAGCAGGTGTACCCGCTGGAACGCCAGCAGGAGCCCCATCATCAAGAAGACGAACGGCACGAGCCCCAGCAGCCAGAGCAGCTCCAGCGCCGGACGGCGCAGCATCATCAGCGCCACCGCCGACACCAGGGACAGCCCGAGCGCGAACAGCACGCTCACCCAGACGGGGGACTCGATGATGAAGCGCCCGGCGAGGAAGTTCTCCACCACCGCCAGTTGCTTGCTCACCCCCGGCGTGGTCGCCGCGAACGGCGTGGCCTTGTTGTCCCCCAACCCCACCGCCGTGCCACCGATGACGACCACCTTGTTGCGGAACAGGTCGGCGGACAGGCCCCGCGGCTTCCCCTGGCTGCGCTGCACCCACGCATCCAGCACGGCCACCAGGGGGACGACGTGAAAGCGCTCATGCAGCGGGCCTCCGTAGTCCAGCTCCGCGCTGCCGTCCGGGTTGACCGCGAACTCGCGCGAGCCCAGCCGCATCTTCCGGCCCGAGAACTCGAGCTCCTGGGCGCCGAAGAGGTCCGCCGCCAGCGCCACCGGCAGCGTGACGTAGCTGTTCGTCCCGTCCGTGTACGCGAAGCGCGTGCGGCGCATGCTTCCGTCCGGATCCGGCTCCACCTCCACCAGGCCGAAGCCGTCCACCTCTGGCAGCAGCGAGGCGAGCGGGGGTACCACGTGATTGGGGATGAGCATGCCGGGCGCGGGCTCGGACTCCAGACGCGGCAGCGCGCGTCCGTCCGTCCGCACCGGGAAGGCCAGCGCGCGTGCCGCCGCCTCCGGGTCCACCTGCGGCTGGACCTGCTCCTCGTCCACGTCGACGAACTCCTCCTCGGCGGGCTCCACGGGTGCGGGCTCCGGAGGCCTGGCGGGCATGGGCAGGACGTTGGAGGGCTCCACCTTCGGCAGCGGCGCGGCGCTCGGGTGGCTGGAGACGCCCAGGTAGAACGGCAGGCCGGTCTCCGCGAGCACCCGGGTGAGGGCGAGGTCCGCGCTGGGGTCGGTGTAGCGCTCGTCCATCACCGCGTCGAACATGACGGCGCGTGCGCCACTCGCCGACAGCTCCTCGGCGATGCGGGCCCACAGGCTGCGCGTCCAGGGATAGGTGCCGTAGTTGCGCGCGTACGAGGGGTTGTTGCGGATGCCGTCGATGCTCGATTGATCGATGGCCACCACGATGATGTCCTGCGACTGCGCTCGATTGCGGGTGAAGGTGGTCAGCGCGCTGTCGTACAGGGCGCGCTCCAGGTTGGGCAGCCACAACCACCCCAGCAGCCAGCACGCCACCGCCACGCCCGTGGACACCCCCGCAAGCCCCAGCATCATCGCCAGGTTGTTGCGCAGGCGCATCCGTAGGACTCTCCGGGTATCACTCTCCATGAACGGCATTCCCTCGCTCCGCTCGACTCTATGCCAGCCGACCGGGCGCGCTCACCTGCGGCGTGCGTTACATTGATGCCTACGAGAGCAAGCGTGGATAACCCCAAGCGTGGCCATGAGAAGTTCTCCGGGAGCACCTTCCGGGCCTACCTCGACGGGCTCGACGCCATGGGACTGCGCGCCGTGGTGCGGCTGATGGTGCCGCCGCACGTGCAGGGGATGATGGACACCCCGCCCGTGCCCACCGTGTGGATGGAGAGTGACGCGCTGCCGCTCATCTTCGACGCGGTGATGAAGCTGCAGGGCCTGGAGGGCATGAGGGCCCTGGGCTACGCGGCGACGAGCGGCACCACGGGCCGCTTCCTCAAGCCGCTGATGCAGATGATGTTGAACAAGCACGGGCGCAGCCCCGCCTCGCTGTTCGCGAACATGAGCAGCCTCTACCGTTCCTTCTTCCAGGGGCTCGAGTTCAAGTACACCCCGGAGGGAGCGCGCTCGGGGATGTTGCAGATCCGCTCCAACTCCGCGATGGGGGCTTCCTCCTGGGCCGCCTGGGAGGGCTCGCTGCGCCTCCTGTTCGAGGAGTGCGGTGTCACCACCGGTGTCATCAGCCCCAGCCACGTGAGTGAAGAGGGCCGCGTCGCCACGATGCGCGTGCGCTGGTAGTTCCCGGGACAGCAGGCAGTCAGACGAGCAATCGAGGCCCCCCGTGGAGCCCGGTCGGCGTGCCTCCGCGCGTTGCCGGTCCTTGGGTTGCGTCGGAGCTTAAGGCGCGAACCCACCTCACTTCTCTTTTCCCAAGGAGTCACACGTGGCCCTGGATCTTTTCAAAGAGAAGGGCGTCGCCTTGGACCGCCAGGTCTTTACCTGGAAGGACCTCGTGCAACGCCCTTACAGCAAGCTGGATGACGATGCCTTCACGCGCGTGAGAGTCATCCTGATGAACGGCCTGGAGGCCGACGCGCTGCGCTTCAAGCACCTCGCGGCCCGGATGAACCGGGAGCTGCGGGAGCCGCTGGCGCTCGTGCGGCGCGCCGAGCACTTCCAGCAGACGCTGGTCAACTGGCTCAACCCACCGGACCAAAGTCCAATCGAGACGACCATCGGCTTCGAGCAAGTGGCCATCGAGGTGACGGCCAGCGTGGCGCAGAAGGAGCCGGACGCGTACATGGCGCAGGCGTACCGCTTCGGCCTGCTGGAGGACTTCGACCACCTCTATCGCTACGCGGCCCTGTACGACCGCATCGAGGGCAAGGACCCCAACTACCTCGTCCAGTCCTACTCGGACATCCGTCCCGGGCGTCCCACGGCGGTGGAGCACCGCCACCCGCTGGATGACCTGCGGCGCTCGTATGACCGGCGCGCGGCGCACCCGCTCACGAAGATCCACGCGATCCTCATCACGGCGGCCGAGTTCCAGACACATGACTTCTACATGACCATCGGCCCGATGTTCTCCGACCCCGTGGCGCGTCAGCTCTACGCGGAGATCGCCGCCATCGAGGAGCAGCACGTCACCCAGTACGGCTCGCTGCAGGATCCGGACGAGACGCTGCTGGAGAAGTGGCTGCTGCACGAGGCGATGGAGGTCTACGCCTACTACTCGTGCCTGGCGTACGAGGGCAACGCGCGCATCAAGGCCATCTGGCAGCGCTTCGTGGACTACGAGCTGGGCCACCTGCACTACGTGATGGAGCTGTTCCAGCGGCTGGAGGGGCGCGACCCCGCCGAGATCCTGCCGGCCACGTTGCCCGAGCCGGTGGCCTTCAAGAGCCACCGCGAGTTCGTGCGCCGCGTGCTGAACCAGGAGGTGGACCTGCGGACCGACGGCACGACCTTCGTGGACAAGGGCGAGCTGCCGCCGGGCCACCGCTCGTTGCAGTACCGCGACCAGCTCAACGCGGAGGGCTCGCCCTCCGAGACGGCGGCCGCGGGCTACCAGTGGACGCCCGGTACGGAGCTGGCTGGGCGCGTGCAGGGCTTGGGGGTGACGCCGGAAGGGAGGCTGCGGCAATGAAGAAGACGACCAGCGACGTGGGGCTCAACCGGACGGGCATCCAGACCTCGCCCATCGAGAGCAAGGAAGCCATCCAGGGCGCACTGGAGGGGCTGCCGAGCTCTCCTGGCAGCGAGCTGGGCATCGCCGAGGTGCGGACCGAGTACGCCCGCGAGGGGTACGGGCTGGGCACGGTGCCGGTGCCGGCCACGCTCAAGGGCATGTTCACGACGGCCAAGGAGATGCTCAAGGGCAACAAGCCCACGGTGTTCATCGACAAGCTGGGCGAACGGCTCGGCTTCGAGCGCACCGGGGTGCGGCTGTACGAGGCGGCCCTGAGCAAGTTCGACCTGCACGGCACGTGGCCGGGGGGGCCCTCGCGCGAGCAGCTCGAGAAGATCATGCGCGATGAGCTGTCCCACTTCGTCCTCCTCCGCGAGGCGATGGAGAAGCTGGGCGCGGATCCGACGGCGCTGACACCCTCGGCGGACCTGGCGGCGGTGGCCTCCAAGGGCATTCCGGCGGTGCTCACCGACCCGCGCACCAACCTGGTGCAGTGCCTGGAAGCGCTGATGGTGGCGGAGCTGACGGACAACGCCGGCTGGGAGCTGCTCATCGAGCTGGCCCAGGGGCTGGGGCAGACCGAGCTCGTGGATCAGTTCGAGCAGGCGCTAGGTGCGGAGGCGGAGCACCTGCTGCTGGTGCGGCGGTGGCTCATCGCCGCCGTGACGGGTGAGGCCGGAGTGCGGGAGGAGGCCGGAGTCCCCGCGCCGTAGGGCCCCTGCTGCCAGCATGAAGAACCCGATGCCCGGAGGAAGGCTGCTTCCTCCGGGGTCGGCATTTCCAACCCTGGATTTTTTCTCGGAGGTTCGACGATGCAGCTTTCACTGCGAAGCCCGGCGATGAGGCGTGAATCAGCCGTGGCCCTGGGAGTCTTCAGCGCGCTGACAGCGGGTACGGCCGCCCTGGGCGCTCGGGTGACGAATCATGGAACGCAGCTCTGGTACCGCCGGCTGCGCAAGCCTCCGTTCCAGCCGCCCAAGGCCACGTTCCGCTATGTGTGGCCGGTGCTCTACGGCTGCATCGCCCTGTCGGGCTGGCGGGTGTGGAACGCGCCCTCGGGGCCGGCCCGCTCACGCGCCTTGGGCCTGTGGACGCTCCAGCTCGGCCTGAACGCGGCCTGGTCCTGGCTCTTCTTCGGCAAGCGGCGGCTGAAGTCCTCGCTGGTGGACAACCTCGCGCTCGGCACGAGCATCGCCGCCTACATCGCCGCCGCGAGAAAGGTGGACCGGCCCGCGGCGGCGCTCGTGGCGCCCTATCTGGGTTGGGTGGGCTTCGCCAATCTCCTCAATGAGGAGCTCGTTCGGCGCAACCGCTAGGCCTCAACGCCCAGAATTCTCTCGCTCCGGGAGTTTGGGAAAAATCTTCCCCGGGAAGATCTCCGGGGACCGTCGTTCTGCTGGGCAATATGGACGCGGTTGCCCTACATCACGACGGTCTCGGCTCCTCCCTGCGCTTTCGAAGCTTGACTGCCCGGGAGCGGACGGACCAGCCTGCGTCCCGCTTGGATTCCGGGTCCCTGCCAACGCCCATGATGGACAGCCGGTGGTTCGCGGCCTTCGTCCGGGAGCACGAGTCCGCCCTCCACGGCACCGCGCTGCGGCTGTGTGGCAACCCCACGGATGCGAGGGACCTCGTCCAGGACACGTTGGAGCGCGGACTGCGCAGCCTGTCTCGCTACAAGGTGGGGACGGATGGCCGCGCCTGGTTGCTCACCATCCTGCACAACATCTTCATCGACCGTTGCCGCTCGCGCACCCGGGAGCGCCGGGCGGACGTGTCCGCGGAAGAGGTGGAGGAGCGCATCGCCGCCCCCGAGGCCGAGGCACAGCCGGGCTGGGCCTCCATCAGCCCCGAGCAACTCAATGAGGCGCTGGAGAAGATCCCCGAGGAGTTCCGCCTCGTGTACCAGCTCCATGCGTTGGAAGGGCGCTCCTATATCGAGATCGCCGAGAAGCTGGGCATCCCCAAGGCCACCGTGGGCACGCGGCTCATCCGCGCGCGCCGCCGCCTCAAGGAGCTGCTGATGCCCGTGGCCACGGGAGGCGGGGCATGAGCGAACAGCCGGACATGGGCGAGGAGATTCATGACCTCGTACACGCCTTCGCCGACGGAGAGCTGGAGCCCGCCGAGGCCGATGCCTTCCGCGTACACCTGGGCACCTGCGAGCAGTGCCAGGCGGAGCTCAACGACATCCTCCAGCTCCAGGCGCTGAGTGGGCGGCTGGCCTCGACGCAGACGCAGGCATCGTCTGCCTCCGCGCCGCCCGCGCAGGAGCTCCGCCCGAGCCAGGCTTCGCGTCCTGCGGAGGAGGCGTCCTCCCGAGCTTTTCGCCCCGCATGGAGCCGTCGTCGGCGTACCGCCCTCACCCTGGTGTTGGGCGGCTCGCTGGCGGCGGCTTTCGCGCTGGCGGTGCTGCGTGAGCCAGGCCCTGGAGCTGGGAAGCCCGAGGCGCTCGCGCTGGCGCCCACGCGCTCGCTGGAGGCGCGGCTGAGCTACGGAGGGGCCAGCACCTGGAGGCCCTACAACGTGAAGCGCTCCGGCACCGAGCGCGCGCTGGAGATGGTGCCGCTGGAGAAGCTCGCGAAGCTGGAGAAGGCCGGCGACTACCACGGCATGGGCGCCAGCTACCTGCTGCGCGGCGAGCGGGAGCAGGCCGCCGAGTTCCTGACTCGGGCCGCCGCCTCGGTGGACGTGGACAGCGATCGCGCGGTGCTGGCGTTCTCGAAGGGCTCGTTGAACGAGGCGCTCCAGCTCCTGGAGGGCGTGCTGGAGAAGGCTCCCAACCACGCACCGGCGCTGTGGAACCGGGGCCTGGTGCTGCGCGAGCTGGGGCTGGACCTGCTGGCGGCGGAGAGCTTCGGCAAGGTGGTGGCGCTCAACGAGGCGGGTTGGAGCGACGAGGCCCGCGAGCGCAAGGTCGCGCTGGAGAACCCGGTGCTGGAGCGGCGCAACCGGTGGAAGGCCGCGAGGGACGCGGGCAAGGCGCTGGTCGAACAGGGCACGCCCATGCCCGAGAGCGCCGTGCGAGACGCACCGCCCGTGGCGCGCCGCTCGCTGTACCTCGCCGTCGGATCCGCACCCACGGCGGAGCGGGTGCTCGCGCTTCGGCCCGTGGCCCAGGCGCTGGATGCCCACTATGGCGCCCGCGTGCTGGAGCCCTCTCTCGAGCGGATCGCGAAGCGGGACTTCACGAAGCGCGCGCCCCTGGCCGCCACCTTCGCCCAGCTCGTCGCGGGCAAGCTGGAGGCCAGCGAGGGCGAGGGCTTCCTCCGCCAGCTCCAGGCCAGCGGAGAGAACGATCTTCTCCTGAGCGCTCTGCCGCTGCTCCAGCAACTGCCGGCGCGGTGGGAACTCTACGCGTCCGCCGCGCGCGAGGAGGGCGATCCCTGGTTCCTGATGGACGTGGAGCGACAGCACGCTCTGGCGCAGCGGGCCGCCAGCGAGCCCGCCAAGGCGGAGGCCACGCTTCGCTCGGCGCTGACCACGTGCGAGCAGCAGCGCCTGGACGCTCGCTGCGCGGAGCTGCACCAGCTCTTGGCCGAGCTGTACGCCGCCGAGCGACGGTGGCCCGAGGCCCGCGAGCACACCCAGCGCGCGCTGGCCTGGGCGAGACAGGTGAATGACGTGGAGCTGGAGTCGGGGCTGCTGCGCACGCTCGGGCAGCTTGCCGGCCTTCAGGGCGCCTCGGCCCTGGAGCGCGCGTACCTCCAAGAGGCCCAGCTTCGCCAGCCGGGCTGAGGCGCCTGGACACGACAAGGGCCACGGACGCTCGAGCGCCGTGGCCCAGAAAGAATCAGTTGCGGAAGCGCGTGGGCTTGAGCGGGTTGAGCGTCAGCATCGCCGTGAAGTAGCGCGCCTGGCTCTCGCTCGTGCAGCGTACTTCCTGGATGCGGCCGCCCATCTTCACCCGAATGAGCCAGCCATCCTTCTCGCGCGTCATCGTGGGGCTATCAGTCGTCATGGAGTCCATCCTTGAAGTCCTTCCTCCCACCGGACTCTTAAGCACTCCGCGTGCCAGCGCTGGGAGCCGCGTTTTACGAGCGGTTGCCCCCTTGAAGTGAGCACCGGTGGACACAGGGCCTGTCTTTTTTGCAGAGCGCCCTGCAAGAGTTTCAGTGGACGTGGCGCTCGGGCAGGTGAGGGGGCGCCACCGGGGTCGCCGGCAGTGTCGGAAGGGCCACATAGAATGTGGAGCCGCGGCCCACCTCGCTCTCCACCCAGATGCTGCCACCGTGGCGCTCGACGATGTCGCGGCAGATGTAGAGCCCCAGCCCCAGCCCGCCGTAGGAGTGGGTGGAGACGTTGCGCGCTCGGAAGTAGCGCTCGAAGAGGCGCTCCTGCTGGTCGGGGGGAATGCCGATGCCCGGATCCCGCACGGTGAGCAGCACCAGCTCGCCGCGCGGCTCCAGGGCCACGTGGATGGTGCCGCCGTCGGGGCTGTACTTCAGCGCGTTCTCCAGCAGGTTGGCGATGACCTGCTCCAACCGGTAGGGGTCCCCGAGCACCTGAGCGGGAGCGGCGGGAGGCTGGAACTCGATGCGGTGCTCGGCGTCGTGGGTGCCCTCCGTCACGTGGATGACGTGCTCGACCAGGGTGTCCAGCCGGGTGGGCTGGGGGTGGAGCGCCAGGCGCCCGGACTCGATGCGCGAGGCATCCAGCAAGTCATTGATGAGCGCGGTGAGGCGCAGCAGGTGCTGGCGCGCGTGGCGCAGGCTGGAGGGGTCCACCTGCTCGCCCCGGTCCAACCGGCGCTCGAGGCCAGCCAGGCGCAGCGCCAGCGGGGTGAGCGGCGTCTTCAGCTCATGGGAGGCGATGGTGAGGAAGTCGTCGCGCACGCGCACGGCCTCCTGGGCCTCGCGGTACAGACGGGTGCGCTCCTCCTCGGCGTGCCGGCGCTCGGTGATGTCCTCCACCACGGCCCCCAGGCCCAACACGCGGCCGTCAGGGGTGCGCACCGGGTAGAGGCTGCTCGCCCAGAAGCGCTCAGGGCCGGGGAAGCCGAAGTCGGCGCTGCTGCTCAGCTCCACCTTCTCGATGGGCACTCCGGACTCCAGCACCCGTTGCAGGCGCTGCTCCAGGAGGGCGCCCGGAGGGCCCAGCACCTCCCGGGGTCGGCGGCCGAGGTGAGCCTCGGGCGGGTGGCCATTGAAGCGGGCCAGCACGTCATTGATGCGCACGTAGCGCAGCTCCATGTCCAGGAACGCCAGGCCGATGGGCGCGGTGTCCAGCAGCGTGTTCACCTGGGCCTCGCGGGTGGCGCGCTCCTGCTCCATGCGCCGCTGCCAGGTGATGTCCTCGATGATGCCCACGCCTCCGGAAACCTCGCCGTGCTCGTCGTAGCAGGGCGCGAAGAGGGTGCGCACCGGCGTCACCTTCTTGGCGGTGATGGAGTGGTATTCCCCCTCGAAGCGGGTGTGCTTGCCAGTGAGCGTGGCGCGGATGCAGCGCATGATGCGCTCGTCACGCAGGGTGAGCAGGTTGAGCCCCAGGATGAGCCGCTTGGACGAGCCGATGATGCGCACGAAGTAGTCGTTGCACGCGGTGACGATGGGGGTGCGATCGAAGTGGAAGATCCCCAGCGGCGCGTTCTCGACGATGACCTGGTAGAGCCGCTCGGCGACGGCGGGCGCGTGTGCTTCCCCTGCATGCCCGTACTGCCAGAGGCGGATGGACGTATCCTGCTCCAGGGCCGTGCGGCGGAAGTCGGGGGCCTCGGGGATGCGGCGCAGGGACAGGACGACGCGCTCGGACTCGCCCGCACGGGCGCTGCCCGCGGTCACCTCCAGCATGAGCTCCTCCCCCTCGCGGCGCTGGAGCGGTAGCAGGATGGGGCAGCCTCCATCGGAGCAGCGGCGATCCAGCAGGTAGCGCAACAGGGAGCGCCCATCCACGGTGTGCAGGCGCGTCGGAACGAGCCGGTTGAAGGGCTGACCGCGCAGCTCTTCGCGGCTCCAGCCGAGCAGCCGCTCGGCGGACTGGGTGAGGTGGACGATGCGCTCTTCCCCATCGCATGCGACCAGAGGGTCGGCCATGGCCTCGATCAGGAGCTTGAACTCGCCGCCGTCCGCGGGTGTCACCGTCAGGCCTCCCTGGCAGGTGCGAGGCTCCTCGGGTGGAACACAGGGATTGGGCCGCCCGGGGAGGGCACGCATCCCCTCCTCTCCTTATAGAGGTAGGTACGGTGAGGGGGGATGTGACTCCGACGCGAGGGCAGGGGAGGCGACCCAGGGACGCCCGGGTCGCGAACGGGCAGGCGGACCCATGCCCGTGACGGAAGCTGCACAACAGGCCACGTGAGCGCGTAGTCTTCCGGCCCGTGGTACACGTCCTCTTCTTCTCCGACAGGCAGGTGCGCGACAAGCTCTTCGCCCTGGTGGACGGGACGCGAGGGCCGTTGCTGGTGACGGGGGTGCGTCACGGCCCGAGCATGCGCCCGCCCGAGGAGCGCGAGCCCTTCGACACCCTGGAGGCCAGCTTCGGCCACACGCTCACGCAGGTGCTCGTGGCGGACGAGGGCACCGTGGAGGGGATGTGGAGGGACCCGCTCGGAGACCTGGGCGAGCGGCTCTACCCGCGCAGCAAGCAGGAGGCCTATGCGGCCTCGAGCGGCTTCCTGCTGCTCGAGGGCGGCCGCCCGCGCGCCGTGCTGCGCAAGCGGGGCGTGCCGCGGGAGGACCTCTGGTACTTGCAGGAGGCCCTCAGCCAGCTCTCCTCGCGCATTCCCGCGCCGGACCCCGCGCGCAAGCCCGGCCCGCGTCGCCAGGCGGCTCCCTCGGGCGCGCGCGCTGGCCCCGGGGATCCGACGCCTCCTCGTGGAACGCGCGCCCAGGCCGAGCCGCCACCTCCGCCGCCGCAGCCCACGGGCAGGGACCCCTGGCAGGTGCTGGGCATCGCACCCGGGACGCCCAAGGAGGAGGCGAAGCGGGCCTTCCGGGCGCTGGTGACGCGCTACCACCCGGACAAGGTGGCGCACATGGCGCCCGAGTTCCAGGAGCTGGCCGAGCGCAAGACGCGCGAGCTGCTCGAGGCCTGGGCCGAGCTGGAGAAGACGCTGGCCTGAAGCGGCCGCTCAGCTCGCCAGCTCGAAGCGGGCGATGAGCGGCATGTGGTCCGACAGCCCGTGGAAGCGGCTGGAGAGGTCCCCGAACGGCCGCGTCTCCTCCATGTCGAGCCAGCGCACCCCCCCGTTGGAGAAGAGGTGGTCCAGGTGCATGCGCATGTGCATGAAACCCGCGGTGGGGAAGCCTCGAGTGGCCGACGGGTCTATCTGCCCCACGGCGACCTGGGCGCTGGTGAGGTGGGCCTCGTCACACAGGTAATGGAACACGGGCGAGGCGGGCGGCGAGTTGAAGTCCCCGCCGACGATGAAGGGCTCGCCCTGGGCGTGCTCATGCAGCAGGTTCACCAGGGTGCGCGCCTCGTGGAGCTGGTTGACGCCCCGGCCCATCTTGTCCTTGGTGGCCCAGAACTCGCGGGCGAAGGGGGTGGGCAGGCTCAGGTGGGTGTTGAAGACATGGAAGGCGCGCTCGTTGTCGGCGCGCACCAGCCGCATGTGCGCGCAGATGCGGCTCTGCTTGCGCTCCTTCAGCCGCTGCACGTGGTGGTAGGTAATCTGAGCGGGGGCCTCCACGTTGTGCCGGTCCACCCGCAGCGTCCTGCGGTTGACCAGCATGGCCAGGCCCGTGGTGTAGAGCGAGAAGTCGCCCAGCTTGTAGTGGTGGGCGCGGAAGTAGAAGGCGTCGTAGGGCATCTCCCGCCCTTGCGCCCCGAAGATCTCCTCCATGCGGCCCATGAAGGCCTGGAGCTGGGTCTCGCCCGCGTGCTGGGGGCGGTGCGCGATGGAGCTGCGGAACGAGCTCGTCTCCACCTCTTGCAGGCAGACGATGTCCGGCAACGGCTCCAACGAGGAGATCGCCAAGGAGACCCGGCGCTTGGGACCGACCGTACTCGCCAGCCCACGCAGCGCGTGGCCGAAGTATCGGACGTTGTAGCTCACGATGCGTAAAGGTGTGTCAGCCATACACCCGGAACCGAGAGACAGTGAACCCTGGTGAGATTACCCACGCTGCTGCTTCGGGGTGATGGGTAACGGGCCGCCGCCACGGGTGGGAGGCCCAGGTCGCCCGGTTGCTCTCCAGGCAGGGCGCCTGCTCACTACCTCCAAGGTGGTACGAGAAAGCGGGCGGCTCTTTGCTTGCTTGATCTGTGCGCTACCTGATACTCGGCAGCCGCCCGGGGCCCCCAGCCTCGGCGCCAAGCACCCGCCTCGCGGGCCGGCCGTGGGGGGGACGGGCGCCAGTCGCCCTTTCATTCATGAGGAGTCCAGGAATGCGTTCCATCAAGTTGGCAGTAGCCGTTGTGGCGGTCAGTGGTCTTCTGGGTTGCGGTGGTAGCCAGCCGTCCATCTATCGCGTGGCCATGGAGCGGGTGACGCTCGCGAACACCGCTGCTTGCTTCCGCGCGGGCCAGGTCCCCACCACCAACCCGGACGAGACCACCAACATGGTGGACGAAGAGCAGTGGGTGATCTGGGACGGCATCGACGACGTGCAGTACCTGGAGCCCGGTAACATCGACTACAGCCTGGGCCAGGCCGAGGACATCTCCATCGGCGGCGAGGCCATCCAGGGCGGCAAGGTCGAGGACAACACCGTCTTCACCACCACGCGCACCCGTCGCGAGTCGACCACCGAGATCTACACCACCTCGGCCACCTACACGATCGAGAAGCTGGGCAAGACCCTCGAGGGTTCGCTGGCGCTGAGCTCGGCCTGTGCGGGCGCCGACTGCGGCGGCATCCCGAGCTGCAACGTCACGCTGCGCTTCGTCGGTCGCAAGATCAGCACCGACAACCTGACCGTCTACGACAACAGCGGCGGGGACTAAGCCTCGTCGCGGAGCCGGGCCCCTTCACCCACGGGCGGGGGGCCTGGCATCCCCGGGCAGGCTTGGAGCCGGCCTTGCCAACAGGGCCGAGGGCCGGCCTGCCAGGGGAGGCAGTGCGGAGCGCACGGAAGGGCCGAGGGTGTTAAAGGAGGGAGTAACCTCCATGACGCCCACCTCCCGATTCCGTGGAACCGAGAAGTACCTGTCCAGCGAAGGCCTCCAGGCCGCCGTCAACTGCGCGTTGGTGCTCCAGCGCCCGCTGCTGGTGAAAGGCGAGCCGGGCACCGGCAAGACGCTGCTGGCCGAGGCCATCTCCGAAGCGCTGGGCCTGCGGCTCATCCCCTGGCACGTGAAGAGCACCACGCGCGCCCAGGACGGGCTCTACGTCTACGACACCGTGCAGCGCCTGTATGACTCGCGCTTCGGCGACGGGGACGTGAAGGACATCCGCCGCTACATCCGCCTGGGGCCCCTGGGCGAGGCGTTCTCCTCCCCCGAGCGCGTGGTGCTGCTCATCGACGAGGTGGACAAGGCGGACCTCGAGTTCCCCAACGACCTGCTCCACGAGCTGGATCGGATGCGCTTCCGCATCACGGAGACGAACGACGAGGTGGTGGCCGCGCACCGCCCGGTGGTCATCATCACCAGCAACAACGAGAAGGAGCTGCCGGATGCGTTCCTGCGCCGGTGCGTCTTCCACTTCATCGACTTCCCGGACACGGAGCTGATGCGCCGCATCGTCGGGGTCCACCATCCGGGGCTGGAAGAGGCGCTGGCGGAGCAGGCGCTGAAGATCTTCTACGAGCTGCGCGGCTTCACCCGGCTGCGCAAGCGCCCCTCCACCAGCGAGCTCATCGACTGGATCGCCGTGCTCAAGGCCAGCGGCGTGCAGAGCTTCAAGCTGGATGAGAACCTGCCGTTCCTCGGCGCGCTGCTGAAGAAGGAGCAGGACCTCATCGCCGTGTCGGAGGCGTTCGGGCGCGGTCGGCGGACGCGGGCTTAAGAGGAGGCGAGCGCCATGTTCCTGCCCTTCCTCTATGAGCTGCGCAAGCGCGGGGTGCCGGTGGGCGCGCAGGAGGCGCTGGCGCTGGCGGGCGCGCTGAAGGCGGGCCTGCACGACAGCAGCCTGGATGGCTTCTACCACGTGGCGCGGGCGCTGCTGGTGCATTCGGAGACGCAGCTGGACGCCTTTGATCAGGCCTTCCTGGCGCACTTCAAGGGCATGGAGTCGGCGGGGCTGGAGCTGACGCGCGAGCTGATGGACTGGCTCAAGGACGCGCGTGAGCGCAAGGAGCTCACCCCCGAGGAGCAGGCGCTGCTCAACTCGCTGGACGTCGAAGCCCTGCGGCAGCTCTTCGAGGAGCGGCTGCGCGAGCAGCGCGAGCGGCATGACGGAGGCAACCGGTGGATCGGCACCGGGGGCACCTCGCCCTTCGGCAACGGAGGCGCGCCGCAGCAGGGCATCCGCGTGGGAGGCACCGGAGGCCGGCAGGGCACGGCGCTGATGCAGGCCGGAGAGCGCAAGTACCAGGGCTATCGGGACGACATCGTGCTGGACACGCGGCAGCTGGAGGTGGCGCTGCGCAAGCTGCGCGCCTTCGCGCGTGAGGGCGTGGCGGACGAGCTGGACGTGGACGAGAGCATCAGCGCCACGGCGAAGAACGCGGGAGAGCTGGAGGTGGTGACGCGGCCACAGCGCCGGCCCAACACGCGCGTGGTGCTGCTGATGGACTCGGGCGGCTCGATGGACCCGTACGCGGCGCTGGTGAGCCGGCTGTTCAGCGCGGCGAGCCGGGCCACGCACTTCAAGGAGCTGCGCACCTACTACTTCCACAACTGCGTGTACGGGAAGCTGTACGCCACCCCGCAGCTCACGGGCGGAATCACGGTGCCGGACCTCATCGGCCAGGTGGGGCGGCACCACAAGCTGGTCATCGTGGGCGATGCGTACATGGCGCCCTATGAGCTGGGCATCCGCACGGATGCCAACGGCAACTACTCGCAGGATGGCGTGGAGGGGCTCGTCTGGTTGATGCAGCTCTCCCAGCACTTCGAGCGCAGCGCGTGGCTCAACCCGGAGTCGCCGCGCATCTGGGCCGGCTCGACCATCGCGGCCATCGCCCGGGTCTTCTCCATGTTCCCCCTCACCCTCGAGGGCCTGGGCGAGGCGGTGACGCACCTCACCCGGGGACGTACGCCGAAGGGCACCACCGCCCGCAGATAAGATACTCCGGACTTCTGGCGCTCCGCCGAGGAGGCTTGTCCCGTGTCCCTGGTTGCCCTCGAGCCTCGGAGTGACGCCTTCGTCCAGCAGGCCCTGGAGCGGCACCAGCGCCGGAGGGAGGAGCAGGGCATCCCCACGCTCACCGTGCTCGTGGGCCGCTCGGGACATGCCATGACCTTGCTGCGCCGCTGGCTCGAGCCGCGCCGCCGGCTGCTCTGCACCGTGGTGGCGGAGGTGGAAGTGGAAGTGGTTCGTGCGTGGGTGGAGACCCTGGTCCGCGAGAGGAACGTCCGGGCCGACGCGGCGGACTTCCTGGGAGCGTGCGTGGGCCTGGCCCCGGGTGAGCTGCGGACACGACTGGAGGGAAGGACGACTTACGAGCGCGACGTCGTTCTCCAGGAGTTCCTCCCCCTGGCTCCAGACGGTGATGCCACGGCGGTGTGCAAGGTCCTCCTCCAGCTTTCGACCGGGCACGCCGGGGGACTTCTCTTCAGCGCGGTATTGGCCGCCTGTAATGGGGAGCCTGCTCGTGTCCTCGCGGCACTGCATACACTCGTCCCCGCGGGCACGGCCCCGGCGCTCCTGCTCACCGGAGTGGAGCCAACCTGGTTCGCGCGCGCCGCGCGGACGGCGGCACGACTGTGTGACGCCGTGCCCCTGCTGCCCCTGGCGCTCAACACGGAGCGCCCGGCCGTCGACAGCTTCCTGGGGAGCAGTGAAACCCAGGCGCATGCCATGGTGCGGGAGGGGCTCATCGGGCTGGAGGCACCTTCACCCGTCGAGCTCCGGAGGCGGCTGGAGGCGCATGGGGTTCGGCACGCCGACACCCTCTCCGACTCCCTGTCCGGGCTGGCGGAGGATGGCGTCTCGGAGGAGTTGCTCGCCCAGTTCGCCAAGGCGGCCCGGGGGCGCGAAGCCGCCGCTTCGAATCCCGCCGAGGCGGATGGAGCGCGAAGCGAAGCCGAGCGATTCCTGCGGATGATGCTCGATGAATTTCCGGACACTCACGGGCTCTTCGAACTCAACAAGCGCGCGAAGTTCAGAATCCACAATCGGCCTGTAGAGGTAGACTTCCTGTCCGACCTGCTGCGTGTGGCCATCGAGATCGACGGCTACTATCACTTCCGGGGGCCCGAGGCCTACCGGCGGGACCGACGCAAGGACCTGGAATTGCAACTCCACGGTTACCTGGTTCTCCGGTTCCTCGCCGACGATGTAGTAGCCCGGTGGCGGGAGATTCGAGATACGCTCCGTCAGGTAGTCTCACGGAGGCGCGACCTGGCGAGAGTGCCACCGCCTCTTGGGGAGGATGCAGATGGTGGGGGATGACGTTTCGCGTATCGGGGAGCTGGCGCTGGCGTGGTTGCTGACGCGCGCCGAGGGGAAGGGGGCCCGGAGCGATTTGTCGCGCGCGTTGAAGCCCTTCGCAGAGCACCGCTGGAGCAGCGGTGAGTGGAGCACCCGGCTCGAGGAGGCGCTGACCCGGCTCGAGCAAGGGGGCCTCGTACTGCAGAACGCGCGCAAGGGCCTCACCGTTACCCCGGAGGGGCGCACCCGAGGGCTCGCGGCGCTCGGGGTGGAGCGCCTGGCCAAGGGTACGAGCTGGAAGCAGCTCAAGCGCGTGCATCTGGTGGCGCTGGCGCTGGGGCTGCCACCTTCCTCGGCGAACCTGTCCCGGTTGGGTCGTGCCGACGGCATGCGCGCGGTGCTCGTGCAGAAGCAGCTCGGGCTTTCGGCCTCCAGTCCCCAGAGCCTCGCGCAGGTTCGGGATGCGCTGTGCTGGCGACAGCTGGGGGTGGAGACCGACAAGCCATTCACCCTGGCCGCAGTGCAGGCGGTGTTGCTCGGCCGGGCGCTGCAAGCCTCGCGCGAGGTGGCTCCCGCGCAGGCCCTGCAGCAGTTGGCCGCCCGGAGCGTGGGGGCTCGGCGCACGGACACGGACAGCCTGCGCCTGGCGGCCCTGCGCGCGTGGGCCTTTCCGGCCGTGGAGTCCACGCCCGCCGAGTCGGCTCCCGCGCCCGTTCAGCCCGTTCAGGATGTCCTGCACGACTTCGCCGGGCGGGTCCTGCAGGCGGCTCGCACCGCGACGAGCGGGCGCTTCGGAGACGACCGGGTTTTCATCTCCCACGTCTGGCGTGCCATGCAGGGGCAGGGCTTGGATGAGCAGTCCTTCAAGCGCCGCCTCATCGAGGCCAACCAGAAGCGCCTGCTGTCCCTGAGCCGCGCGGACATGGTGGAGCTGATGGACCCCGCGGATGTGTCCGCCTCGGAGATCCAGCACCTCGGCGCCACCTTTCACTTCATCGCCCTGTAGCCGCAGTCAATCCCTCGCCCTTCCCTCGGGGGCAGCCCTTGACGACCCAGATCGATCCCCGCCTCGCCGCCTTCCTCTCGGATACGGAGGTCTTCCACTCCGTTCAGCACCAGCCCGACGTTCGGAAGCAGGATCCCTTCGATGTGGAGACGGTGCATCAGGAGGCCCGTGCGGCCTTCGAGCGCCTGTTGCTGCGTGCGACGACCCCGCCAGGCCCGGACTCGGGACGGATCCTGCTGCTGCTCGGAGACTCCGGCTGCGGCAAGACGCATCTGCTGCGGGCCTTCCGCTCCGAGGCCCACGAGCGCTCGCTTGGCTTCGTGGGCTACATGCAGATGACGACGGCTTCGTCCAACTACGGCCGTTACATCCTCAGCAACCTCATCACCTCGCTGGACCAGCCCTACCTCGAGCCCGGCGAGGCCCACTCCGGGCTGGAGAAGATCTCCGACGCGCTGCTGGCCAAGTGCGGCAAGGTGGCCGACGTAACCTCCCTGCTGGCGCATCCGGAGGCGGATGCCGAGGAGATCCCCAACCTCGTGGAGGTCGCCGCCGACGAACTCAAGAGTCAGTCCGTTTTCGAGAAGGTCGACCTGGACTTGATGCGCGCGCTGCTCTTCCTCCAGCGCGATGACCCGCGCCTCAAGGGACGCGTGCTCAAGTACCTGCGGTGCGAGAACCTCTCGGACAGTGACCGCAAGTGGCTCGGTGGGTTGGTGCCTCGCATCCATGACCACGAGCCCCTGGAGATGGTGGAGCACCTGGGGCGGCTCATCGCGGCGCTGGGCCACTCGCTCGTGCTGTTCGTGGACCAGATGGAGGGCCTGAACGACTTCGAGAACACCCAGCAGGTGCCGCACATCCGCCGGGTGATGACCACGCTCTGCGCCCTGGCCGACCGCGTGCCCTCGTCGATCATCGTCGTCAGCTGCCTGCACAACTTCTGGAGCGGGTTGAGCAATCAGCTCACGCAGTCGCTGCGTGACCGCATCGAGAAGGATCCGCCCTTCGTCAAGCTGGAGGCCTTGCGCACGGCCGACGAAGCCCGGCGTATCGCCGAGCGCCGGCTGGAACACCTCTATGAGCTGAAAGACGCGCCCTTTGATCATGCGGAGCCCACCTTCCCCTTCCCCCACGAAGGGTTCGAGGCGCTGGCCGGCATGCGCGCCCGGGACGTGCTCGAGACGTGCCGAGTCTGGCGCGAGCGCGCCATCCGCGACGGTACGGTGCCCGATCGCTTCCCGCTGGACAGCGGCAAGGTGGAGAGCGCGCCGCCTCCCCCCGAGCCGAAGGCCCTGGCGCTGGACCAGGCGTGGAACGACTTCCGGTCCGCACATGCCGAGGCGCCGCCCGAGGAGGATGCAGAGCTGGCCACGCTGCTCGTCTGGGCTCTTCGCGCTGCCTCGGAGGAGCTGACGACGGGCCACCGCTTCGACGCCCAGGCCGAGGGCGAGGTCATCCACGTGGGGATGTCCCCGGGCCAGGAGCGGCTGCGGGTGGCTTTCTGCAACAAGGGCTCGGGACGCGGAGCGCTCTTGCGGCAACTTGAACAGGCGCGCAAGGCCGCCCGGGGGCAGACACCCGTCGTGGTGCGCACCAGCTCGTTCCCCAACAGCCCGACTTCCAGCGCGGCAATGGAGCTGGGGAAGCTCATCGCCAAGGGGGGACGCAGCGCGGTGCTGGAGGACAGCGACAGCCGCGTCATCCTGGCGCTGCGCGAGTTCCGCAAGAAGCACGAGTCCCATCCCGAGTTTGCCGCCTGGCTCCGGTCGGTCCAGCCCCTTACCCAGCTCAAGCCGGTGCGCGACATCCTGGACCTGGATCACCTGGGCTCCACGGCCTCGGCGCCCCAGGCACCCGTGCGCACGCCTCCGCCGGAGGCTGCGGCGAGCAAGCCCGTTCCACCCAAGCCCGTGGTGCCTCTCGCGCCCCCGCCCCCTGCTCCCGTGGCCGCGGCGCCACGTGTGGCCAGCGAGCAGGCTCCCTCGGCGCCTCCCAAGCCTCGGGTGCCCATCCGCGCCGGAGTCATGGACAGCCTCCTGAAGGAGGAGGTCATCCTGCA
The DNA here is from genome assembly GCF_034259325.1 of Hyalangium ruber. Taxonomy (NCBI): domain Bacteria; kingdom Pseudomonadati; phylum Myxococcota; class Myxococcia; order Myxococcales; family Archangiaceae; genus Hyalangium; species Hyalangium rubrum. The sequence goes on along the minus strand of NZ_JAXIVS010000002.1, from coordinate 190,769 downwards.
GCCCAATGAGCTCACCCGGCACGCGGCGTTCCTGGGGGGCTCCGGCAGTGGCAAGACGACGGTGGCGTTGAACCTCGTGGAGCAGCTCCTGCTCCAGGGCATCCCGGTCATTCTCGTCGACCGCAAGGGTGACCTCGCCGGCTACGCGGCGGAAGCGTTCTGGACGCGCGACGTCGACGGAAAAGAGCGCGCTGAGCGTCAGGCCCGGCTGAGGAAGTGCCTGGATGTGGCCCTCTTCACGCCAGGCCACCCGCAGGGGCGCCCGCTCGCAATTCCCATCGTGCCGGACGGGCTCGCCCAGCTCCCAGCCTTCGATCGGCAGCAGGCGACACGCCACGCGGCGGACGCGCTGGCGGGCATGCTGGACTACCGACAGAGCCCACGCGACAAGTCCTGCCGCACGCTGCTGAGCCAGGCCATCGACCAGTTCGTCCAGCTCTCCCCGGAGGGCGTCACCTTGAAGCGGCTCAGCGACTTCATCGCTGACAAGGATCCTCGGCTCGTCAGTGCCGCGGGCCGGTTGGACACGAAGCTGTTCGACAAGCTGGCGGAAGACCTGGACCGGCTCCGCATCGATACCGAGTCGTTGCTGAGCAGTGGATCCGAGAAGCTCGACATGGATGTGCTGCTGGGCCGGGGCGCCCACGCGAAGCCAGGCCGGACGCGCCTGAGCATCATCAGCACCCGCTTCCTCGGAGACACGAACAACGTCCTCTTCTGGGTCTCCCAGCTGCTCATCGAGGTGACACGCTGGCTCAACCGCAACCCCTCCACCGAGCTGCAAGCGGTCCTCCTCTTCGATGAGGCGGACATGTACCTGCCGGCAATGCGGCAGCCCGCCACCAAGCAGCCGATGGAGAGTCTGCTCAAGCGGGCGCGCTCGGCGGGCCTCGGCCTGATGCTCGCCACCCAGAGCCCAGGGGACTTCGACTACAAGTGCCGCGACACCATCCGCTCCTGGTTCATCGGCCGGGTGAAGGAGAAGACCTCCCTGGAGAAGATGCGGCCCATGCTCAGCGAGGCCCGGGTGGACTTCACCTCGAAGATTCCCCACCAGGCCACGGGTGAGTTCCACGTCGTCCGAGAGGGCAAGGTGGACCGGCTCAAGGCGGACCTCTCCGTCCTGGCCACCGAACAGCTCTCCGACGATGAGCTACTGCGGCTTGCCCTTCGCACCCTGTCCAAGGAGCCGATGTAGGTAAAATGGAGTTATTTGTGGGTGGATAGGCAACTTCCTGCGCCTCGTTCCGACAATTCAAATGTAAGCCACACGGCCCCTGAATTCGCGAGGTTGCACCATGACCACCATCAACAAGCTCTCGACTCCTTCGATCCAGCCGCAGACCTCGCGTTCGGATGCGGCCTCCTCCAAGCCCGCCGCTCCCGCCGCCCGCGCCGAGTCCCGCGTGGGCCGTCCGGTGGACGGCTTCGACACGGCGCCCTCTTCCTCCAACGTCGTGGATCGCCCCGGCCGCAGCTCCTTCGTGGATCGCCCCACGGGCCTGCGCCCCGGCTCGCCGCTGATCAACCCCTCCGAGAACCTGACGGTTCGCCCGTTCTCCCCGCAGACCCGGGGCCCGGAGGCCGGCGGCCAGGTGGGCGGCAGCGAGCCGAAGCCGAAGCCCTCGGGCGCGCCGGTCATCGCGGTGTTCGACGGCGGCGTGGACGCCAAGCACTCGGACCTGGACGGGGCCATGTGGACCAACCCGGGTGAAGTCGAGGGTGACGGCATCGACAACGACAACAACGGCATCAAGGACGACATCCACGGCTTCAACGTGGGCTTCAACTCGGGCGACCCGATGAAGGGCGCGGGGGCGGACCACGGCACGCACGTGGCGGGCATCATCGCCGCCGAGGACAATGGCGAGGGCAACACGGGCGTGGCGGCGGGCAAGGCGCAGATCCTCTCGGTGGGCGGCCTGTACGACGGCAAGGACCTGCTGACGAACTTCGAGCGCGCGGTGGACTACGTGGTGGACATGAAGTCCAAGGGCGCCAACATCCGCGCGGTGAACGCCAGCTTCGGTGACGAGTACCGGGACGCGGCCTCGCAGGCGCGCTGGAAGACGGCGGTGCAGAAGCTGGCCGATGCGGACATCCTGCTGGTGGCGGCGACGGCCAACGGCAACGGCAGCAACATGAACAAGGTGCAGGACTTCCCGGCCAACGTGGACATGCCGAACGTCATCACCGTGGCGTCCATGGACAAGCGCAACGACAAGCTGGCGAGCTTCTCGTCCCACGGCGACAAGGTGGTGGAACTGGCCGCGGTGGGCGAGGACGTGCTGAGCACGGTGCCCGGCGGCGGCTGGGAGGAGATGAGCGGCACCTCGATGGCGACCCCGCGCGTGGCGGCCACCGCGGCGCTGATGTTCGCGGAGAACCCGAACCTGACGGCGGCGCAGGTGCGCGACATGCTGGTGAAGACGGTGGAGGTGGACCCGGACCTCAAGGGCAAGGTGAGCACGAGCGGCAAGCTGGACATCGACGCCGCCGTGGCCGCCGCCAAGGCCTCCGCCGCCACCGTCGCCACCCGCTAGCGCGGGCTCGGACTCCCCCGCGCGCTACGAGCGGATATCCGGACGCGGTAGGTCCGGTGTCTGAGGCGAGGGCACGTGGGGGGGCGCCGGCTTTTCAATCTCCGGCTGGCTCTCTCTCGAGGGAGAGATCTCCGGGGGTGTCCGCGGCACGTAGGGCTCGACCGGAGGAGTCACGTGTGGCTCCGCCGGCGGGCCGATTTCAGGGTTCTGATCTGGCACTCGGGCCTCCAGGAAAGGGCTCTATTGGGTTCAAGCTGGGGAGCCCTGGAGCAGGGCTCAAGCAGACCCAAGAACCCCGCGCTTGCCTGGCTGCCCACCTACCCGTGGGAGCGACCGCGTGAGGCCCGCGTTAGCGGGAGGCCACGGCGTTCCACCTGCCGTACCGAGAGGCGGGCACCCACACCCACTCCTCCACCTGCTCGTAGTGGCCGGGCACCTGCCGCTGCTCGTAGTAGCCGCCCTCGCACTTCGTGGTGTTGCGGCGCGGCTTGTACTTGCACTCCTGCGGCACCCACACCTGCTCGTAGCGAGCGGGCACCCACTTCTGCACGACCTTCAGCTCGTAGCGGCCCTGCTGGTTCGCCGGAGGCGACGGCCGCGGGTTGCGGTAGCGGTTGCCGTTGCCGTGGGAGCCGCGCAGCGACTGCGTCTGAGCCCCGACGCCGGAAGCGGAGTGTTCGGCCTGGGCGTCCGCCGCCTGAGCGGTGGAACCGAGGAGCAGCGCGCCGAGAGCCAAGGAGAAGAAGCCGGTCTTGAGAGCCATGTGCGAGTTCCTCCGTCGTGTTCGTCGTGTTGTCCTTTCTGACGGGGCACTCGCTCCGGGATTCATTCCAGGGGAGAAGGCACGGTGCGACAATCCCCCACCATGCTCTCTTCGCGTACGCGCGCTCCATGCCCCACGGCACTCTTCCTGCTCCTGATGCTCTTGGCCGGTTGTGTCCGAACGGTTCAAGAGGCTCCGCGCTCCCCACCTGCTCAAGAGGCTCCACCCCCCCCACCTGCTCAAGAGGCTCCGCGTCCCGGAGCCTTCTTGAACGGCATGTACTCTGTCTCTCCGCAAGATCCGCTCATCCGGTACACCGGCCGGTTCGACTTCATCCACCACCCGAGGACCGTGTTCTTCGACTGGCCAGGCGCCACCATCGAAGCCGCCTTCGAGGGCAGCGCGTGTTTCATCCGGCTCGAGGACGGGAACAACGACTACAACGTCTATGTCGACGGCCAGCCCCGGGGCGTGCTCCGCACCTCCTCTGAGCGTCTCTACAAGCTGGTCGAGGGACTGCCCGAGGGACAGCACACCGTCCGGCTCACGCGGCGCACAGAGTCCGGGTTCGGCCAGGCGGCCTTCCGAGGCTTCTTCGTGAGTCGCAAGCTCGTGGAGTTGCCTCCGCGTCCGGACCGCAGGCTGCTCTTCATCGGCGACTCGTTCACCACGGGCTATGGCAACGAGGGGCAGTTGGGGTGCAAGTTCTCGCGCGAGACGCAGAACATCGAGCTCACCTATGCGGCCCTCGTCGCCCAGGAACTGGGGGCCGAGTATGAAATCGTCGCGAAGTCCGGACGCGGAGTGGTGCGCAACTACGGTGAGCCCACGCCCACCTCGCCCAAGCCCATGCCCGCCTTCTTCGCCCAGACCCTGGCCGAGAAGGAGCAGCCCACCTGGGACTTCCAACGCTGGGTGCCCCACGCGGTGGTGATCAACCTGGGCACGAACGACTTCTCCACCGAGCCACATCCTCCCGAGGCGGTGTTCGCCCAGGGCTACGAGGCGCTCATCGCCCAGGTGCGGCAGGCCTACCCGAAGGTGCCCATCTTCTGCGTGGCGGGCCCGCGCATGAAGGATCCGGCGAAGGCGTACATCCAGGCCATCGTGGAGCGCCAGCGTGCGAGAGACGGCGGGCGCACGCACCTGGCGCTCATCCAGGACACCCTGGAGCACCCGGTGGACTTCGGCTGCGACTCTCACCCGAGCGTGACAGGCCACCGGAAGATGGCCGTTCAGCTCGGGCCCATCCTCTCCTCGGCGCTGGGGTGGAAACAGCAGGCGCACCCGGGCGACGTTTCCGGCGGGATTCCGTTGCGTGCGGGCGATTTGCCCACTACTCCGAGGGCGCCAGTGTTGTCGGCATCCCACCCGAAGTGAATCGAGGACTGCACCATGGCTCCTGTCACGATCAGCCCGCTGTACACCGCTACCGCCACCACCCAGGGAGGCCGTAACGGCCGCGTTCGCTCCTCCGACGGCGTGGTGGACATGCCGCTCGCGATGCCCAAGGAGCTGGGCGGCGCCGGCGGTGCGGTGACCAACCCCGAGCAGCTCTTCGCGGCGGGCTACTCCGCGTGCTTCGAGAGCGCGCTCCGGCTGGTGGCGGGCAAGGCCGGCAAGAACGTGAAGGACGCGAGCATCACCGCCTCGGTCACCATCGGCAAGACGCCGGACGGTGGCTTCGGCCTGGCGGTGGAGCTCAAGGGCAAGATGCCGGGCCTGTCGAAGGAAGAGGCCGAGCAGCTCATGCACACCGCTCACCAGGTGTGTCCGTACTCGAAGGCCACCAGCGGCAACATCGACGTGAAGCTCTCCGTCGAGGGCTGAGCAGGGCCAGGGTGAGGGAGCCCGAACACCGGCGCCCTCACCCGTAACACCCGAGGCTGTTATGCCTCCGTCTCGAAGCGCGCCACCTCTCCGAGCACCTGGCGCCGCGCGCGCGTGACGTAGCCGAACAGCCGGTCCGACTCGGCGCGCAGGTGCTTCGCCGCGTCGCTGGCGATGTAGCGCTCCACCGCCTCCACGCTGCTCAGCTCATACGTACACACGTAGCGAGGCCACCCATCCTCCGCCGTGGCGGTGTCACGCCACTTGCGGCAGGAGAGGAAGCCCGGCTCGCGCAGCACCTCGGGGACGTGGACCCGCTCATGCCACTCATTCCACGCGGCCTCGGAGCCAGGAGCCACCTCGATGGTGACGACGTAGAGCGCGGGCTTCACTTCGCGCTCCCGGCCCACACTCCCCAGGCCGAGAGCTTCGTGAAGGCCTCGGGCTCACGCTTGCCCTTGGCGCCCAGGCGGTCCACGCCCTCGGTCAGCGTGCGGAAGCGGGCCTCCTGGGCCAGCCCCGCCAGGGACGCGTCCCACGGGTCGGCAGCGTACGTCTCGTAGCGCACCTTGCGCGTGCTGCCCTCCGTCTCGGGCGTGTCGAAGGTGAGCGAGGCGACGTTGCGGCCCTCGCCGCTGAAGGTGCCACGCGAGGTAGCGGTCGTCTTGGGAGGAGGCCAGCGCGTCGTCCCGATGGCCTCCGAGAGAAGCTCCATCAGGCTTTGCTCCAGGGGCACCACCTCCGCCTCGGCGAAGCTGGGGCACGGCTCTCCACCCGCGGTGGGCGCGGGGCCCTGGACGCGCAGGACGTGGCCCTGCTCGGCGGAGAAGCACGTGCGCTCTACACCGTTGTGGTCCGGCATGCTCAGGCGCAAGTCGTACCAGGTGCCCGGGCCGAAGGGCCGCTCCAACGCTGGCGCGGTGGCCGTGCCTCCCTCGGCGCCTTGGCGGACCTCCACCAGCGTGAGCTGGTTGCCTCCGGTGTCTCCAAAGCCCGACAGGGTGGTGCTCGCATCCAACAGCCCATTGGTGAGGTACAGCGGCCCGGGGCTCACCGCGTACAGCCGGTTCTCCATCGGCCCATCGCTGGGCCGGTTGTCGCGCACGTAGCGTTTGGCCTCCCAGGTGCGGCCCGCGGCAGAGGGTTGCTCGACGCTCTCGGTGCCCTCTCGGGGAACCTCGAGCGGGCGCGAGGCATCCATGCGCATGGGCAGGTGAAGCTCGCGGGCCAGTCGCGGGTTCGACAGGGGCTTGCCCGCGTCATCGGTGAAGCTGAGCTTCAGCCACGCCCAGGGTTGCTGCACCGCCACCACCTCCAGCACCAGCCGCCCGGCCACGGCGCGGGCCTCGCCGCCGCTCCGGCCCGGGGCTCGGTTGGCGGAGAAGCTGTACACCACGCGGTCACCCACGCGGGCCCGGTGCCACGCCGAGGTGCCCTTGGAGGGAGGCGCTTCGGGAGGGCTCTTCACGGGCTCCTCCTGGGGAGGTGTGGAGGGAGTGCCCTCCGACGGGCGCGGCTGGGGGGCGCTGGTACACGCGAGGGCCGCACAGCCAAGAAGGGACAAGAAGGAGGAACGCAGACGCATTTCAGCTCTCCTGACACGGGTTGAAGTGGGCCATGAAGGGGCGAACGGCCTCGGGGTCCACGGTGGTCCCCTGCAGGTCCAGCTCCGAGGTAGGCGTCTCCGGGGAGGGATCCGGCTCCAGCCAGACCCCCATCCGGACGTTGGACGAGCCCGGGCATTCAAAGAAGACGAGGGTGTTGAGGGTGGGGCCCCGCTCGCGGTCGCTGTTGTTGCCGCGCAGCTCGCCGCGCTGGGTGAGGTAGAGCAACCGTCGCCCGTCGTATTCGAGCACGCCTCGGCCGAGGACCTCATTGCCCTCGGTGTCGAGGCCCGCGCGGCTGATGACGCTGGCGTCGTCCGACTTGCCCTCGAGGTAGTCGCGCAGGTTCCCCACGTCACGCGAGGTGGCGCTCTTGAGGAAGAAGTACATGAACACGCTGGCGCCGCCATCATGGGGGGCGTCAGGGTCCTTGGTGGAGATCATCGCGGTGTCCATGACCATGGGCACGCTGAGCGACATCATCGCGTAGTAGCCGTCGGGCAGCGTCTTCGCGCCCAGGGCCTTCTTCACCTTCTCGGTGCGCACGATGGGGTTGGCCATGTCCTCCTTGATCTCATTGGCCTTCTTGGCGACGAACCAGACGCCCACCCCGACGATGATCGCTCCGATCAGCAACAGGCTGCCGCAGCCGATGCCGATGTAGAGCCAGGGGGACTGCTTCTTCTTCACTTCAGGTTGCATGGTGTTCTCCCTGGGGGACTTGATACACCGGGGAACGTCCAAGCCCAATCTTCCGGAGGCCCTCATGCCCGCCGCTCTGCCCATCCGTCGCGTCGTCCTCTACAAGCACGGGGTCGGCTACTTCGAGCGCAAAGGAAAGGTGAGCGGCAGCGAGGCGCTGCACCTGGACTTCAAGGCGCGCGACATGAACGACGTGCTCAAGTCGATGACGGTGTTGGACTTGTCGGGCGGTTCGGTGTCGGCGGTGAGCTACGACTCGACGAAGCCGCTGGAGCAGTTGCTCCAGGAGGCCACCATCCGCATCCCCGAGTCCGGCAGCCTCACGGCGCTGCTGGGGCAGATCAAGGGCGCGCGGGTGCGCGTGCGCGTGGGCGGCAAGGAGCCCGTGGAGGGCATCATCGTCGGCCTGGAGTCGCTGCCGGTGGTGGAGGGCAAGGCGTCCGTGGTGCGGCCCTTCCTGTCGCTGCTGGTGGGCGGCTCGCTTCGCACCTTCGACGTGCTCGAGATCACCGAGCTGGAGTTCCTGGACGATGCGGTGCGCAAGGACCTCGAGTTCTACCTGGCCACGGTGCTCTCCTCGTACAAGAAGGACAGCAAGCGGATGTCCATCCTCACCGCGGGCGAGGGCGAGCGCGAGCTCTTCGTCGCCTACGTGGTGGAGGCGCCGGTATGGAAGACCAGCTACCGCATCCTCCTGGAGGAAGGCGAGAAGCCCCTGCTGCAGGGCTGGGCGCTGGTGGACAACACGGGGGATGAGGACTGGGTGGACGTGGACCTGGCGCTGATCGCCGGGCTGCCGGTGTCCTTCGTCCATGACCTGTACAACCCCCGGTACATGAAGCGCCCGGTGGTGGAGGTGAAGACGGAGGCCGCCGCGGCGCCCGTCATTCCCGAGGAGGGGTATGAGGGAGGGGAGTCTCGGAAGGAGGAGGAGTCCGAGGAGGAGGGGGCGTCGTACGGGGCCGTGGCCCTTGGAGGCCCGGGAGGCGTCGCGCGCGGAGGCGTCGCAGCGGCGGGGAAGATCCAGGTCCGGCGGATACGCGCAGCGGCGCAGCGCAGCGTGGAGGTAAAGACGCTGACGAAAGAGGTGGGGGACCTGTTCGAGTACCGGGTGGATCACCCGGTGTCGGTACACCGCAACCAGAGCGCGTTGGTGCCCATCCTCCAGCGGCCTTTCGAGGGTCGGCGGGTGCTGCTCTACAACCAGGCCACGCGCGAGAAGAACCCGATGGCGTGCATCGAGCTGACGAACACCACTGGGCTCACGCTGGAGGGTGGGCCGGTGACGGTGATGGAGGCTGACACGTACGTGGGCGAGGCGATGCTCGACACGATGAAGCCGGAGGACCGGCGCTTCGTGCCGTATGCGGTGGAGCTGAGCTGCACCGTGTCGGTGGAGAAGGGGATGGAGGACGGGCCAGTGTTCCGGGTGACGGTGAGCCACGGAATCCTGGCGATGGACCAGTACTACCTGCAGCGCAGGAAGTACCTGGTGCGCAACAAGGGCAAGCGCCCGGCGACGCTGTTCCTGGAGCACCCGCGCACGGACTCCGAGCTGCAGGGCACGCCCGCGCCCGCGGAGACGACGGACGGCTTCTGGCGCTTCAAGCTGGAACTGGCGGCGGGGGAGAGCCAGGAGTTCACGGTGACGGAGCGCACGCGGGGCGCGCACCGGCGCGCGCTCAGCACGGTGACCTCGGAGGAGATCTCCTTCTACTTGAGCTCTCGCTACATCGATCAACGGCTCGCGGACGCGATGCGGCAGATCACCATTCTGAAGCAGCGATTGGTGGTGGTGGTGAACGAGGAGAAGCAGCTCACGGACGAGCGGGAGCGGCTCTTCAAGGACCAGGAGCGCATCCGCTCCAACATCGAGTCGCTCAAGAGCGGGGCGGCGCAGCGCGAGCTGGCCGAGCGCTTCGTGACGAAGCTGAGCGAGCAGGAGAACCGGCTGGACGCCATCGGCGTGGAGCTGGAGAAGCTCGCCAAGGAGCGCAAGGCCGCCACCGACGAGGTGGCTCGCCGCATCGAGGAACTCAGCTACGCCGCCGACGTGGGGAGCTGAGGCAGGACGCTCCCGGGCGCCTGGCTGCCCGCCCTGGGGCATCTCGCGGCGCTCGGGTTGGTCGCTCTGGGGGCCGGTGGAACGACCCGCACCTGGGTGGTAGGGTGGGAGCCATTCCATGACTGCGCTGATGAGCAAAGCCGCTCGCGGGCTGTGGCTCCTGGTGGGCCTGATCCTCCTGGCGGGTATCGGTTCCTGGCTGTACCGGCACTCTTCCCAGGGCCCGGAGCCCCTGCTGAAGCTCGGCGCGCTCTACCTGAAGACAGCGGCGACACCGCTGGTGATCGGCAGCGCGGTGATGGCGCTGGTGCTGGGCCTTGGCGCCACCGCCGCCTCGGCGCTGGCTCGCCGCACGCTTCCTCCCGTTGCTCGGCGGCCCGCACTCTCTCCGCTGGAGGTGGTCAACGAGGATGTCGCCATCGCCGTGCGCGAGATGCTGGTGGAGCTGGGCCAGTACCTGCGCAATCTCGGCTCCCGGCCGGACCCGGACATCATCGACTTCATGGGCACGCTCATGGACGGGGCCATCCGCGTGGGCGCCAGCGACGTCCACATCCACCCGCTGGAGGCTGGCACGCGCATCGCCTTCCGCGTCCACGGCGTGCTGGAGGAGGTGCTCGTCTTCCCTCGCGAGCACCACCCGCGCCTCATCAACCGCGTGAAGGTCCTGGCCAAGCTGACGCTCTACAAGCTCGACAAGCCCCAGGACGGCCACTTCCCCTTCTCCACGCAGGAGGGGCCCGCCGATATCCGCGTCTCCATCCTGCCCACCAACCACGGCGAGGCCGTGGCCCTGCGCATCGCCCGCACCGGCGTGCGGCTGCCCCAGCTCACCGCCCTGGGTTTCCCCGCCCCGCTGCTCGAGAAGTACCAGCAGATCCTCGCGCTGCCCCAGGGCGTCATCTTCGTGGCCGGCGCCACCGGCAGCGGCAAGACGACGTCGCTCTATGCCTCGCTCGGCCACATCAAGCAGTCGCGCGGCGCGCTCACCCGCATCGCCTCCATCGAGGACCCCGTCGAGTTCGACGTGCCCCTCTTCGCGCAGACCCAGGTCAACGCCGAGCAGGGCTTCACCTTCGCTCAGGGCCTGCGCTCGGTGCTGCGCCAGGACCCCAACGTCATCATGGTGGGCGAGATTCGTGACCCGGAGACGGGGCGCACCGCCATCCAAGCCGGCCTCAGCGGCCACCTCATCCTCACCACCATCCACGCCAACTCGGCCTCGGGCGTCTTCAACCGCCTCATCGAGATGGGGGTGGAGCCCTTCCTGCTGGCCTCCGCCACCGTGGCCACCATTTCCCAGCGCCTGGTGCGCGCCCTCTGCCCGCACTGCCGCGCCCCCGCGCCCCTGGCCTCCGACGAGCAGGCTCGGTTGGAGGAAGCCGGGCTCCTCGGCGGCACCTTCTATGGCGCGGTGGGGTGCCCGCGCTGTGACGGCAGCGGGTACCTGGGCCGCACCGCCATCTACGAGATGCTGGTGGTTACCCCGGCCATCCGCGACGGCATCAACGCCAAGGTGCCCACGCCTCGGCTCCAGGAGATCGCCATGAAGGAGGGGATGGTGCCGCTGCTGACCGCCGGAGTGGAGCGCGCGCGCACCGGCGCCACCACCCTGCGCGAAGTCTTCCGGGTCGTCGGTGGCTGAGCCTCAGGGGCAGGGAGAGGACACGTGAGCAACGCGCAGATCCCCCAGCAGAATGGGCCCTCGGGCCTGGAGCAGCCTCCCGACGAGAGGCAGGGCGGGCTCCTGGTGCCGCGCAAGGCCCCGGAGAAGTCCGAGCCCTCACCGGCCATGGAGAGCGGAGCCTCGCGCGTGGCCTCGGTGCTGCAGTTCGGGGCGGCGGGCTTCGGGCTCGTGGCCGCGACGCTCTTCGCGCTGCCCGAGCTCAGCCGCTCGTTCGAGGCGCCCCCCGTGGCGGTGCTCAACCAGCCGAGCTACACCACCGTCACGCCGACCTTCAACGAGCCCGAGCCCTCACAGAACCTGGACGAGATCATCACCGAGCAGACCTCTTCCTTCGATGGGGCGGCCATTCTCATGGTGGACTCGGAGCCCTCGGGCGTCAGCGTCGAGGTGGATGGCAGTGACCAGGGAGGCACACCGGTGTCGCTCACGCTGGACTGTCTGCCGGGAAAGCCCATCAAGGTCGAGGTCACCAAGCGGGGCTATGCGCCCGCGAAACACACGACCTTCTGCCGCACGAATACGATGATCAAGCTCTTCGCCCGGATGCGCAAAGCCGAGAAGAAGCCCGGCACCCCTGGCAAGAAGTAACCCGGGGGTGCGCGGGGGAACGACTGCCCCCCGCGTCACGGCACCCAGGGTGACTGCAACCGGGTAAGGCCCTCCTTACGACTGGATGACGCCGAAGTTGAAGGAGGGGTCCAACGGCTTCGTGGGCTCCACCGACGACTGGATGACGCCGAAGTTGAAGGACGGAGCCGGCGGCTCGGTGGGCTCCACCGACGACTGAATGACACCGAAGTTGAAGGACGGAGCCGGCGGCTCGGTGGGCTCCACCGACGACTGGATGACGCCGAAGTTGAAGAAAGCCTCGGGCTGCGAGAACCCGCCCGGACCGTGGCCCCGCAGGACGGTGCCCGTGCCGTTCGCCTCGTTCATCACCGCCAGGTCCACCCAACCGTCGTTGTTGAAGTCCCCAGCGAGCAGGGTGCTGCCGTTGCCCGCGTCGAAGGTGACGTGCGAGGCGAGCATCCCGTTGCCCTCGTTCAGGAGCACGCTCACCGTCTGGCGGGTGGGGTCCACCACGGCCAGGTCCGTCTGACCGTCCGCGTTGAAGTCCGCGCACACCATGTTGGGCGTACCGGTGCAGCCCTCCAACCCCTCAGCCGACTCCGACGAGAACCCACCGCAACCGACGCCGAAGGAGACCGCCACCACCGCCACAACCCAGGACATCTTGAAAGACCGGAACATGTTCACCACTCCTAGCGTTTGTATGCGCCCCTCCTCAGAAGGAGCGTGCTGGGTATGGAGAATACGGATCGGTCTGACATTCCCTGAGGTCAGGGCCGGGGAGCCCGGTACGCCTCGGCCCCTGCGACAACGGTGAGTCGAATTTGACCCGGTAGCAACTCCGCGGGTTGGGCTTCCACCGGGTCCACGGAGAGAGCCACGAAGTCGGCGTCCATGCCGGGCTGGAGCCGACCCCGCGTCCCTTCCGCGAAAGAGGCGTAGGCGTTGCCCACGGTGAAGCCCTCGAGCGCCTCCTGGCCGCTGAGGCGCTGGTCGGGGAGCCACCCGCCCGGAGGCTGGCCGGCGGCGTCCTGCCGGGTGCGCGCGGCGTAGAGGCCTGCGAGCATGTCGGGCCGCTCCACCGGGAAGTCGCTGCCCAGCGCCAGGGTGGCCCCCGCCGCCTTGAGCCGCTGCCACGCATAGGCGCCCCGCAGGCGCTCGGGGCCCACGCGCGCCTGGGCCCAGGGCATGTCGCTGGTGGCGTGGGTGGGCTGCACGCTGGCGATGAAGCCGCTCTGGCCCAGCCGGGTGATGTCCTCCAGGCGCATCACCTGGGCGTGCTCCACGCGGTGCCGGCCAGCGCGGACGCCCTCGGGCCCTGCCACGCGCAGCAGTGTGTCGAGCACCAGCGTGTTGGCCCGGTCGCCGATGGCGTGCGTGGCCACCTGGAAGCCCTTGCCGACGAAGGCGCGCACCCGGGCCTCGTACTCCTCGGGGCTGAGCAGCAGCAGGCCCTGGTGGCCCGCCTCGTCGCTGTAGGAGGCGTGCAGCGCCGCGCCCCGGCTCCCCAGCGCTCCGTCCGCGGAGAGCTTCACCGCCCGCGCCGTCAGCTTGTCGCCCTGGAAGGGGCCCATGGCGAGGAACGCCTCGCGGTCGGGGCCCATGCCGTCCACCATGACGTAGACGCGCAGCGGCAGGCGGCCCTCGGCGTCCCAGCGCTTGAGGAGCTGGAAGGTGCGCAGGTCCATGCCCGCGTCGTGTACGCCCGTCATTCCGCCCTCGGCGCAGCGGGCGAGCGCGGCGGCGAGCTGCGCCTCGAACTGCGCGTCGGTGGGCGGCGGCATCACCGCGAAGACGAGGTCCATCGCGTTGTCCACGAGGACGCCGGTGGGCTCACCGTCGGGGCCGCGGAGGATGCGGCCTCCTTCTGGGTCCTTCGTGTCGCGGGTGATGCGGGCCCGACGCAGGGCCTCGCCATTGACCCACAGCGCGTGGCCGTCGATGCGCGACAGGGCCACGGGCGTGGAGGGCCAGCGCGTGTCCAGCTCGGCGCGGGTGGGGAAGGCCTTCTCCGGCCAGTCGTTCTGGTCCCAGCCCTGGCCGATGAGCCAGTCCCCCTGGAAGGCGGAGCGCGGCGCGGCCCCCACGCGCTCGAGGGCCTGCGCGCGGGAGTCGGCGCCCACGAGGATGACCGCGGACAAGGCGCGGCCCAAGCCCGCGAGGTGACCGTGGGCGTCGCTGAGGCCGGGCACCACCGTGGCATCTCCGAGGTCCACCACGCGCGCATCCGCGCCGGCGGCGGCGAGCACCTCGTCCCGGGAGCCCGTGGCGAGCACCTTGCCACCGCGCACCGCGAGCGCCTCGGCCAGCGGGCGTGCCGGGTCGAGCGTCCGCACGCGGTGGGCGACATACACCGTGGTGGAGGAAGAGGAGGGCGTTGCGTCGGGAGTCCGCCGGGCACAGCCGGCCACGCACGCCAGGAGGAGCACCGCCGCGAGGGAACACCGGACACGTTGCATCGAAACACCTGCCATGAGCCCACCCCGGAGGTCGGGGCGAGGGCGCGCCACTCTGGCGCACCCCGGTGGTGCCGGCTACAGCCTGAAGTTCAGTGCGCTCGTCTTCAGTTGTTGACAGTAGACATCGCGAGCCCCTGAGCCGGCTCGCTCCGGCGATACAGGAGTTCGGGGCCTCGGTATCGTGAACGCATCCAGGCGCTGCGTGAGTCGGCGCTTCTTTGTCTCATTCCGAGGAAGTCGCAGAATGAAATACGGGGTGCGTGTGCTCCGAGAAATCGGGGTGGTGCTGGCGGTGGGCCTGGTGTTCGGGTCCGCTGCCTGGGCTCAGTCCTCCAGCAGCGTGCTCGCCGGAAGGGTGAGCAGCGCGCAGACGCACCAGCCGCTGGGGGACGTGGTGGTCACCGCGACCTCGCCCCAATTGCAGGGCGAGCAGACCGTGCTCACGGATGATCAGGGGCAATACCGGCTGCCCCAGCTTCCCCCCGGCGTGTACACCCTGCGCTTCGACGCGGACGGCTTTCAGCCCTTTGTCCGCCCGGACATCGCCCTGCGGCTGAATCAGACCCTCCGCGTGGAGGTGGAGTTGCTGCCGGGGACTCTCACGGAGGTGATCGAAGTCACCGCCACACCGCCTACGATTGATGTGGGCTCCACCACCACGGGCATGAACGTGGACCTGGAGTTCACCCGCCGCATCGCGCTCAATCGCCCGGGCGGAAGGGGAGGCGCGGCCCGCTCCTTCGAGAGCCTCGCGGAGCTGGCCCCCGGTGCCCAGATCGATCAATACGGCGTGTCCCTCAATGGCGCCACCTCGCCTGAGAACGGCTATGTCATCGACGGCCTGTCCACCAATGACCCGGCGGTCGGCATCAACGCCACCCCGCTGAGCGTGGAGTTCGTCCAGGACGTGAGCGTCATCACCGGCGGCTATCTGCCGGAGTTCGGCCGGTCCACGGGCGGCATCCTCAGTGCGGTGACCCGCTCGGGCTCCAATGAGTTCCACGGCTCGGTCTTTGGCAACTGGGCGCCGGGGAGTCTGGAGGGCAGCGGCCGGCTCGTGCTGAACGAGGGCTCGGTCATCAGTGCCACCCCGCAGCTGAAGCACCTGGGCGACTTCGGCGCCACCTTGGGCGGCCCGATCCTCCAGGACAGGCTCTGGTTCTTCGCCGGCATCGCCCCCTCGCTCACCCGGTACGATGTTCTCCGAGGCGTCAACGCCTTCACGCTGGACGAGGCCGGGCAGATCATCCGGGACGAGCAGGGACGCGCTCAGGTCACCCCCATCCCCGGGGCCTCGCGCTCCTACTTCGCCGACGCGCGCAGCCTCCAGTACCTGGGCAAGCTGACCTACGTCCTCAACCCGGACCACCAGGTGTCGGTGTCCCTGCTGGGGATTCCCTCCCGCACGGGCGGGCTGGGCAAGCTGTCCATCGACCCGCGCAGCGGCGGCCTGCCGACCTCCCGCGACGTCAACGCGCACCCGAGCGCCATCGGCCTCACCGAGAGCCGCTCGGACACCACTCAGGTGGCGGTGAAGTACGCGGGGGCGTTCCTGGACAAGAGCTTCCTCTTCGATGTCAACGCGGGCTACTTCCACCAGCGAGCCTCCACGCTGCCGGCCGATGGCAGCGCGCTGGGAGACCTGGAGGGGACCGGGCTGTCGAGCCTCTCCCGGTCGACCTATGTCGAGCCGCGCTCCCTGCTCCTGTTCGAGAGCCCGGGCGAGGCCGCCGCCTTCTGTCAGTGGACGGGAACAGCCACGAACCCAGCCGACCCCTGCGCCGTGAGCAACTATGACGTGGGCGGGCCGGACCTGCTCCAGGACGCCACGCTGGAGCGCTACCAGATCAACGCCCAGGCCACCTACCTGCTCAAGGCCGGGGGTACGCACATCCTCAAGGCGGGCCTCGACTCCGAGTTCCTCACCTTCGAGCAGACCAAGGGGTACGGCGGCGGCGTCCGCTTCCAGACGATGAACCTCACCGGCTCCATCGACCCGCGCACTGGGGAGGTCATCGGCTCGGAGGGCTACTCCGGCGACGTGTATGGCTGGTCGGAGGTGCGCCGCTTCGGGTACCAGACCGCGCCGGACACCGCCGTTCCGCTGGCGTTTCAGCAGGCTCGGACCCGGAGCGCCACCGTGGGCGGGTTCGTGCAGGACAGCTGGTCCCCGAACGACCGGCTGACGTTGAACCTTGGGGTGCGCTACGACGTCCAGGCCTTGTATGGCGGGGAGGGGCAGCTCGCGCTCGTCCTCGGCAACCAGCTCTCGCCTCGCCTGGGCGCCGTGCTGGACCCCTGGGCCAACGGCCGGATGAAGCTCTTCGCCCACTTCGCCCGCTACTACGAGCAGGTGCCGCTCAATGTGATGGCCCGCTACTTCCCGCCCGAGCGCATGTACTCGGTGTCTCGCGTCGCCTCGGGGCAGGGGCAGGAGGGGTGTGATCCGTCCACCCGCGAGGGCCAGCGGAACACCTGCTCGGGCAACTCGTTCATCGCGGGGCGGGGCGAGGAGGATCTCAACCCCAGCCGGCTCTACAGCGGCGGCAAGGTGGAGAACGAGCCGGTGGATCCGGACATCCGGCCGCAGGCGTCGGACGAGTACGTGCTGGGTGGCGAGACGGAGCTGTTCGCGCGTACCCGCCTCGGGGCCAGTTACACCCGTCGGACCATGAGCTCGGTCATCGAGGACATGAGCCGCGATGGGGGCTACACCTACTTCCTGGGCAACCCGAACAAGGGCTTCGCGCAGGACTTCCCCCAGGCGGTGCGCAACTACGACGCGGTCACCTTGTATCTGAGCCGCACGTTCGCCGAGGGCTGGCTGGCCCAGGCCAGCTACACCTGGTCCCGGCTGTACGGGAACTATCCGGGTCTGTTCCGCCCGGAGACGCAGCAGCTCGACCCGAACACGCTCTCGGACTTCGATCTGATCGAGCTCTTGGATAACCGCACTGGCCTGCTGCCCTTCGACCGCACGCACGCCATCAAGGTGTTTGGCGCCAAGGAGTTCGTCCTTACCGGCGCCCTCTCCACTAGCATCGGCCTGTCCTACCGAGGCAACTCGGGCATGCCGATCAACTACCTGGGCGCCCACCCGTTCTATCTGCAGAACGAGTCATTCGTTCTCCCGCGCGGCGCGGGGGGGCGCACCCCCTGGGTGAACACCGTGGACTCCAACCTGGGGTTGAACTACCGGCTCTCGCGCGACAGCGTCGTGTCCGTCACCCTGGACGTGTTCAACCTCTTCAACTTCCAGACGGCCACGCGGGTGGATGAGTCGTACACCTTCGAGTCCGTCTACCCGCTGGCGGGGGGCACGCCGGCGGACCTGCCTGGGCAGGTGCGGATCAACACCGGCTCTCCCGCCGCGGACGAGGCGTCGCCCACCTATCTGTCGGCGGAGCAGGTCAACCCGAACTTCCGACAGCCGACGCAGTACCAGGCACCGCGGCAGTTCCGCCTGGGCGTCCGGTACACCTTCTAGACGGGGGCGCCCCTCCTGGATGAGAGTTACGTGTGGGGCCTGCGCTCGACCGAGTCGGAGCGCTCTCGCCAGAAATTTCAAGCGGCGGGTTCGATTCCCGCCGCTTCCACTCTTCATGCTGCTTGGAGTTACGAACCGGGCTGCCTGATAGAACGGTGGCAGGTCCTTGGGGGAATAGGCACGAGCATGCGACTGACCGTTCTTGCACTGGGGAGCATCGCGGTCTCGTTCATTAGCTGTGCCACTCCTGGAGTTGGTTCCTCTGGGGCTCGCGAAGGGGCGACCGCCTACTACCTGCAGGAAAACGGTGCCTCGACTCGCGAGTTCTCCGCGCAGAGGGTTGAGCCCTCCTCTTCTTCAAAGCACGAGCGCCAAGGTGTCACCCAGACGCGTCAGGCTGTCCTCGGTGCCCTCCACGAAGTAACGCGCTCCACGACGAGCCTCACCCGCTCGCTTCACCTCCTCAAGCCCAGCGAGCACAACCTTGAGGGTCGGGTCACCAACGCCTTTACCCACCACGTTGCCTATGGTGCAGGGCAACTGCCATGGCTCAATGGCGCGCTGAGTGGTGCCACCAGACTGGCTCAAGCTTCCTCGGAAGTTGACGATCTGGACATGGAGCGGAGCATGCTCCGGATGACAGGCCCTCGGCTCCAAGCCGCCATGTTCGGCTCGACCTTGCTCGCCATATGGGTCGACTTCCTGAACCTCGCCGATCTCGTGCTCCGACAGTCCCGCTACTACAGCGCCGAGAGACTCGTGGTCGACATGCACCGCGTTCAGCAGTTGATCGAACCTTCCATGCAGGCTCTTGGCTCTCTGGAGCCAGGACAAATCGAGACAGCAGTGGCCTCGATGCCCGCGCTGATGGGGAAGCTTACCCGCGAGTTCAACTCCCTCCGTGAGGCTGTGCGATTGGCGGCCCAACGCGGCGGTCAGGTCATGATGGCGGCACAGCTCATCGAGACGCTCACCCTGGTTTCGGCCATGAAGCTGTCGTTGCCACGGCTCTCGCCGACCGCTCCCGCCACGCTGGGCGGGGACCTCCTGATGGGCTCCCACGGTGTGATGATGGGCTCCCGCCTGGTCGTCTCCGCCGAGTGGGTGGAACAGATGCGCCGGCTGGTGCAGGCGGGCGTCCTCTCCGTTCCCGCTGTCAGTGCCGCGGTCCGCATTCAAGCCGGTCAGGCGCTGATGTCGCAGGCACACCAGGAACTCCCGCAGGGCGTACGTGAGGCGCTGGGAGATGGGCCCGAGGTTCGCGCCATGCACGAGACCGGCAAAGCGGGAGCCGGCATGGCCGAGCCGCCGCAGCACCATGTCCTCCCCAAAGAGCACCGCGAGTGGTTCGAGAAGCGCGGCTTCGTGGGTGAGATGAGCATCGACCAGTTCTGCGTCGAGTTGGAGCTGGCGCACCACCAGGCGATCCATGGCGGTGGTAATTGGCGCCTGGGGCGTACATGGCCCAGAGAATGGAACCAGATGATCATGAGCGTCCTGCGCGACGCCGAGACGGCAGCAGGCCGGATATTGACGCGGAACCAGACCCTGAAGATCGTCGCTCGATATATGAGGAACTATGACATCCCGATGAGCTTCACGCCTTGGAGAGGCCGATGAGCGAGGGCCGCTCCTGGCGAGGCAACTGGAGGATCCGTCTCCATGAGCGGGTCCGCGAGCGCGGCTACACTTCGCTTACGGCTTTTGCCGAGGAGCGCCCTTCGGTCCCGCTGCATGAGCTTGCCAAGGAACTTGGTGGAGCGGACCTCAACGCGGTGCAACTGTTCAGCGGGTTGGTTGAGGAGGCTGAGCAGCGCCAGCAGGTGACACGTCTGGTGCGCGGCCAACTCGCTCGCGAGTTTGCTGAGAGTCTCCCAGGGGGGTGGCCAGCCGTGCTGGACGACGAAGCCCGTTTCGCCGTCGCTGAGACACTCGCCTCATGGATTGGCTTCACCCCAGAAACGCACAAGGAGAGCGCCAGACAGGTCATGGCTGCCCTCCTCAGGACACCGCCGCCGACTGGCTGGCGCCCGCTTGGGCCCGACGACGAACTGCTTCGCACGCTCTTTCCAGATGAGCACGCCTGACAGGCAACTGCCCGGAATGGACCCACCCGAAAGGGGCTCTTACGGGTGGTCTGGATGGAGCCGGTGCCGCCATGTGGTGCGCTGCTGGGTGAAGCGGCGGTTCTCGAACAGCTTGATGAGCACCGCGCCCGCCACGAAGCCGCCGATGTGCGCCCACACCGCCACGCCTCCGGAGACCTCGGGGTTGAGCTGGTTCAGCTGTGGCAGTCCGGTGATGACCTGGAGCACGAACCAGTAGATGAGCACCACCCAGGCCGGCACCGAGATGATGTGCAGGAAGAAGAAGATCGGAATGAGCAGGTTCACTCGCACGCGCGGGTAGAGCACCAGGTACGCCCCTAGCACCCCCGAGATGGCCCCCGAGGCACCCACCGTGGGCACCGGAGAGCTCGGGCCCACCAGCACGTGCGCTCCCGCCGCCACCAGCCCGCACAGCAGGTAGAAGACGACGAAGCGCCTCCGCCCCATGCTGTCCTCCACGTTGTTGCCGAACACCCAGAGGAACAGGCAGTTGCCGAGGATGTGACCCCAGCCGCCGTGCAGGAACATGGAGGTGACCGGGGTGAGCACGTTGATGGCCTCCCGGTCCACCACGCACGCCAACCCCTCGCCGATGGGCACCGGCAGTCCCAACCGCGCCAGGCCCGTCAGCTCGCCCGGCACCATGCCCCAGTTGCACACGCTCGCGGCCATGGCCACCGCGTTCAGTCCCGCGCCCTGGAAGAAGATCCAGACGAGGGCAATGGCTCCCAACGTCAGGTACGTCATCACCGGCGTGCGCAGCGTGGGGTTGTCGTCGCTGATGGGAAACATGGCGTGTCCCCCACTATGGCCATCGGTCGCTGAGGAACCAGGAAGAAAGCACTCGCCTGTGCGGCGCATGACGTCCCGAGGCGCCACTTGGCTCGGGGCAGGGCGCGTGCTTGAACGGCGGTGCCGCACTCACCCCAGGAGCTGAACATGACGCTGACTTCCAGGCTCGGATCCACCGCGCTGCTGCTGGTGGCCGCCCTCGCCCTCTCCACCGGTTGCGCCGCCAACCGCCGCGACGCCTATCTCCACGACAAGGCGCGCGAGCACGTCTACCGCAAGCCCATCAATGAGGTGTGGCCCGAGGTGAAGGCGATGCTGGCCGAGGAGGAGTTCTCCATCATGGAGGCCCAGGGCGGCTACGAGCTGCAGACCGACTGGGTGATGGAGGGCGCCCCTTCATCCCTGGGCACCAGCTGGGCGCGCTACCTGGTGCGCGGCATCGAGAAGGGCCCTGGCCAGTCCGCCGTGCAGTTCCACAAGCAGGCACGTGTCCAGTCCCAGCCCCCCAACGACGGCAACACGGGCTATCCCGCCGAGGGCATCGGGCATGCCGGCACGGACAGCAACACCCTCAGCCGCGACCACGCCATGGAGTGGAAGCTGCTCCAGCGCGTGGACGCCGAGGCCGCCAAGGCCCTCGAGGCCGAGGCTGCCCAGAAGGTGCAGCCGTAGCGCCTCGCTTCAGTCGCGCAGCGGCAGCTCCACGGTGAGCCCGTCATGGGCTACCTCCACCGGCCCCTTGTACTCCTCGCGCGCCTGCACGAGCAGCTTCGTGGGGTCGGTGTCGTGCCGGCTCGACAGGTGCGTGAGGATGAGGCGCCGCGCTCCCGCCTCGCGCGCCACCCGCGCCGCCTCGCGCGCCGTGGAGTGCCGCGTCTCGATGGCCCGCTCCTGCTCGTCGTCGCTGAAGGTCGACTCGTGGACGAGCAGATCCGCGTCCTGCGAAGCCTTCACCAGCGAGGCGCACGGCCGCGTGTCCCCGGAGATGACCAGCTTGCGCCCCGGCCGTGACGTGCCCACCACGTCCTCGGGCCGCACCGTGGTGCCGTCCGCCAGCGTCACCGCCTCACCCTTCTGCAGCTTGCCGAAGCTCGGCCCCTCGGGCACGCCCAGCGCTCGCGCCTTCTCCACGTTGAAGCGCCCCGGCCGCTCGTCCTCCGCCAGCACGTACGCCAGCGCGTTGATGCGGTGGTCCACCCCCACCGCCTGCACGCTGTAGCCGCCGCGCCGCACCACGTCTCCGTCCTTCAGTTCGTGAATTTCCACCGGGAAGGCCAGCGCGTCCACGCCCAGGTGGACCGCCTGGTGCAGCACCCGCCGCGCCGTGGGCGGGCCGTAGAGCTGCACCGGGTGCTCGCGCCCCATCATCCCCAGCGTGCGCAGAAAGCCGATGATTCCCAGGTAGTGGTCGGCATGGAAGTGCGTGAAGAAGACGGCGTCCACGCTGAAGCCGGTGCCGTAGCGCACCATCTGCCGCTGGCTGCCCTCGCCGCAGTCGAAGAGGAGCAGGTCCGCGTCCGCCTTCACCGCCAGCCCCGAGAGGTTGCGGTGCAGGGTGGGCTGAGCGGCCGAGGTGCCGAGGAAGGTGAGCCTGAGGAGGGACATGCCGGCGCTTCCCACGAAGAAGTGTGCCTCCCGCACCCGCCTCCCGGCCCCCCGAAGCGGGAGGGCACCGCGGGCGCGCGCGCATGGCGGCCATTTAGCAGGCTTTCGACGCCCTCGTGACTTCCCGACTGACTCTCCGTGCGCTATGCAGCCGCGCTCCTGTCCCATGGCTGACTCCCTGACCGTTGCCCCCACCCCGGACCCGCGCCGCGTGCGCGCGCCCGATGGCTCCCTGCTCACGCCTCCGCCCGGCTGGGCCCTGCTGCCGCCCGGAGACGCCGGGCTCACCCGCCGCGTGAAGGCCGCCGGCCCCAGCTGGACGGTGGTGGAGAAGAAGGGCCGCAAGACGTTCTCCCGCGGCATCTGGGCCCCCGAGGCCCACATCTCCGCCGCCCGCGCCGAGCTGGAGGCCGAGCGCGCCACCCCCGCCTATGCCAAGCGCCGCGCCTCGGACCAGGCCCGCCGCGAGCGCGAACAGGCCGAGTACGAGGTGGACTTCGCCAACCAGGTGCTGCGCTTCCTCTCCTTCGCCCCCACCTTCACCGCCCACGCCAAGCGGCTGGCGGTGGTGGTGACGGCCCACGCCGCCCCCGTGGGCAGCGGCACCGTGGCTCGCACCGAGCGCATCCCCGTGGAGCGCCGCGCCGAGGCGGCGGTGATCGCCTGGCTGCGCCACCAGACCACCGGCTATGACGACATGCGCATCGCCCGGGTGAAGGGTGCCCGGCGCGAGGTGCGCCGCGAGCTGGCCGAGATGTCTCGCGCCCTGCTCGACGTCCACCGCCGGGACGTGCCCCACGCCGTCGTCTCCTGCTCCCTCTGCTCCGCCCTGGAGAAGCTGCAAAAGCCCGGGTAACGGGTTTCAGTAGTTGTGCAGCGCGGGTGAAGAAGCTTGCCTGCACTAAAAGGCCACAACCCGTGTCCTTTTTCAGGACACTTGTTTGAGCCACTACAAGCTACTGAATTGACAAGAGATTGTTGCAGAAATGTAAAGATTCATGGCGAATGTGAATCTGGGGCTGGAGCGCGTATGCTCCAGGAACTTCAGGACATCTCGGCCAAGCCTTTAGTTTTCCTGCATTCCCTGAGTGGCCTGGAGATTGCTTTTGAGCCCCGCGAGCGTCGGACGGGTGCATCAATCCCCCGACCGTCCGACGCTTTGCAGGCCTCAGCGCGCATAAAGAGGCGTCATCGCGTCCAGGATGGAGTTGAACAGCCGCTGCCCGTCCGGGGTGTTGGGGCACAGCCCGCCCCACACCAACGTGGTGCGCGCGGCGATGGGCTGGAAGTACATCTTTCCCCGCATGCGCACCGGCTCGTAGCTCTCGCGCTGCGAGGACAGGTAGCGCTCCTCCGGCACCCCGAAGACCGCGTAGTACGTCAGGTCCGGGGTGACGGCGTCCTTCAGGCGGTGCAGGCCGCTGGGAATCACGCAGGACACCTCGGCCGTGTGCCAGGGGCCCTCCTTGCCCACGCTCGCCTCCTCCACCCGGAAGCACATGCGCGAGGGCGGACAGCCCAGGTTGCCCGCGGTGAGGAAGTTGTAGTCCAGCCAGGGCACCTCCAGCATCTCCTCCAGGTTCACCCGCCCGTCGCGGCGGAAGCCCCACGGGGTGCCGTCCGGCTTGTGCGAGCGCAGCCCGTAGGCGCCGTAGAAGACGTTGTACCAGGGGCTGTCCGGATCGAAGTAGCTCGAGCAGCAATCCCCGCTCGCGAAGTCGCCGATGGTGAAGACCACCATCAGGTCGAACAGCCGCTTGAGCTCCTCGGCGCCGAAGGGCTCGTGCGCCACCGCGCCGATGGAGCCCGGGAGGATGGGGACGGGGGAGGACAGGCCCGTGTCGCTCAGGAAGTTCTTCTGGCCGGGAAGGGGGGTGGCGCGCATGGCCATCGCCGCCAGCTCACGTTGAAGACCCATCGGGTTCCTCCAGGGAAGGCAGATCAGGAGTAGACTACTCCCAT
Organism: Hyalangium ruber; assembly: GCF_034259325.1. Taxonomy (NCBI): domain Bacteria; kingdom Pseudomonadati; phylum Myxococcota; class Myxococcia; order Myxococcales; family Archangiaceae; genus Hyalangium; species Hyalangium rubrum. The sequence goes on along the minus strand of NZ_JAXIVS010000002.1, from coordinate 166,592 downwards.
GCAGGAGAAACTCGTCTTCGACCAGACCCTGGAGGGCCTGTTCGTCCGAGGTCTCGCCGGCAGGGTGACTCCCACCCTGAAGGGCCACCTGCGCGAGGCGGGCGTGGACCTGGACCGCAAGCTCCTGCCTGCCTACCCGTTCGCCACGTGGTGCTGGTGTGTGCGTCTGGCGGCGCGGGAGCTGTACGCCAGCCAGCCCGAGGAGCACGCCTACCGGCACCTGGGCGAGCGCATGGTGGATGGCTATCGGGTGACGATGTTGGGGCGAGCGCTGTTCAGCGTGCTCCAGATGCTGGGGCCTCGGCGCGTGGTGGGCCGGGCGCAGCAGAGCTTTCGCTCCGGCAACAACTACACCGAGGTGCGCATCCAGGATCTGGCCCCCGCGCACCTGGAGCTGTGGGTGAATGAGGCGGGCCCCACCCGCTACCTGGTGCAGGGCGCCATGATGGCGGGCCTGCGCGGCTGTGGCGTGAAGGAGGTCCAGGTGGAAGTGCATGCCTTCAGCGCCGACGACGTCACCTTCCATGTGAAGTGGAGGGACGAGAAGGGTTGAAGGCGCTTGCCTCCGGGGAAGACCCGGCGGGTGCCTGTTCGTGAAGCAGGCGACCCAGCGCGAACTCTTCAGGACTCACCGGAAGTCTCGGTGATAAGGACGACTTCACCGTTATCCAGAGCCAGGCCCGTCCATGCCCAGCATCCTCAACCTGCGCGGCGCTCCCGCCTTCTCCCCGTTCCGTCAGGACAAACTGCTCGCCCAGTGCCGCGAGCGTGTACCCGAGGTGGCCTCGCTCTACGCGGAGCTGATGCACTTCGTGGACGCCGCGGGCGCGCTGTCCGAGGCGGAGCTGGCGGTGCTCTACCGGCTGCTGGAGTACGGCCCGCGCATCCCCATCGGCTACTGGGAGGGCAGCCGGATGGTGGTGATGCCGCGCCCCGGCACCTTCTCGCCCTGGTCTTCCAAGGCCACGGACATCGTCCATAACTGCGGCCTGGTGCGCGTGCGGCGCATGGAGCGCGGCATCGTCTTCTTCGTCGCCGACAAGGACGGCCTGCCCCTGTCGCGCGAGCAGCTGGAGCGTGTGAAGCCGGTGCTGCACGACCGGATGACGCAGGTGGTGGTCTCGCGAATGGAAGAGGCCGAGGTGCTCTTCGCCGCGCACACCCCACGCTCCTTCTCCACGGTGGAGGTGCTCGGCGGCGGCCGAGCGGCGCTGGCGGAGGCCAACCGGCAGCTGGGGCTGGCGCTGGCGGAGGATGAGATGGATTACCTGTGCGCGCGCTTCCTCGAGCTGCGCCGCAACCCCACCGACGTCGAGCTGATGATGTTCGCTCAGGCCAACAGCGAGCACTGTCGGCACAAAATCTTCAACGCGAGCTGGACCGTGGACGGTGCGCAGAAGGAGCGCTCGCTGTTCCAGGCCATCAAGAATACCTACGCGGCGAACAGCGCGGGCGTGCTGTCGGCGTACAAGGACAACGCGGCCGTCATCGAAGGCTTCGAGGTGGAGCGCTTCTTCCCGGACGTGGCCAGCGGGGAGTGGCGCTTCGTGCGCGAGCCCACGCACATCTTGATGAAGGTGGAGACGCACAACCACCCGACGGCCATCTCTCCGTACCCGGGCGCGGCCACGGGCGCGGGCGGAGAGATTCGCGACGAGGGAGCCACCGGGCGCGGCGCCCGTCCCAAGGCGGGGCTGACGGGCTTCTCGGTGTCGAACCTGCGCATCCCCGGCTATGAGCGCCCGTGGGAGCGCGAGTACGGCAGGCCCGCGCGCATCGCCTCCGCGCTGGACATCATGCTCGAGGGCCCGATTGGCGGGGCGGCCTACAACAACGAGTTCGGCCGGCCCAACCTGTGCGGCTACTTCCGCAGCTTCGAGCAGCACGTCCCCACGCCCGAGGGTGTGGAGGTGCGCGGCTACCACAAGCCCATCATGATCGCCGGCGGCCTGGGCAACATCCGCGCGGGCCACGTGCAGAAGGGACAGCTCAAGGCCGGGGATAAAATCGTCGTGCTGGGCGGGCCGGCGATGCTCATCGGCCTGGGCGGCGGCGCGGCCTCCTCCATGGCGCAGGGCGCGAGCGCGGCGGACCTGGACTACGCCTCCGTGCAGCGGGACAACGCGGAGATGGAGCGGAGGTGCCAGGAGGTCATCGACCGCTGCTGGTCCCTCGGCGAGGCCAACCCCATCCGCTCCATTCATGACGTGGGGGCGGGCGGGCTGTCCAACGCGGTGCCGGAATTGGTGCATGACAACGCGCTGGGCGGACGCTTCGAGCTGCGCGCGGTGCCCAGCGCCGAGAAGGGCATGTCGCCCGTGGAGCTCTGGTGTAACGAGTCGCAGGAGCGCTACGTGCTCGCCATCGCTCCGGAGGACCTGGAGCGCTTCACCGAGCTGTGTGAGCGCGAGCGCGCCCCCTTCGCCGTGCTGGGCGAGGCCACGGCGGAGCAGGTGCTCCAGGTGGAGGACAGCCACTTCGGAAAGGCCCCCATCGATCTGCCGATGGATGTGCTGTTCGGCAAGCCGCCGCGCATGCACCGGGACGTGAAGTCGCGCCCGCTGGGGCACGCGCCGCTGAAGCTGGAGGGGCTGGAGCTGGGAGACATGGTGGCGCGGGTGCTGGAGCACCCGACGGTGGCCGACAAGTCCTTCCTCATCACCATCGGCGACCGGACGGTGTCGGGCCACACGGCGCGCGACCAGATGGTGGGACCGTGGCAGGTGGCGGTGGCCGACTGCGCGGTGACGCTGTCGGCCCTCTCGGGCTACACGGGCGAGGCCATGGCCATGGGCGAGCGCACACCGCTGGCGCTGGTGAACGCGGCGGCCTCGGCACGGATGGCCGTGGGCGAGGCGGTGACGAACATCGCCGCGGCGCGCATTGGCAAACTGTCGGACGTGAAGCTGTCGGCCAACTGGATGGCGGCCGCGGGCAGCCCTGGCGAGGACGCCAACCTCTACGCGGCGGTCCACGCGGTGGGCATGGAGCTGTGCCCGGCGCTGGGCCTCACCATCCCCGTGGGCAAGGACTCCATGTCCATGCGCACGGAGTGGGAGGAGCAGGGCGCGCGCAAGGCGGTGGTGGCGCCCGTGTCGCTCATCGTCTCGGCGTTCGCGCCAGTGCTCGACGTTCGCCCCTCGCTCACGCCGCAGCTTCGCGAGCTGCAGGAGGACACCCGGCTGCTCTTCATCGACCTCGCCGGTGGCCGGCAGCGCCTGGGTGGCTCGGTGCTGGCCCAGGTCTATGAGCAGGTCGGCGCGGAGTGTCCGGACGTGGAGGAGCCAGCGGTGCTGCGCGGCTTCTTCGCGGCCATCCAGGAGCTGAACGCCGCGGGGCGCGTGCTGGCCTATCACGACCGCTCGGACGGAGGCCTGCTGGCGACGCTGTGCGAGATGGCCTTCGCTGGCCACTGCGGGCTGGACGTGGATGTGGCGCCCCTGGGCACGCAGGCCGTGCCGGCCCTCTTCAACGAGGAGTTGGGCGCGGTGCTCCAGGTGCGCGCGGCGGACCTCGCGAGCGTGCGCGAGGTGCTCTCGCGGCATGGACTGGGCGCGCACGCCCATGAGCTGGGCCGGCCCCGCGCGGAGCTGGAGGTGCGCCTGCGCCAGGGCGAGCAGACGCTGCTCGCGGTGCCCACCATGGCGCTGCGCCAGTACTGGTCCCGCGTCAGCCACGAGCTGCAGAAGCTGCGCGACAACCCGCGCTGCGCCGAGGAGGAGTTCGCCGCCAAGTGTGACTCGGAGGACCCGGGCCTTTCGCCCTCGCTCACGTTCAACCCCTCGGAGGACGTGGCGGCGCCGTACATCGCCAAGGGCGCGCGGCCCCGCGTGGCGGTGCTGCGCGAGCAGGGCGTGAACAGCCAGACGGAGATGGCGGCGGCCTTCACCCGCGCCGGCTTCACCGCGGTGGATGTTCACATGAGCGACATCCTCGCCGGGCGCGTGTCGCTGACGGACTTCAAGGGCCTGCTGGCGTGCGGCGGCTTCTCCTATGGAGACGTGCTGGGCGCGGGCGGCGGATGGGCCAAGTCCATCCTCTTCAACGAGCGGGCGCGGGACGCGTTCAGCGCCTTCTTCGCGCGGCCCGACAGCTTCAGCCTCGGCATCTGCAACGGCTGCCAGATGATGGCTCAGCTCAAGGAGATCATCCCCGGCGCCGAGCACCTGCCGCGCTTCGTGCGCAACGCCTCGGAGCAGTTCGAGGCGCGGCTGTCGTTGGTGGAGGTGGCTCAGAGCCCCTCGCTCTTCTTCAAGGGCATGGCGGGCAGCCGGATGCTGATCGCCGTCTCCCACGGCGAGGGGCGCGCGGAGTTCCCCAACCCGGAGGAGGCGGCGCGGGTGAACGGGCTGGGGCTGGTGACGGCGCGCTTCGTGGACAACCACGGACGGGTGACGGAGGCCTACCCCGCCAATCCGAATGGTTCTCCCCATGGCATGTGCGGACTCACCACGCGGGACGGGCGCGTCACGCTGATGATGCCGCACCCGGAGCGCGTCCACCGCACCGTGCAGCACTCCTGGCACCCGAGCGGGTGGGGCGAGGACGGACCGTGGATGCGGCTGTTCCGCAATGCCCGGGCGGCCCTCGGCTAACGCCTCTTCAGGGGCGCCCCGGCGGCGGTTCCTCCAAACCTGTCTGGTTGTCTGACAGGTTTGCCACGGCTCCTTCAGGCACGCTGGCTGCTCTCGCCTGTTACCACCGCCGAGCCGATGAGGTGTGCCAGGCGTAGCGGCTCGGGCACGAGGCCCCGGTCCGTGACACGCGCGAGCGCCTCGGCCACCTCGGCGGGCTCGGCGCCCTGCACCTGAAAGGTGAAGCCGCCCAGCTGGTGGATGGGGCCCGCCCGCTTCAGCAGGGCCAGCCGTCGCTCCGCTCGGGGCAGCCGTCGCAGGGCTCGCTCCACCGCGTCCAGGTCCGGCAGGCGCCGCATCACCGCCACGCACGGGCGCTTCAGGCGCGAGGCCAGCGTGGGCAGGTCCACCACGTTGAAGCCCCCGAAGGCGATGCCATCCAGCAGCACCAGGTGAAGCTGCGGCAGGAACTTGCCGCCCTCCAGCAGCCGGCACACCTCCTGCGTCGCGCTCCATCCATCCTTGCGCACACGCCCCCAGACGAGCCCCTCGAAGCGTGTGCCGCTGCACACCACGCCCACCAGCGGCACCACGGCCCCCGGACGGCGCTGGAAGGGCCCGTCGTCGAAGCCGATGACACGTGGGAAGCGGGGCAGGCGCATGGACTCAGCGTGCGCCCTGGGCGCGGGGGGAGGGAAGCGCTGTCGAGCGGGCTACGACTTCCCGCCAGGGCGGATACCCTCCCGGGCAGCGCGTGCCTAACTTGGAGAGTGCAAACGTCCAGGAGCGCCGGATGGCTGAGTCCAAGACAATCCCAGATCCTTCCCACCCACACGACGGCACCCTGGGGCCCTTGCGCCTCATGATGCACCACGTCATGGACCGGAGCGCCGCGGCCGGCATCATCTCCCGCCCGCTTCCTGGAGACCTGCCGCTGCACCGCTGGGTACCGCAGGGTGTGCATTCGTTGATGGATCTGGCCGCCGGGGTCGCGGTGGCGGTCGCCGGAGGGCTCTCCGGGGACAGGCAGGCCCAGCGCACGGGGCTGGCGCTGGGGTTGGGCTTCGCGGGCACCGCCCTGCTCACCGACACGCGCATCAGCGTGTCCCGGTTGCTGCCCATCGAGCTGCACGAGCTGAGCGACTATGGCTGGGGGCTGGCGACGATTGCCGCGCCCTTCGTGAAGGGCTATGCGCGCCGGGCACCCGCCACCGCCGCCGTACACGTGCTGGCGGGCGCGGCCGTGCTGCTGGGCGCCTTCGTCACCGATTACCGCTGCCGCAGCGGCATGCACCTGGGCAAGGAGCGGGTGACGGACCCGGGGCCCATCAGCGCATGAGCCAGCCCGGCCCCCAGGCTCGAGGTAGCACCGTGCGCGCCGCGCTCGAGGCCGCCCTTGCCGAGGCGCCGGAGGCGGGCCTCACCGCGCGCGAGCTGTCGGCTGCGGTGGGCATTTCCGAGAAGGACGTGGCCGAGCACCTCGTCCACCTGGACAAGTCCCTCAAGGCCCTGGGCGGGCGGTTGCAGGTGGTGCCCGCCGAGTGCCTGGCCTGCGGCTTCGTCTTCCGCGACCGCACGCGCTTTACCCGCCCGGGCGCCTGTCCCAAGTGCCGGGCCACCCGGATTGATCCGCCCGCCTTCCGGCTCGGACACTGAGCCGAAGGCAAAAGCAAAGCGGCAGGGCACCCGGGGGCACCCTGCCGCTCTGGAAACAGCCTCAGCGAGACGGGAAGGCCAGGCCTTCCGCGGCTAGCTCTTGACGGCCTCGCTGCGCATCGGCGTCTCGATGCGCATGCCGTAGAACGACCGGTACACGAAGACGACCGACAGGGCGAGGAAGACGGCGGACAGCACGCGGGTGACCGTGCCATGGCCCGAGCTGTTCAGCTCCACCGCCAGCTCCACGGCGAGCAGGCCGAAGAGGGTGGTGAACTTGATGACCGGGTTGAGTGCCACCGAGGAGGTGTCCTTGAACGGGTCGCCCACCGTGTCGCCGACGACCGCGGCGGCGTGCAGGTCCGTGCCCTTGGCGCGCAGCTCCGTCTCGACCAGCTTCTTGGCGTTGTCCCACGCACCACCGGCGTTCGCCATGAACACCGCCTGGTACAGGCCGAAGATGGCGATGGAGATGAGGTAGCCGATGAAGAAGTACTCATCCAGGCACGCGAAGCCCAGGGTGCTGAAGAACACGCCCAGGAAGATGTTGATCATGCCCTTCTGCGCGTACTGGGTGCAGATCTCCACCACGCGCTTGGAGTCGGTGACGCTGGCCTTCTCCACGCCCTCCAGCTTGATGTTGGCCTTGATGAACTCCACCGCGCGGTAGGCACCGGTGCTCACCGCCTGCATCGAGGCGCCCGAGAACCAGTAGATGATGGCGCCGCCGGTGACCAGACCCAGCAGGAACGGGGCGTGGAGCAGCGACAGGTTGGCCAGCTTCAGCGAGTCCAGCAGCGGCACGCCGTTGGCGCCCACGATGGCGTTACCCACCGCGTCCTTCTGACCGACCAGCAGCACGATGATGGAGAAGATCATCGTCGCCGCGCCCACCACGGCGGTGCCGATGAGCACCGGCTTGGCGGTGGCCTTGAAGGTGTTGCCCGCGCCGTCGTTCTCCTCCAGGTACTCCTTGCCCTTCTCGAAGTCCGGCGTGAAGCCGAAGTCCTTCTGCACGGCCTCCTTCACGTTGGGCACGTTCTCGATGAGCGACAGCTCGTACACGCTCTGCGCGTTGTCCGTCACCGGGCCGTAGCTGTCCACCGCGATGGTGACAGGGCCCATGCCCAGGAAGCCGAACGCCACCAGACCGAACGAGAACACCGCCGGGGCCAGCATCAGGTCCGCGGGCACCGTGGTGCTCACCCAGTACGCGGCGCCCATCAGGCCCGCGATGATGATGCCCATCCAGTAGCCGGAGAAGTTACCCGCCACCAGACCGGAGATGACGTTGAGGCTGGGGCCACCCTCGCGGCTGGCAGTCACCACCTCGCGCACGTGGCGGCTCTCGGTGGAGGTGAAGACCTTGATGGCCTCGGGGATGATGGCGCCCGCCAGCGTGCCGCAGGTGATGATGAGCGACAGCTTCCACCACAGCGTGGTGTCATTGGCCAGGCCGGGGATGAGCAGGTAGCTGACCACGAACGTCAACACCACCGACACGATGGAGGTGAGCCACACCAGGAACGTCAGCGGGTGCTCGAAGTTCATCTTGTCGGCGTTCTTGTACTTGCCGCCCTGGATGATGCCGTTGACGCCGTAGGACAGCAGGCTGGCGATCACCATCACGATGCGCATCACGAACACCCACACCAGCAGCTGCACCTGGAAGTCCGGGGGCACCGCCAGCAGGATGAAGGTGATGAGCGCCACGCCCGTCACGCCGTAGGTCTCGAAGCCGTCGGCCGAGGGGCCCACGCTGTCGCCCGCGTTGTCACCCGTGCAGTCCGCGATAACACCCGGGTTACGCGCGTCGTCTTCCTTGATCTTGAAGACGATCTTCATCAGGTCCGAGCCGATGTCGGCGATCTTCGTGAAGATACCGCCGGCGATGCGCAGCACCGAGGCGCCCAGCGACTCGCCAATGGCGAAGCCGATGAAGCACGGGCCGGCGAAGTCACGCGGCACGAAGAGCATGATGATGAGCATCAGCAGCAGCTCGGTGCTGATGAGCACCATGCCGATGGACATACCGGCCTGCAGCGGAATCGCGTAGGTGGGGTAGGGCTTGCCGCGCAGCGAGGCGAAGGCGGTGCGGCTGTTGGCGAAGGTGTTCACGCGGATGCCGAACCAGGCCACCCCGTAGCTGCCCGCGATGCCGATGAGGCTGAAGAAGAGAATGGCGATCAGCTTGGCGGGGGCCTCGCTGAGCATGTGCTGCAGGAAGCCGAAGTAGCCGATCATCACCACGAGCAGCAGCGCCCACAGGCCCAGGATGAACTTGCCCTGGGTGACGAGGTACGTCTTGCACGTCTCGTAGATGAGCTCGGAGATCTCCAGCATCGACTTGTGCACGGGCAGGTTCTTGAGCTGGCCGTACTGGAGGAAGCCGAAGACCAGACCGAGCACGCTCACGATGATGCCGGCCATGAGCAGCTGGCGGCCGTTGAGCGCGTCGTTCATGAACGTCTTGGTGGCGAAGTCCGGCAGGACGAGGTCCGCCTCGCTGGCGCGGGCGGTGCTACCGGCAAGCAGCGCTACGAGTCCGAAGACCCGGGCGACCGTGCCGGAGACGCCCTTCCGGAGGGCGTCCAACGGTGAAACGGTGGGTGTCATGGGGGTGCAACTCCTCAAGCAGGCGAAGAATGTCGAGGGGTTGGCCGCCTGCGAGCGGGGACACCGCACGCCGACGCTTCAGCACAGCCTCGCCCTTCAGGGCCATGGAAGAGCCCAGAAGGCGGCGGCCCCTTAGCATGGGCGAGGTGTGGAAGTCGACTTCCACGTGCCTACACGTCAGGGAAGTGTCGAGACTTCCTGGCGATCAGGGCTTCAGCCGCAGCAGGAAGCCGTCGCGGCCATGGGTCCGTTTGGCCCCCCCGGCTCGGGCCAGGCTACCAGCCACCACCGGGTAGCCCGAGGCGTCCACCGCCACGGTGCTGGCGCTGGGCAGGGTGGCGCCGGTGAAGCTCCGGGCCCACACGGAGGTGCCCTCCTCGGGCAAGAGCTTCGTCACGTAGAGCCCGGGCCCCGAGGCCCGGCTTCCCACATCCAGGCCCCCGTCATGTGTGCCGGCCACCAGCACCTGCCCCGCGCTGTCGGTGCCCAGGGCCGTGGCGGAGGCCGCCAGCGAGCGCGCCCAGCGCGACTGTCCCTCGGCGCTGTAGGCGGCCACGAAGCCGTCCTGCCAGTCTGATTCGAACTGCTCCAACTGGAAGAAGAAGCGCCCGGTATAGGTGCCCGCCAGGAAGACGCGGTCCGAGCCCACCGCCACCGCCTGAGCCACTCCTTCGGCGCCGGACACCTCGCGGCTCCAGCGGTGCGCGCCCTCGCGCGAGAGCTTCACCACGTAGGGCGTGCGCGAGCGCACCGTGACGAAGGTAGAGCCGCCGAAGGACACCGCGCCCGAGTAGCTGCCGGCGAACACCACCTCGCCAAAGGCGTCCACCGCCAGTGCCCGGGCCGCTACATCTCCGCTCTTGGGAGCGAAGGCGCGGCTCCAGAGCGGCGCGCCCTTCGCGGTGAAGCGCGCCACGAAGGCTCCCTGTCTGTCCTTGGGTACCGCGTGCGCCCCGGTGCCAAAGTCCCGCTGCCCGGCGAAGTCCCCCGTGACCACCACCTCGCCCGAGCCCGGCTCCACCGCCACCGCGCCCACCGTGAGCGCGCCTTCGCCGGGAAAGCCTCGCACCCAGCTCAGCTCACCTTGTGCCGAGAGCCGCGCCACGAAGGGGCCCTCGGGCAGCCACCCCGCTCCCCACCGAAACCCCGCCGAGGTGCCTCCCAGCAGCACATCCCCCGAGGCCCCATCCACCGCCACCGCCCCGACCTGAGCGCGCTGAGCACCCGGGCCCGAGGGCACCAGCCCCTGGGCCCAGCGCAGCGCGCCGTCGCGCCCATAGCGCGCCACCAGCAAATGGGGGCCGGCAACCCCACGGTCGAAGGGCAGGGGCCCACCCCCGAGGTCTACCGGCTCGCCGTAGGCCGCCACCAGGAGGACGTCCCCGTTGGGAGCCACCGCCGCACGTAACGCCTGGCTGTCCCCCAGCACCAGCGCCCGCGACCACTCCTTGGCTCCCACGCCCTCACCGGCGACAAGCCCGGCTTCCTCGAGGCCAGGCACACGCTGCGTCGAGGTGGTCTCCTGCTCCTCGCACCCCACGAGGAGCAGGCCCACCGCGAACACCCCGCCCGCCTGACAACGCCACCCCATCCCCAACCCCCCCACCTACCCACCCCAACCCCACCACCCCGACAGCCCCTGCCCTTCCAACCGCGAGCAGTCCTTCTGCAAAGGCATTGCCAGCCCCGCCGCGAGGCGGTTTCCCTCGGGGAACGCGAGGTGCGGGGCGCTCCGGAGGCGGAAAATCGGCCTCCAGCCGGAAAATTGTTCTGGGGGCGCGGGAGGCCCGAGGGCAGGCGAGGCGGAAAAAAGAACGCGCCCACCTGGGATGCGAGCATCCCCCGGCGGGCGCGTGGCGCTTCAGGTTGCGGTGTGGACTAGTTCACCTTGACCTGGAGCTCCTTGAGCGTCTGGTCGCCGCGCATGACGCTGACCGTCCAGCTGCCCGGCTTGTTCAGGCGCACGCCGGTCCACTGACGGGCGCGCCAGCCATCGCCCTTGACCTTCACGTCCTTGGTCTCGCGCACGGTGTTGCCCTGCTTGACCTGGACCATGATGTCCTCATAGCTGTCGCCCTGGGGGACCAGGTAGGCCTGCCACAGCATCACGCTGGTGCCCGACTTGACGCCGGCGGCCATGTCTACCTCGGCGGTGCATTCGTACTTGTTCGCACCTTCCTTGCCGACCTCGGTGCAGAGCTTGGCCTCGATGAGGACCGGCCCCTGGCCCTGGCCTCGGTAGAAGTAGTCCCAGGTGTTCTTCACGCCGTCAGCAGTGGGCTTGGTCACCGGTGCGCCCGTGGGAGCCGCGGCCTGCTCGGCCTCCTGGGCCAGCGCCACGGACGACAGGGTCAGGGCCGCGAACACCGCGCTCCGGGTCAGCATCTTCTTCATGTGAAAGAGTCCCCTCCGTTGAGAGCCGGGCTCTCTTGCCGGCTCGGGGGACCGTCTAGCACGAAACAATGCCTCGTCCAGTGACCTGGGAGGGAGGCTACGGGGCGCGCTCGAGGCTCGCCGCCGTAGCTTTGGGGCTACGCCATGGGCTGGGTCAGCGGAAGGCCGGCCAGCACCGCCTCGGCCAGCTTCTCCATCTGATCCAGCGGGATGTCCTTCAGAGACAGCAGGACCGTGCCCTTGTGGTTGCGTGCGACCACCGCGACACGGGTCTGCTTGCCGAAGTGGTGCGACAGCGCGTCACGGTAGCGCTGGACGTTGGCCTCCTCCTCGGGAGGGATGGGAGCGCTCGAGGTCGGCTTGCGCAGGCGCTGCAGGGCCTTGCGCAGCTCGTCCACGCTGCAGAGGGCGAAGGCCTTGGTCTGCACCCGGCCGTCCTTGTCCGGCACCTGGATGGGACTCTGGCCCGGGTCACGCTTGTCGACCTTGAGCTTGGAGACCTCCTCGTAGGTGAGCAGCACGCTGAGGTTGGTCGTGCCGTAGCGCGCGCACGTCTCGGCGGAGAACTCCCGGGCCACGGAGCCGTAGCGCACCAGGGTGGCGCGCGACAGCTCCGCGATGTTCTTGGCGAAGTACTCCAGGGCATCGCTGTAGCCCGCGCCCTCGGCCAGGTTGTTGGCCACGACGTAGTTGTAGAGCTCGCCGATGCGGTGCTGGTTGATGTTCTCCTGCGCCAGGAGCTGGCGGACGGTGACGCGCACCTCCTCCAACGTCATGGGCTGGGAATGAATGAGGGTTGCTGCCTCCATGATGAAACTCCTTCTTTGATTCGCTCTCCGGGATGGAGAGCGCTGCGTGTGCAGGCCGCTGAAGCGACACGCGCTGTAGAGCAGGAGACGGGCCAGAGGATTTCCTTCAGGAAACCAAGCGGTTGTGAGGGTGGAGGGGCTTGACCGTCTCGCCGCGTGGACGGTGCGTCCACCGTGCGGGACGGGGCACCCGTGACGCCCGGGGAGCAGAAGGGCGCGGTGCTCACCGGTGAGCACTGAGAACCGGGGCCGTCCCGCTCTGCTAGGGTGAGGACCCAGGAGGTTCTGTTTCCGTGTTCCAACCTACGGCTTGGTTGCTCCTGGCCCTCGTGCTGCTCGTGGCGGCCCCCGCTGCCGCCCAGCCGCTCGCCCGGCTTCGCCAGGATCGGCGTGTCTCCCTGTCGGGCGCTCCGGCCGAGCCCGTGCCCGAGGTGCGCGTGGCCGCCGGGCATCTCACCACCCTGGTGTTCAACGCGCCCCTGGAGCGCGACACGCTCGAGTTCGACACGACGCGCTTCAAGCTCGCGGACCCTGGGGAGCGCAGCCTCAGCCTGGAGCCCACCACGGATCTGGGCGCGGGCGAGCGGCTCGTCGTGAAGGTGCGGTTCAAGGACCGTGCGCTGCCAGGTCAGGCCGTGTTCGCCGTCGTCTCCCACGCCACCGAGGTGGATGGGAGGGTGGAGGTGGACCGTCGCGCGAATACGCCCGAGGCGCTGATGGCGGCGCTGACCCAGACGCAGGCCGAACTAGAGAGGCTCAAGTCCTGGTGCGAGGTGAGCGGGCCCGCTAGGCTCGCATTCTCCGGGCAGATGGATGAGAACGGTGTTGTCCCTGTCTTGTTTCGGAGCGAGATGCCCTTGGAAGGGAGTGGGGGCCTGGAGGTGACGGGCGCGATGGGTTACATGGGCAAAGCCTGGGCCCTGTTGGTCGTCACCCTGCACAACAGTCGTAGCAAGAAGCCCTGGAGGCTGGAGCAGACGCGCCTTAGCCGCACAGAGGGTGTGCCGCTGCGCATCATCTCCGCGCGGATGAACAAGCCTCAATTGGCTCCTGGTGAAAATGGCATGGTGGCGGTGGAGTTGGATTATAAGGAGTTGAAGTTGCCCTCTGGCGCGCGGCTGAGATTGGACTTGCGCGACAGCAGCAACGCACGGCCCCTCTCGCTCGTCCTGGTCAAGCAGTAGCGCGCCTCCTGTCATGACAACGGACGCCCTGCATCCGGATCAACTTCAGCCTGGTCATTGGGTGGGCCCCTGGCGAATCCTGGAGTCGCTGGGCACGGGAGGCTTCGGCCGTACCTTCAAAGCCGAGCGTGAGGGAATCTTCTTCTCCTTGAAGATGGCGGTGCGCCCGGCTTCGACGGAGCGGGAGGTGGAAGGGCGTGTGGCTCACGAGGCGGCCGCGCTGATCGCCAACACCAGTCACCCCAACCTGCCGCGCCTCTACGCGGTGGACCGCTGGCCGCACCCAGCGACCGGCTACCTCTACTTCGTCACCGGCTACGAGGAAGGAGAGACCTTCCAGGATTGGCGTGCGCGCACCCGTCCCAATGCCGCTCAGCTCGCGGATGCCTTTCTCGGGGTGGTGTCCGCGCTCGCCGAACTCCATCGACGCGGGATGCTGCACAGGGACTTGAGTGGCTCCAACATCCTGGTCCGCAAGGAGGACGGCGCTCCAGTCTTCATCGATCTGAGCAGCGTGTGGCTGCCGGGCGCCTCCATGCTCACGGAGAAGCTGCCCCCGAGCCTGGCGCATACGCTGCCGCCCGAGTGCGTCACCTTCCTGAGAAGCAGCGCCGACAAGGAGGGCGAGCCCTTCGACGCGGGAAGGGCTGGCGACCTGTATCAGCTTGGTGTGCTTTTCTATGAGGCCCTCACGGAGTGCCATCCCTTCGATCCCAAGAAGCTCACCGCGGCGGAGCTCCTGGCCGCCATCGAGACCCTCGTTCCGCGTCCTCCGCACTACCTCAACCCCCAGGTGCCCGAGTCGCTGAGCCGGATTGTCATGCGGCTATTGGAGAAACGCCCCGAGGACCGCTACCCCAGCGCCGAGGTGCTTCATCAGGCACTCTGGGAGGCCGCCAAGGAGCGAAAGCGTCGGACCTGGAAGGTACCGCTGGTGCTGCCAGAGCGTGGGCCGGCTCCTGCCACCGAGGAAGAACGGGAGGAGCGTCAGGCGTGGCAGCAGGAGACGGAGCGCAAGGCGCGGGAGTCTCACCCGGAAGGGACACTGGAATCCTCTCGACACGAGGCCCTGGAGGCGTTCGCGGCCGCCGCCGAGGAACTCATTGTCGAGGCGGAGGCCGCGACTCGCCGCAGGAAGTGGTGGTGGATGCTGGCCACGGGAGCGGTACTGCTCGGCTGTGTCCTCTTCGCCACCTGGTGGGTGTGGCTTGCCCCCGCCGCGCGCTCCGCTGCTTCCTCCGAGAAAGGAAACCCGCCCGTGTCTGACCTGTCCTCCCGAGCTCGTTCCGGAACTGGAAGGCTCGCCGTCTGGCTGTGCGCCACCTTCAGCCTTGGTTGCCCTGGGGCTCAGGTGAAGCTTCCCCCTCCGGGTGCCTGCCCCCAGGAAGCTGTCGACAGCATGTATGCCCTGGAGATCCTGGGGGGCTTCGTGAACTACCGATTCATCCTCGACATCCACCAGCCTGGAGGGATCGTGGATCGGGGGGTCTATCGGGAAGGCCCCATCGTGGGCCGTGTGGTGCGTGACGAGCTCTCGCGCCACCCTCTGCCGGATGGCACCTTGTTGTACGGATATCTCTGGACCGAAGGCATCACCAAGGAGGAGCTGGGGGCGGTGATGGGGCGCTACACCGAGGCCTTGTTACCGGATGGTCGCCGCTTCCCCGTCTGCTTTGTGCTGGGCGATCACATCACCGGACGCATCACCAAAGCCGAGGGTTCGAAGCCCGGCTCGACTGTGTTGCCAAGGGCGGACAGGGTCTACCCCGTCACACGGTGGCCTTGGCCTTCTTGAGCGAGGGCTCAGTGCTCACCGGTGAGCACTGAGCCTCTTGAGTCTCGGTGCGAGGCGTAGGTTTCACCACCGAGGCGGAGAAGAACCGAGCGCAACCGCTCCGCCGCGCTGGAGTGGGACATACGGCTGCTTTTCGAGACAGACACTGCAAAATTCGCGATTCGTCGCTGTAGCTCCCTGTGCAGCATGGGCTGTTGGGAGGTGTCAGGTTCCAGCGCGGGCCGGCTGTGAATAACGTCGGTGCGGAGGCGTCCGGCCGAACATGATCCGACCGCTCGTCGTGCTGGCAGCGCTGGGACACCTGGCCCTTGGCGGCTCGCAGGCCCACGCGGCAGGCAAGCAGGCGCCTGCCCGCGTGGAGGCAAAGGTCGCGGCGAAGAAGGGCAGCACCGCGCGATCGACACCGAGCGTGGGCACGCGCATCGCCGCTCGGGCCACTCGGCTCGTGGGGGTTTCCTCGCTGCGGAAGGTGGACCGGTCGGTGCCCGATGACTGCACGGGCGTGGCGCGCATCGCCTACTCCAGCGTAGGCATCGAGGTGATGCCTCGGAGCGGCGTCCAGGGCGACAACGGCGTCTCGAACATCCACCGGCACGCGAAGCAGCTCGGCGCTGTCCACAAGGGGAAGCCCAAACCGGGAGATCTCGTCTTCTTCCGCGAGACGTATGACCGCAACCGGGATGGGCGCCGCAACGACGGCCTCACCCACGTGGGCGTTGTCGAGCGGATCGAACCCAATGGCACCATCCTCTTCGTCCACCGGGGCAGCAAGGGGGTGGCGCGCGTGCGGATGAACCTCCAGCGCCCCACCACGCGCCGGGATACGAAGAGCGGCGCGGTGCTCAACGACTACCTGCGCGCCGCTTCGGGCAAGAGCCGCGCGTACCTCACGGGAGAGCTCTTCGCGGGCTTCGCCTCACCAGGGCCACTCGCCAAGGCCCGCGCCGTCGTTTCGGCTCGCCGGTAAGCCCCTTGGGGTTTCCCTCCAGTGCAGTGGGCCCGGTTTGCGGCTCAAGTGGCGCCCATGAGTTGTGCCACCCTCTCCGTGAATCGCTCCCTCGGTGTACTCGCCGCCTTCTGGGCGGCGGTGGCCATTGCCTCCTTTGCTCGGATCAACCGCTCATCCGAACAGAAAGAACGCCACCGTGACGAAAGGCAGGTAGAGCAGGAAGGCCAGCAGGAGGAAGCCGAGAATGTCCTTGAACTCCAGCCGCGCCACGGCCAGCAGCGGTAGCGCCCAGAAGGGCTGGATGAGGTCCGTCGCCATGTCCCCCCAGGCGTACGCCAGTACCACCTTCTCCGGCTCCACCCCCAGCGTGCTCGCCGCGTTGAGCAGGTAGGGCGCCTCGATGGCCCACTTCGAGCCCCCCGAGGGCACGAAGTAGTTCACCACCCCGCTGTAGAGGTAGACGATGGCGGGGAACGTCTCACGCGTGGACAGCGACACGAACGCGTCGCCAATCAGGTCTGTCAGCCCCGTGGCCTTGAAGATGCCGTAGATGCCCGCGTACAGCGGGAACTGGAGCACGATTCCGTGCAGCACGCTGCCGGCCTCCTCGCTGGCCTTGAGCAGCCGCGCCGGCGTGCCATGCAGCAGCACCGCCAGCACCAGGAACAGGAAGTTCACCACGTTGAGGTTGATGGCGCGCCAACCTCCATTGAGCACCAGGTGCCGCGCGAACCACGCCAGCCCCAGCACGCCGAACACGAGGTTGAGCAGCCGCGCGTGGTCCAACCACACCGCCAGGCCCTTCTCCTTCGGGCGCTCGGGCGGCACGAAGTCCCCCAGCTTCTCCAGCAGCGCCGGCTCCACCCGCACCGTACGCTCCGGCTTGGGGTGCAGCGCCCAGGCCAGCAGCGTCATGCCCGCCACCACCGCCACGGTGAGCCCCACGTTGAAGGCCGAGAACAACGTCCGATCGATGGGCAACACCCCGAGCTGCTTCTCCAGGAAGTGCCCCGGCGTGGCCACCAGCAGCGGCGCCGAGGCCGACAGCCCCGAGTGCCACGTGGCGCCCAGCCCGAAGTAGGCGCACGCCACCAGCAGCCGGTAGTCCACGTCCGGTCGCCGTCGCACCATGAAGCGCACCAGCATGGCGCTGGCCACCAGCGACAGGCCCCAGTTGATATAGGCCAGCGCCATGGAGACGAAGGCCATCCACGCCACCGCCCCGCGAGGGCTCTTCGCCAGCCCCGCCAGCTTCTCCAGCACCCAGCGCACCGGCGCGGTGAGGGCCAGCAGGTAGCCGGTGAACATCACCAGCGCCATCTGCATGGAGAAGGTGAGCAGCTCCCAGAAGCCGCCGCCCCAGGCGCCCAGCACCTGGTCCGGGGCCGCGCCTCCCCAGCCCAGCGCCAGCCCCATGGTCAGCAGGCTTAGCAGCACCGCGATGGCGAACGCGCTGGGAACGAAGCGTGCGGAGAAGCGACCGAGTCCTTCCGCGATGCGCACGAGGGTTTCCACGGAGGTGGGCTCCAATCGACAAGCGGCCTGGGAATGACAGCGGACGCACGTTTTTTACGGTAAGAGCCGCCCGGAGGCACCATGTTCCACCTGCTCAAACTCGGCCCTGTGCAGCTGTCCCAGCACACCACCAACGTGTACCTGCGGGTGACGGAGACGGGTGACTTCGCCCCGCCCGTGTTCGAGCAGGAGGACACCGCCGGCGTGCGCGCCCTGCTGGAGGGACTGGAGCCCGCCAACGTGCGCTGCGAGCCCGCCCTGGCGCCGGTCGCCGAGGGCCTGGGCCTTCAGGTGGAGAGCCCTCCCCAAGAGGTGCTCTCGGCGCGGGCGGCCATCGCCACCTTCATGGCCTGGGAGCAGCGCGGCGTGGCGGGGCTGGGCGCCGACAAGGCCCTGCTCTTCGTCCAGGCCGCCACCGAGTTCTGGGAGGCCCGGCCCTGGTCCCACTGGGATGACAGCCAGCCCTTCCACATCACCATCTCCGGCGCGCTGTCGCGCACCTACGAGGGCAGCATCTTCGGTGGCGGAGAGGACGGGGGCGAGGGGCTCGCGCTCTACGAGCAGAGCGGCGCCCTCAAGCTGTTGATGGATCTGCAGAGCCGGGGGCAGGGCTCCGCCGCCACCTCGCTGCCGGCCATTGGCGTCACCCTGGACATGCGCCCTCCGTACGCCGTGGCGGCGCTCGAGGCCGCGGGCCGTGTGCCCCGCCTGCCGCTGCCGCTCAAAACAGGGCCCTCGGGCATCGCCGTGCCCTCCACCGTGGAGGCGCTGGTGCTGGTGGCCACCTTGAGGGCCGTGGCGCGCCTGGCGCCCACGCGTCGCGAGGCCATCAGCACCGTGGTCTCCGGCAACGAGCAGATGGCGGTGCGCGTCATTGCTCCGCAGCCGCGCATGCGCAACTGAAGCTCGCCCGCGGAGCGAGCCGCCCAGCGTAGCGTGTGCCGCGCTTTCACTCCTTGTCCGAGGGGGAAGGTGAAATGTTGGCTCCTCAACGCTGACGGGGAGGGACTGTCTCCTACTCAGCAGCCAGGCACGGCGCGGGGACTGGCGTGTCATCCCGTAATCAAAGAGAACTCTGCTCCGCTCAGTATTCCCGTGCCCACAGCGAGAGGCCGTCTTCAGCGCCGTGGGCCAGCCAGGGGTTCGAATGCGTACGCAGAAGCAACCGGCTCGTAAGGTCTCCGTCAAGGGGCATGAGAGCACGTCCGACACGCTCGACACACGTCAGCTCCTCCGCATCCTCGCCGCGGTGCAGCGGGGAGACTTCACCGTTCGGATGCCCGTGGACACGGTGGGCATCGCGGGCAAGGTGTCAGACGCCCTCAACGACATCATCGACCTCAACGAGCGCATGGCGAAGGAGTTCGAGCGCATCGGCAACATGGTCGGCAAGGAGGGCCGCATCACCCAACGCGCGACGCTGGCGGGCTCGGTGGGCTCGTGGGCCGACTGCGTGGAATCCGTCAACACGATGGTGGCGGACCTCATCCAGCCGACGACGGAAATGGGCCGTGTGATCGGCGCCGTGGCCAAGGGCGACCTGTCCCAGACGGTGGCGCTCGAGGTGGACGGCCGCCCGCTCAAGGGTGAGTTCCTCCGCACCGCCCGGCTGGTGAACGGCATGGTGGAGCAGCTGGGCTCTTTCGCCTCGGAAGTGACGCGCGTGGCGCGCGAAGTGGGTACCGAGGGAAAGCTGGGCGGTCAAGCCAAGGTGAAGGGCGTGGCCGGTACGTGGAAGGACCTGACCGACAACGTGAACTCGATGGCGTCGAACCTGACGTCTCAGGTGCGAAACATCGCCGAGGTGACCACGGCGGTGGCCCGTGGTGACTTGTCGAAGAAGATCACCGTGGATGTGCGCGGCGAGATCCTGGAGCTGAAGAACACCATCAACACGATGGTGGATCAGCTCTCCTCGTTCGCCTCGGAAGTGACGCGTGTGGCGCGCGAAGTGGGTACGGAAGGAAAGCTGGGTGGCCAGGCCGTCGTGAAGGGCGTTGGCGGTACGTGGAAGGACCTGACCGACAACGTGAACTCGATGGCCAGCAACCTGACCGCTCAGGTGCGCAACATCGCCGAGGTGACGACGGCGGTGGCCAATGGTGACCTGTCCAAGAAGATCACCGTGGACGTGCGCGGCGAGATTCTGGAGCTGAAGAACACCATCAACACGATGGTGGACCAGCTTTCCTCGTTCGCCTCGGAGGTGACTCGCGTCGCCCGCGAGGTGGGTACCGAAGGAAAGCTGGGCGGCCAGGCAGTGGTGAAGGGTGTTGCCGGTACGTGGAAGGACCTGACCGACAACGTGAACTCGATGGCGTCGAACCTGACTGCGCAGGTGCGAAACATCGCCGAGGTGACGACGGCGGTGGCCAACGGTGACCTGTCCAAGAAGATCACCGTGGATGTGCAGGGCGAGATTCTGGAGCTGAAGAACACCATCAACACGATGGTGGATCAGCTGTCGTCCTTCGCCTCGGAAGTGACCCGCGTCGCCCGTGAAGTGGGTACGGAAGGAAAGCTGGGCGGTCAGGCCGTCGTGAAGGGCGTTGGCGGTACGTGGAAGGACCTGACCGACAACGTGAACTCGATGGCCAGCAACCTGACTGCTCAGGTGCGAAACATCGCCGAGGTGACCACGGCGGTGGCCAATGGTGACCTGTCCAAGAAGATCACCGTGGACGTGCGCGGCGAGATTCTGGAGCTGAAGAACACCATCAACACGATGGTGGATCAGCTCCGCTCCTTCGCTTCGGAAGTGACCCGCGTCGCCCGCGAGGTGGGTACGGAAGGAAAGCTGGGTGGCCAGGCCGTCGTGAAGGGCGTCGGTGGTACGTGGAAGGACCTGACCGACAACGTGAACTCGATGGCTAGCAACCTGACCGCGCAGGTGCGAAACATCGCCGAGGTGACGACGGCGGTGGCCAACGGTGACCTGTCCAAGAAGATCACCGTGGATGTGCGCGGTGAGATCCTGGAGCTGAAGAACACCATCAACACGATGGTGGACCAGCTCTCCTCCTTCGCCTCAGAAGTGACCCGTGTGGCGCGCGAAGTGGGTACGGAAGGAAAGCTGGGTGGCCAGGCCGTTGTGAAGGGCGTCGGTGGTACGTGGAAGGACCTGACCGACAACGTGAACTCGATGGCAAGCAACCTGACTGCTCAGGTGCGCAACATCGCGGAAGTCACGACGGCGGTGGCCAACGGTGACCTGTCCAAGAAGATCACCGTGGATGTGCGCGGTGAGATTCTGGAGCTGAAGAACACCATCAACACGATGGTGGACCAGCTGTCGTCCTTCGCCTCGGAGGTGACGCGCGTCGCCCGCGAGGTGGGTACGGAAGGAAAGCTGGGTGGCCAGGCCATCGTTCGCGGCGTCGGTGGTACGTGGAAGGATCTCACGGACAACGTGAACTCGATGGCGTCGAACCTGACGTCTCAGGTGCGAAACATCGCGGAAGTGACCACAGCCGTTGCTCGCGGCGACCTGTCGAAGAAGATCACCGTGGATGTGCGCGGTGAGATCCTGGAGCTGAAGAACACCATCAACACGATGGTGGATCAGCTCTCCTCGTTCGCCTCCGAAGTGACCCGTGTGGCGCGCGAAGTGGGTACGGAAGGAAAGCTGGGTGGTCAGGCCGTTGTGAAGGGCGTCGGTGGTACGTGGAAGGACCTGACCGACAACGTGAACTCGATGGCCAGCAACCTGACTGCTCAGGTGCGCAACATCGCCGAGGTGACGACGGCGGTGGCCAACGGTGACTTGTCCAAGAAGATCACCGTGGATGTGCGCGGTGAGATTCTGGAGCTGAAGAACACCATCAACACGATGGTGGACCAGCTGTCGTCCTTCGCCTCGGAGGTGACGCGCGTCGCCCGCGAGGTGGGTACGGAAGGAAAGCTGGGCGGCCAGGCCTTCGTGAAGGGTGTTGCCGGTACGTGGAAGGACCTGACCGACAACGTGAACTCGATGGCGTCGAACCTGACCGCGCAGGTGCGAAACATCGCCGAGGTGACGACGGCGGTGGCCAATGGGGACTTGTCCAAGAAGATCACCGTGGACGTGCAGGGTGAAATCCTGGAGCTGAAGAACACCATCAACACGATGGTGGACCAGCTGTCCTCCTTCGCCTCCGAAGTGACCCGCGTGGCGCGCGAGGTGGGTACGGAAGGAAAGCTGGGTGGCCAGGCCGTCGTGAAGGGCGTGGCCGGTACGTGGAAGGACCTCACGGACAACGTGAACTCCATGGCCACCAACCTCACCACCCAGGTGCGCGGCATCGCCAAGGTGGTGACCGCGGTCGCCAACGGCGACCTCAAGCGCAAGCTCGTCGTGGATGCCAAGGGCGAGATCGCCGAGCTGGCCGACACCATCAACGGGATGATCGACACGCTCGCGGTGTTCGCCGACCAGGTGACCACGGTGGCCCGCGAGGTGGGTATCGAAGGAAAGCTGGGCGGTCAGGCCCGCGTGCCTGGCACCGCTGGCATCTGGCGCGACCTCACCGACAACGTGAACCAGCTCGCCGCCAACCTCACCACCCAGGTGCGCGCCATCGCCGAGGTCGCCACCGCGGTGACGAAGGGTGACCTCACGCGGTTCATCACGGTGTCTGCCCAGGGCGAAGTGGCTGCCCTCAAGGACAACATCAATGAGATGATCCGCAACCTCAAGGACACCACGCGCAAGAACACCGAGCAGGACTGGCTCAAGACGAACCTGGCCAAGTTCACCCGCGTGCTCCAGGGTCAGCGCGACCTGCTCACCGTGTCCAAGGTCATCCTCTCGGAGCTGGCGCCGCTGGTCGATGCCCAGCACGGCGTCTTCTACATCTCCGAGCGCGTGGACGGAGAGCAGATCCTCAAGCTGCTGGCCTCCTACGCCTACCGCGAGCGCAAGGGCCTCTCCAATGCCTTCAAGCTGGGCGAGGGCCTCGTCGGCCAGTGCGCCCTGGAGAAGGAGCCCATCCTCCTGTCCGATGTGCCCGACAGCTACATCCGCATCTCCTCGGGTCTCGGCGAGGAAGTTCCGCGCAACATCGTCGTGCTGCCGGTGCTCTTCGAGGGTGACATCAAGGCCGTCATCGAGCTGGCGAGCTTCCACAAGTTCAGCGACGTACACCTGGGCTTCCTCGAGCAGCTCACCGAGTCCATCGGCATCGTGCTCAACACCATCGCCGCCAACATGCGCACCGAGGCGCTGCTCAAGCAGTCGCAGGCGCTCACCGAGGAGCTCCGCAAGCAGCAGGAAGAGCTCACCGAGACGAACAAGCGGCTGGAGCAGCAGGCCACCTCGCTGCAGCAGTCCGAGGAGCTCCTCAAGCGGCAGCAGGAGGAGCTGCGCCGCACCAACGAAGAGCTGCAGGAGAAGGCGAAGCTGCTCTCCGAGCAGAAGAACGAGGTGGAGCGCAAGAACCAGGAAGTGGAGCAGGCCAAGCGCGCCCTCGAGGAGAAGGCCGAGCAGCTCTCGCTCACCTCCAAGTACAAGAGCGAGTTCCTCGCCAACATGAGCCACGAGCTGCGCACCCCGCTCAACTCGCTGCTCATCCTCAGCCAGACGCTCAGCGACAACTCGGACGGCAACCTCACCGCTCGCCAGGTCGAGTTCGCGAAAACCATCCATGCCTCCGGCGCGGACCTGCTGGAGCTCATCAACGACATCCTCGACCTGTCGAAGATCGAATCCGGCACCATGACGGTGGATGTGGGCCCGCTGCGCTTCAGCGACCTGCGCGAGTTCGTCGAGCGCACCTTCCGCCAGGTGGCCGACAAGAAGGGGCTGGACTTCGCCATCGAGGTGGCTCCCGAGGTGGCTCCCGAGGCGCAGACGGACGCCAAGCGCCTGCAGCAGGTGCTCAAGAACCTGCTCTCCAACGCCTTCAAGTTCACCGAGAACGGCCGCGTCACCCTGCAGGTGCAGACGGCTCGCAGCGGCTTCTCGGCGGACCACC
Source organism: Hyalangium ruber (assembly GCF_034259325.1). Lineage (NCBI taxonomy): Bacteria > Pseudomonadati > Myxococcota > Myxococcia > Myxococcales > Archangiaceae > Hyalangium > Hyalangium rubrum. The sequence goes on along the minus strand of NZ_JAXIVS010000002.1, from coordinate 143,149 downwards.
CCATCCTGCGCACCGTCCCCACCGTGGTGGCCTTCGTCGTCAAGGACACGGGCATCGGCATCCCCAAGGACAAGCACCAGATCATCTTCGAGGCCTTCCAGCAGGCCGACGGCTCCACCGCGCGCAAGTACGGCGGCACGGGCCTGGGGCTCTCCATCTCGCGTGAGATCGCCCGCCTGCTGGGCGGTGAAATTCGCCTCGAGAGCGAAATGGGTAAGGGCAGCACTTTCACCCTCTACCTGCCGCTCAACTACGTGGCGCCCAAGCCCGTGGAGCAGCAGCAGGGCGGCCTGAGCGTGGTGGAGAAGGTCATCTCCGGCGTCAAGGCGCTGCCGGCGCCCATCCCCACGCCGGTCCCGTTGCCGCCCTCGGCGCCCGCCGCCAACCGGGTGGAGATCGAGGACGACAGCGCCTCCATCCTCCCCGGAGACCCGGTGCTGCTGGCGGTGACGCACACGCAGGAGCACGCGGCGCGGCTGCGCGCGGCTTCGCAGGGCGTGGGCTTCAAGATGATCGTCTCCACGGAGGCGGAGGCGGCGCTGGAGGCGGCCCGCAACGCGCGGCCCGTGGCCGTGGCGGTGGACCTGGACCTGCCGGACATGGCCGGCTGGGTGGTGCTGGACCGGCTCAAGCATGACGCCGCCACCCGCGCGCTGCCCGTCTACACCCTCTCGGAGGGTGACTACCGCGAGCGCTCGCTCACCCTGGGCGCCCTGGGGCACCTCATGGCCGCCGCGGACCCCGAGGCCGCCGCGCGCGCCCTCAAGGACCTGCGCGACTTCGTGGACCGCAAGGGCCGCAACCTCCTCATCGTCGAGGACGACACCGTCCACCGGCAGAGCCTGATGGAGCTGTTGGGCAGCGAAGATGTGCAGACCACGGCGGTGGGCACCGCGGCCGAGGCCCTGCAGGCCGTCGCCTCGCACCGCTTCGACTGCGTGGTGCTGGACCTGGGGCTGCCGGACATGGGCGGCGCGGACCTGCTCAACAAGCTGCACGCCGAGCACGGCCTGTCCACCCCGCCCGTCATCGTCTACACGGGCCGCGAGCTCACGCGCGCCCAGGAGACGGAGCTGCGCCGCGTGGCCGAGGCCATCGTCATCAAGGACGCCCAGAGCCCCGAGCGCCTGCTGGAGGAGACGAGCCTGTTCCTCCACCGCGCGCCCGCCCAGCTGCCCGAGCCCAAGCGCCGCATGCTGGAGAAGGCCCGCCACATGGACCCCATGCTCGTGGGCCGCAAGGTGTTGGTGGTGGACGACGATGTGCGTAACATCTTCGCCCTCAACACCGTGCTGGAGCGCTACGGCATGAAGGTCGCTTTCGCCGAGAACGCCAAGGAAGGTATCTCGCTGCTCGAGCGGGACCCGGCCGTGGAGCTGGTGTTGATGGATGTCATGATGCCGGAGATGGACGGCTACCAGGCCATGCGCGCCATCCGCGCATCGGAGCGGCTCGCGCACCTGCCCATCCTCGCGCTCACCGCCAAGGCGATGAAGGGCGACCGCGAGAAGTGCCTCGAGGCCGGCGCCTCCGACTACATCACCAAGCCGGTGGACATCGACAAGCTGCTGAGCCTGCTGCGCGTGTGGCTGCACGCCCCGCGCGGCGCCACCGCCAAGCAGCCGCGTACGGAGGTCGCTGAGTGAGTGCGCTCACGCGCGGGGCGGAGCTGGAGGTGCTCGAGCTGGAGTTGCTCGTGGAAGGGGTGCGCCGCCAGTACGGCTTCGATCTGCGCAACCACTCGCGGCCGCTCCTGCTCCGGCGGCTGCGGCGCCACCTGCGCGAGGAGCGCCTGGACACCTTCTCCTCGTTGCAGGGCAAGGTGTTGCATGACCCGGAGGCCATGGAGGGCCTGCTGCGCGCGCTGGCCTGTCCTCCCGAGCCCCTGTTCGCCGACCCCGCCTTCTTCCAGGCCTTCCGCACCCGGGTGGTGCCCATGCTGCGCACCTACCCCTCCATCCGGGTGTGGCATGCGGGCTGCGGCTCGGGCGAGGAGACGTATGCCCTGGCCATCCTGCTGATGGAGGAGGGGCTGTGGAGCCGCTGCCGACTGTACGCCTCGGATGCGAGCGAGGGGCTGCTGGCGGACGCGCGCACCGGGGTGCTGCCTCTGCCGGGCGAGGTGGACGCGCGCAACTACCAGGAGGCGGGTGGCCGGCGCGCGCTGACGGACTACTACACGCGCGACGGCAACTGGGCGGTGCTCCAGCCGGCCCTGCGCGAGGGCATCTTCTTCACCCAGCACAACCTGGCCACGGACGGCTCCTTCAACGAGTTCCAGGTCGTCCTCTGCCGCGACACGCTGCTGGCCTTCAACATGGCGCTGGCCCGGCGCGCGCACGAGCGCCTGTACGAGAGCCTCACGCGCTTTGGCTTCCTGTGCCTGGGGCGTAAGGAGTCCGTCTCACGAACCCCCTACGCCACGGCCTATGAGGAGATGCAGGGCACGGGCCGTGTCTTCCGGAGGCTGTCATGAGTCCCCTGGGGCTGCTGGTGGTGGGCGCGCCGCGCAACGCCGCCGCGGAGGTGGAGGTGCTGCTGTCCCTGCTGCCCGCGCGCCTCAACGTGCCGGTGGCGCTGGTGCTCCACCGGGGCCCGTATGATTCGCTGGCGGGCCCGCTGGGCCGCCGCTGCCTGCTGCCCGTGGTGGAGCCGGACGACAAGGACGAGCTGGTGGCGGGCCACGTGTACCTGGCTCCCGCCGGCTACCACCTCATGGTGGACCGCGACAGCATCGCCCTCTCGCGCGAGCCCTCGGAGCATGGCCAGCGGCCCGCCATCAACCCGCTCTTCGAGTCGGCGGCGGATGCCTATGGGCCCTCCGCCGCGGGCCTGCTCTTCAGTGGACATGAAGACGGATGGGCGGGGCTCTCGGTCCTGCGGGAGCGCGGCGGGCGCGCGGCTGTGGTAGGAGAAGGGGAGGCGGGCGAGGGGGGGGAGCGGGTTTCGCTCAACGAAGTGAAGGCCTGGCTGGCGCGACTCTCCTACGGGTCGCGGATGAAGGTGCAACCGTGAGCCACCCTCCTCGGGAGAAGGTCCCCATTCTGCTGGTGGACGACCAGCCCGAGGGGTTGATGGCGCTGGAGGCCACGCTGGCGCCGCTGGGCCAGCAGCTCGTCACCGCGCGCAGTGGCCGTGAGGCGCTGCGGCACATGCTGCACCAGGACTTCGCCGCCGTGCTGCTGGACGTGGTGATGCCGGAGATGGATGGCTTCGAGACGGCCATGCTCATCCGCGAGCGGGAGAAGAGCCGCAACACGCCCATTCTCTTCCTCACCGCCCTGCTGCGCGGCGAGGTGCCGGAGTTCCGCGCCTACGCGGTGGGCGCGGTGGACTACCTGCTCAAGCCCTACGAGCCGGACATCCTTCGCTCCAAGGTGAGCATCTTCGTGGACCTGTTCCGCAAGACGGAGCTGGTGCGCAAGCAGGCCGAGGCGCTGCGCGAGGCGCAGCAGCGCGAGCACGAGCGGGAGCTGGCCCAGTTCCAGCAACGCATGGAGGCCGAGCGCGCGCGGGCCCGCGAGGAGTTCTTGCGCAAGGAGATGGAGGCGGGCCGCAACCAGCAGCGCTGGCTGGAGGCGGTGCTGGCCGCGCTGCCCACCCCGCTGGCCCTGCTGGAGCCCCTCTCCGGGCGCACCTTGTTCTCCAACCGCGCCGCCCAGGAGCTGGCCAGCGGGTGCCTCGTGTACCGAGAGGCGCGGCTGCTGCACCCGGACGCCCTCTTCACGGACGCGGACGGCAAGCGCCTGCCCGAGGAGGCCCTGCCCGCCGCGCGCGCCGCCCGGGGCGAGGTGCTCAATGGCCTCACCGTGGAGTGGCGCCTGGCGGAGCAGCGCGGCGTGGCGCTGGCCTTCTCCTCCCGGCTGCCGCAGATGCATGGCCGCCCGGAGACGGTGTTGCTGGCCATGCTGGATGTGACGGCGCTGCACATGACGGAGCAGAACCTGCAGCGCGCGGTACGCGTGCGCGACGAGTTCCTCTCCATGGCCAGCCACGAGCTGCGCACCCCGCTCACCTCCCTCAAGGTCCACATCCAGGGCGCCCTGCGCTCCGCGGCTCGCGGGGACGGCGCGCCCCTGCCGCTGGCCCAGTACGTGGCGAAGCTGGAGACGCTGGAGCACAACGTCGGCCGGCTCACCCACCTGGTGGACAACCTGCTCGACATCACCCGCATCAGCGCGGGCCGCTTGGACTTCGAGCTGACGGACGTGGACCTGGCGGCCGTGGTGCGAGAGGTGGCCTCCCGCTTCAACGAGGACGCCTCGCGTGCTGGCTGCAGGCTCACGGTGAGCGCCGAGCGCCCCGTGGTGGGCCGGTGGGACCGCACCCGGGTGGATCAGGTGGTCACCAACCTGCTCACCAACGCCCTGAAGTACGGCGCCGGGGCGCCCGTAGTGCTCACCGTCGTCGAGGATGGCCCCCACGCCACCCTCGAGGTGCGCGACGGGGGCATTGGCATCCCCGACGAGGACCGCCACCGCATCTTCGAGCGCTTCGAGCGGGCGGTGCCCCACGAGCACTACAGCGGCTTCGGGCTGGGGCTGTGGATCGTTCACCAGATCGTCACCGGCCTGGGAGGCACCGTGTCGGTGGAGAGCTTGCCTGGCAAGGGCGCGACCTTCCGCGTGCAATTGCCCCGGGTGCGCGAGTCCCGCTCGGGTGAGTGGCGGCGGGCCGCTCAAGCGTGAACACCCCGTTCACGGAGCGCGAGGAAATAGTTGATTTACATAGCATCGTGGGCAAGGTGGGGGTGTGAGTGACGCAGTCATCCCCCCGCGTGTGCAGCGCTTCATCGCCACGCACATCGACTCCATCGAGAAGCTGGAGGTGCTGCTCCTGCTGCGGGCGCGCCCGGATCGGGAGTGGACCGTCCAGGACGTGAGCCAGGAGCTGCGCATCACCGAGGCCTCCGCCGCCGCGCGCCTGACGGACCTCACCGCGCGCCGGTTGCTGGTGGACCGGGCGGGCAGCCCGACCACCTACCGCTTCAGTCCGGCCAGCTCCGAGGACGCTCAGGACGTCAGTGATTTGCAGTCCACCTACAGTCTGCGGCGGGTGAGCGTCATCTCGTTCATTTTCTCCAAGCCCCTCGACAAGGTGCGAGGGTTCGCGGACGCGTTCCGGCTCAAGCGGGACAAGGACGAAGGCAATGGCTGAGGCGGTCTACATCCTCTGTGCCTTGACGAGCCTGGCATGCGCGGTGCTGCTGCTGCGAGGCTATGGTCGCTCCCACCTGCGCCTGCTGCTGTGGAGCGGCCTGTGCTTCGTGGCGCTGGCCATCAGCAACCTGGTGCTCTTCGTGGACCTGGTGCTCGTCCAGGGGGTGGACCTGTCCCTGTGGCGCAGCTCCATCGCGCTGGTGGGCGTGGCCATCCTGGTCTACGGCCTGGTCTGGGACGCGCAGTAGGAGGCAACGGCGATGTTCATCAAGCCGATGATCAACGGCGCACTGGTGATGGCCTGCGTGGTGTGCGCCCTGTTCTTCCTGCGCTTCTGGAAGGCCTCCCGGGACCGGCTCTTCGCCTTCTTTGCGCTCGCCTTCACGGTGATGGGGTGCAACTGGCTGGTGCTCACCCTGGTGGATGTGGACGACGAGCGGCGCCACTACGTCTACCTCATCCGACTTGTCTCCTTTCTGATCATCCTCTACGCCATCTGGGACAAGAACCGGGCCGGGCGCGGCAACCCTTCGTAGCGTCGGTAGGGCTCGGTGCGGACTGTCCAGCAGTGAGCGGAGAATTTTGTCTCCGACTTCAGGGAGGGGGATCCACTTGCCGCTGCAAGGCTCAATCCCCATCTCGTAGGGGTCGTCCGCTCGCAGGTGAGGAAATCCGTTCATGAGGGAAGCGCCTCCCGTCGCGAGCATTCTCCTGGTGGACGACCACCCAGCGAACCTGCTGGCGCTGGAAGTCGCCCTGGAGCCGCTCGGGCAGCGGCTGGTGACGGCCCGCTCCGGCGCGGAGGCGCTGCGCAAGCTGGCGGACGAGGACTTCGCCGCGGTGCTGCTGGATGTGCAGATGCCGGAGCTGGACGGCTACCAGACGGCCCGCCTCATCAAGGCGCAGGAGCACACCCGCCACATTCCCTTGCTCTTCCTCACCGCCATTCACCGAGATGAGCGCCAGGTGCTGCGCGGTTATGCGCAGGGGGCGGTGGACTACCTGCTCAAGCCCTTCGACCCGGACGTGCTGCGCGCCAAGGTGTCCACCTTCGTGGAGCTGTATGTGCGCGGCGAGCAGCTGAGGGCGCGCGAGGCCCGGTTGCGGCAGCAGGAGCGCGAGCTGTTGGTGCGCCAGGGCGAGGCCCACGCGCGCGCCCTGCTGGACGCCATGCCCCAGGCGGTGTGGGCGGCGCGGCCGGATGGGAGCCAGCCCTGGTGCAACGCGACATGGGCGGCGCTGATGGAGGGCTCGAAGACGGGCGAGGCCGGCACCTCCTTCCTGGACACGGTACACCCCGAGGAGCGGGAGCTGGTGCGCGCGGGCCTGCACGAGGCGCTGCGCTCCGGGCGCTCCTGGGAGGGGCAGCACCGCATGGGGCGGCCCGAGGGCTGGCGCTGGCACCGCCTGCGAATCATTCCCCAGCTGTCCAGCGGCGAGGCGTGGAGCGGCTTTCTGTGCGCGGCCACCGACATCGACGATGAGCGCCGCACCCAGCAGGTTTCACAGATTCTGTCGCACGCCAGCGTGGTGCTCTCCTCCTCGCTGGACTTCCACGCGACGCTGGCCCGGCTGGCCCAGCTGGCCGTGCCGCGCTTCGCCGACTGGTGCGCGGTGGACGTGGTGGACTCGGAGCGCCCCGGCACGAAGCTGAGCCGGGTGGCGGTGGCGCACGTGGAGTCCATCAAGGCCGAGCGGGTGCTGGAGCTGCACCAGCGCTACCCGCCCCAGGAGGACGACGCCTCGGGCGTGGCGCGCGTGCTGGCCTCGGGCGTGCCGGAGCTCTTGCCGGAGGTGCCCGACACGCTGCTGCGGCGAATCGTCCGCGACGCCGAGCACCTGGCGCTGCTGCGCGAGGTGGGCTTCCAGTCCTGCATCCGCGTGCCCATGCGCACCCGGGAGCGAAACCTCGGCGTGCTCACCTTCGTCATCTCCGGCAAGCGCCACCGCTATGACCGCAGGGACCTGGCGCTGGCCGAGGAGCTGGGCCGTCGGGCCGCGGTCGCCATGGACAACGCGCTGCTCTACCTCGACGCCCAGCGCGCCCAGCGCGAGGCCCAGGAGGCCAACCGCCTCAAGGACGAGTTCCTCGCCACGCTGTCGCACGAGCTGCGCACGCCGCTCACCTCCATCCTGGGCTGGACGCAGATGCTGTTGCGGCGCGAGGACCTGGGCGAGTCGGGGCGGCGCCGCGGCCTGGAGACCATCGAGCGCAACGCGCGCGTGCAGCGCCAGCTGGTGGAGGACCTGCTGGACGTCTCGCGCATCACCGCCGGCAAGCTCTCGCTGGACTTCAAGGAGGTGCCGCTGCGCGAGGTGGCGGACGCGGCGCTGGAGAGCGTGCGCCCGACGGCCGAGGCGCGCGGCGTGGTGTTGCAGGCGGGCCTGGAGCACCTCAGCGACAGCGTGCTGGCGGACGCCACGCGCCTGCAGCAGGTGCTGTGGAACCTGCTCACCAACGCCATCAAGTTCACCGAACGCGGCGGGTGCGTCAGTCTGGATGCCTGTCGTGAGGGCGGCGCGGTGGAGTTCACCGTGCGTGACACCGGCAAGGGCATCCCCCGTGAGTTCCTGCCGCACGTCTTCGAGCGCTTCCGCCAGGCGGAGATTGGCCGGGAGCAGGGCGGACTGGGGCTGGGGCTGGCCATCGTGCGCCACCTGGTAGAGCTGCACGGCGGCTCGGTGGGCGTACACAGCGACGGGCCGGGTACGGGCGCCACCTTCAAGGTGCGCCTGCCGCTGAGGGCCGCGCCGGAGGCGGGGGTGGTGGCGCCCCGGGCCTCCGAGGAGCTGGCGGCGTCCGTCTCCACCCTGCTCAGCCAGGGCTCCTGCTGATCCTGAAGTTTCTTCCACCCGCCAGCGGTAATTCCTACTGGCTGGCGCGGCGGGGAACTTCACGGCGCCGAGTCGATCGCTTCCCAACACTCTCCGAATGCTGAATCCCTACCGGGGTTTCCGCTCGGTGCTCCGGCGCCATGGGCGCGGGCCCGGTGTAGGCACGGTTGTCGCATAGGGGCATACCGTCGTTCGTTCCCTCTCGCCCCAGTGTCCCAGTGCTCTCTCAGCCTTCCTCATGCACCTGTGAGACGCCGCATCCGGAATCCACCGGGTGCGTCACGCTGATCCGCCCGGCGGGAGCCCCGGCGGAGGCGCGGCGGGACAGGGTGCTGCCCTGGCAGGAACCCGTCGAGGAGGCGCGTGGGCTCATCGGCCAGCGGTTCGGCCGCTTCGAGGTGGTGCGCGAGCTGGGCCGGGGCGGCATGGGGACGGTGTGGCTGGCCGAGCACACGTTGATCCAGAAGCGCGTGGCGGTGAAGGTGCTGCACGAGCACCTGGCGAGGGATCAGCGGCTGGTGTCTCGCTTCCTCTCCGAGGCGCGCACGCTCACGCTGATCCAGCACGAGAACGTCGTCTCCATCTATGACCTCGACATGCGAGACGGGCGCCCCTCGCTCGTCATGGAGTACCTGGAGGGGCAGAGCCTCTCCGCGTTCGTGAAGGGCCCGCTGGAGCCGGCGCTCGCGGTGGATCTGCTCACCCAGGTGTGTGACGCGCTCGGGGCCGCGCACGCCCACGGCATCGTCCACCGGGACCTCAAGCCGGCCAACGTCTTCCTGGTGCCTGGAGGCAACGGGCGCCACCGGGTGAAGCTGCTGGACTTCGGCATCGCCAAGCTCCTGGACTACCCCACGGACATGACGCCCACCCAGAACGGCGTGCTGCTGGGGACTCCGGAGTTCATGTCCCCCGAGCAGTGCGTGGGCGAGGCGGTGGATGCGCGCGCGGACCTGTACGCGGTGGGCGTGCTGGGCTACTTCCTGCTCACGGGAGCGCTGCCCTTCAACGGGCGCCCGGCGGAGCTGCTGCTGGCACACCTGCAGAAGCCGCCGCCGCTGGCGCACGAGGCCCGCCCGGGCGTGCCGCAGGCCCTCTCGCGGGTGCTGGTGCGGGCCATGGCCAAGCGCCCCGAGCAGCGCTTCGCCTCCGCCGCGGAGCTGCGCGAGGCGCTCCAGGCGACGGTTGCTCCCAGGCCCGCTGCTCCGGTGTTCACGGCGCGGGTGAGGATGAGCGGAGCGGCGGGCTCGATGGAGCTGCGCTGCGATCGCGTGGGTCGCGGGGGCCTCTTCCTGCACACCGAGGGCGTGCCGCCGCCGCTGCTGGAGGACGTGGGGTTGTTGTTGCGACTGCCCGGGGGCGAGCTGGCGTGTACGGGACAGGTGGTTCGGCACGTGTCGGTGGCGCAGGCGCGGGAGTGGCGCATGGCGCCGGGCTTCGCGGTGCAGCTGCGTGACTCGGCGCCGGGCTTCCTGGACGCCCTGGAGCGGCTGATCGCTGGCGAGCGGGTGGCGCCACAGACGCCGCCGCTGGGCGTCGAGCACCAGAACACGCGAGCGGACTCGGTGCTCCAGCGCTTCCGGGGCCGGCTGCGTGGGGACCACTACGGAGTGCTGGGCGTGCCGTGCGAGGCCGACTTCGACGCGGTGCGAGTGGGGGCTCGCGAGGCCCGCCTGGCGCTCGAGCCGCTCATGAAGCTGCCGCTGTCCGCGGGCCAGCGGGCCCAGGTGGAGCGGGCACTGGAGCGCGTGGCGGAGGCGCTGCACGTGCTGGGGCACCCGGAGCGGCGCGCGGAGTATGACGCGGGGCTGCGCAACCTGGAGGGGTTGCTGCGCTGCCTGTCGGCGGGGCTCACGGTGACGGCGCTGGAGGGGTGCCGCCGCCGCTTCCTGGAGCACCACCGCGTGCCGGAGGGCCACGCCATGTTGCACATGGTGACGGGGGCCTCGTTCGCAGCGCAGGGGAAGCTGCCCGAGGCGCTCGCCGCCTACGAGGCCGCGCTGCGGGTGGATCCGCTCCACCTCGAGGCGCTGAAGATCTGGCGCTCGTTGAGGAACCGGGTGCGGGCCACCCCCCCCGCGGAAGGCGCGGGCCGCTGAGCCGCCCTCCGGTAAGGCTCACTCTTCCCAGGGACGCGTGGGACCCGCCAGCCCTGCCTGATCCAGCCGCTCCCAGACACGCGTAGCCAGCTCCACGTGGGTGGGGTTGGAGAGGGTGAAGCGCTCGGGGGTGAGGATGATGAGCGAGCCCTTGTCCTCCACCGGCTCCACGCGCACGGGCTGGGGCAGGGCTGGCACCTCGCCTCGACGGCGTGAGAGGTAGGTCATCCAGCCCACCAGCAGGTGCGGGGCCGTAGACGGATCAGGAGAGACCTTCTCCAGGTGCGCATTGGACATGACCACGCCCTTGTCGGGCTCCCAGGCCAGGACCATGGCGCGGAGCACCTCGGTCATCATGGCGGTGGTGAGCACGCGCTCCGCGACAGCCCCCTCATCTGGAGGCTGGAGCAGGCACACATCCACGGCGAAGCGGGAGGAGGAGCCGCAGGTGAAATCAATCTCCGTGGACTGGCCTTGCTGCTCGACGTTCCATATGCCGAACCGGAAGCCATGTTCGGGGAGTTGGTGCTTCTTCTGCGCGAAGGCGGCCTCGAACGTCGCAGCCGTGGGCTCGACAGGGTGCTTCAAGGATTGCTCGCGCGACTGCTTCACGCGGAACCAGCGACTCCACGACGGATCCAGTCGGGTCAGCAGGCGAAAGAAGTGTTCGGCGCGTTGGGCGCATGCCCTCGCTGGTTCCCTGCGGCCCAGCCAGTAAGCACCCACGTAGTACGTCTCGATCATCCGGGAACCATCCTCACGGTTGCGCGGGAATGTGGACTACCTCGATACGCAGTCCTGCCTGTGCGAAGGCCTTGCGGAGATAGTCGGCAAGCCTCTTCTCCGCGACAATCCATTGCAGGGGTGTGTTCTGGGCGACCCGATATTGTCGCCGTGCTGTCGCGATCATCTCGCGAAAGCCTTCGAAGAAGTCCAGTGGACTGAGTTCATCATCCAGGAACTTCGCGTAGCCAGGCTCCTTGGCCTCCACCAGCTTCGTGCCGGTGAAGTCATCCAGATCCGCTTTTTCTCCCGCGTGCTCCACTCGGTACACCCAGCCCTCCGGCGCACGCCCCACCTGCGCCTGGTAGCGCTTTGCCGGGGCCAGCATCGCTTCGTTCTTCTGAATCCACCGCCCAGGGCCTCCAATCGGCGGCTTCCAGGAGGAGCCCCCTTCGCCGTTTCCGCCCCCGCCGCCCGCGCCCCGGCCCGCCATGTGGACGATGTAGAGCGCTCCGGGGGCAGCGCTCACCGCCGTCACCACGCGACCCGCGGGCACCACCACCTGCTCCAGCGCCAACGTGCCCCGCGCCGACAGCGACAGCACTGGCACGCGCAGGTTGCCCAGCGCGTTACCCGCCGAGGCCACGCGCGCACTGCCTGCCTCCGCCGTGAGGCACACCAGCGCCACATTGGTCACCAGCCGTGAGACGAGGCGTACCCGCTCCCCATGGGAGACGGCCTGGAAGTGCTGGTAGTACTGGGGAGAGTTCTCCACCAGGGTGCGCACCACGCTTGGCAGCCGCGCCAGCGCCTCCAGGCTCTCGCTCGGGTGCTGCACCACGGAGAGCAGGCCGGTAATGCTGTCCACCGCCGCTTGTTCGACGCCTTCCAGCATCGGTCCCAGGGTGTCCTCGTCCGGCACGTACACTCCGGCCAGCACCGCATCCGGATGGATCTCCAACGTCTCATCCACCGGGTAGAGGAAGCCCTGGCGCGGCAGGTAGAACGGCCCTACCGCGAAGCCCTCGGCCCGAAGAGCGCCGCCCTCGAAGCGCATCTGTCCCGCCTGTTGCACGGCCCTGCCGGTGGTGGCCCGCACCAGGTAGCCATCCGGTCGAAGCACCAGCAACGGGGCGAAGCGGGCCATTCGCTCCCGCAGCGTCGGGGGGGGGACCGCCGCGCCGCCGTGTACCACCTCCAGCAGCAGGTACACCGCCATGCGCCAGGGACCGAAGTCCTTCAACGGCACCTGTGCCTCCAGCACCTGATTCAGCAGCGCGATGGCCTGCGCTGGCGTGAGCGGGCGCCGGTCTCGGGGAAGCGCGGTGGGAGGCACGCCCGCGCGCACCAGCAACCCGGAGAGGTAATCCACGTCCACGTGCCGGGCCTCGATGGGCGCCAGGCCCCCTGAGGGTTCGGACGTGCGAGGCGCCGGCCGGGGCATGCTCACGGACCTGTGTACTTGATTGAAGAAGGCGCAGCCGCCGCCAAACCCACAGGAAGGGCGGCGTCGGCTGGAAGCCCCTTTCGAGGACGGGGCCGTGGCGCACGCGGAGAGCAGCAGGAGGAACAGCACCACCGCTCTGGGAATACGACGTGAGAACATGCCGCACCTCCAACTGAACCCGCCCCCCCGGCAGCCGGACGAACGGGAGCAACGTGCAGGCCTGACTTGCGTCCAAGGTCAGGCTCCCCGTTAATCATCCCAGGTTCCATGGCCTCCGACTCCGACGACAAGCTCCCGCCCCAGGGGCGCTTCCAACGCTTCCGCAAGCTCGCGGGCCTGTCCGCCCAGCTCGGCGCGGACGTGCTCAAGAGCGGCGCCAAGCGCCTCGCGGGACAGGAGTCGGAGCTGCTCACCAAGGGCATGGCCGACAAGCTCGTCGCCACCCTGGGGGACCTCAAGGGCGCCGCCATGAAGTTCGGCCAGGCCATCTCCATGGACCCGGACCTGCTCACCCCCGAGGTGCGCCAGGTGCTCGCCCGCCTGCAGAACCAGGCGCCCGCCATGGGCTATGACACCGTGGCCCGCGTCATCCGCCAGGAGCTTGGCGCTGCCCCCGAGGCCCTCTTCCGCGAGTTCGACCGCGAGCCCCTCGCCGCCGCCTCCCTGGGCCAGGTACACCGCGCCGTGCTCGAGGACGGGCGCCCCGTCGCCGTGAAGGTGCAGTACCCCGGCGTGGCCGACTCCCTCCATGGCGACCTCGACAACCTGGGCATGGTGGTGAAGACCGTCTCCAAGACGTCCAAGGTGATGGACGGCACCGCCTACTTCTCGGAGATGCGCGAAGAGCTGCTCCTGGAGCTGGACTACCGCCGCGAGGCCCGCCTCTGTCAGGGCTTCGTCCAGAGCGCCGCGCGTTTCTCGGACCTCAAGGTCCCCGAGGTCGTCTCCGAGCGCTCCTCCGAGCGCGTCCTCACCCTCGAGCTGCTGGAGGGCCAGACGCTCAAGGACTGGGTGGTGGGCGAGCCTTCGCCCGAGGAGCGCTTCCGCGTCTCGCGCCAGCTCATCCGCGCCATCTACGGGCCCTTCCTCTGCGCCGGGGAAATCCACGCCGACCCGCACCCCGGCAACTTCATGGTCATGAAGGACGGGCGCCTGGGGCTGTTGGACTTCGGCTCCATCAAGCGCTTCTCCGAGCGCTTCGTGGACGCCAACCGCCGCATGTTCCTCGGCGCCATGAAGCTGGAGTCCATGGACATCCTCGGCCTGAGCCGCGAGGTGGGCTTCCACGTGGAGCTGCCCGACTCGGAGGCCGAGGCGCTCATCCGCGAAATCCTCCACATCGCCGGCCGCCCCATGCGCAGCCCGGACTACGACTTCGCCACGTGCGAGATCAGCCGCGACATGAAGCAGCACTTCGCCAAGAACGCGGTGCGCTTCCTGAAGATCCGCCCGCCTCCCGAAGCGGTGATGTTCTTCCGCTCCACGGGAGGGCTGGCGCAGAACCTGCGGCTCATTGGCGCGCAGGGAGACTTCCGCGGCGTGTACCTGGAAGTCGCGAACCTGCTGGCCTGAGCCGTCAGGCCTGGGCCCAGTGCTCACCGGTGAGCACTGGGGCCTCGCACGGCTTCTACTTGGGAGTGGCCGCGGTGGTGCCCGTGCGGCCGCGCTTGTACAGGTCCGTCAGCTTCTTGGCCAGGTCCGCGCCCTGCACGCTCTTGGAGATGTAGCCGTCGGCGCCGGAGGACAGCGCCAGCGAGCGCAGCTTGGACTCATCCGAGGCGGAATAGAGGATGAACTTGGTGCCCAGCGGCGCCTGCGCGCGCGCCAGCGACAGCACCTTGTCCCCGCTCAGCGCCGGGATGTTCACGTCCAGCAGCACCAGGTCCGGCGCGACGGAGCGCACCAGATTGGAGACGCCCAGCGAAGAGCGGTGCGTCTTCACCTCGAAGCCGTAAGACGAGAGCGAGCGCTCGGCGAGCACGAGCTGATCCTGGTCGTCGTCGACGACGAGGACGCGGATCTTTGTTTCCGACATGGTTCCCCCGGAGGGCGGGTTGTTGTTCAGGTGGCCAGGATTATGGCCTTCCTGGCCCAAGGTGTTGAAGGGGGGGCGTGTAGGGAGCCTTCCAAACCGGCCAGGCGGACAGGCATTCCGAACGAAAGCAGTGTCGCTGTCAACATGAAGATTCCGGATAGCCAGCGAGCCCCGAGGCCAAAGGGCAGACAGGCATGACAGGCAGGGAAGGGCGGTCGGCCCGCAGGGCAGGCCAGCAGGCGGGAATCTCTGTGCCAGGAAGCGGGGATGCACACCCTTGGGATGTCTTTCCACCGAGCGGAGCCCCATGGCCCAGCGCAATACCCGCGACATCATCGTCATCGGTGCCTCGATGGGAGGCGTCGAGGCCCTGTCGGAGCTCGTCGCGCAGTTGCCCGAGGACTTGCCGGCCGCCGTCTGCATCGTCCTGCATGTGGCCGCGGACCACCGCAGCTTCCTGCCGGAGATTCTTACCCGTATCGGCCCGCTGCGCGCCTCGCATCCCCAGGACCACGAGCCGCTGCTGCATGGCCACATCTACGTGGCGCCCAATGATCGACACCTGCTCGTGGAGCCCGGCCATGTGCGGGTGGTGAAGGGGCCGCTGGAGAATGGCCACCGCCCCGCGGTGGATCCGCTCTTCCGCTCGGCGGCGCGCGCCTATGGGCCGCGCGTGGTGGGCGTGGTGCTGACGGGGGCGCTCAACTGTGGCACGGCGGGATTGCTCGCGGTGAAGAACCAGGGAGGCCTGGCGGTGGTGCAGGATCCCGACGACGCCGCCTGTCCGGACATGCCGCGCAGCGCGATGGAGTACGTGGAGGTGGACCACAGCGTGCCGCTGCGCGCGATGGGCGCCCTGCTGGGAAAGCTGGTTCGATCGCCGGCGCGCATGAAGCGCAAGCGTCCCGTCTCCCGCCTCTTGGACCAGGAGGTCAAGGTGATGGCGGGCCACCCCGAGGCCACCAACCAGCCCCCCGCGGGGGGCAACCCCTCACACTTCGCCTGCCCGGACTGTGGGGGCGTGCTCTTCGAGATGGATGACACGGGGATGCTGCGCTACCGCTGCCGCGTCGGCCATGGGTACACGGCCGAGTCGTTGATCCACGAGCAGGTGACGCACGTGGACTCGGCGATGTGGGCCGCCGTGCGGGCGCTCGAGGAGAACGCGGCGCTGGCCCGGCGCCTGGCGGCGCAAGCCCGCGAGCGCGAGCACCTGCACTCGGCTCGGCGCTACGAGACGCGGGCCGAGACGGCCGAGCATCAGGCGCGGGTCCTCCGGGGCCTGGCGATGAGGACCGCCTCGGTGGACGCGCAACTGCCTTCTCCGGTACCCGCGGAGGACGACGTCCGGGAGAAGTCAGGGTAGGAGGAGTTCGGGCCTACGCCCTCACCGCTTCGGTTTCCCGCCTGGGCGCGCGGCACGCTTGCGTGCCTGGGCCTTGGAGGGCATGGGCGGAGCGGTCTGGGCGAGCATCTCCCGCAGCCGGGTGAGCCCCAGCGGCTTGAGGAGCACTCCCTTGATGGAGCGCAGCCGCCGATCCTTCGGATCGAAGTCCAGCGTGGAGCCCGTCATGAGGTAGATGGGGAGCTTGCGGTCGAGCGCCCGCGCCTTGCTTGCCACCTGCCACCCGTCCATTCCCCGCAGTCCGATGTCGCAGAGCACCAGGCTGTAGCGCTGGCCCTGGCGAAGCCGCTCCAGCGCCTCCTGCCCGCTGCGCACCCCTTCGGCGCTCGGCCCCTGGGACTGGATGGCCAGCAGGGTCACCTCGAGGTTGGAGGGGTCGTCGTCAACGACGAGCACCCGGCCCGTGAGAGCGGGTTGAGTGACGGGGGGGGGCGCCGCGGGAGCCGGGAGCGCCGCCAGGGCGCTTTGCTCCAACAGCGGAAAGCAGAGGGTGAAGACCGCGCCCCCACCCGGGCGGTTGGCGGCGTGGATGGTGCCCCCCGCGCGCGCCATGACGCCATAGGCCATGGACAGGCCCAGGCCCGTGCCTTGCCTGCCCTTGGTGGTGAAGAAGGGCCGGAAGATGCTGCGCAGGTGCTCGGCGGGAATGCCCGTGCCCTCGTCCTCCACGGTGATGACGACTTTGTCCTGCTGGACGCCGCCGCGCACGCGGATGGTGCCCCCGTGTGGCATCGCGTCGCGCGCGTTGAGCAGCAGGTTGATGAAGACGTAGCGCAGGTCCGTCGCCGAGCCATGCACCAGCGGCAGTGAGGGCACTTCCACCACGAGGCGCAGCGAGAGGCTCGAATGGGCCGCGCGGTGCTCCATTTCGCTGTGGGCGATCTCCACCGCCTCTTGAACGACGTCGGCCAGTTGCACCTGCTCGGAGTCCGGCTCGACCCGCTGCCGCGCGAAGTCCTGGAGGCGGTGGATGCGGGTGCTGGCGTCGTTGACGATGCGCGACATCGCATCCAGGTGGGCGCGCTGGCTGGGGGTGAACGTCGCGTCCCGCTGGGTCAGCTCCAGCCGCAGCCTCATGGCATTGAGGGTGTTGTTGAGATCGTGCGCCACCCCCGAGGCCATCTCGCCCAGGGCTCGCAGGTGCTCCTGCTCGTGGAGCGTCTCCCGGGCGCGCTCCAGCTCCTGCTCGGAGCGCACCTGCTCGGTGATGTCGTGAGCCAGCACCAGCACCGCATGGTGGGTGCCCGGCTTGCGGTGCATGGCCACCCGCTCGGTGCGCACCTCCAACGTCCGCTCTCCGCCATGTTCCTGGTAGCGCTCCACCAGAGGGCCCTGGCTGTCCATGCCGCGAAGGGTCAGGGACGCGGCTTCCGCTACCTGCCGCAGCGTACACAGCCCTTCTCCCGAGAGCTTGTCCTGCCGAACCCGTCTCCAGAAGCTATCGCGCGACAGCTCATGCCAGCGGCGGTTGGCCAGCAGCACGACGCTCCCCCGCAGCAGCGCCAGCGCGCTCGCGCTCGTCTCCAGCGCCCAGGTGGACAGCCGGTAGGAGGAGACGTGCTCGTCGGTTCGCAGCTCCAGCCGCTGAACCAGCGCCGCGTGCTTGGCGAACAGCTCCTGGTACTTGCGCAGCAGCCCATCCCGCGGCTCCGCGGGACGCGGGGCCGGTGGGAGCGTCTCAGCGGGCGGAGGGGCGGTGCGGCGGGGGCTCATTTCTTGAGGCGCTCCTTGAGTTCGCGGTTCTCCTGCGCCAGGGCCGAGGCGCGCGTGGTGTCCTCGAAGAGGATGATGGCGCCCAGCAGGGTGGAATCCATGATGAGGGGAGTGGCCACCAGCGTGGCGCGGCCCCGGCCTCCATGGGGCAACTGGTAGCTGATCTCCTCCTGACGCAGCGAGCGGTTCTCGCTCAGGTGCTTGCGGATGCGCATCTGCACCGCGCGCGCCAGGGCGGGGACATTCAGGGTCCACAGCACCTGGCCCACCGCCTCGCGCTCGGTGAGGCCCAGCAGCCGCTCGGCGGCGAGGTTCCACGTGGAGATGCGCCCCTGCGCGTCCAGGACGATGACCCCCGCCGAGAGGGTGCGGATGATGGTGCGCTGGCTGAAGGCGAGCGCGTCCATCTCATGGGTGCGGTGGGCCAGCTCGCGGTTGGTGGCATCCAGCTCGGCGTTGGTGGACTGGAGCTCCTCGTTGGTCGTCTCCAGCTCCTCGTTGGTGGACTGGAGCTCCTCGTTGGTCGTCTGCAGCTCCTCGTTGGCGCTCTGGAGCTCCTCGTTGGTCGTCTCCAGCTCCTCGTTGGAGGCGCGCAGCTCCTCGTTGGAGGTCTGCAGCCGCAGGTTGGCGGCGTTCAGCTCCTCGGTGGCGCGCTGGAAGCTCTGCTCCAGGCCGCGCAGGCTCGTCACGTCATGCGCCACGTAGATGAGGCCCTGCGTCTCGCCCGTCGCGGTGCGCAGGGCCACCACCTGGGCGCGCAGCGTGGTGGGCTCCGCCCCAGGAGTCTCCAACACCCCGTCGGCTACCTCGCGCTCGGAGCGGCCTACGCGCACCCGGGCCGTCTGCTCGACCAGCAGGTCTGGGTTCAGCCCGGGGAGCCCGAGCGACGCCAGGCGCTTGCCCGCCAGCTCTGCCTCGCTCCGGGACCAGAGCCGGGTGGCGGCCTGATTGGTGAGCTTCACCGTGCCTTCGGCGTCGGTGACGATGATGGGGCAGATCTGCGAGTCGATGATGCCGCGCAGGAAGTTGCGCTGCGTGTCCTGGGCGTTCACGGTTGCCAAGACGTGCGCTGGGGACGGCGGGTCGGGTACGGGCAGCGGCTCGGGGGGAGCCAGGGCGAACTCCTGCCGCCCATCCTTGCGGTAGATGCGCCGGGGCAGGTCCACCGGCTCGAAGAGCCGGGCCGCGAAGGGGATGAGTTCCGAGCGCCCCAACACGAGGATGCCCTCCCGGCGCGCGGCGAAGTGGAAGCGCGCCAGCACCCGCTTCTGCAGGTCCGCGTCCAGGTAGATGAAGACGTTGCGGCAGAGGATGAGATCGATCCGGGAGACGGGCGCGTCGGAGACCAGGTTGTTCACCCCGAAGACAACCGAGCGGCGGATCTCCTTGCGCACCGTGTGGCCGCCGCTGGAGGGGGTGAACCAGCGCGCCAGGCGCTCCTTCGAGCAGCCCTCGAGCTGCTGGGCGGTGTAGACACCCCGGCGAGCGAAGGCGATGGCGGCCTCGTCCACGTCCGTGGCGAACACCTTCAGCTCTGGCCCAGGCATGCCAGGGCCCAGCGCCTCGGCCGCCGCGATGGCGATGGAGTAGGCCTCTTCCCCCGTGGCGCAGCCGGCGCTCCAGATGCGCAGCTCCTGGTCCGGCCGCCGCTTGCGCGCCAGCTCCTTGAGCACCTTTTCCAAGCTGACCCACACCTCCGGATCCCGAAAGAAGGTGGTGAGCTTGATGAGCATGGACGAGACCAGGGTGTTGATCTCGTTTGGCTCCCGTTCGAGCAGGGCCAGGTAGGCGCCGCGGGTGCGGCAGCGCGTGGCGTTCATCCTCCGCTCGATGCGGCGCTGGAGCGTGGCCCGCTTGTAGTTGCGAAAGTCGAAATTCCGGACCTGCCGGACCTTCTCCAGGATGGCTTCCAGGTCGTTATCGCGCGGGGGCTTGCTGGCCATGGGCGGGCCTGTAGCGCATTGCCTGCCAGGGCAGCAAGGCGGCGTCTGCCCTCCTGGGTCAGGTGAAGCAGAAGCGTGGCGCCGGGCAGGCGAGGGAGTGAATTGGCCTTCGGTCCAATTCTGGCCCGGCAGGGGGCACCCCAGGTTGGAAGTGTTCTCTCCTTCACTTCTCGCGGGGATGGACCCGGAGCGACCCCCATGTGCTACGACCTCGACATCCCCCGTCCTCTGTTCGAGCTGATGCAAGAGCTGCCGACAAGGACTCGAATCGGCATTTACCTCGCACTCTCTCGGCTCTCGGAGGTGGCGTCGCTCTGGCCTCCGGATGATGTGCGGTGGGAGCGCTTCGGGAGGCGGAACGGGGACGGGCTGTGCTTCTACGTGGAGGGTTGCTGCGTGAGCGTCGAGCTGCAGCCCACCGAGAGACGCCTCCGGGTGCGGGAGATAGGACGGGTGCTCGTCCGTCTGCCCTTGGATGCTTCGGGCCTGGAAGGCAACCTGCTGAGTTCTCCTGCCCAACACTGAGAAGCGGGCCTATAGGGGAAGACCGTCCTCTGTGCGGTAGGTTCATCCTTAGATTGGACCTAGCGGAGGAACACCCTATGGAGCCGAGAGCGATTCGCGTGGGCATCTTGGAAGACCAGCAGGTCTTCATGGAGAGCCTGGTCTCGGTCTTCGAGAGCGCGGGCATGGAGGTGGTGGCCCGTTGCTCGAACGTGGAAGATTTCCTGTCGAGTACGCAGAAGCATCCGCCGGATGTGGCGCTGGTGGACCTTCGGTTGGAGCACCGGGAGCGCGACGTGGTGGGAGACGGCTGCCGGGCGGTGGAGTTGCTGCATGACTTCCACCCGAACGTGCGCCCGCTGGTGCTGTCGGCGAACCGGGATGCGCAATTGATCGAGCGCTGCTTCCGGGCGGGAGCGGCCGGCTACCTGTGCAAGCTGAACGTGGGGTGCTCGGCGGTGCTCGAGGCGGTACAGCGGGTGGCGCGCGGCGAGCGGCTGGCGCCTCCGGATCTGTTCCCCATGGCCTCCGTGCAGGATGACGCTTCGACAGCGCGAGGGGCGCTGGGGCGGCTCACGTCACGCGAGCGGGAGGTGTTGAGCTACATCGCCGCGGGCGCGGACAACCTGAAGATCGCCGTCTGCCTGAACATCACCGAGCGCACGGTGAAGGCCCACATCACCAGCATCTACCAGAAGCTGGACGTGGAGAACCGCACGCAGATGGCGATGCTGGCATGCAAGCTGGGGATCGAGCGCCCGGCAACCCTCTGAAGCTCGTCGGCTCGTACGCGAGGGCATTACCCTCGAAGACAATGGGCGTGTGACAGCGGGGACTCCAATTTCAAGGCAGCATCGGCGGTAGGTCCCTCCTTCCCTGCCTTCTCCTGCCTCCGGTGTGCTGACGGTCCCCGGCGGACCGAGGTCGGACGCTTCCTCCCCTGCCTCGGTCCGCTATTCTCATGGCTTCTCGGCGACGATGAGCTCGAAGGGGCCGGGCAGCACCTCGGGAGGCTTGAAGCCCACCTCCCTGAGGGCGCCGCGGTAGGCCTCCACGTCGCACAGGCGGCTGACGCAGCTGTCGATTCCCACCAGGAAGTACGAGTAGAAGAATTGGGCCGCCATGCGCTCGGAGTTGCGGAACTCCTCGCAGATGAGGATTCGGCCCCCGGCGGGCAACGCCTCGTAGGCCTTCTTCATCAACATGCGCGCCGTCTCCCAGGGCCAGTCATGGAGCACGCGCACGAAGGCCATCGCGTCATAGCCCCGCGGCAGCGGCTCGCGCAGGAAGTCCCCGCCCACGAAGCCCAGCCGCTCGCCCAGTCCGTGCTTCTCCTGGGTGCGGACCACCAGCCCCTCCGTGGCCGGCAGGTTGTACACATCCACGGTAAGCTCGGGGTGCGCCGCCAGCAGCGCGGCCGCCATCGTCCCGTCTCCGCCGCCCACGTCCAGCAGCCGCTGCCCCGGCAGCCACAGCGCCGCGCCGTGCGAGCCGAACGCCTCGAGGATGGGGCCCAGCCCCGCCGCCATGCTGGCCTCGAAGCGCGCCACCTTCTCGGGCGTGTTCGGCGGCCAGTCGAACACCTCGGGGGGCACGTGGCGCTCTCCGCGCAGCACCTCCACCAGGTGCCCGTGGTTCTGGCGCCAGGGGAAGTTGGCGTCCCGGTCCCGCTCCAGCGAGGCAGGCCCCACCACCCGCTCGGCCGCCTCGTTCAGGCCGCGCACCCCCGTGTAGCGCGCATCCTCCAGCGCGTGCGTGGGCTGCTCGCGCTTCACCAGGCCCAGGCTCTCCAGGCAGTCGAGGAACTTGTAGAGGCGCTTGGGCATCAGCCCGAAGCGCTCGCTCAGCGCTCCGAGCGTCACCGGGCCCGCCTCCAGCGCCTGGAGCAGCCCCAGGCGCCAGGCCGTCTCCACCACGTCGATGGCCCGCGCGCCGTTGAACAGCAGGTGCAGCAGCGCGCGCGGCGAGGCGACCAGCTCACTCATGTCACTCCTCCTCTTGTCGCCAGGGGTGGTAGCGCCACGCGGTCTCCTCGCGGGCCCCCTCGGCGAAGCGAATGTCCACGTACTCCTCGAAGGCCATGGGCCGATCGAGCAGCTCGTGCTCGAGCATCAGGCTCTGGATCAGCTCGAAGTCCGGCTGGGTGGGCGTGAGCGGCGAGTACAGCACCCGATCCATGGGGTGGGTCAGCGCCCAGCGCAGCAGCGAGGGTGGCTGCCGGAAGTAGTAGCGGCCCACGAAGTCCGCCGCGTACTCGCGGTTCTCCCGCCCCTCGTCCAGCCACAGCCCCGAGCGCGCCACCCCGTCCACCAGCACCTGCACCGCCTGGGGCCGCGCGTCGATGACCTCCTGGCGCACCACCAGCACGCACGAGATGTAGTCCGGCCAGTACTCCTTGGCGTGGAAGAGCACCTCGCCCACGTCCGTCATCTCCGCCTGCGAGGGGAACGGCTCTCCCACGGAGAACGCGTCGATGGCGCCCGCCTCCAGCGCGCTGGTCATCTCCGGCGGCGGCATCTCCACCAACTTGATGGAGTCGGCCGGCAGCCCCACCGTGCGCAGCGCGCGAGAGAGGATGAGCCGCTCGTCCGAGAAGCGGCTGGGAATGGCCACGGTGCGGCCCTGCAAGTCCTTCACCTCGCGGATGGGTCCACCCTTGCGGACCACCACGGCGGAGCCGTACCGGTGTCCGAGATAGACGATCTTGATTGGGACGCCCTGCGACCGCAGGGCCATGGCCATCGGTGCAACGATGAACCCCGCCTGCATCCGATTCGACAGGAGGGCTTCCTTCAGCTCGGCGAAGCCCTGGAACAGCTTGGGAATGAAAATCGCCTGATCGAGCGAATTGCGGGAGATGTAATCGGTGACCGGGCAGGCCAGGTGTCACGTGACGGGGATGTAGGCCACGTTGAGCTTGCGCTCGGCCTCGGGCAGCTGCTCGTTGCGGTAGGCCGCCCAGTCGAAGTTGAGCCCCAGGTGCAGGGCGGTGATGGCGAGCATCCACCCGGCCACCGCCGCCAGCGACAGCTTCGTTGCACGCTTCATTTCGTCTCTCCCAGGAAAGCCCACTCGATGAACTTGAGGCGCTCGAGCTGGCGGATGGCGACGTCCAGCACCAGGCCCACCACGCCGATGAGCAGCATGGCGGCCACCACCAGCGAGTAGCGCTGGCCCGCGTTGCGCGCGTCGAACACGAGGTAGCCGAGCCCCGAGTCCACCGCGACCATCTCCGCGGCCATGCACACCTGCCACGAGGTCCACAGCGCCATGCGCAGGCCCGTCACCAGCTGCGGGGCGATGGCCGGCAGCAGCACGCGCCGGAACAGCCGCCGTCGCGACAGGCCGAAGTTGACCCCGACGTCCAAGAAGCGCCGGGGCACCTCGCCCACCGCGTGCATGACCTGCACCGAGAGCGCGAACACCGAGCCCGTCATCGTCACCACCACGGCGGACACGTTGCCGACGCCCACCGCGAGGATGGCCAGCGGGAACCAGGCCAGCGGGCTCACCGTGCGCAGCGCTTGCAGCGGCGGCTGCAGCAGCCGGGCCACCCCGGGCGACATGCCCATCACCAGCCCCAGCGGAATGGCCACCATGGCCGAGAGGCCGAAGGCCAGCAGCACCCGCCACAGGGAGTCGCGGGTATAGGCCCAGAGCTGGCCCTTCACCGCGAGGCTGCGCACCCCCTCCAGCACCGCCGCCGGCGAGGGGAAGACCTTCGAGCCGCTCCAGCGAACGCTCACCCACCACACCAGCACGAAGCCCGTCCACGCGGCCAGCGGCCACAGGAGCCAGCTCCAGCCGCTCTTGGCGGCGCGGGGCCGCGTGTCGAGCGCCTCAGATGGCATGGGCGATCCCGATCTCATCGAGGATGCTGTCGCGCAGGGCCAGGTAGCGCGGGTCGCTCAAGTCGCGGGGCCGGGGCAGGTGGATGTCGACGATGCGCTGCACGCGCGCGGGCCGCGCCCCCATCACCACCACGCGGTCCGAGAGCTGCACCGCCTCGTCGATGTCGTGGGTGACGCAGATGATCGTCTTGGGCTCCACCGACCAGATGCGCAGCAGCTCCTGGCGCATCTTCAGCCGGGTGATGGAGTCCAGCGCGCCGAAGGACTCATCCAGGAACAGCACGTCGGGCTGCACCGCCAGCGCCCGGGCGAACTCCAGCCGCTGCTTCATGCCGCCGGAGAGCTGGTGGGGGTAGCTGCGCTCGAAGCCCTGGAGGCCGACAATCTCCACGTAGTGCTCCACCCGCTCGCGGCGCTCGGCGCGGGGGAGCCGCTCCAGCCCGAAGCCGATGTTCTCCTCCACCGTGAGCCACGGAAAGACGCTGCTCTCCTGGAACACGAAGATGCGCCGCGGATCCGGGCCCTGGACCGGGGCGCCGTCGATGAGTACCTGGCCGTGGGTAGGGCGGATGAAGCCGCCCAGGATGTTGAGCAGCGTCGACTTGCCGCACCCCGAGGGGCCCACGATGCAGATGATCTCCCCGGCGCGCAGCTCCAGGTGTACATCGTTCAGCACCGTCATCGGCTGCCCGTCGCCCGGGAAGACCATCCGCACGCCCTCCACGCGAATCTTCGTGGGCCGTGGGCTGGCGGCCGGAGGGGGGACGACATGAAGGGGAGGAAGGGAGGATGGACGCGTGCTCATGCCGCTCTCCGGGACACACCCAGCCGCGCTGGCAGCATCCCTGTATCGGTGTCTGAATCCCCCCCCTTGCCGTAGGCGACGCCCCGGGCGAGGCGCGCCATGAGTCGATCGAGGGCCAGCCCCACGAGCGAGATGGTGACGATCGCCGCCATCACCACGTCGTAGCGGTCCCCCGCGTTGCGGGCATCCACCAGCAGGAAGCCCAGCCCCGAACTGACGCCGAGCATCTCCGCCATCACCACCACCACCCAGCCCACGTACAGGGCCTGTCGCATGCCGGAGACCAGATGCGGGGCGGCGGCGGGCAGGAGGATGTGGCGGACCAGGCGCGAGCCCGTCAGCCCGAAGTTGCGTCCGGCGCGCAGGTACACCGGCGGCAGCCTCCGCACGGCGTTGAGGCCGCTCACCGTGAGCGGACCGAAGCACGCCACGGCGATGAGGAAGCTGGCCGCCACGTCATCCACGCCGAACCAGAGGATGGCCAGCGGCGTCCACGCCAGCGAGCCGATGGGCCGCAGCACCTGCAGCAGCGGATCCATCGCGCGCTGCAGGCGGGGCAGCCACCCCATCAACATGCCGAAGGGCACGCCCACCAGCACGGCGACGAGGTAGCCCCAGCTCAGGCGGTAGAGCGAGGCGACGAGGTGGTTTGCAAGCTTGCCATCCGCCACCAGCGCCACCAGCGCGCGCCCTACCTCGAGAGTGTCGGGCAGCAACGTGCTGCCCGTGAGCCAGCGGTTGAGCTCCCAGGCTCCCGCGAGCATGCCCATGCCCAACAGCCCCAGGAGCACCGCGGGGGCTCGCCCCCACCGCGGTGCGCGCGAGGCCCCGGGAGGGCGCGCTGGCTCGAATGTGCTCATGCCGCGACGCTGCCGTGGCCCATGGCCTGCAACTGGGCATGGATGAAGGCGCGCAGCGGGGCGATGTGGAGCTTCTCGTCCTTCCACTCGCCGAAGAGGTTCTCCAGCAGGTGGTGCTCACCCACCTCCTGCCCGCCCGAGAAGGCGCGCACCACCGGGTGCAGGAACAGGCTCTCATGGGCCTGCTGCGTGGTGGGGTGACGCGGGTGGTGGAACGGATCCATCGCCTTGGCCTTGCCGAACTCCAGCGTGGCCACGAAGTAGGGGGCCGCGCCGGCCAGCCCGCTCTCGTGGATGAAGTCCACCGGGAGCTCCGCGTAGTGCGTGGCCGGCTCCTGCCGCTTGGAGCCCAGCACCAGCGCGCTGCCCATGAAGCCGAACTGCTGCCACAAGGCCGAGCTGCGGTTGAACGTCTCCAGCATCGCGCCCAGCAGGCCCTCGGTCGTCACCGGCACCGCCGTGGACGGCAGGGGCGTGCGCTCGTAGCGGTTCTGGAGCAGCCACGCCAGGGCCCGCGAGTTGTAGCGGAACCCGTGGATGAAGGCCGAGTTGGTGCGCTTGAAGTCGCGCATCTGCGTGGGCGCGCCGGCGAAGAACAGGTTCGGCACGTTGACCGACTCCCAGCTCGAGGTCTGCTCCGGGAAGCGATCGTTGATGACCAGGGCCGGGCGGCAGTCCGCGTCGAAGATGTCCGCGTCGAAGCGGAACCCCGTGCAGACGATGACACGGTCGTAGACGAGCTCCTCCTGCTCTCCGTCCGCGTGCGTGTACTGGAAATGCACGCCCAGCTTCCCATCCTCGGTGCGGCGGATGCGCTGGATGGTGGCGTCCAGCACCGCGTTCTGCGTCTTGAGCTGGTAGGTATCGAGGAAGTTGTTGTTCACCGCCCGCAGGTGGCCCGGGTAGTGCGTCTGCCACGCCAGCTTCAGCGGGCTGGGGCTCGCCACGTGGATGATGGCCGCCGTCTCCACGAGGTTCTCGGCCGTCTCGAAGGCCGAGTTCCCCTTGCCGATGATGAGCACCCGCTGGTTGTCGAAGTCCTCCGGCTTCACCGAGACGTCGACGTACGTGTCCGCCAGCTCGATGCCCTCGATGTGCGGCAGGTAGGGGCGCGAGTTGCCCGTGGCGGCCACCAGCACCTCACAGCTGTAGGTGTTGCCCTGCGTGTCCTGGAGCCGGAAGCCCGAGCGCTCGCGGGTGACCTGGCAGATCTCCGTGTTGCCCTGCACGCGCAGCGCGTAGTGCGTAGCGAAGTCGCGCAGGTACCGCACCATCGTGTCCGCGGGAGCGAAGTAGCGGCGCGTGTAGCTGCCGAACAGCAACCCGTGGTCATCCGTCAGCAGCGAGTTCCAGTCGAACCGCAGGTTGATCTCCGGATCCGTGTAGCCGGTCCGGGTCTTGTTGCTGGAGATCAACGTGCGGTGGCGAGGGAAGCGCGAATAGAACGCCCCGGCCTCCGCGCGATCGAGGATCAGATAGTCGCGCCCGTTGCGCGACAGGCAGTAACCCAGCTGGAGACCCGCGGGGCCTGCTCCAAGGATCAGGTACTTGCTGTGGATGTGGTTCATGGGTGGGGGAGCCCGACTCAATGGGTTGCTATCACCTTATCAGAGAACACGACGGATTGGGTAGTGCCCCATACCGAGTGGGTAGTACGGTGATAACAACCCAAGCACAATCAAACAGGTTGTTTCATCGGAGACAGAAGCGGGCGTTTCGCTCGGAGGACAGGGCTCTCCGGTGAATCAATGAAACACCCCGGCCTTGCGGGCAGGCGCCCGCCGGCTCTGGAGGTCTGTCAGGGATTGGCGTTACAGGTGTAACGGCTCAGGCGGCGCTTTGACGGGCCTCGGCCACCAGCGCGTCCATGAAGCCGTCCACTTCCGACAGCGTGTTGTAGAAGTGGGGTCCTACGCGCAGCCCGCCCCGGTAGCTGCAGATGAAGCCTCGGGAGACCAGGCGCTGGCTCACCTCGGCGTCACCCGGGAAGCGCATCACCACCACGCCGCCCCGGTGCGCCTCGTCGCGGGGGGTGACGACGGGCAGGCCCGCCTCATCCGCGCGGGCGATCAGCCGCTGGGTACACGCCAGCGAGTGGGCGCGAATGGTGGGCATGCCCACGCGGGAGACGAGCTCCAGCCCCGGGCGCGACAGCAGCACCGGGAGCGGCACGGGCGTGCCGGCCCGCATGCGCTGGGCATCCGGCGCGTAGGCCTTGGCGGGCAGGAAGGTGAAGGGCGTCTCTCCCGCGAGCCACCCCGTGGCGGCGGGCTCCAAGGAGGAGGTCAGCGAGGGCCGCACATAGAGGAAGCCGTACTCCGAGCCGCACAGCCACTTGTGTCCGCCGCCCAGCAGGAAGTCCACGTCCAGCGTGCCCACGTCCACCGGGTAGGCGCCCACCGTCTGGTAGGCGTCCACGGCGATGAGCGCTCCGGCCGCGTGCGCCGCCCGGGCCACCTTCGCCACGTCCAGCAGCGCGCCCGTCTGGAAGCTGGCGTGCGAGACGCTCACCAGCCGCGTGCGCTCGTCGATGGCGGCGCACAGCGCGTCCACGTCCACGCGCCCGTTCACCGAGGGCACCACCACGAGCTCGGCGCCGTAGCGCGCGAAGCCCTTCCAGAGGAAGGGCACCGTGGGGAACTCCATGTCCGTCGTCACCACCCGGCGGCGCTCGCCCCGGTAGTCGAAGCAGGTGCCCACCCGCCCCAGCAGCGTGGTGAGGTTGCTGTCCAGCGCCACCGAGCCCGCTGGAGCGCCGAGGAGGTTCGCCAGCCCGTCGGCGTGGGCCTGCATCGCTCCCAGCCAGTCGCCCCACACCTCGTCGCGCCAGGTGCTCATGGTCTCCCAGTAGCGGCGCAGCACGGCTTCCACGCCGCGCGGCATCGCCCCGGTGGCGCTGCTGTTGAGGTAGGTACACGTCTGAAGCAGCGGGAACTCCGCCCGCACCGCCGAGAGCAGGTCCATGGTATCAGTACCCGTGCGTTCCCGAGGCCGGCTTGCGGGGACCCTGCGGCTCCTGCGCCGTGCTCGAGGAGCTACTCGAGGAGCTGCTCGAGGACTCGGGCGTCGGAGCGGGCCGGCGCGAGGTGGGCGGCTCGGGACGAGACCACGGATCATCCGGAGGCCCGGAGGTGCGGGGCACCGGCGGCACATCCGGCAGAGGGCGGCGCGAGGTGGGCGGCTCGGGGCGGGACCACGGGTCGTCCGCGGCGGCCGACTCGGGCATGGCCGTCTGGGTGGGCGCTGGCGCGGGGGCCACCGCCGGCGGTGGGACCACGGGTACTGGAGGCACCACCGCCGCCTGCAGCACCGCCGCCGTCTGAGTCACGGGGGGCGGGGCGCTCGGAGCGTGGGCCACCGCGGCGGGAGGGGCATGGGGCGGCGGAGCGTGCGCGCCCGAGCCATAGCCGGACGGAGCATGCGAGCCCGAGCCGTAGCCCGAGGGCGCGTGCGAACCCGAGCCGTAACCCGACGCGCCATGAGAGCCCGAGCCGTAACCCGACGAACCGTGCGAGCCCGAGCCGTAACCCGACGCGCCGTGAGCGCCCGAGCCATAGCCCGAGGAGCCCTCGGCCTGCGGGGAGCCCGGCTGGCGGGCGGCGCCGATGGCGAAGCCACCCTCGCGCTTCCACTCCGCCGTCATCTCCGCGCGCACCTCCCACAGCTTGCGGAACAGCGGCAGCGTCATGCGGCCGGCGAGCACCTGCGTGGGCAGGCCGTCCAGCGCCTTGATGGAGCGGTCCACGCCGATGATGCGGCGGACCATCTGGTAGTGCGTGTAGAGCCAGTTCTGGAACAGCTCGTCGAAGTCGACCATCTGCTCGCACAGCCGCTTCAGGTCCTCCGAGCCCGAGCCGCCGATGCGGTACACATCCAGCAGCCGCACCTGACGCCGCGTGAGGATGCGCTCCAGCGCCGCCTCCATCCCGTCGCCCAGCAGGCGCACCATGTTGTAGCCCGGCGACTCCTGGCCGCTGCCGTTGCCCAGGCTGCGGCGGACGATCTGGAACGAGTCCGGCGTCATCGTCTCCAGGATGTTCAGCTCCGCCACCATGCAGCGCATGACGCGCAGCATGCGCTCCATGCGCGTGGTGGCGCCCCAGAGCAGGTCGCCGTCGATTTCGGCCACCAGCTCGATGCCCTCCATGGACACCTGCTTGAGCCACAGCTCCTGCGCCTGGTGGACGATTTGGAAGAGCAGCTCGTCGTGGTGAACGAGCTGCTCGCGCGGCGTCTGCAGGTTCAGCAGCGTCGGCGTCTTGAGATAAATCTCGTAGTCGAGCTGCCCAGTTCCTACCCACTTCTTGAGTAGGGCGTTGAACATGGGTGCTTCAAGCTGGCGGCGCAGCTTTTCAGCCTCACTGTAATCAGGGGTGCGCAAGGCCAAAGCCCTCCAGGGAGCACGAAAGATTCACGAGAGTTCAGAGAGTCAGGACAGCGAAAGGAAGCGGCTCAGACGGGCACGGGTGTAGAGCGAGGCCGGGGCCGGAAGGAAGCGATCTTCTGAGCGAGCTCGGCTCCCTGCACGCTCTTCGAGAGATAGCCATCGGCGCCGGAAGCGAGCGCCAGCGTGCGCAGTCGGACTTCGTCCGCGCCCGAGTAGAGGATGAACTTGGTGCCCTGAGGAGCCTGCGAGCGAGCCAGGGAGACGACCTTGTCTCCCTTGAGCGAAGGGAAGTTCACGTCAATGAGGACCACGTCCGGGGAGCTATCCCGGACGCGGTTGGAGACGCCCAAGGCCGAGGTGTGGGTCTCCACCTCGAAACCATGGGCGCTCAGCGAGCGCGCCACGAGCTCCAGGAGCTCGGGGTCGTCATCCACGACGAGCACTCGCATCTTCTCCTCAGGCATGAGTCTTCCCCAGGTGCTTGCGGATCATCTCCAGCAGCTGATCCCGATCGAGGGGCTTGGTGAGGTACGCGTCGCACCCGGCGGCCAGGGCCTTCTCCTGGTACTCGCGGCCGGCGTGAGCCGTGACGGCGATGACGGGCACCTTGGAGACGGCGGCCGACAGCGCGCGCAGCCTCCGGGTGGCCTCCCAGCCGTCCACGCGCGGCAGGGACAGGTCCATGAGGACCAGGTCCGGCGTGTCGCGCTGGGCGCGCTCCAGGCCGTGCTCGCCATCCTCCGCCTCGAGCACCTCGTAGAGGTTGCCCAGGTAGCGGCGGACGATGTCGCGGTTCTGCGGGTTGTCCTCCACGTAGAGGATGCGGGCCTGGCGCGTGGTGGTGGCCGCGCGCTGCTGCAGGAGCATCGTCTTGGCCTGGCCGATGACGTCCTCGATGGCGTGGCCGCCCTTGCGCACGAAGGCGATGAAGCCGTCGCGCAGGGTGGCCTGCTCCTCGGCGCTGAGCGTCTTTCCGGTGAGCACCACCACGGGCATGGTGAGGTTCTGGGCGCGCATGCGCCGCAGCACCTCGAAGCCGTCGAGGTTGGGCATCATCAGGTCCAGCACCACGAGCACCGGCGGGGAGATGCGCGCCTTGAGCAGCGCGTCCTCACCGCTGTGGGCCTCGGAGGTGGAGAAGCCCACGCGGCGCAGCGAGCGGCTGACGAGCTCGCGCGTGCTGGCGTCGTCGTCCACCACCAGCACCTCGCCCGGGGCCAGCGCGGCGGTGCCCAGCGTTCGGGTGACGACTTCCACCAGGCGGTCCGGCTCCACCGGCTTGACCAGGTACTCGCACGCGCCCAGGGAGTAGCCGCGCGCGCGCTGCTCCTCCACGGACACGAGGATGACGGGGATGCCCGACAGCGCCGGCTCGCTCTTGAGCTGGCTGAGCACGCTCCAGCCGTCGAGCCGGGGCAGGTGGATGTCCAGGATGATGGCCTGGGGCTTGGCCTCACGCGCGATGTTCAGCGCGCTCACGCCATCCTCCACGGCGACGACCTTGAAGCCCGCGGGCTCGAGCTGGCCCGCCACGAGCTGCTGCATGAGCGGGTCGTCGTCCACCACCATGACGGTGCTGCCGGCGGCCAGCGGCGCGAGCTTCGCGGCCACGTCCTCCACCGACACCGCGGAATCGGCCGGAGCCTCGCCCGGGGCCGCCGGAGGCGCCTCGGTCTCCAGCACGCCGGCGAGGCGCACCGTGAAGGTGGAGCCGCGACCCAGCACGCTGCTGACGGTGACGTCGCCGCCGAGCACCTTGGACAGCTCGCGCACGATGGCGAGGCCCAATCCCGTGCCGCCCACCTTGCGCGTGGTGGAGCCATCCACCTGGCGGAACTTCTCGAAGATGAAGGGCAGCTGATCGGCGGGCATGCCCACGCCGGTGTCCTCCACCGTGATGATCAGCTCGTTGCCCTCGGCCCGTGCCGACAGCGCCACCTCGCCCGAGTCGGTGAACTTGGCGGCGTTGGAGAGCAGGTTGAGCATCACCTGGCGCAGCTTCAGCGCGTCCGAGCGCAGGTAGCGCGCCCGCTCCTCGACGTTGATGGTGAGGTCGACGTCCTTGCCCTTGAGGTACTCGCGCACCGTGGCAAGGCACTCCTCGCCCAGCTCCTGCAGGTCCACGCGCTCCACCACGACTTCCACGCGGCCCGCTTCGATCTTCGACAGGTCGAGGATGTCGTTGATCAACGCCAGCAGCGTCTTGGCGTTGGTCTTCACCACGCTCAAGTCGCGGCGGCCGTGCGCGGTGAGGCGGTTGCCCTCCTCGCGCATCAGCAGGTCGCAGTAGCCGATGATGCCGTTGAGCGGCGTGCGGATTTCGTGGCTGAAGTTGGCCAGGAACTCGCTCTTGAGGCGGGCGGCGGCCTCGGCCTCTCGCGCGCGCTCCTCCTCGTTGCGCTTGGAGATGGCGAGATCCGTGGCGAGCCGATCCAGGTCCTCGTTCTGCTGACGGATGATCTCCATCTGCAGGGCGCGCTGCTGGTAGCTGGCCAGGGCGCGCGCGGACACCGAGCGCGTGCGCTTGAGCTCCTCGCTGGTGTCATCCAGCTTCTTCTTGGTGGCGGCGAACTCAGTGGCCTGCGCTCGTCGCGCGGAGAGCGTGCGCAGCACCAGGGGCAGCCGCTGCGGCAGCTGCTCCTCGCTGAGGTAGTCGCTGGCGCCGGCCTTGGTGGCCGCGGTGAGGATCTCCTCGCTCCACTTCTGCGAGAAGACGATGAACGGCGTAGCACCTCCCTTGTCCTTCCAGAGCGCCTGGAGCTGGGGAAGATCCGCCGCGTCGGCGCTGAGCACCGCCAGCTCATAGGGCTGTGCCAGCGCCTGGATGAGCGCGTCGGTGGTGGTGACGGTGGTCACCTCGGCGGTGGGCACGGCGCGGCGAAGCGCGTCCTGGACCTGCTGGGTCGCGCGTTCGCTGGCGTGGAGGAGGATGCGTGGGGTAGGGCTCTCGGGAAGCGCGGAGGGCAAGGTGCTCATCTCAGTTGGATCCGAACGCCAGCACGGTCAGGGTGGTGTTGATGTGGAACCCGGAGTAGATCTCGAATTGCACATTCATTCCAGCCGCCGTCGGCGCTGAGCGCAAGGTGTCCGCCAGCTCCTTCACCCTACCTGTGGAGTGTGCGTACCACATACGAGCACCGCAGTTGAACAGCAGGGCCGCCTGGGGGTTGGTCACTCGGCGGGGCAGCTCATCCTTGAAGAACGAGCGCGTCATCTCGCCCATGTCGCCCATCTTCATCAGCTCCAGCTCGGAGCCTTCTTCCAAGAGGTTGGCGAAGAGGATGGAGTTGTCCTCGAGCACCGGCTTCCAGGGGCAGCGCATGAAGTACTCGCGGCCCACGCGCAGGGCGGTGGGGCGCACCGCGAAGCCCTGCGGCTTGCCGAACTCCAGCTCGGTCGGCTCCACCCCGAGCAGCTCCGCGTAGCGCAGGGCCGCCGGCTTGCCGTCGAGCTCCAGCGCGCGGGTGTGCGTCTCATCCACCTTGGTGATCGTCATCCGGTCCCCGGTGGGCAGATACCAGTGCGTGCGCAGCGCGGCCCACGGGGCGTTGGTGCGGAAGAGCGCCACCAGCACCGCGTCGGTCACCACCTCGCCGTCGATGTGGATCAGCGCGCTCTGCTTGGACGGATCCTGGTTGTCGTCGCTGGCGCCGCCGCCGACGAGCACCAGCGTCTGGTTCTTCTCGAGGATGCCGAGGAGCAGCTCCTCCTTCTTGAAGCGGAAGCCGTCGTCGATGACGAGGCCCACGTACTTGCGCGGGTCGAGGTCCGGCTGACGCACGCCCAGCTCGTCGCAGGCCTTCTTGATGGCCATGCCGCCGGCGCCCACCGCGTTGGCCGACAGGCCGGTGCCGATGCCGAGGCCCACGTCGAAGTCACCGTAGATGGCGGCCAGCACCACGCTGCCGTAGTAGATGCCCTCGTTGTCCATCTCGCCGCCCGAGGTGGCGCCCACGAAGCGGCAGCCCTGAGGAAGCCGCTCGCGGATGGCACGGTTGAGCGCGTTGTGGTCCCGATTGCGCGAGGCGAACATCATCACCAGCTTGGGGGTGACACCCGCAAGCTGCTTCATGAGGTCCTCCGCGGCGGGGCCCGGCTCCTGCTGAGTGGTTCGAGCCGTCTGCATCTTCACATGTGCCATGGAGGACCTCCGTCAAATGAAGCGCGGCTAGAAGCCGCTCTTCGGGTGGGTGGTGTTGTGACAACTGGTGGTGCACTGCTGGAACGACTCGCGCCCACCGCCCACGTAGATGCTCTCGAGCTCATCGTGGATCTGCTGGCTCTTCCGAGAGGAGAAGCCCTGGTGGCAGGAGAAGCACGCGGCCTTGCTGACCCGCTGCGTGCTCTGCTTGGTGGTGTGGCAGGTGGAGCACTTCGCGGTGGACTCGCCGAAGCGCTCCGAGCGCGAGTGGATGAAGTGGACGCGCACGAAGACGGGGCCCTCGAGCTCGAAGCCCAGGGGCGCGTGGCAGCCGGCGCATGCGGCGCGGTTGTCGTTGC
The DNA here is from genome assembly GCF_034259325.1 of Hyalangium ruber. NCBI lineage: Bacteria > Pseudomonadati > Myxococcota > Myxococcia > Myxococcales > Archangiaceae > Hyalangium > Hyalangium rubrum. The sequence goes on along the minus strand of NZ_JAXIVS010000002.1, from coordinate 108,883 downwards.
CGTGCAGCACGTTGCCCAGCTCGCCGCCCTGGCTGTGGCAGCTGTTGCAGGGGCCCGTCGTCACCGGCGCGGTGGTGCGCGTCCGGGTGCCGACCTGGATCTCGATGGTGCGCGAGAAGGGCACGTCCTCGCCCAGGTACACGCGGCGGCCCTTCACCGTCACCAGGTAGGTGCCGGGCTCGGCGTTGGCGGGCAAGTCATACGTCACCGTGTCGCTCACCGGGGCGAACCAGCCCGCGTGCGTGGGGTCGAACGCGCCCACGAACAGGTCGTTTCCGGGAGGGAAGGTCTGCGACTGGGAGAAGACGCCATCGCGCTCGGGCAGACCCACCGTCTGCACGTCGTTGGGGCCCATGAAGGCCTCCAGGTCGACGATGCTCCGGATGGGCTGGATACGCTGTGCCGGCCCGATGATCTGCGTCATCAACATGCGCTCGCGGTGCTTCCTGCGGTAGTACGTCGCTGTCGCCTCGAAGAACGCCCGGTAGTACTGGATGCCCGGCTCGTTGGAACCGAAGATCACCTCATTATACGTGGGAAGGGAACCCTGTGGGTGCAGACGGTTGCCCGCGCCATCCCGCAGGGTGAGCTGGAAGGAAACGGCCGTTCCGGGTGCATAAGTACCGTCCGGGCGGGTCGGGGTGCGGGGAGTCACATCAATGGAGAAGCCGTAGGCGTAGGTGGGGTTGGCCTCCTGCTGGACGGAGATGGTGTAGGGAGCGCTGGGACGCAGGGACCAGCGCACCCGCAGCGCGGTGGTATTCGGACGCAGGGTGAGGGTCTTGCGCTTACCTGGGGTCCGGGCGTGGCGCAGCTCCACCAGCGCCTCCTCCAGGAAGTTGCTGGCGCCCGCGCAGCTCTCGAGGGTGGGGCAGTCGTACGTCCACTGGATGGCGCGGAAGCGGCGCACGAAGAAGTCGTCATTGTCCTTGCGCTTCTTGCTGGTGCCCGCCTCCAGGCGGATGGAGGAGCCGATGGTCCGGCCGCGGGAGTCGATCTGCTCGATGGTGAAGTGGCTGGAGGCGTCCATCCAGGCCGCGTCGCGGTAGAAGCGGCGGCGCTTGAAGCCCTCGGGCCCGCCCATCAGCTCGAACTCCTGCTCCGCCAGCTCCACGCCGCCCCAGCCCAGGCTGGCGAAGTCGCCCGTGTGGCGCAGCCCGTTGATGCCCTCGTCGTGCGAGGCCGCCACGCTGGCGCGGATGTCGATCTGGTTGATGTGGATGGTCTGCCCGGCGCGCACGCGCAGGTCCGTGCCCACCCCATCCTCGATGTCCAGCGCCACGCCCACCGACTGGGACGGATGATCGTCGTCATCATCGTCGTCGTCGTCGTCGTCGTCATCATCGTCGTCGTGGCCGGAGGACTCGATTGGGTCCGCCTCCAATGCCGCGACCTCTTCCTGGCTCGATTGCCCTGAGAGCTCAGACGCCTCCTGTCCGCCGCACGCGAGCATGACGCTCGTGAGCACGGCGAGCAGCACCATCCCCCGCGACCCAACCCACGGGGTGGTGTCGCACTTCATCGCCACTGGTGCAGTCGTCCCTCTCATGGTGGCCCCTCCTTGCTGGTGGTTCAGGGAGCGGAGCCGCTCCCTGGCCTCTGGGTGCCCTTGCTACTTTCGAAGAGTACCAGAGAATCGTCATTTCCGGGTTTCCCTGGAAGAGACAATTTCGAGCCACATAGAGAATATCCGCTTTGGGAAGAACTCTTCAATAAATAAGAAATATACCCCGACCCATTGAATGCGAACTGTCTTATGCGACCTGATGGGTTCCGCTCCTTCGAGAAAAGAAGGACTTACGTCGAATCCTGAGACCCTCACTTGGAGTGGATTTGGCTTGACGGGAACCTGCTTTCCGTCTCTTCCCGGGTTTGATTCAGGAATCAGGCAGGCGATCACGGCTTTGGCCGCTGGATTGAAGAGAAAGCGGATTCAAAAGCCCGTGGAAGGCCGTCTGGGAGGCAGGCGCGGTGATCGCCTTTCGGGAAGGTGGGCGATCACGCCAGGGCCCGTCGGGTGACTCATCAGGTTGGAGGCCATGAGACTTGCCCCGCCAATCAATGGCCTTCGGGCGAATGCGAGGTTAAGAGGCGGACCCCCCTTTTCACCCCTGATCGCTCTTATGTCCCTCGTCGCAGGTATCAAGGTTCGCTATCTCCCGCAGCCCGAGTGGGGCGTGGGACACCTCGCCGCGCTGGAAGAGGAGGGCGCCAAGGCGATCGTCTTCTTCCCGGCCCGGGAGGACGCGCCGGTGCTCGTGTCCACCAAGGGCGGTGCGCTGGTGTCCTACGCGCTGCCGGCCGGAGAGCCCATCCTCACCGTGAAGGGCCGGCACGCCCGGGTGGTGCGCGAGGAGCCCGGGGCCCGGGGCCTGCGGCGCTACGTCATCCGCTACGAGGACACGGGGGAAGAGGACGAGATGCCGGAGTCCGAGGTGCGCGCGCTGCCGCCGCGCTCGGATCTGCTCGCCACGCTGCGCGAGGGCCGCGTGGGAGACGCGCGGGCCTTCGTGCTGCGCAAGCAGGCGCTGGTGCTGGATGACGAGCGGCGCTGTGACGCGCTGGGGGCGCTGCTGGCCAGCCGGGTGATGGTGAAGCCGCACCAGGTGGGCGTGGTGCAGCGCGTGCTCTCGGCGCGCCGCCCGCGCTTCGTGCTCGCCGACGAGGTGGGCCTGGGCAAGACGATTGAGGCGGGCATGGTGTTCAGCGCCCTGCGGCTCTCGGGCCTGGCGCGCCGGGTGCTGGTGGTGGCGCCGAGCCACCTCACGGTGCAGTGGCTGGTGGAGCTGTTCCACAAGTTCAACCAGCTCTTCACGCTGATGGACTCGGACCGCTACGCGCAGTCGCTCAAGGAGCAGCCCGACGTGTCCCCGTGGGAGCGCTTCCCGCTGGTGGTCACGAGCCTGGAGCTGCTCTCGCGCACCGAGGAGCACCGCCAGGCGGTGGCCGAGGAGGACGCGTTCTGGGACCTGGTCATCATCGACGAGGCGCACCACCTCAAGGGTGAGAAGGCCTTCGAGGCGGCCGAGGGGCTCGCGGGCAACAGCTGGGGCCTGCTGCTGCTCACCGCCACGCCCATGCAGCTGGACCCCGCCGAGTACCATGGGCTGCTCACGCTGATCGACGCGGCGAGCGCGCCCACGGTGAAGGGCTTCGAGGAGCGGCTTGCGCGGCAGGAGGAGCTGTCCAACGCGGTGCGCGCGCTCTTGGAGGGCAACGCCTCGGCCGCCTCGGTGAAGGCGTTGGCCAAGCGCTTCCCGGGGGATGCGAAGCTCCAGTCGCTGAAGGACCGGGACGCGCTGCTCGCGCACCTGGCGGAGACCTACAGCCTGTCGGATCGGCTGGTGCGCAACCGGCGCGCGGTGGTGGGCGGCTTCTCCACGCGGCGCCTGCACCGTCACCCCGTGCAGCTCTCGGCCGAGGAGCTGAAGACGCGCGATGCGGCGCTGGCGGCGCTGGCGGGCTCCAGCTTGCGCGGCGCGCCGCTGGCCAACGTGATGCGCCGGCTGGAGTCGAGCCCCGCAGCGTTCACCGGCGCGGTGAAAGCCAACCCGACGCTGAAGGGGCTGGAGCTCAAGCTGCCCGCGCGCGACGCGAAGTTCCTCGCCTTCCTGGGCGTGCTGCGCGGCATCTGGGCCTCGGAGCCCGGGGCCAAGGTGCTGGTGTTCACCGAGAGCCGCGACACGCTGGAGGCGCTCCAGGCGGAGCTGGGGCGCGAGGGTGTCGAGGCGCTCGGCTACCACGGTGACCTGCCGCTGGTGGAGCGGGACAGACAGGTGGCGCGCTTCCGCGACCCCGAAGGCCCACGGGTGCTGATCTGCACCGAGGTGGGCGGCGAGGGCCGCAACTTCCAGTTCGCCCACCACCTGGTGCATTACGACCTGCCGTGGAGCCCCGCCACGGTGGAGCAGCGCATCGGCCGCCTGGACCGCATCGGCCAGACGAAGCCGGTGGAGATCCACGTGTTCGACCCGGCGGGCACGCTGGCGGCGGACGTGCTGATGCTGCTGGCGGACGCGGTGGGCGTGTTCGGCGAGACGGTGGGCGGCCTGGACGCGGTGCTGGAGGAGGTGGAGGACCGGCTGGCGGAGCTGGCGCTGCTGCCGCGCGAGGCGCGCATGACGTACGCCTCCGAGCTGAAGACGCGGGTGGAGACGGCGCGGGCGCAGGTGAAGCGCGCGTATGATCCGCTGTTGGACTTGCGCTCCTTCGACAAGCCGGCGGTGGAGCGGCTGGTGGAGCGCGCCCAGGCCCGCATGGGCATCGAGGCGGACGAGGAGGAAGAGGAGGCGCAGCCGCTGGAGGATGGCCTCTGGAGCGTGGCGAGAGACCTCGACGAGCGGCTGGAGGAGACCGTCACCGAGCTGGCGAAGCGGGTGGGCATCCGGGTGGACACGGACGAGGAGGTGGAGGCCTTCCAGTGCGCCTTCCACTTCGGCCACGCGCTCAACGTGGAGGGGCTGCCGGGCCTGGACGTGATGGAGGACCGGACGCTCTTGGGCACCTTCTGGCGCGACACGGCGGTGGAGGCCGAGGAGCTGGAGTACTTCGCCACCGGGCACTCGCTGGTGGAGGCGCTGTTCGGCTTCCTGCGCGACGGGCCGTACGGGCGCAGCGGCTTCCGCTACATCGAGAAGCGCGGGACGCTGAAGGCGCGCGGGCTGGAGCTGCTCTACCACGTGCAACTCCCCGAGCCGGAGGACACCTCACCCGGGGCGCGCGTGCCCAGCCGTCAGCTGGCGCGCTTCCTGGAGCGCACGCTGCTGCACGTGGCGGTGGCGGAGGGGCAGGGCGGGCCCAAGGCGGACGCGAGCCTGCTGCCGGCGCTGGCCGTGGAGGGGCGCGCGCTCAAGGGAGACGAGGTGTCGCGCGCCTTCCCGAACGTCGGCGCCTTCGTGGACGCGGCGGTGCCGGTGGGCCAGAAGGCCGCCGAGGCGGAGCTGGGCAAGCTCGCGGCCCGGGCGAAGAAGGCCCTCGAGGCCGAGCGCGACGCGGCGCTGGAGCGCATGCGCCTGTCGCTGGAGCACCAGGGGCTCGCCGCCAAGGCGGTGGAGGCCCAGCTGGAGGCGGAGCGCACCCACTATGAGCGGCTGGTGAAGGCGCTCGCGGGTGCCAAGGTGGTGCTCGACTCCGCCTGCGGCTTCGTCATCAACCGCTAGGCCTTGAGCTTCTCGCGCAGGGCCTTGGCACGGCCCTGCATCTCCGGGTCCATGCTGGTGAGCTGGATGGACTTGAGCCGCTCATCCAGGCTCTTGGGCACCTTCGTCTTCAGCTTGCCCTCGGCCTGCATGACCTCCAGCTTCGCGAGCGCCTTGTCGGCGATGCGCTCTCGCGGGTGGTCCAGCAGGCTGTCCAGGAAGTACGCGTCCTCGGGCAGCTCCGGGTACTTGTCCAGGTAGTCGATGACGCCCTGTACCCATTCCTGCCGGCTCTCGGCCTGCTGCAGCTTCTGCAGGGCCTGCTTCTGCGTCTTGCGCTTGCCCTCGGGGTCGAACTTCTCGGCCAGCCCCTGGGGCAGCTCGCCGCCGGTGAAGAGCGCGTCGGCGGCTGCTTTGTACTTCTGATACGAGGCGCTGCGCTCGATGCGCTGCTGCGCCGGGTCATCCTGCCGCGAGTGGCTCTTGCTCTTGCCGCGCATGGCGTCGATTTCCCGCCAGCTCTTGTTGCGCTTGCCGCTGAAGCCGCCGCCCTCGTTGTCGTCCTTGTCTCTTGCCATTCCTTCAACTTCCCTTCCGGCCGCGCCACAGCGCCGCCAGCCCGCGTTGCACCAGGGTGCGCACCCGCGCGAGCTCCTCCGCAGAGAGGGGGTGCTCCTCGTCCTGCTCCGCCTCGAACAGCGCTTCCTCCGCGTACGCGGTGAGGGCCTGGGGCACTGGCGGAGCCTCCGTGCCTTCCCTCTCGAGGACCGTGGGGTCCACACTGGACAGCCCCGCCGGCCAACCCAGCTCCAACATGGCGTGCAGTTCGAAGAGGAGGTAGCGGGCTACCGCATATCCTTCGTCCGTGAGCCCCGCGGCGTCAAGGGCACCCAGCAGGGCGTCCTGTCGGTTGTCGAAGGCGTGCAGGCGCCGGGTACGCTCCTTCTCGTCGTCTTCCAGGTAACGCCAGGCGGCCTCGGTGAATTCGGTGCTCGGCTCGCCCGGAGCGAAGGGCGCGGGCGGCGGGGCCTTCACCTTCTTGGGCCGGGGCGGCCGGGGGCCGTCCTCCAGGCGCACCGACTTGCCTTCCTCCACCAGGTCCCAGAGCCCCAGCAGGTTCTGGAAGAGCTTGCGGGCCACCTCCGGCGAGGGGAAGCGGGGCTCTTCCTCGAAGAGGGTGGGAATGACTTCGTTGTAGGACTCGCCCTCGGTGTGGGCCTCGCGCATGCGCACGAGCACCCCCGCGGTGTCGTACGGGCTGCCGAGCAGCTCCAGCAGCGCGTCGAGCGTGGGGGCGCCCTCGAAGTGGTGGACGAAGTCGATGCCTTTGTCTCGGGAGCGGCTCATGGGAGCGAACGCTAGCCAGCCGAGCGAGGGGACGCACGGAGGCTGTGAGGGGAATCCACCCCTGAACATTAAGGCCGGGCCCTTCCAGGTCCCACCCTCGCCGGGCAGCCTGCTACGCTCGGGGGCTGGATGAACAACCCCTCGCCAGAGAAGCTGAAGGCCGCCATACAGGCGCTCTCCCAGGTGCGCGCGGTGGAGGGGCCTCCCGGGGACAACGGGCAGCGCTCCGTCTGGCACATGAGCCCGCAGGGGGCGGAGCTGCTGTCGCTCGTGGACCTCGAGGGCCGCGTGCAGCGCCAGGAGCTGACGCTGCTGGACGACCATTATGTGTGGACCAGCGGCGAGGGCCTGAAGACGGGCCGCCTGGAGAACGAGGGCGGCGCGAAGGCCCCCACCGCCGCGGCCATCGTCCATACCGACTCCCAGCTCATGCCCGTGCGGCTCGTGCGGGGGGCGGTGGCGCTGGCGACGTACGATGGGGAGGACCGGTACATCCTCCACATCAAGCGGGTGCTGGCGCTGGCGCGCGAGGGGCTCGAGATGCGGGATTCCTCCCTCGGGGTCGCCTCCGAGCCTGCTCCCGAGCCGGTGGTCGAGCCGCCGACCACCGCGACACCGCTTCCCACGATTGTTCCGGTGCCGCCGGAAGCTCCGGAGAGCTCGAAGTTCGAGGGCCTGATGATGATCGCGGTGCTCCTGGTGGGGCTCGTCGCGGGCATCGCGCTGCTCGTCTGGCTGACCTGAGCGCGGACCCTCACCGCGACTGAAGTGGGCCGCCCGAGGCTCCCGCATCGAGCATCACCACGGGAGAGGCCCCGGCCAGGGCGAGCACATCGGCCGCCGCGCCCAGCTGCTTGAGCGAGACGTCTCCGGACACCTCCAGCCCCACGAGGGTGCCGGCGAGGACCTCCGGCACGTCCGCCGGCGAGGCGTTGAGGGAGAGGGTGAGGGCACCGCCGCCCTCCGCCGGGGACAACTGCAGCCGGGTGCCGTCCACGAACCGGGCGCGCCAGGAGAGGCTCGCCGAGCCGGAGAGGGCCGAGGGCAGCAGCAGCCGCAGCGTGCCCGGCCGCGCCGCGAGCAGGGAGAAGAAGGGGAAGTGGGCCTGGAAGCGCTCCAGCGTCGCGGGGCTGGCGGTGTGGGGCTGTTGACCGACCAGCTCCACCGAGCGCGCGCCGGCGCGAGTACTCGCCTCGAGGAGGCGTTGAATGGCGGTGCCCGAGAGCCGCGCATCCGCCAGCAGCGGCAGCATGGGCTCCGGGGTGAGGCCGGTGTGTCCTGGCCCCGCCTGCGCGGGAGCCTGGAGGCCGGAAGAGAGGGTCGCGGCGAGTGCTTGCGTGGGCGTGTTCCAGGAGAGGCGCTCACCCCCGGCGTGCGCGAGGCCTTCGGGGGTGGCGAGCACCGCGAGCGGCTGGGGCGCATAGGCCTGGGTCGTCCGGAGCGCCTCGAAGCCCGTGGGCAGCGAGACCGGGCCGAGGCCCAGCGCATGGGCCCGCTCGGTGGCCGAGCGCAGCGGGTGGCCGTCCAACACGAGCAGCGCGGCGACGGAGGCCAGGAGGATGCCGTTCTCCACCCATCCGCCCTCGCTTCGGACCGTGCGGCGGGCCTTCCAGGCCAGGGAGGCCACGGCCAGGGTTCCCAGCACCGCCATGCATCCCCAGCGCATCGGCCGCAGGCGCGCCACCTCGTCCACGGCCTGGGCGAGCAGGTCCGTGCGCTCGGCGAGCGGTACCTGGGCGAGGCGCGTGAGCAACCCGAAGAGTTGATAGGCCTCCATCGCTCCCACCAGGGCGATGGCCGCCAGCGCCAGGGCCGCGACGACGCCGAACATCATCTTCGTGAAGTGGCCGCGCGGTGAGCCCACCAGGGGAGGCTCGCCCCCGGCCCGGTTCAGCGCCAGCCCCAGGCTCAACCCCACCAGCAGCGCCGCGCTCACCCACGCGCCGAGCACCCGCGAGGCCATGGCCTCTCCCACGCCCAGCGCCAGCGTGTTGCGCGCGTCCGAGGCCTCCAACTCCCCCAGCGCCGCCACCACCCGGCCCACGTGTACCTCGGTGCCCAGCAGCCCCACCGTCCAGGGCAGGGTGGCCACCCCCAGCAGCACCGCCAGCGGCACCTCGCGCCCCGTGCCGATGTGGCACAGCATCACCGTGAGGAAGGCCATCTCCACCAGCCCGGAGATGACGACCAGGGAGCCGAACGCCCCCGAGGAGCCCATCAACCGGGAGAGCACCTCGCTCTCCGAGGCCCAGGCCCCCAACAGTCCGAAGGACAGGAGAATGGTCAGGGGAGCGGCGGCGGCCGCGCACACTCCCGGGGCAAGGCTCGGTCTGGCGGTAACGAGCATTTCCCCGGAAATTAGGTACGGGGGTAATAACCGGGAACTCAGGCTGGAGGCCGACCGACCAGCCAATACACAACGGTGAACAACAGCCCGACGATGGGGGCCAGCAGCGCGCCGAGGATGACCAGTCCCGAGCACTTGCCGGCTTCGCAGCCGATCCTCGCTCCGGCGCAGAGTCCGAAGATGAACATGGGCACGTGGAAGCCGAGCACGAACAGGCCCAGCCCGCGCACCACCAGCCCGCGGTACCAGGTGCGCGTCATCAACCGGAAGACGACGGGCACCAGCAACAGCGTGAAGGTGGCCGCCAGGGCCGCGGAAGCCTGACGCGCCGCGACAGCCCAGCAGGCCAGCCCCGCCAGCGCCAGCGCGGGCACCAGCAGCAGGGTGTTGAGGTTGAGCGGCGAGGGCTCGCGGGTCATCCCCCGGGGACGCTGGCAAAGCCGCGCGGCGGGATCAAGGCCGGAAGCCGAGGCGTGTGCTTCAGGCGGCGACGGCGCCTTCGCCCAGGAGCTGCGCGTAGCGTCCCGCTCGCGCCACCAGCTCGGCGTGGGTGCCGGACTCCACCACCCGCCCGGCGTCCATCACCACGATGAGGTCCGCGTCGCGCACCGTGGACAGGCGGTGGGCGATGACGAGCACCGTGCGGCCCTTCATCAGCTCGGTCAGCCCCGCGCCCACGGCGGCCTCGCTGGCCGCATCCAGGGCGCTGGTGGGCTCGTCCAAGAGCAGCAGCGAGGGGCGGCGCAGGAAGGCGCGCGCCAGGGCCAGCCGCTGCCGCTGTCCACCCGAGAGCCGGGAGCCGCGCTCGCCCACCGGCTCCTCGAGGCCGCCGGGCAGCGCGCGCACGAAGTCGTCGGCGTGGGCCAGGGCGAGCGCCTCCCACAGCTCCGCCTCGCTCGCCTCCGGGCGGCCCAGCAGCAGGTTGTGGCGCACCGTGCCGGAGAAGAGCACGGGCTCCTGGGGCACCCACGCCATCTGCGCGCGCACGCTCGAGGGCTTGAGCTCCGGCAGCGGCGCCCCATCCCAGCGCACCGTGCCGCCGCTGGTGGGCAGGAAGCCCAGCAGCACCGAGAAGAGCGTCGTCTTTCCCGCACCCGAGGCGCCCACCAGCGCCACGCGCGCGCCCGCCGGCACGGTGAGGCTCACCCCGCGCAGGGCTTCGCGGCCGTCCGGGTAGGTGGCGCGCACCTCTTCCAGCACCAGGGCCTGGCCCAGTGGAGAGGCCGGGCGGCCTTCGTCGGGCGGCGCCGGCTCGTCGGCCAGCGCGAAGAGGCGCTCGGCCGCCACCAGGCCGGTGAGCACCTGGGAGAGCGTGCCGCTCAGCGACTTCACCGGCTGGTAGAGCAGGAGCGCCGCGGCGATGAAGGAGAGCAGGCGTCCAGCGAGCGCGGGCTCGGCCGCCACGGCGCGCGCACCCCACATCACCACCAGCGCCACGCCGACAATGCCCAGCATCTCCACCGTGGGGCTGAAGGCGCCGCGCAGGAAGAGCGAGCGGCGCATGACATGGAGGTAGCGCTCGGCCTCCGCGTCATAGGTGGCCAGCGCCCGGGGCACCCCGCCATAGGCCTGCACTACCGGCAGGTTCTGCAATTGCTCGGCGGTGAGGGCACTCAGGGCGCCGAGGCTCGCCTGGGAGCGGGTGGCGGTCTTCTTCAGCGAGCGGGCGAAGCGCGTCACCGGGAACACCGTGGCCGGCATCACCACGAAGGTGAGCAGGAACAGCTTCACGTCGATGAGGGCGCAGGTGACGAGCAGCGCGAGGATTTGCAGCCCGTCCTTCACATAAGAGGAGAGCGCCTGCGTCACGGAGAACTCCACCAGCGGCACGTCCGCGGTGAAGCGGCTGAGCAGCTCGCCCGAGTGCCGGCGCTCGAAGAAGGCGGGGGGCTGGGAGAGCAGGCGGGCGTAGAGGAAGCCGCGCAGATCCGCCATCACCCGCTGGCCCAGCCGCTGCATCCACCCGCCCTGGAGGAACTGGGCGGTGGCCTTCACCGCCGCGATGGCCACCACGAGCAGGGGCAGCCGGCGCAGCATCTCGTCCGGAGGCAGGCTCGTGCCCGCCAGCGTGATCGCCTCGCCGGTGAGTACCGCGCGCAGGAGCGGCCCTACCACCCACGCGTACGCGGAGGTGGCCGCCGCCGCCAGAAGCGAGGCGCTCAGGCCCGCCACGAGCAGTCCCCGGTAGGGGCGCAGGTAGCCCATCAGGCGGCGGTAGATGTGCGGAGAGGGACGGGGGGCCACGGCGGCGCGGACTCTCTCACCCCGGAAGGGTACGGCCAAGGCGCTTCAGGGCGCGGAGCAAGCTCCCTTGCCTGCTTCGCGGCCCGGCAGCCTGCGCATGCTGGCCCGTTCGTTGCTGTCTCCGACATGGAACGACAGCTTTCCGAAAGCCATGGACATCAACGATACGAACCAAAAAGAGGCGCTGTTCAGTCCAGGCTGTGAGCCGGTCGTGGAGGACGAGGAGCGCCGGCGGCTCCTGTGGCTCATGGCTGAGTACTTCCGGACGATCGGATACAGCGACATCAAGGCCCGGCTGCCGGGCTTCATGCCGCCGCCGGTACTTTCCGGAACGATTGAAGATCATCGACCGGATTTTACATGCCGGCAGACGGATTCGGCCCGTACCCCCATCATCCTGGAGATCGTCACCCCGGAGATGGTGGAGGACCCGACCGCGGAGAACCGGTGGAGCCTGCTGGCCAGCGCCGCCAAGCTCTACAACGCGGAGCTGCACTTCGTGGTGCCGAAGTGGTCCGCCATTGGACCGGTCGACGCGGCACTCAAGCGGCGACTTGCCCGGATGGAGCTGACGGTCAACCGCGTTTGGACGGTGTAGCGCCAACACCGGGCGAGCGCTCGCGCGACACCCCTGGATTGCTGGCCGCGAAGCCTGCGTTATAGTGGATCAGGTTTTTACGCGGGCTGAAAAGGCCAATAAATCCAGGGGTTTGACGCAATGCCAGCGGCGGCGGGACAGAAGCGCGACTACTACGAGGTTCTCGGCGTCCAGAAGAATGTCAACCCGCAGGAGCTCAAGAGCGCCTTCCGCAAGGTGGCGTTGCAGTACCACCCGGACCGCAATCCGGGGAACCAGGAGGCCGAGGAGAAGTTCAAGGAGGCCTCCGAGGCGTATGAAGTCCTGAGCGATCCGGAGCGTCGGGCCCGCTATGACCGCTTCGGCCATGCCGCGGCGGGGGGCGGGCCAGGCTTCGAGGGGTTTGGCGGCTTCCAGGGCGTCAACATCAACGACATCTTCGGCGACCTGTTCGGCGAAATCTTCGGCGGGGCGCGGGGGCGTGGGCGCGGCGGGCCGGGGCGGGGCGCGGACCTTCGCTACAACCTGGAGATCTCCTTCGAGGAGGCGGCGTTCGGCTGCCGTCCGAAGGTTCCGATTCCGCGTCCGAAGAAGTGCGAGACGTGCAGCGGCTCGGGCAGCAAGAGCGGCACGGCGCCCAAGCCTTGCAGCACCTGCGGCGGGGTGGGCGAGGTGCGCTTCACCCAGGGCTTCTTCGCGGTGTCGCGCACGTGCAGTGACTGCAATGGCACGGGAGCGGTGATTCCGGATCCGTGCTCGAAGTGCCGCGGCTCGGGCAAGACGCCCTCCGAGGAAGTCATCGAGGTGAACATCCCGGCCGGCGTGGACAACGGCACGCGGGTGCGCCTGTCGGGCATGGGCGAGCCCGGGGACCGGGGTGGGCCGGCGGGTGACTTGTACGTGACGGTCATCGTCCGCGAGCACCCGCTGTTCCAGCGCGAGGACTACGAGGTGTTCTGCGAGGTGCCCATCTCGTTCACCCAGGCGGCGCTGGGGGCGAAGATCGACGTGCCGACGTTGGATGGGAAGGTGAAGATGACCATCCCGGCGGGCACGCAGTCGGGCAAGGTGTTCCGGCTCAAGGGCAAGGGCGTGCCGCACCTGCACAGCCAGCAGCGCGGGGATCAGCACGTGCGCGTGATTCTCGAGACGCCCACGGAGCTGACCGGCAAGCAGCGCGAGCTGCTGGAGAAGTTCGCGGAGCTGTCGGGCGAGGAGTCGCATCCGCAGTCCAAGAGCTTCTTCGACAAGGTGAAGGAGCTGTTCGGCTAACGCCGCGCCGTGAATACCTCGGTGTAGAGACGCCTACCTGTGCGGTGGGCGTGTGCTTGCTCAGCCTCCGACGCTTCCCGGCGGACTGTCCGGCCCCGAGTGCCAGCGACTCGACGTTCCAAGAGATCGACGCCTGGGGGCACTCACCTTCCGGCGCGGCCATGCACATCAAGGCCCCCACCACAGCGGGTTGGGGGAGTTCACGTGGCCACGTACCGACTCGTCCGCAAGCTGGCCGCGGGCGGCATGGCGGAAGTTTTTCTGGCGAAGGTTGTCGGAGCCGAGGGCTTCGAGAAGCCTGTCGCCGTCAAGCGCATCCTGCCCTCGCTCGTGCAGGACCAGGAGTTCGTCGAGCTGTTCCTTCGCGAGGCCAAGCTCACCGTCTCGCTGCAGCACGCCAACGTCGTCCAGGTGTTCGATCTCGGCTGCTCGCGCGGCCAGTACTACATGGTGATGGAGTTCGTGGACGGAGAGAACCTCCGCGCCCTCCAGCGGGCCGCCGCCGCCCAGCAGGTGCCCATGGGCCTGCGCGAGGTGTGCTTCATCGTCCAGCAGGTGGCCGAGGGCCTCGCCTACGCCCACGAGAAGCTCGATTCGGCCGGCCGGCCGCTCAACATCATCCACCGCGACATCAACCCCTCCAACGTGATGGTCGCTGTCTCCGGCGAGGTGAAGCTCGCCGACTTCGGCATCGCCAAGGCCGCCAACGTCCAGAGCGGCACCCAGGTGGGCGTGGTGAAGGGCAAGGTGGGCTACCTCGCCCCCGAGCAGGTGCGCGGTGGCGCGGTGGATCAGCGCGCGGACCTCTTCCTGCTGGGCCTGCTCCTCTATGAGCTGCTCTCGGGCCAGCAGCTCTTCAGCGGGCCGGACTATTTCCAGATCCTTCGCAGCATCTCCACCTTCGATGTGAAGACGGTGGTGCCCGTGCCGGGCGTGCCCGCGCCCCTGTGGAGCATCGTCGCCCGGGCCCTGGCGCCCGACCCGGTGGCCCGCTTCCAGCGCGCGCGCGACGTGTCCGACGCGCTGCAGAACTTCCTCTTCGACCACCGCCTGCGCGTGGGCCCGCAGGACGTGGCCCGGCTCTTCGCGCGCTGCTTTCCGGAGCGAGGCTCTTCGCTGGAGGGCGGGGCGCCGGTGGAGTCCCGGGGCGAGGAGATCCGCCTGGGCGCCGAGGGCGCCTCTCCGCCGGCCGGGAGTCACGCCCTGCCCATGCGCTCCCCCACCCGGACGGAGCTGCCACGGCCCGTGCCGCAGATGCAGACGCCTCCGCAGATGAGCGGAACCCGGGAGCATGTCGCCGCTTCGGCGGTGGTGGGGACGAAGACGGTCGCCATCCGCACCAACACACGCCCGGAGCTCCAGCGCCCCGCCGTGTCCTCGTCGCTGAACATGGCGACGGGCGTGGAGCCAGGCCGACGCCTCACGCCGGTGCCGCTCCCGCAGCAGCCCGCCGTGGAGGTCTCCCGCCGCATCTCCCTGCCGACCCGCTCCAACTCGGCCGGCACCCATCCCGCGCTGCCGACCCGCGTCAACACGGGCGTCACGCACTCGGTGCTCCCGCCGCGCTCCAGCAGCGCGTCGTCGCAGATCGCCCAGCTCGCCGCGCTGCGCCCGCGTCCCTCGGTGCGCCGCCGGCTGGGAGAGCTGCTGCTGTTGGCGGGGAAGATTTCAGAGGCGCAGCTGCTGGGCATGCTCGAGCGCCAGCGGCGCGAGGGCGGCAAGCTCGGCGAGCGGCTCGTGGCCGAGGGCATCGTCTCGGACGAGGACGTGGTGTCCGCCATCAGCGAGCAGCTCGGCCTGCCGTTCATCGCCGAGCACCAGCTGCGTACCCTGCCGGTGCCCACGCCGCTGCTGTCGCTGCTGCCGCTGGAGCACGCCGAGCGCTTCGAGGCCGTGCCCCTCACGCTGCAGGGCAAGGAGCTCATCTGCGCCATGCGCGAGCCGCAGAACCTGGAGCGGTTGGACGAGCTCCAGTTCCGCACGGGCTACGCGGTGCGCGGCATCCTCGCCAGCGAGGGGGCCATCCGCCGCACCATCGGTCGCTTCTACCGGGGCGAGGAAGCCCCCGTGGGGCCCGAGTGGAACAATCTGATGAAGGTGAGCCCCTCGGAGGTGCAGCAAGGGGTTACTCCGTTCGCCGACAAGCACACCCGCACGCGCGAGCGCGTCCTCGATGAGGAGGCCTTCACCGCCTCCCATTCGCAAGCCGAGCCGCAGACGGCCACGCAACTCGTGCCGCAGCCCGCGCCGCAGCCCGTGGCGCAGCCCGCGCCCCAGGCGCCCGCTCCGGCGCCGATGCCCACGCGCGCGCCGCCGCGCTCCCTGGCCCGCACGCTGCTGGTGGTGGCCGATGATGCCGAGCAGCGGGACGCGGCCGTGCGCCTCTTCTCGCGGCAGGGCGTGGCGGCCGCGGGCAGCTCCAGCGCCGAGGCCGAGCGCGCGGTGGCGCTGGGCGGAATCGAAGTGGCCCTCATCGCGGGAGACACGATGACGGACACGCCGGCCCTGGTGGCCCGGCTGATGACGGCGGCGCCGACGATGGAGGTGCGGGTGCTGCCCTCGTTGGCCGAGGCCCTCGGAGGCGAGGCGGGCCCGCTGGGACGCGCGGCACGGCTGCACGCGCGGGTGCTGGACGCGGCCCTGGCGGCGCTGGGCGGCGCGGGCGTGCAGGGCGCGGCATTGGCCAAGCTGGCCCGGCGCGTGGCCATTCGCCTCGGAGCGGGGCGGGCGGAGGCGGAGCGGGCCTCGGCCGCGGCGTACGCCACCGCGTGCGCGGCGCGCCTGGAGGGCAAGGAGCGTTTTGCCCGGCCCTCGTGCGAGGCGGTGCGCGCCGTGCTCGGTCGGGATGCCGGCGAGCTGGCCTCCCTCGTGGGCGTCTGCGCCGAGGACAACACCCCGGCCGCCAACGCGGGCCGAGGCACGCTGGCGCTGACGGCCGCCACGGCCCTCATGGAGGTGCTCGGTACGGACTCGCCCACGCCGGACGCGGCCTCGCGCGCGCTCGTGAAGCTGCGCGAGGAGGGCCGGGTGCCTCCCAACGCCCTGGAGGCTCTGGCCGCCGAGGTGGCCGAGCTGGTGCTGGGAGACAGCGCCTCCAACACCGTGGTGCTGGCGGAGCCGGATCCGGCGCGCTCGGCCACCCTGCAGGCGCGCTTCCTGGCGGATGGGGTGCGGGTGCTGCTGGCCGACTCGGCCGCTCGGGCCCGGCAACTGCTGGCGCAGGGTGCCCATGCGCTGGTGATGGCGGCGAACCTTCCCGACAGCCAGGGCGCCGCGCTCACCGTCTCGCTGCGAGGCGAGGCCACCACCGCCGAGCTGCCCATCTTCGTGCTGGCGCCGCCGGAGGATCCGGGCCTGGTGGAGGCGGGGCTCGATGCCGGGGCGGACGACGTGCTCACCTACCCGGTGAACCCGGACGTGCTGGCGGCCAAGGTGCGCCGGGCCCTCCAGCCGCGCCGCTCGCTGGCCGTCGCGGCGAGCTGAGCCGAGCGCGGCTCCGTGCCACCACGGGCCGTGGCTTTTCCTCCACGGCCCGGGCCGGCCCCCCTGAAGTCCCGAGCCTTTAGCCAGGGCATGGACACTGCAGGCCCCGAGACGTCTTCCCCGGAATCTTCCGGCCGCTCGATTGTCGACGGAGGCGCACCCACGCTGCTATGCACCCGCCCACCATGGAAGTTCTCTCCCCTTTGCGCCGGTCCCTGTTCCTGGCGCTGGCGTTGCTGCTCACCGCCTGCCCGAAGACGACCACTCCCGTGAGGGGTGGCGACGGGGTCCCCGACAAGGAGCCGTTCCCGACCAAGCCCCGCGTGGAGGCCAAGAAGGACGCGGCGGCGGACGCGGCGCTCGCCCAGGCCGTCGAGACGGCGGCCCGGGCTCCGGACAAGAAGCAGGCGGCCGAGGCGCTGCTCACGGTGCGCAAGACGTACCCGGGCACCACCGCGGGCCAGGAGGCGCTCTACCGCGCCGGCGTCCTCTACTTCGAGTCCGAGGACTACGCCAACGCGCGCAAGAGCTTCAACGAGCTGCTCTTCGAGAACCCGCTCTACCCGCAGGCGGATGACGCCAAGCGTAAGCTGGCCCTGTCCGCGTTGGAGGTGGGCGCCTACCGGGATGCGTACCAGACGCTGTCCAGCCTCGCCGAGCGGGCCGAGGGCGCCGAGCGCGAGAAGCTGCTCGAGGACGCCAGCCGCGCCGCGCAGGGCGCGGGCATGTACGGCCCGGCGCTCACCCTCGCCGTGCAGCTCGCGGGGGATGCGAAGACGCCCCAGGAGCAGGCGGAGGCGGTGGCCCGCGTGGAGCAGCTGGTGGAGGGCCGCGCGGCCTTCGTGGACGTGGCCCGCGTGGCGGAGGGCATGTCCCCGCGCCACCCCGCCTGGCCGGTGCTCACCTTCAAGCTGGCGCGCATCTACTACCACCTGCGCGACTGGACGCGGCTGGAAGAGACGCTCAACCGCTTCCTCCAGGAGGCCCCCAACCACCCCTTCGCCGGGCAGGCCAAGGAGCTGTTGTCCCGCGCCACGCGCCGCGTGGAGGTGCAGCCCAAGACGGTGGGCGTGCTGCTGCCGATGTCGGGGCGCTACAAGCCCATCGGCGAGGCGGTGCTGCGTGGGGTGCAGCTGGCGCTGTCCGGCAGCGACATCGAACTCATCGTCAAGGACACGCAGGGCGAGGTGACGCTGGCGGGGCAGGCGGTGGAGCAGCTGGCCTTCGATGAAGGGGCCATCGCCATGCTGGGGCCGCTGCTGGCGGATGACTCGCGGCGCGCGGCGCTGGTGGCCGAGGAGCTGCAGGTGCCGCTGGTGACGATGACGCGCACCGAGGGCATCACCGACATCGGTCCCCATGTCTTCCGCAACATGCTGACCAACTCCGCGCAGGCGCGCGCCATCGCCGACTACGCGACGAACGTGCGGGGCTTCAAGCGCTTCGCGGTGCTCTACCCGAACATCCCCTACGGCGTGGAGCTGGCCAACGGCTTCTGGGACGAGGTGCTGGAGCGCGGGGGCACCGTGCGCGGCGCGGAGAGCTACGCGCACGACCAGACGACGTTCACCACCGAGGCCAAGAAGCTGGTGGGCCGCTACTACCTGGAAGACCGGCTCGACTACATCGAGGGCGTGCGCGAGGTGAACTCGCAGGACCAGGACGCCTTCCGGCGGCGCAAGGCCATCGAGAAGGTGAAGAGCGGCCTGGAGCCGGTGGTGGACTTCGAGGCCATCTTCATCCCGGACGACTGGAAGCGCGTGAGCCTGGTGGGCCCGGCGCTCGCGGTGGAGGACATCATCACCAACGCGTGCGACCCGCGCGACCTGGAGCGCATCCGCAAGACGACGGGCAAGAAGGACCTGAAGACCGTGACGCTCCTGGGCACCAACCAGTGGAGCAGCCCCAAGGGGCGCTCGGGGCTGCCGGAGCTCGTGGAGCGCGGCGGCAAGTTCGTCACCTGCTCGGTGTACGTGGACGGCTTCTTCATCGACTCGCAGCGGCCGGCCACGCGCAAGTTCGTCAGCGCCTTCCGCGACGCCTACAAGGACACGGACAAGGAGCCGGGCCTGCTGGAGGCCATCGGCTATGACTCGGCGCTGATGCTGCGGCAGATCATCGAGAAGCAGAAGCCGCGCAGCCGCGGCGAGCTGCGTGAGGCGCTGGTGAACCTGAAGAACTTCGAGGGCGCCACGGGCCGCACCTCGTTCGATGACAAGCGCGAGGCCGTCAAGCCGCTCTTCCTGCTGTCGGTGGACAACCGGGGCGTGAAGGAACTGCCCCCGGAGACCGCGGCGGGAGGCTCGGGCTCATGAGGCGCCACGCGCGGCTGCTCCTCGGCGGAGTCCTGGCGCTGGCGGTGGGGTGTGCCCATGCGCCCGGGCTCGCGCCGGACACGGCCTCGCGACTGGCGGGGACTCCTGGCGGCTACCTCTCCGGCGAGGTGAAGGGGCTCGAGGACGGGCCGCTGCTCAACAACAAGGACTTCGTCTGGGCGCTCGCGTTCGCGCCGGACAGCTCACGCGTGGCGTACACGCACCTGGGGCCGAAGTTCTACCAGCTCGCGCTGTGGACGCTGGGCCCGACGCCCGCGCTGGTGGCCGACCGGAACATCAACGCGTACGAGTTCGACCTGGAGGCGGTGGCCTTCTCGGCCGACAGCGGGCTCCTGGCCACGGCGGGGCGGGATGGGGAGCTGCGGCTCTTCGAGGCCTCCAACGCCGAGCCCAAGGGCCACGTGCTCACCGAGGAGCCGCTCACGGCGGTGGCCTTCCACCCGGCGGGGCGCTACATCGTGGTGGGCAGCGCGCGGGGGCTCGTCTCCGTCTTCACGGTGCCGCAGCTCAGCTTCGTCTTCGAGGTGCGCGCCCACAACAACGCCCCGGTGAGCGCGCTGACCTTCGCGGCCGACGGCACGCTGTACACGGGCGGTTGGGACAAGCACGTGCGCGTCTGGAACACCCGCGAGGAGGCGCTGCGGCCGGACCAGGCCCGCGTCCACTTCGAGCGGCGCAGCGGCTTCGTGGTGCTGCGCGGCGCCGTCAACGGCAAGGCGCAGGTGTCCTTCGCGCTGGACGCGCGCGCCCCGGCCGTCATCCTCAACACCACGGCGGCCACCCAGGCCGGCATCGACGTGGCCTTCCTGAAGGACACCGTCACCGTGCCCACGCCGCTGGGCAGCACCGTGGCGCGGCTGGCGAAGGGGCAGGTGCTGCGCTTCAAGTCCCTGCCTGTCGAGGGCGTGGACGTGGCGGTGTGCGACGTGTGCGTGCCCAGTGGCACCCAGGGCGTGCTGGGCGCGCCCTTCACCGAGCGCTTCGACGTCGTCTTCGACGAGAGCACGGGCGAGGCCATCCTCACCTCCAAGGCGGGCGCCGTCCCGGGCGCGGAGGCGCAGGGCCTGGTGCTCGAGCCTCGCTTGGACTTCACCTTCGAGAACCACGTGAATGACGTCACCGTGGACGCCAAGGGGCAGCGGCTGGGCGTGGCCCTCTCCGAGGGGAAGGCGGAGCGCACGCGCGCCATCTACGAGCGGGAGAAGAAGGGCGAGGTGGACCCCAAGAGCCCCGCCAACGCGGGCGCGCTGGTGGACGCCGCCACGGGCAAGGTGCTCCAGCAGTGGGCCGAGCACGGCGGCGTGGTGGCCACCGCGAGCATTTCTCCGGATGGGCGCTCGCTGGCCACGGGTGGGTGGGACAAGCGGCTGCTGCTCTTCACCGAGGGCGACGCGAAGGTGCGGGGCGAGCGGGAGTTCGGCTGGTCCGTGCGCCGGGTGCGCTACAGCCCGGATGGGCGCTGGGTGGGCGTGGCCGCGTGGACGCCGCAGAACCCCATCGGAGACCAGGAGAGTGACCCCGCCGCCGCGCTCTACCAGGTGCTCTACGCCGCGCCCACGGTGGAGCAGCGCTGATTAGAAGTTCTGGTGGATGGCGCTCGCGGGAAGCCCGCGGGCCTTGAGCGCCTTGATGACCCCCTGAGCCATCTCCTGCTGGCCGCAGATGAAGGCCAGCGTGCCCGGCGCGAGGGGCTCATCGGCGAGGTGGGCCTGCACGTAGCCGGTGAGGCCCTGCCACCCGCTGACGCCCGGCTGGCTCACCGTGGGCACCACCCGCACTCCCGCGCGCTCCCACTCCACGAAGTCCCGCTCGTAGGCGAAGGCGGCGGGCGTGCGCGCGCCGAAGTACAGCGTCACCTGTCCGTACTCCTGGCGGTCCAGGCGGATGCTCTCGATGACGGAGCGGATGGGGGAGATGCCCGAGCCGGTGGCGAACAGGAGCAGCGTCTTGCCTCGGGCCAGCTCCAGCGGGAAGCCGCGCCCCTTGGGGCGGCTCACCTCGATGGGAGCACCCAGCGGCAGCCGCACCAGGGCGTCCGCCAGCCCCGCGCCCTCCTTCACCAGCAAGTCCCACCGGCCCGCATTGCCAGGAGGCGAGGCGATGGCGAACAGGCACTCCTCGTATCCCGGCAGGCGCACGTGAAGGTATTGGCCCGGTCGCTGGTGAGTGCCCGCCAGCGGGGTATGGGTGACGTCGAGCGTCAGGTCGGTCAGTCCATCCGCGGCAGGCGAGCGGGCGACCAGGGTGGCCGGGTACCATTCCGTCATGTCCCCGCTCTTTTAACCCGCGAGCGGGGAGAACGCCGCCCTGGTAACGTTGCAGGCCGTGCGGACTCTTTTCTGGTTGACCCTGTTTCTGTTGGGGCTCGTCGGGGTGCTGCTTCCCGTGAGCTATCTCTATACCGCGAGCAAGCTGCCTCCCATGGACAGCGAGTTCGACGTGGAAAAGCAGCTCAAGCACAGCATCGAAGGCGAGCGGATGAGCCTTGTGTCCGGCATGTACGTGAAGCCGGACCGTCCCATCACCTTCACGAAGCCCGACTTCACGCGGCTGCCCAAGGACCTGGTGGCGCTCTACATCACCCAGCTGGGCTGCCCCACCTACTTCCAGACGCCGCGCGAGGACGGGGCGAAGTGGGCCTGGCGCCTCTTCATCGGCGCCTTCATGGGCAGCCAGATTCCCGGCGACGGCGGCTGTGAGCGCATCCTCTCCATGCGCATCGCCCGCAGGCTCGGGGTGAAGGACCCGTACCAACTGGCGGTGGCGGCGCACAAGATCCACTCCTTCCTGCAGAAGGATCAGCTCATCGCCTATGACCTGGCCATCCAGCGCTTCGAGCGCGGCGTGGTGGGCGTGGAGGATGTGACGCTGAAGGTGTTCGGCAAGGAGCTCGAAAAGCTCTCCCTGGCGGAGCTGGCCGAGCTGCAGATCGTCCTGCCGCCCTACAACTACTATTACGACATGAGGACGTGCCACAACGCGCCGCTCATCAAGAGCAACCGGGACCTGATGCTGGCGGAGATCGCCAACTGGGAGCTCATCACGGTGGAGAAGGCGAAGAACGCCATGGCACAGCCGGTGTCCTGCACCCTGCGCAAGTAGCGTGAAGCGACGAGCCCCGGGCTCCGGGGCTCAGCGGCGCTTGAGGTAGGACTTCTCCCAGAAGTCGATCTTCGCGGCCACGTCGCGGCGCGAGCTCGTATCCCGCGCCTCGTGCGCCTCCTTGCGGATGCGCTCGAGCATGCTGCGCGCGATGTTCATGTTCTGACCGGCGGCGGTGCGCGCCTTCAGGTCTCGCTCCAGCCCGTCGATGGTGGCCAGCAGCACCTGCTGGCTGGGGACGTTGGAGGGCTGCGGACGCGGGCTCGTCTTGACGATGGGCTGCGGCGTCACGGGATCCGGACGGACCTCGTTGGGGACGGGGGTCGTCGGATTCTTTGGCGGCTCGGTCGACGGGTTGGCCACGACCGACTCGGGCGGCGTGGGCGTGGGCGTCGGTGTCGGCGCCACGGGGTCGTTCGTCGGCGTGCCCGGGTTGGGCGTGGGCGTGGGCGTCGTCGCCGCCGGGTTGTTCGTCGGCGTCGTCACCACCGGGTTGGGCGGGGTGACCCCGGGCGGCGTCGTTACCCCGGGCGGCGTCGGAGTCGTGCTCGAGTCTCCACCGCCGCGCAGCAGCATCACCCCGCCGGCGGCCAGCAGCGCCGCGATGCCGATTCCCGCCGGCAGCAGGCGCTTCCAGGGCGGGCGCGCGCCTACGGCGCGGGCCTCCTCGGGGGTGAGCCCGGGCGGCAGGACGACCTGGGTGGTGGAGCGGCGCGAGGACGCGTCATCCGCCGGCTTGACGACCACGTTGTTGGGCGCGGTGGTCGGCTCGTTCAGCACGGCCGCGGCGGGCGCGGGGTTCGACAGGGCATCGACGGCGGCGGCGGCCGAGGCGGGCGCCAGCACGGGAGCGGGCGCGGGGGGCGTGGGCGGCCGCAGAGAGGCGCCCGCGCCATTGGCGGCGGCGTTCTGGACGCGCGTGGGCCGCAGCATGGTGCGGCGCAGCCGGTGCAACTGCTGGCGCAGGGCGTCCGCCGAGCCGGGGCGAGCCTCGGGGTCCTTCGTCAGCATCTGCAGGATGAAGGCATCCAGCGCGGGCGGCAGCTCGTGGACGAACTCCGAGGGGCGTGGGGGCCGCGCGTCCACGTGCTTCATCAGCAGGTCCACAGGAGAGGTGCCGATGAAGGGCAGCCGGCCGGTGACCATCTCGAAGGTGACGACGCCCATGGCGTACAGGTCCGTCATCGGCCCCACGGCCTGGCCGCGGGCCTGCTCCGGCGCCATGTACTCGGGGGTGCCCACCACCATGTCCGTGCGCGTCTGCGCGGTGCGGCCGGCGGCGCCGCCCTGGCCCTGCTTGGCCAGACCGAAGTCCAGCAGCTTCACGTAGCGCGAGCCGCCCGGCTCCCGCACCAGGAAGATGTTGCTTGGCTTGAGGTCGCGGTGGACCACGCCCGCGCCGTGCGCGGCGCCCAGGGCGGCCAGCACCTCGTCGAGGATGGACAGCGCCTCGGTGGGCGGCAGGCGCCCCTTCTCGGCCAGGTAGCCATCCAGCGGCTGCCCGTCGAGGAACTCCATGACGATGTACTGCCGCCCGTCGGGCACCTGCCCGAAGCCGAAGATGTCGATGATGCCGCGGTGGCGGATGGCGTTGACGGCGCGGGCCTCGGCCAGCAGCCGTGCCACCTGCTCGGGGGCCTGGGCCAGCTCGGGGCGCAGCACCTTGACGGCCACGCGCTTGCCGATGAGCGGCTGGATGCCGTCGTACACGAAGCCCATGCCGCCCACGCCGATGCGCGAGCGCAGCTCGTACTCCCCGAGCTTCATGCCGATGAGCGGGTCTCGGGTGGGCGGCTCCTCGCCCCAGGCCTGGGAGTGGGACATGGGATAGGGCTCGTCCGGGACAGCGGCCTGCGGTGGGCGAGGAGGTGCCTCCTCACCCCAGGCAGACGGGGCGGAGTGGCCCCGAGAGGGCGGCTCTTCGCCCCACACGTTCTGCGGAATCGAGATCTGCGTCTCCTCATCGTCTCGGGCGGAGAACGTGAGAACCACGGTCCCATCGCGAGGGCATACGCCAGCCCCGGGCGGGACTTCGAGACCACAAGTTTCACAAGTGCGCGCGGAGGCCATCGGGGACGCAGGGCTCGCAGCCTAGCAGACTGCGGGACTGTCGCCGATCTGTCGTCACCAAGAAAGCAGGAGGGCGGACAGGCGCTCCACCCCGCCCGTCCAGCCTCCCTGGTGAGTAGGACAGCCGAGTCTGACGTCAGGGGAAGGGAGGCGTGCAGCCCTGAGAGTCGAACGCCTGACCATTGGCGCCCTGGTTGACGCTGCTGGCCCCGCCGCTGCCGCCCGGTTTCACGGACCTGGTGACCGTGCCCGTGACTTCGACGCCACCGTTGGAGCACCACACGCCTACCGAGGGGCCACCTGTACCACCTCCGCCCGGGCCACCCGTGCCGCCGTCGCCACCGTGGCCACCACTCCCACCATTACCGCCATAGGTGAAGTATTGCAGGCTCGTCCAGGTGGACTGGGTGGCGTTGGTGCTCGCGAACCCACCCTGGCCTCCCAGGCCGCCGACGCCGCCATAACCCCCCATGCCTCCACGGCCGCCGAAGCCACCGCCTTGGACCTGGAGGTTCACATCCCCCAGGTTCACGGTCGAGTCGATCAGCAGCACCCCGATGGATGCGCCACCGGGGCCGCCACCCCCGCCGCCCTGCCCGCCACAACCTCCGGCGCCACCGCCCGCGCTTCCCGCGCCCGCGGCCACATCCGGAGCGGAGGGATCATTGGTGTCCTGCGGGCAACTGCCGCCGCTGCCACCGCCGCCGCCGGCGGTGCCCGGCGTGCCCGTCTGGCCTCCCTGTCCCTGGGCAGAGGACGTGGGGCTCCAGAGCCCATCGCGCAGCTCACCGATGTTGTCCGCACCGCCAAGTCCCGCGGGGCCCAATCGACCCGGCACTCCGGGGGAGCCATGCTGCCCGTGGCCCGCCTCACAGAAGAAGGCGTTGGCGCCTTGAGGAAGTCGCGAGCCCAGCACGCCGCCGTCTCCGCCCGTCCCTCCATCGGGGGGCGGTTGTCCCGCGGCTCCCGGCGAGCCCGCGGTGCGCACTCCACCGAGGTTTCCACTGCCACCCCAGGAGGGGATGGTTCCACAGAAGTGCGTGTTGGCACCGCCGCCGCTGCCACTGCGTCCAGCCGTGGCGCCACCGGCATCCTGTCCCCAGCCACCATCCGGCCCGTTGGCTCCCGTCTGGCCGTCGGCGCCCGGCGCTCCGGGTGAACCCGGCCCCGCCACGATGGTGGCGTGGTGCAGCCGCAGGCCCTGAGTCCCGAGCACGCGCAGCGCGATGGAGGCAGTGCCGGCATCGTTCCCGGTCGCCGAGGTGATGGTCAGCCACTCCATCCGCACGCCCGAGTCCTCTCCCAGGTTGCTGACCGTGAGGCCCACGGTGCCGCCATCCAGGTGGGTGATGTGCTCGGCCTTGCGCCTCCAAAAGTCCGCGACGCCACCGTAGGCACCGTAGAGCGACACCGGCACGTCCAGGTTGAGCTGCTCCTCGTTGTACGTGCCCCGCGCGAGGTACAGCGCGCTGATGCCGGGCCCGGCGTCATTGCGCAGCAGGGTCAGGGCCTGTCGGATCGTCTGTACCGGGCGCTCGAGGGTGCCGGGGTTCCTGTCATCTCCCCCCTGGGGATCGACGAAGAAGCCCACATTGGCCAGGCCGTCCACGCCATCGCAGTTGGAGTCGATGAAGTCGCCGGGTGGGTCATCCGGGCTGGTGGGTTCGCAGGGATCGGGGCCACCATCCGGCCCGCCATCCGGCCTGCCATCACACCGGCCATCCCGCTCACACTGCTCCTGCGCCGCCTCGAAGTCGAAACAGCCCGTCGCGCCCACCATGGCCACGAGCGCGGCCGCGGTGACGTGCGCCTTCACGTTCTTCAACATAGGTCTCCTCAAGGCAGCGTCCCGGCCACGCCGACCATGCCACCACCAGGGCCCACCGAAACGGTGGGGCGCACCGGCGCCTCCTCCCCGGGGAGCAGAAAGAGCACCGCGCCGGTGATGAGCCCCGCCGCGCCCAGGCCGAAGCCCACGCGGCTCAGGGTCTGCGCCTGCTTGCCTTCCTTGGCGAGCTTCGCCCCGTCGAGCGGCCCATCCGCGTTGGTCAGCTTGTCGTGCCGGTCACGCGCCTGCAGGTAGAAGTACGTCCCCACGCCCGCGAAGACGGCACCCCCCGCCGCCGGCGCCCAGGCCCAACGGCGCGCCGATGAGCCCTGGCGGGCGACCTCGGGCGGAGCAACGGGCGTCACATCCGGCGGGGGCGTGGGCTTCACGTCGGACGGAGGAGGCTTCACGTCGGACGGAGGGGGCTTCACGTCCTGCGGATTCTGCGGGTCGGTCTGCGGATTCGGGGGCGGCTGCACCTCATCGGGCGGCGGGGGGGCCGAGGGGCGCAGCTCCTTGCGCATCCGGGGCACCACCACATCCAGCGACTGGGTGAGCGCATCGAGCATGCCGTCTTCACGGACCCCGGGGATGAGGTGCTCGGCCACCAGCGCGCCATCCGTGGCCCGGTACACCTTGGTCCCCACGCGGTAGCCATCGAGCCGCTGCAGCAGCTCCGCCACCAGCACCACCTCGGTCTTGGCCGCCTCGCCCAGGGAGATGAGGCACTTGAGGTCCGTGCGCTTGCAGCGCAGGAGCGCCCGGCGCTTGGCGGCGGGCATCTTCCTCATGATGTCCTTCATCCGCTTCACGGCGAGGCCCTTGGAGCGGGCCTGTTCGGCGACGTGTTCCTGTGCGAACTCGACGACGTGCGAGGGCACTCCGGCCGTGTCCGGCGGGGCGATCAGCACGGTGATGGGCTCATCCGACGCGGCGGGCGCCTGGGTGAGCAGGACCATGGTGGCGATAAGGGGCATCAGCACGAGGTGACTTTCTCCTCATGCTGCCCTCGGAGCAAGGCCGCGACGCTCCTCTTATGCGGGCCGGACACTCCACACGCACTCGCCGTACCGTTTCGCGGGACCTCTTTCGAGGGCAGCTACCCTCCAGGGTGGTAGGACAACCCCCCACTCCGAAAGGGAAAGGCGGGCGCGGCGCTCAGCGGCGCGGCCGCTCGGGCGTGGAGCGGATCTGCGTCTTCTCCCCATTGTTGGAGCTCTCAGCATCTTCCGCGTCGGCGGCCGGGCGCGCGGCGGAAGCGGGAGGGGTGCCGGGTCGGCGCGGGGGCACGGCGTTGGCCGGGCGCACGGCGTTGGCGGAGGGGTTGGACGGGCGCGGGGCCGCGGCGGGGGGCATGGGGCGGCGCGGCGGAGTCGAGGTCGCGCCTCGCGCGGGGACGGCCTCCGCGAGCAGATCCTCGGCCACCTCGACCCGGGGCTCGTCCTTGGGAAGCACGCCCGCGTTGGTGGGCACCTCGTCGGGCGGGGCCTCGAGCTCGTCCTCTTCGGAGGCGGCGCGGGCGAAGGGGTTGCGGGTGGGCGGCGGCGTCTTGTCCTCGTCGGAGAGGGCATCGGCCGAGGGCTTGGCGGCGGGCTTGGCGGCGACAGGGGCCGGAGCGGGCTTGGCGGCGGCGGGAGCCGGAGCGGGCTTGGCCATGCCGGCGGGGAGGCTCGCGGGCACCTGCACCTGCACGGGCGGCGAGGCCGGGAGCGCCGCGGGTGGCTGGCCCTCCTTGGACTGGCGCGCCTCCTCCTGGAGCTTCTTCTCGAAGTCGATCCAGTTCTTCTTGTACTCGGCGGGGTCGGGCCGGCCCTCCTGGCGGTGCTTGAGCGAGGGGGCCCAGCGCACCTCGTACGTCGAGCCCACCTGGAAGGTGGGCGGCGGCGGCACGCCATAGGTGGCCGGGTCGAAGAAGCTCTCGTCCAGGTCGGTGAAGCCGTACGCGCGCGCCTTGCCGACGAAGGTGGGGATGATGCCGGTGGGCGCGTGGTAGCCGAGGATGTGGCCGTCCTCGTCCTTGCTCACGGGGGTGAAGACGAAGATGTCCTGGGTGCGGTAGTCGCCCTTCTCGTTGAGGGGCAGCACCTCGGACAGGGCAATCGTCTTGCGGCTACCGTCGTGGAGACGCTCGCAGCAGATGATGAAGTTGATGGCGCTCGCCACCTGGGCGCGCACGGCCACCATGGGCAGTTCCACGGCGGACATGAGGCACAGCGACTCGATGCGGCGCAGGGTGTCGGTGGGGGTGTTGGCGTGGCAGGTGGCCAGCGAGCCGCCGTGGCCGGTGTTCATCGCCTGCATGAGGTAGAAGGCCTCGCCGCCGCGCACCTCGCCCACCACGATTCGGTCGGGACGCAGACGCAGGGCCGAGTGGAGCAGGTCTCCCATGTCCACGCCGCCCTTGCCGAACTTGTCCGGAGGCCGGCTCTCGAAGGGCACCAGGTGGGACTGGTTGAGCTGGAGCTCGGCCGAGTCCTCGATGGTGAGGATGCGCTCGTCGTCGGGGATGAGCGAGGAGACGATGTTGAGCAGCGTCGTCTTGCCCGAGCCGGTACCGCCGGACACCAGCATGTTGAGCTTGGTGTGGATGCCGGCGTCGATGATGCGGGCCATCTGCGGCGTCATCGACTTGTATTTGATGAGCGCGTCGATCGTCAGCTTGTCCTTGAAGAACTTGCGGATCGAGATGGTGGTGCCCTTGCGGGCAATCGGCGGGATGACGACGTGGATACGGCTGCCGTCGGGGAGGCGCGCGTCGAGGCGGGGCCGCTCGTCGCTGAGCACGCGGCCGACGAACTGGGCCATGTTGCGCGCGGCGCCGAGCAGACCTTCCTCGGAGAAGGCGGCATCGGTCTTGAAGACGCGGCCCTTGCGCTCGATCCAGATGTCCGTGGGCCCATTGATCATGATCTCCGACACCGACGGGTCGTCCAGGTACTGGAGGACCGGTTTCAGGAAGGCGCGGAGTGACTCGGAATACATCGACATGGCGGGACCAAGGCTAGCGCGAGCGGTGCCATGAACCCAAGAACCCGCCCACGGTCCCCTGGCTGCTAGGGAACCGACCTACATCCCACTGAATGCGTGTACCCCCAGGCCCACGAGGGCCGCCGCCGCGAGCACGGCCATGGGCGCCAGCCGGGCCTTGGCGCGG
Source organism: Hyalangium ruber (assembly GCF_034259325.1). Lineage (NCBI taxonomy): Bacteria > Pseudomonadati > Myxococcota > Myxococcia > Myxococcales > Archangiaceae > Hyalangium > Hyalangium rubrum. The sequence goes on along the minus strand of NZ_JAXIVS010000002.1, from coordinate 79,985 downwards.
AAGAGGACGACCAGGGCGCCGGCGAAGACGAGCCCGGTGGGCACATCGTCCACGGCGGCACGCAGCAGGGGCAGTGCGGTGCCGCCAATCAGACCCACGACGCCGGCGGTGACGCCGTCGAGCAGGATGCGGGCGCGCGGGTGGTGTACCAGTCGCTCCAGCGGGTGGTGAGCCAGCAGTGTCATGCCAAACGCGGGAGCGAAGATGCCCGCGGTCATGGCCAGCGCGCCGGGCAGGCCACCGCCGAGGTAGCCCACGAAGGTGCCGAAGATGATGAGCGGCGCGGGCAGCACCCCGCCCAGGGCCAGCCCGTCGAGGAACTGCGCATCGGTCATCCACCCGCCGCGCGCCACCGCGTCCCGCTGGAGGAACGGAATCGCCGTATAGGCGCCCCCAAAGGTGAGCAGGCCGGTGCGCAGCCCGGAGCCCAGCAGGGAGAGGACGCCTTGCGGCGCTCCAGCGGGGGAAGCGGCGAGCGGCGCGGCGCTCTCGGGCGACACGAAGGTGAGAAGGAGGCCGGCGGCGAGAGCGCACCCGGCGGTGAGCGCCACGGCCGCCCCGCGCGAGCCGGCGTGGAGGAGCACGGCGGTCAGGCCCGCCCAGGCGAGCGTGAGGAAGAACGGAACGCCCACGAGCTGGGCCACCGCGGCGAGCAGGGCGATGACGAGCAGGGAGCGGCGGGTGAAGGCATGGCCGCCGATGCGGTGGACGGCGCGGACGATGAGGGCGGCGACGGCGGCCTGCACGGTGGTGAACGCGGCCCGGACCCAGGGCGAGTCGAGCCCTACACGGACATAGAGCCACGAGCACAGGAGCATGAGCAGCAGGCCCGGGAGCATGAAGCCCAGGCCGGCCAGCAGTCCGCCCACGCGGCCCCGGGCGAGCATGCCGAAGTACACACACAACTCATGCGCCTCGGGGCCGGGGAGGATCTGATAGAGGGCCAGGGTGCGGTTGAAGTGGGCGGGGCTGACCCACTTCTCCTCCTCGACGAGCTCCTGGCGAATCATGGCGATCTGCGCGATGGGGCCACCCCAGGCCAGCAGGCCAAAGCGCAGGAAGCGCCAGAAGAGGCGCGGCAGGGGCTCGGCGGGGACGCGCGGCTCAGGCTCGAGGGAGGCGGGAGCCTCGGAGGAATCCACGGTGTCCACATATACGCTCCGCGCTCCAATGCCCGCCAGCCAACGCTGCTCCACTTTCCACCCAACCCGCCACGTAGGCATGCTTGAATGTGACGCGTAAGGGAGGGCGCATGCGGGAGAACCTGCCAGCCGACTGGCGCGAGGTGCTGACGGAGGCGCTGGCGGCGCCGTCATTCCAGGTGCTGGAGCGCTTCGTGGCCGAGGAGCGCCAGCAGCACACCGTCTACCCCTCGGAGGCGGATCTCTTCTCGGCGTTCCGGCTCACGCCGTACGAGCGGGTGCGGGTGCTGGTGCTGGGCCAGGACCCGTACCACGGGCCGGGACAGGCGCACGGGCTGGCGTTCTCGGTACAGCCCGGAGTGCCCTCGCCGCCCTCGCTGGTGAACATCTTCAAGGAGCTGCAGGCGGATCTGGGCCTGCCCCCGCCCGCGAGCGGCTCGCTGGTCCCGTGGGCGCGGCAGGGGGTGCTCCTGCTCAACGCCGTGCTGACAGTGCGCGCCTCGGAGCCCAACAGCCACGCGGGCCAGGGCTGGGAGGCCTTCACCGACGCCGTCATCCACGCGGTGGGCACTCGGCCCGAGCAGGTCGTGTTCCTGCTGTGGGGCAACTACGCGCGCAAGAAGAAGAAGCTCATCGACACGGCGCGACACGTCATCATCGAGTCGGCGCACCCCTCCCCGCTGTCAGCGGCGGGGGGCTTCTTTGGCAGCCACCCCTTCAGCCGCATCAACGAGGCGCTCATGCTGCGCGGCCAGCAGCCCATCGACTGGCGGCTGCCTGGCTGAAAGGGTACCTCGGGCCTGTACGCTGACGAACACTCGGGCGGTGATTGTCCTTTGGATCAGGCTGGCGCCGCTGCCGTGCTGAAGCAGGATGTCCAGCTTGCTCTTGCTCTGAGGCGTGGGGGTGCATGGGTGCCTCAAGGGTCGGTTGGGAGAGGCCATGTCGCTTTCCAGCACACCACGCGTGAACGAGCTTCCGACCCTGTCGAGCCTGACCGAAGGCACTCCGAGTGGCGGTGGCCTGAGCGGCATCGATGTCGCGCTGTATGACCAGATGGAGGAGAGCGTCGCCGTCTTCCTGCGCGATGGGACCTACCTCTACCTCAACGCCGCCACCGAGCGGCTCTTCGGTAAGGGGCGACAGGAGATGCTGGGCCGCGTCCTGTGGGACGTTTTTCCGGAAGCGCGGCAGGGACCCTTCGAGCAGGCCTTCCTGCGGCTCGTCCAGACCGGGCGCGCCGAGGAGTTCGAACACCACGTCGCGGAGCACAACCGCTGGTTCGCCAACCGCCTGTTCCTCAGCGGGGACCGCATCCATGTCTTCTGCCGGGACATCACCGCGCAGAAGTGGATCGAAATCGAGCGCTCGGAGTACTCGGCCCACACCGAGCGCTTGTTCGAGGAGACGCGGCGCGCCGAGCAGCGCGCGGCCTTCCTGGCCCGGGCCAGTGAGCTGCTGGCCTCCTCGCTGGACCATGATGAGATCCTCCAGTCCCTGACGCGGCTGAGCATCCCCACGCTGGGCGACTGGTGCGCGGTGGACGTGCTCACCCCCGAGGGGCGGGTGCGGCGCGTGGCCCTGGACCACATCCAGCCGGAGCGCATCGCCCAGGCCACCGCGTTCCACGAGAAGTATCCGGTCAGCCTCGACGAGCCAGGGGGCATCGGCAAGGTGCTGCGCACGGGCCTCCCGGAGTTCATTCCCGAGCTGACCGACGCGATGATCGAGTCGATCCCCGACCCCGTGCAGCGCAGGGACACCCGGGAGCTCGGGCTGCGCTCGTGCCTCATCGTGCCCTTGAACAACCGGGGCCGGACGCTGGGGGCGCTCACGCTCGTCTATGGGGACACCCTGCGCCGCTACACCTCGGAGGACCTGCGCCTGGCGCAGGACCTGGCCCGGCGCGCGGCCACCTCCCTGGACAATGGTCTGCTCTACAAGCAGGCGCAGGAGGCCATCCGGGCGCGTGACTCGTTCCTCTCGGTTGCCTCCCACGAGCTGAACACGCCGCTCACCTCGCTCAACCTGAACGTGCAGGCCCTGCAGCGGGCGCTGAAGCGGGCGGCTCAGGGCCCGCTGCCCCTGGACACCGTCGATGCGAAGCTCCAGTCGGTGCAGCGGCAGGTGGTGCGGCTGTCCAGGCTCGTCCGCGAGCTGCTGGATGTGTCGCGCATCAGTGAAGGCAAGCTCCACCTGGAGTGCGAGGACGTGGACCTCGTCTTGCTCGCCAGGGAGCTCGCCCCGCGCTTCTCGGATGACCTGGCGCGCGCCGGCTGCGAGCTGCGCCTGGAGATGCCCGAGACGGTGATGGGGTACTGGGACCGGCTGCGCATGGAGCAGGTGCTCCAGAACCTGGTGTCCAACGCCATCAAGTACGGGCGCGGGCGCCCCATCGAGGTCCGTGTCGAAGCGGACGCGCGGATGGCGCGCATGGCCGTGCGGGATGAGGGCATTGGTATCGCTCCGGAGAGCCAGGCGCGGCTCTTCCAGCGCTTCGAGCGGCTGGCCAGCGAGCGCCATTACGGCGGCTTCGGGCTCGGGCTGTGGATCGTCAAGCAGATCGTCGACGCCATGGGAGGCCACATCCACGTGGAGAGCGAGCCCGGGCGAGGCTCCCTCTTCACCGTGGAACTGCCGCTCCGGCTCCAGGAGGGGCCCGCGCCTTCGGGCGCCTGAGCGCAAGTCATGCTGGTAGGGTGCGGCGCGCCATGACCGCACCGTTCCTCGCCGCCACCCACGTCACGCCTCTGGGAGAGGGGCGCTACCGCACCCGCTTCGACGCGCCCTGGTACCAGGGCCGCGGGGCCTACGGGGGCGTGGTGGGGGGACAGTTGATGCGCGCGCTCGAGCACACGGTGGCGGATGCGCGGCGGCCGGTGCGCTCCTTCACCTTGCACTTCTGCGCGCCCGCGGTGGAGGGCGAGGCGGGGCTGCAGGTGCGCGTGGAGCGCGCGGGCAAGCTCGTCACCCACGCCACGGCGCGGGTGGAGAACGCCTCGGGCGTGGTGGCGGTGGCGAGCGCCACCTTCGGCATTCCGCGCGCGGGAACGCCCGTTTACCTCGACGCGAAGCGGCCCCAGGTGCCGGCCCCCGAGCAGGTGGCGCCGGTGCCCGAGGACGTGCCGATGCCCACCTTCTGCCAGTTCTTCGAGTACCGCTTCTGCGTGGGCGCGGCGCCGTACTCCGGCGGAGAGCCGCGCACGGGAGGATGGATTCGCCCCAAGGGGCCGGCGCTGGTGCTGGACGCGGCGCTCTGCGTGGGGCTGCTGGACGCGTACCCGCCCTCGGTGCTGGCGACGATGGAGGAGGTGCGCCCGGTGGCCAGCGTGGACTTCACGGTGCATTTCTTCCACGCGCTGCCCCGGCCCGGTGAACGGGCGGGCGCGCAGTACCTGCGCACGGGCTATTCCCGGTGGGCGAGCGAGGGCTTCGCGGAGGACTTCCAGGAGCTGTGGAGCGAGGACGGGGAGCTGATCGCCCAGTGCCGACAGCTCATCGCCGTGCTCGGCTGAGGCGCCGCGAGGCAGGCGGAGTCGCGATAGGGTGCGGGGTGGGATGAGCGAGAGCCGCGCGCTGCGTGACAGGCTGGAGAAAGCCCAGGCGGAGCTTCGCCGGACGAAGGAGCACCTGGAGAAGCTGCGCGTACACCATGCGCGCGAGCGCGAGTCGCTGGGGCAGGAGCTGGAGGAGGCGCGGCGGCAGGTGCTGGAGCTGCGGGGCCGCCTCACCCTGTTGGAGACGCGGGAGCGGGCGCTGCGCGCGGATGAAGAGGGGGCCCGGCTGGCGGCCTCGGTGCTCCCGGAGCGCGCGCTGTCCGCGGGGCCTGGCACCGCGCTGGTCGCGCTCGTCCAATCGCCCGCCTCGCTGAACGAGGCCCTGCCGAAGCTGGCGGAGCTGCTGAAGCTCTCACCGGTCGACGTGCGCTTCCGCCTCGCGCCGCTGCTGCCGACGGTGCTGGCACGGCTGCCGCTCCCGGAGGCCCAGGCCCTGCGGGATGCGCTGCGGGCCGAGGGCTTCATGGCGGTGAGCTCCGCGGTGCCACACCGCCTGGCCAGTGGCCTGATGGCGGTCCGGCGGTTCACGCTGGACGCGGAGGGCGTGGACCTGGAGGGCACCCGGAAGGAGCGCCAGCGGGTGCTCTACCCTCAGCTGCGCTTGCTGATTCGCGGCCGGAGAATCACCACCACGGTGGAGTCCGAGGTGGAGGAGACCTACGACGCGGACGGGGACCGCGTGCGCAAGATGGTGGAGGTGAAGCACGACCACATCGAGCAGTTCCTATGGCTCTACGGCGACGGGGTGCGCGCGGCCTTCTCCCTGGAGACCCGCTTCAGCGGGCTGGGCAGTGGGCGCGGGCTGTCGGGGTTCGAGAGCCTCCAGCGGGTGATGGAGGAGCTGCGGCGGGGTGCGCCCCAGGTGGTGGTGGACGAGCGCTTCATGCGGATGCCGCGCTTCCGCCTGCCGCTGGTGGACGAGGACCGGGGGCAGGAGCTGCTGGGCGAGCTGCTGCACCAGGCGGTCCAGGAAGGACTCTGGCCATGAGCGACGCGCGCGCGCTGCGAGAGAAGCTGGCGCAGGTCGAGGCGGAGCTGCGGCAGACGCGGGCCGAACTCGACAAGCAGCGGGCGGCGCACGCCCGGGAGCAGAAGGCGCTGCACCGCGCCCTGGAGGAGGCGCGGCGCGAGGCCACCCGGCTGCGTACCCGCATCGAGAAGGTGGAAGGGTGAGTCAGCGGCCGCCCTCGGGCTCCACATCGGACTCCAGCGGGTGGACGGTGAGCACGTGCCCGCTGTTGTCGGGAGCCCCGCGCGCCGCGTCCAGCTCCTCGGGCTCGCGCGGGGCGTTCTCCGAGAAGGAGTCTCCCTGCAGGCCCCGCTGGCGCTGCTCGCTGGTGCCTCCGTAGCCTTTCCGCAGCTTGGAATTGTCGGTCATGGCTTCCTCCCCTGAAGCGGTGTCTGTGTACGGTTGGGCCGCACGGCGGAGAGGGCAAGCGGGGGGCTCCATTGAAACGTATTCCCACGTGGGTGGAGCGGAGTCCGTGCCTGCTCGCTCCGCTCTCGGGGAATACGCGCGCAATGGGGCGCTCCACGGGGCGTAGGCCAGGGTAGAGTAGAGCCATGGCGAAGAGCGCACCCCGCGGCAAGGTCCCGGCGAAGAAGAAGCCCTCCCGTACCCCTGCTCCGAAGCGGCCGCCGGTACCTCCGGCCAAGGCCGTGCGGCGCGCGGTTCCCCCGGAGGTGGTGGCGCCGCCCAAGCCGCCCGTTCTGGAGGCCGAGCCCGTGGCCGAGCTCCCTCCCGCGCAGAAGGCGCTGCCCGCCGGAGAGCCCGTGGACAAGGGCCGCGCGCTGCCCTTCGAGATCGACCCCAAGCGCGTGGAAGAGGGCCTGAAGAAGCTCCAGGGCGAGATGGTCCACTGGGCCAACAAGGGCCGCTACACCAAGGTCCGCTTCAAGTTCCGGGGCAAGCAACTGCTGCCCGACCTGCCCATCGCCGCCGTCGTCGCCGCCGAGGGCCTCACGTTCTACTGGGGCGGAATCCTGCGCGCCCTCATCGCCAACGTGGTGGGCAAGAGCGTGTTCCAGGTGGAGTTCATCAACGACGCTGAAAAGCGCGTGCAGGCCGGCAAGGAGGCGCTCCTGTCCGGTGACGTGGACCAGGCGCTCACCCTGTTCCGCGAGGCCCTGGCGATGGACCGCGACAACGCGGGCGCGCACCTCAACGTGGGCGTGGCCCTCAAGCTCAAGGGCGAGCGCGAGGCGGCCCTCGCCGCCTTCGAGAAGGCCAAGTCGTTGGACCCTGAAGGTCCCGTTGGAACCGAGGCGGAGCGGCTCGCCGCCCCCCTGCGTCCCAAGAGCGTCGCCTAGCCTGCTGCCCCTCGGCCGGGCTGCCCTGCCAACACCCCCCTGTTTCCCCTGTTGACGCAGGGAAAACCGGGGGTTACGAACACTCCCACTCCGGGCCAAAGCCCCCTCGAGGCGGGCCCGGCTACAGCCTTCTACAACCTCCAGAGTCCATGGCCGACGACACCACTGACAAGCCGGCAACGCCCCCCGCTCCCCCACCGGGAGGCGCCGGCGAACTGATCCCCGTCAACATCGAAGACGAGATGCGCCGCTCGTATCTCGACTACTCCATGTCCGTCATCGTCGGGCGCGCTTTGCCCGACGTGCGTGACGGCCTCAAGCCGGTGCATCGCCGCATCCTCTATGCGATGCACGACCTGGGGAACACGCACAACCGCGCGTACAAGAAGAGCGCCCGCGTGGTGGGTGACGTGATTGGTAAGTACCACCCCCACGGCGACGCCTCCGTCTATGACGCCATGGTGCGCCTGGCCCAGGAATGGAGCCTGCGCTACCTGCTGGTGGACGGGCAGGGCAACTTCGGCAGCGTGGACGGCGATTCACCGGCCGCCATGCGTTACACCGAAGTGCGCATGGACCGCCTCACCGAGGAGCTGCTGGCGGACATCGACAAGGAGACCGTCGACTTCGGTCCCAACTACGACGACTCGCTGACCGAGCCGCTCGTGATGCCCACGCGCTTCCCCAACCTGCTGGTCAACGGCAGCGGCGGCATCGCGGTGGGCATGACGACGAACATCCCCCCGCACAACATGGGGGAGGTCATCGACGGCACGTTGCACCTCATCGACAACCCGAACACCACCGTGCAGGACCTGATGCAGTTCATCCCGGGTCCGGACTTCCCCACCGGCGGCATCATCACCGGTCGCGAGGGCATCGCGCGCGCCTACACCACGGGCCGAGGGCAGATTTCCCTGCGCGGGCGCACGGAGATCGAGACCAGCAAGAAGGGGGACCGTGAGGCCATCATCATCACGGAGATCCCCTACCAGGTGAACAAGGCGCGGCTCATCGAGAAGATCGCCGAGCTGGTGCGCGAGAAGAAGCTGGAGGGCATCAGCGACATCCGCGACGAGAGCGACCGGCAGGGCATGCGCATCGTCATCGAGCTCAAGCGCGATGCCATCTCCAGCGTGGTGCTCAACAACCTGTACCAGAGCACCCCGCTGGAGACGACGTTCGGCGCGGTGATGCTGGCCATCGACGGCGGGCAGCCGCGCACGCTCACCCTCAAGGAGCTGCTGGACCGTTTCATCGCCCACCGCCGCGACGTCATCACCCGCCGCAGCCGCTTCGAGCTGCGCAAGGCGCTGGCCCGCCTGCACATCGTCGAGGGCTTGCTGGTCGCGCAGGACCTCATCGACCTGGTGGTCAGCCTGATCCGCGCCTCGAAGGACCCGGACGAGGCGCGCTGGGGCCTGATGCACATCCTGTCGCCGGCGCTCTACGAGAACGCGCACTTCAAGGACCTGCCGCGCATCGACTACGCGCAGGCCAAGGCGCAGATGGAGCTGCTCGTCAGCCGCGCGCGGGGCGAGGAGCCCAGGTACGCGGGCCTGGAGCACAAGTACGAGGGGGCGGGCTTCAGCGAGGCCCAGGCGCAGAACATCCTCGAGATGCGGCTGCAGCGCCTGACCGGCATGCAGCGCGAGGAGCTGTTCCGCGAGCTCATCGACCTGGTGCGCGACATCGCCCGGCTGCGCGACATCCTCTCCAACGAGAGCAGCCTGCTCACCGTCATCAAGACGGAGCTGCGCGAGATTCGCGACCGCTTCGCGGACAAGCGCCGCACGGAGCTCACCGGCGAGGTGTCGGAGATCACCAGCGAGGACCTCATCGCCGAGGAGGACATGGTCGTCACCCTGTCCCACACCGGCTATGTGAAGCGCTCGCCGCTGTCCGAGTACCGAGCGCAGAAGCGCGGCGGCCGAGGCAAGACGGGGGCGACGACGAAGGAAGACGATTTCGTCACCGACCTGTTCGTGGCCAGCACCCACGCGTACATCATGCCCATCACCACCAAGGGCAAGCTGTACTCGCTCAAGGTGCATCAGATTCCGGCGGCCAGTCGCACCTCGCGAGGCAAGGCCATCGTCAACCTGGTGCAGTTCGGCGAGGGCGAGAAGCTGGCCCAGGTGCTGGTGACGAAGGACTTCCCGGAGAACCGCTACGTCTTCTTCGTCACCAAGCGCGGCGTGGTGAAGCGCACCGACTTGAGCGCCTTCGCCAACGTGCGCGCCAGCGGCCTCATCGCCCTGGGCATCGACGAGGGCGACGAGCTGGTGGCGGTGAAGATCACCGACGGCAGCAAGGACGTGCTCCTGTCCACCGCGCAGGGCATGAGCATCCGCTTCCCGGAGGACGAGGTGCGCTCCATGGGTCGCCAGGCCTACGGCGTGAAGGGAATCACGCTGGAGGAGGGTGACGAGGTGGTGGGCGCCGACGTGGTGGAGAAGGACGCCACCATCCTCACGGTGACCGAGAACGGCTACGGCAAGCGGACGCAGGAGACCGAGTACCGAGTCCAAGGCCGCGGCGGCAAGGGCATCATCGACATCAAGACCACCGAGCGGAACGGCAAGGTGGTGGGCCTGCTGCAGGTGAAGGACGCCGACGAGGTGATGCTCGTCACCAACGGCGGCATGCTCATCCGCATGCGCGCCCAGGAGATCTCCGTCATCGGCCGCAACACCCAGGGCGTCCGTCTGATTGCCCTGGAGAACGGCGAGGAGAAGGTGACCGGCATCTCCAAGCTGCCGGAGTCCAGCGGCGAGTCCGAGGAGGCGCTCGGCGAGGCGGCTGGTGACACCGAGCTGCCCACCGGCACGGCGGCCGAGTTCGTCGCCGGGACGGAGCCCGAAGCTGAGGAGGATTTCAGTTCTTCCGAGGAATCCGGCTCTGATGGGGAGCCTTCGGACCAGGAGTAGACGTTTGGTCACCCTACCCACTGCGGGGGTAGGTGTGACCCACTTCCTAGGTGGGGTTTGGGGGAGCAGAATACTCCCCTAATGGAAAATTCCACTGAACCGCTGGGTCTGCAGCTGGAAGTGGCCGAAGAGCGGCTGCGCTTCGTGCTGGGACTGACCGATGGGGTCGTCTTCGAGTTCGATGGGGACGGACAATTCCTCTCCATCTGGCCTCAGGCGCATGAGGTGGAGGCGATGCCCCGGGCGGTCGCGCCGGGGCGGACGCTGGCGGAGGTGCTGGGGCCCGAGGCGGCGCTGCCCTTCCTGGAGCGCATCCGGGACACGCTGCGCTCGGGGCGGACGGCGCACTTCGAGTACAGCATGGAGTCGGCCCGGGGACGGCGCTGGTACAGCGCGGACTCCATGGTGGTCCACCACCGGGAGACGGTGGCCTTCCTGGTGCGAGACATCACCGCGCGCAAGCAGATGGAGCAGCGCCTGCTGCAGGCCGATCGGCTGGCGGCGCTGGGCACACTGGCCGCGGGCGTGGCCCACGAGGTGAACAACCCGCTGAGTTATGTGTCGGCCAACCTCTCGTTCCTCTCGGAGAGCCTGAGCACGGTGCGGCACGCGCTGGACCGGGAGGGTGCGGTGGACCTGGCCCGGGTGGAGCGCGCGCTGGAGGACTGCGGCGCCGCGCTCGCCGACGCGCAGGAGGGCACCACGCGCATCCTCCACGTGGTGGGGGACCTGAAGACGTTCGCGCGCGCCGAGGACACGGAAGGCGAGTGGGTGGATGCCCGGCGGGTGCTCGAGTCGGCCATCAATATCGTCCAACCCGAGTTCAAGCACCGCGCGCGGCTCCACCAGCACCTGGATGAGGTGGCGCCGGTGCGCGGCAACCCGGCGCGCCTGGGGCAGGTGTTCGTCAACCTGTTGATCAACGCGGCCCAGGCCATCTCGCCCGGGGCGCCCGACCTCCACCAGGTGAGCGTCCACCTGCGCGAGGAGGGCACCTCGGTGGTGGTGGAGATTCAGGACACCGGCCAGGGCATCGCGCCCGACCTGCTGCCGCGCATCTTCGATCCGTTCTTCTCGACGCGGCCGGTGGGGGTGGGCACGGGCCTGGGGCTCTCCATCTGCCATGGCATCGTCACCAGCCTGGGTGGGGAGATCTCCGTGGAGAGCACCCTGGGTCGGGGCACGTGCTTCCGCGTGCGATTGCCGACGGTGGCCTGCGACATGCTGGAGGCACATGGTTCGAGCCCGGTGGCCTGAGCTAGGCTGCTCTGCGAGGTGCCGAGCGTGGAGGCACCCCGGGTGCAATGGATTCGGCCCCCCATGCGTAGGAGGTGGCATGAACGCTACGGGTCTTCGCGGTATGGGGTCCCGGTTTTTCCGGTACCTGAAGGACGGTCGTGTCCCGCTGTGGAAGAAGCTCGCCGGGCTGCTGGCGGTGCTCTACTTCCTGTCTCCGGTGGATGCCATTCCCGACTTCCTGCCCATCCTGGGGTGGCTGGATGACCTCGGTGTGCTGTCCGCCGCGGCCTTCTACATGGTGCGCCAGGTGCAGCAGTACCGCCCGGAGCTGACGCCGGACGGCCTGCCCCGGGACTTGGAGGGCCGCCCGCGTCTGCCCTCCTCGGCGCGCAACTCCCTCTAGCGCTCGGCGCTCAGGAGGCGACGGCGGCCCGAGGCACCAGCGGCAGGCGGACCTGGAACGTCGTGCCGACGCCTGGCGTGGACTCCACGTGGACGTCGCCGTTGCTGGCTCGGAGGATGCGCTGCACCGTGGCCAGGCCGATGCCGTGGCCCGAGGCGCTCGCGCCAGGCGCTCGGAAGAAGGGCTCGAAGATGTGCGGCAGGGCCTCGGGAGCAATCCCGGGGCCCGTGTCCTTCACCGTGAGCAGGCAGTGCCCGTTGTTCGTGCGCGCGGACACGGAGACGCGCCGCACGGGCCGATCCACCATGAACTTGAGCGCGTTGGTGAGCAGGTTGACGAGGATGACGTAGAGCAGGCCTCGCGGCAGGGCCACTCCCAGGTCCTCCACCTCGCGGGTGTCCAGCTCGGCGTCCACCTGGCTCCGCAGGTTGCTCACGTCCTCCACCACATCGTTGATGACGCCGCGGAGGCGCACCTCGCTCTCCTGCTCCTCGGCGAGGCCCGCGCGGGCGAAGGCCAGCATGCCGTCCAGCACGTCGTTCGCGCGCTGGGTCAGCCGCTCCAGCATCCCTCCGGCGCGCTGCACGCGCTCGTCCCGGGAGGCCTTCACCTTCATGCCAATCAAGGCCAGGGGTGACAGCAGGTTCTTCAGGTCATGCGCGATGCGGCCCGCGAAGGCATCCAGGTCCTGGCGCGACCTGGCGGTCTTCACGTTGCCCTCGACGCGCATCAGCAGCTCCCGCGCCGAGAAGGGCTTCACCAGGTAGTCATTGGCGCCCGCCTTCAGGCCCTCGACGGTGGCTTCCTCGCCGGCGCGCGCCGACAGCAGGATGACGGGGATGGTCGCGGTGCGGGGATCGGCTCGGAGCGCTTGCAGCAGGCCGAAGCCGTCCATCCCCGGCATCATGACATCCGAGAGCACCAGGTCCGGGGGCCGCTCCCGCGCCGCAGCCAGGGCCGCGTGGCCATCCTTCACCGTCTCCACGCTGAAGCGGCCCTCCAGGAGCCGCTGGATGTACTCGCGCATGTCCGCGTTGTCGTCGGCCACGAGGATGTGGCCCTGCGCGGGGGCCGCGTCGGGCTCTGGCGCGGAAGGGGCCGGCGTGGCGCTTTGCAGCCAACCGCTGGACTCCTGGAGGAACGCGGCGGTTCCCATCCCAGTCGGCGTGGAAGCCTTGGTGGCCTGTATCCGCTCCGGAGGCAGGTGGGCCTGGCCGGTGGGAATCAGGACGGTGAACGTCGTGCCCTGGCCCGGAATGCTCTCCACCCGCACGGTGCCACCGTGCAGCTTCACCAGCTCCTGCACCAGCGAGAGGCCAATGCCGCTGCCCTCGTAGCTTCGGCCCTTGGCCCCCTGCACGCGGTGGAAGCGCTCGAAGATGCGCGGCAGCTCCTCCGGGGGAATGCCCGAACCCGTGTCGGCGACGGTCAGCGCCACCTGCTCGCCCTGGATATGGAGAGAGACGCGAATCTCTCCCGCGAAGGTGAACTTGAAGGCGTTGGAGAGCAGGTTGAGCACAACCTTCTCCCACATCTGGCGGTCCACCCAGACGGGCTGGGGCAGGGGCGGGCAGTCCACGGTCAGCTTCAGGCTCGCCTGCTCCATGATGGAGCTGTAGGCGCTGGCCAGCTCCGCCGTCAGGGTGGCCAGGTCCGTCGCCTCATAGGAGGCGTTGGCCCGACCCGCTTCGATGCGGCTGAAGTCGAGCAGGGTGTTGACGAGCTTGAGCAGCCGCAGGCCGCTGCGGTGGATGAGCTCGAGCTGCTTGTGCTGGGCCGCGGTGAGCACGCCCTGCTGCCCCGCGAGCAGGTCCTCCAGCGGGCCCAGCATCAGGGTCAGCGGGGTGCGGAACTCGTGGGAGACGTTGCTGAAGAAGACGGTCTTCGAGCGATCCAGCTCCGCCAGCGCCTCGGCGCGCCGCTCGGCCTCGCGCAGGGCGCTCACGTTGGCGATGGCGGTGGCCACCTGCCCGGCCGTCAGCTCCAGGAAGCTGCGGTACTTCTCGTCGAAGACGAGCTGTGGGCTCAGGCCCGCCACGAGGATGCCCGCCAGCCGCGTCTCTCCCGGGCGAGCCACGGGGAGCACCAGGGCCGCGTCCGGAACGCCTTCGGGCAGCGAGCCCCCGAAGCGGGCCCGGAGCCCTCGCAGGAGGACCGCCTTGCCCGAGCTCGCGACGGCGCGCAGGGACCAGGGGTCCTCGGCGCTGCCCGGCGTGCCCACGGAGATGCCCACGGCGGCCACGAGGCGTGCGTGAAGGCCCGTCTCGTCCAGCAGGTACAGGTGCGCGAAGGGAAGGTCCGCGAGGTTCTGCTGAAACGCCTGCGCGCCCAACAGGCACGCCTGCTCCGGTGTCCGCGCCCCGGTGGGCCGCACCGCGAGATCCTGGAGCATGCGCAGGCGGCGCTCGCTCAACACCTGCTCGGTGGTCTCCTGGCAGGTGATGAGCATTCCGCCCACGCCGCCCGTGTCATTGGGGACGGGACTGTAGGAGAAGGTGAAGTAGGTCTCCTCGATGAAGCCCTTGCGCTGCATCGGCAGCAGCAGGTGCTCGCTCCAGGTGGCGGGATGGCCCTCCAGGATGCTCTGGCCCATGGGGCCGATGATGTGCCAGATCTCCGCCCACACTCGGGGAGCGAGCTCCCCCAGCGCGCGAGGGTGCTTGTCGCCCAGGATGGGCCGGTACGCATCATTGTAGAGGTTGATGCGCTCGGTGCCCCACCAGAGCGCCATCGGAAACCGGTTCTCGAGGACGACGCCCACGACGGTCCGCAGGCTGGTGGGCCATTGCTCCATGGGACCGAGCACGGTGCTCGCCCAGTCCATGGAACGGATGAGCGCGCCCATCTCTCCGCCCCGAATGAAGGTGTCGGCGGAAGGGTCGCGGCTCATGTCACCTGTTGCGGCATACCGGAGCGATAGAACTCTAGCCGCCGGGCGGCAAGCCGGAAGTCCCAGCAAGCGTTGAGTCGCGGAACATCGCCGCGCTCGCGCTCATACGCTCCGTGCTACGCCTTGCCGACCGCCTCCCGCCACGCGGAGAGGATGTGCTCGACGACCTTGGGCACCCCGACGTCCTTGTTGACCTGGGTGAAGAGGAAGGGGCCGTCGCCGCGCATGGCGCGTGCGTCTCGCTCCATGACCTCCAGGCTGGCGCCCACGTGGGGGGCGAGGTCCGTCTTGTTGATGATGAGCAGGTCGGACTGGGTGATGCCGGGGCCGCCCTTGCGCGGCACCTTGTCGCCGCCCGCCACGTCGATGACGTAGAGGGTGTAGTCGACGAGCTCGCGGCTGTACTGCGCGGCCAGGTTGTCGCCGCCGCTCTCGACGATGAGCAGCTCGGGCTTCACCTCGTGCATGAGCTGCTCGAGCGCGTCCAGATTGTGGCTGATGTCCTCGCGGATGGCCGCGTGGGGGCAGCCGCCCGTCTCCACCGCGCGGATGCGCTCGGGGGACAGGGCCTTGTTGCGGTGGAGGAACTCGGCGTCCTCGCGGGTGAAGATGTCGTTGGTGACGACGCCCAGCGAGTGCTTCTCGCGCAGGGCTTTGCACAGCGCCAGCACGAGCGCCGTCTTCCCGCTGCCCACCGGGCCACCGATGCCGACGGTGAACGCGCGCTGCTGGTAGTCGCGGGGCAGTCGGGGCTCGCGCTCCCGGAAGAGGCCCGGGCCCAGCCAGGGCTCGTGGGTGTGGCCGTGGTCGTGGTCGTGGCCGTCGTGGCCGTGGTCATGGTCGTGGCCGTCATGGCCGTGGTCATGGTCGTGGCCGTGGTCGTCGTGCATGGGGGACTCCTCAGGACTGGAAGAGGCGGGTGTAGAGGCGGTCGTGGGTGGCGCCGAGCAGGTCGATGAGCGGCGAGGGCTGGGACAGCTCGTTCAGGGACAGCGGTCCGCAGCGGGCGAGGACGGCATCCTGGACGCTGGCCAGCTCGTGGTGGAGGCGCTGCGCCTCGTGCGGCCCGAGCAGGCCCAGGCGCACGGCGGCCGAGGCCACCCCGCGCAGCGCCAGGTGAAGGAAGAGCTCCTGCGCCTGCTCCAGGGGCACGGCGAGGACGCGCAGGGTGAGGCCGAACATGGGCGCGTAGTGCGCCAGCAGCGTGCGCGCGCGGGCGGCTTCGTGCAGCCGCCGCAGCTCGGCTTCCGGGAAGATGCGCGACGCGGTGGCCACCAGCGCTCGGCCCTGGGTGCGGCTGGCGCGGTTGGCCACGTGGCTGGAGAGGAACGCGTCACACCAGCGGTCCAGCGTGCTCGCCTCGGCCTCGGGGGCATAGGCGGCCCGGAGGAAGGGCAATCCGCCATGGCCGGCCTGCCACAGCGAGCCCTCGAGGAAGGTGCGCAGGGCGGCTGGCTCGGACACCTCGCCCTGCTGGGCGGCGGCCTCCAGCCCGGCGGAGTGCGAGAAGCCGCCGGTGGGGAAGGCCGAGTCGGCGAGCTGCAGGATGCGCCAGCGGTGGGACATGCGCTCGGCTCAGAAGAGGCTGTAGAGGCGGGCCAGGGGCACGTGGGTGGCGGGCTCGCAGCGGAGGAGCTCTCCGTCGGCGCGCACCTCGTACGTCTCGGGGTCGACGGTGATGCGCGGCAGCGCGTCGTTGAGGCGCATGTCGCGCTTGCCGATGCCCCGGCAGCGGCGCACCGCGCTGAGCTGCTTGTGCAGGCCGAGGGTGTTCACGCGGCCCTCCTCCAGGGAGCGGCGCGACACGAAGGCCAGGCTGGTGGCGCCCACGGCTCGGCCCATGGCGCCGAACATGGGCCGCATGCGCTGCGGCTGCGGCGTGGGGATGGAGGCGTTGGGGTCGCCCATCTGTGCCCAGGCGATGAAGCCGCCCTTCACTACCAGCTCCGGCTTGGCGCCGAAGAAGGCCGGGCGCCAGACCACCAGGTCCGCCAGCTTGCCCACCTCCACCGAGCCCACCTCGTGGCTGAAGCCGTGCGCGATGGCCGGGTTGAGCGTGTACTTGGCCACGTAACGGCGGATGCGGAAGTTGTCGTTGTCACCGCGCTCATCGGAGAGCCGGCCTCGCTGCTCGCGCATCTTGTGCGCCGTCTGCCACGTGCGCGTAATCACCTCGCCCACCCGGCCCATCGCCTGGCTGTCGCTGGAGATGATGCTGATGGCTCCCATGTCGTGGAGGATGTCCTCCGCGGCGATGGTCTCCCCGCGGATGCGGCTCTCGGCGAAGGCCACGTCCTCGGGAATCCCCCGGTCCAGGTGGTGACACACCATGAGCATGTCCAGGTGCTCATCCAGCGTGTTCACCGTGTACGGGCGCGTGGGGTTGGTCGAGCTGGGGATGACGTTGGGCTCGCCGCACACGCGGATGATGTCCGGCGCGTGGCCGCCGCCCGCGCCCTCCGAGTGGTACGTGTGGATGGTGCGGCCCTGGAACGCCGCGATGGAGTCATCCACGAAGCCCGACTCGTTCAGCGTGTCGGTGTGGATGGTGACCTGCACGTCCTCGGCCTCGGCCACGCCCAGGCAGCAGTCGATGGCGGGAGGCGTGGTGCCCCAGTCCTCGTGCAGCTTCAGGCCCACCGCGCCCGCGCGGATCTGCTCCACCAGCCCCGCCGGGTGCGAGGTGTTGCCCTTGCCGGTGAGGCCGATGTTGAGGGGGAGCGTGTCCGTGGCCTGGAGCATCAGTTCGATGTGGCGCGCGCCCGGCGTGCAGGTGGTGGCGTTGGTGCCGGTGGCCGGCCCCGTGCCTCCTCCCACGAAGGTGGTGACGCCCGAGGCGATGGCCTCCTCGGCCTGCTGCGGACAGATGTAGTGGATGTGCGTGTCGATGCCGCCCGCCGTGACGAGGTGCCCTTCGGCGGCGATGACTTCGGTGGTGACGCCCACGAGCATGCCGGGAGTCACGCCGGGCATGATGCGCGGGTTGCCGGCCTTGCCGATGCCGACGATGCGGCCGTGTTTGATGCCGATGTCCGCCTTGTAGATGCCGGTGACGTCGACGATGAGGGCGTTGGTGATGACGCAGTCGAGCGCCTCGGCGTCGCCGATGCCCTCCATCTGCCCCATGCGGTCACGCAGCACCTTGCCGCCGCCGAACTTGCACTCATCTCCATAGGAGGTGAAGTCGCGCTCCACCTCGGCGATGAGGCCCGTGTCGCCCAGGCGCACCCGGTCCCCGGTGGTGGGGCCGTACATGTCCGCGTAGTGGCGTCTATCGAGGGTGCGACTCACGGCGTGCCTCCTGCAGACGGAGTGGGCGCGACGGGCACGAGCGTCACCGTCTTGCGGTCGCCCGGCTCGAAGCGCACGGCGGTGCCCGAGGGGATGTCCAGCCGCATGCCGGCGGCGCGGGCGCGGTCGAACTCGAGCGCGCGGTTGGTGTGCTCGAAGGGGTAGTGGCTGCCCACCTGGATGGGGCGGTCTCCCCGGTTCTCCACCGGAAGGGAGAGGCGGGGGCGGCCTGGGTTGAGGGCGATCTCTCCGGCCTGGGTGAGCACCTCGCCGGGAGCGGGCACCGACTCGGTGGGCGCGGGGAAGGCCGACGCCGCGGGCACGGGCAGGAAGCTGCCGTAGAGCGCCAGCGCGAGGTCTCCCTGCTCCAGGGAGATGGGGTGGTGGACGGTGACCAGCTTGGTGCCGTCCGGGAAGGTGCCCTCCACCTGCACCTCGGCGAGCAGGTCCGGCACGCCCGGGAGCACCTGGGCCCGGCCGAGCATCCGGCGGCCCACGTCCATCAGCTCGGCCACGGAGCGCCCATCCCGGATGAGCTCGAGCAACTGCGTGGAGAGCAGGGCGACGGCCTCGGGGTAGTTGAGGCGCAGGCCGCGCGCCAGGCGTTTCTGCGCGAGGAACCCGGCGTTGTGCAGCACGAGCTTGTCCAGCTCACGCGGGAGCAGGTGCATGGAGGGGGTCTCCCAGGATTTGAGAATCCATGGTGACGCACCGCGCCGTCGGTGTCACCACTTCCGTGCCAAGGGGTCATCTCCCAACAGTGCGGGCAGGGAGCGCAGGCGCTCACGCAGGGCGAGGGTGGCCTCCTCCACGGAGGTAGCGGCCACGCGCAGCAGGGCGCCGTCCTCTCCCAGGGGGCTGGCGGCTTCAACGAGGGAGGCCCGGCGCCGCAGGGGCGCGGGGGGAGCCAGCAGGGCCTCGCGGAGGGCGGCGGTCTGCGGGCCGAACACCGCGAGCATGCCCAGGGCCTCGAAGCGGCCCATGCGGTGCGGCAGGTCTCCTTCGCCGGGGTCGAGGCGAACGGCGTCGAGCAGGAGGGGAACTCCCTGGCGCTCGATGAGGGTGCGGGCGGTGTAGCGCGAGAAGGCCCAGCGCTCCCCGCGAGCGGCGCGCCCGCAGGTGAAGGCGTCGAGCAGCACGAGCGAGGCGCCGGGGGCGAGCGTGACGGAGGTCTCCTGGTCGTAGCGCGCGTTCGCGAAGCAGGCCACGGGGTCGGGCAGCAGCACGAGCAGCGCTTCTTCTCCCACGCGGGCGTGGAGCGTCTGTCGGCAGCCGCGAGGCGAGCGGTACACCTTGGTGGCGGACTGGGTGGAGAGCAGGCCCGTGGCCCGCGCGCCCACGTCCACCTCGAGGTGGACCGAGTCTCCGTCCACGAGCCCGCCACCGAAGCTGGCCATATAGGCCCAGGCCCCTCGGCCGTGGTTGCGTGGCAGCAGGAGCTTGAGGGGGCTGTTGGCGCGCGCGGCGCGAACCACGGTGCCGTGTCGGCCCTGCTCCAGGGCGAGCAGGCCTCGGCCCGGCGTGTGCTGCGAGGGGACTTCCCGGTGCGCGAGCGCCTCCATGGTTTCGCTCAGACGCCGTAGTTCTCGAAGTGGACGAAGTCGATGAGGAAGGTGGCGGCCACCGCCAGCGTGCGCAGCCGCGCGTCCTGCTCCTTCTCGAAGACGACGCCGAAGTTGTCGGCCTCCGAGAACATCTCCTTGCCCAGGCCACCCCAGCGCTTCTGGATGCGGCCCACGTCCTTGCCGTTCTCCTCCAGGATGAACGTCCACGGGCTGAACAGCGGCCCCCGCAGCCGGCCGAGCACCTCGCCGGAGGGGCCGCGGACCTCATAGATGCGGGAGAAGAAGGCGAAGCGCTGCTGGATGCTGCCCAGCAGGCGGCCCTCGCCGTCCTCCACCTTCATATGGGAGAAGAGGAGGCGCAGTGGCCGGCGGAGCCTCAGCGCGGTGACGCCCGTGGGCGTCTTCAGCTCCATGGTGAAGGGGCGCTTGGCCTTGAAGAAGCTGCGCACCAGGAACAGGCCCACGCCGCTGCCCACCTCGCCCGCGAAGAACAGCGGCTGCCCGTTATCCCCCACCACCTGGTAGCGGTTGCGGCCCTCGAAGCCGGTGAGGATCTCCGCCCACTCCTTCGTCTGCCGCACGCGCAGCGCGCGGTGCTGGAGGAGCGGGGCGAGAGCGGTGGACTCAGGGGGCATGGAAGCCTCGGGACGGGAGGGAAGGCCACCCTACCGCCCCGAGGCCCAGCGCGTCAGGGGTGAACGCTCACCGCGTGGCGAGCGAGTCCACGTGCTGACGCAGCGCCACCTCGTTGCCGATGCAGGCGCTGAGGCCCGCCAGGGGCTGGGCCGCCTGGACGATGCGGCTGCGCGTGCGCGGGCCAGCGGCCACCAGCCACGCCACGCCCAGGGCCAGCTCCGCCACCTCGGGCGCGCCGGTGAGCTGGGTGGCGAGCGCGAGCAGCGCATCCACCGCCTTCTTCACCTGGGTGCCGTGCAGCGCGTGGTTGCTGGTGATGCCCTGGCGCAGCAGCTCCAGCAGCGCGAGCGCGGTGGCGCGCGCCTGGCGCACCGGCTCGGGGCCCGCGCCCGTCCCATCCCACAGGCCGCTGGCGAGCTGGCGCGAGAGCAGGGCGTTCACGTCGAAGCCGTCGCGAGCCTGCTCCTTCGCCTCCTCGAACTGTTCGATGGGGGCCTCCGCCGGGGCGGCTTCCTCCATGTCCAAGGACTCGGCACGACCCTGGGAGAAGCTATCGATGACGCGGCTCAGCAAGCCCCCCTTGGCCTTCGCGGGGGTACCCGGCGCGCTCTGGGCGCGGGCGGACTCCCGGGCCATGGGCTCGGGGGCCGCCGCGATGGGCGCCATGGAGGCCATGGGCGCCGCGGCGGGAGGCGGAAGCGGAGCCCCGCGACCCCCAGCGGGAGCCGGCGCGGGCCTGGCGACCGACTTCGCCAGCTTCTTGCGAGGAGGCGCCGAGATGCCGCGCTCCGCCTCGTCATCATCCACGTCCATGAACGGCTGCGCGAGGGGCAGGCCGCCGATCTTCGCCGCCTCGTCCTTCTTCGCGTTGCCGAACATGGCCCAGCCCGCGGGCGCGTTGACGGGGACGACGCGCGTGTCCGGCTGGCCCGAGGCGCGACGCTCCCCGGTGCGCTCCTCCACCACGACGAAGGAGGTGTACTTCGTGACGATTTGATTCGCCACGGCGAGCTGGACGATGCGCTCCTTCATGCGCTGGGCGCGGCGGCCATCGAGCTCGGCGCTCTCCCACGAGCGGATGCGCTCGGCGGCCCACAGCTTCTCCACGGCGGGACGGTCGGACGCGGCGGGGAAGTCCACCGGCAGGGTAATCAAGAAGGGCTCCTGACCCGAGCGGCCCTTGAGCGTCACCTTGCCCTTGCCGGGCGTGGTGTAGCGGCCGAACACCGTCCAGGGTACGGCGTCCACCAGCGGCGGCAGCTCCGCGGGCGCCAGCTCACTGCCCTCCACGCCCTCGAAGCGGACCTCCAGGTCGGTGACGCGCGGGGCGAGCGCGCGGGAGAACTGCGCCACCACCGTGTCGTCGATGCGCTCGCCGGGGTGGATGAACTCCACCGCGCCGCCCGTCTGCCGCGCCATGTCCTTGAGCAGCGCGTCGCTCACGTTGGTGCCGATGCCGAACGAGTACACGCGCGTCGACTTCCGGGCGGTGAGCACCGCGCGAAGAATCTCGGCCTCATTGCCCACCTGGCCGTCGGTGAGCAGCACCACCACTCCGTCCGGCACGCCGCCCACGGCGGCCACCATGGGCTGGAGCAGCTCGGTGCCGCCCGAGGCCCGGAGCGCGGCCACCCAGCGGTCCGCCTGCTCCAGCGTCTTCTGGGTGAAGACGACGGGCTCGGGAGAGAAGGTCCGGTAGCTGTTCTCGAAGGCGATGATGTTGAAGCGGTCGCCCTCGCGCAGGTGGCGCAGGCACAGCCGCAGCGCGCCCTGGGCCTGGGGCAGGCTCTCTCCGTCCATGGAGCCGGAGGTGTCCACCACGAACACCACCTCCTGGCGCTTGGGCCCGCCGGCGAGCCCCAGCAGGTCCGGCACCACGGTGAGGGCGAAGGCGCCCGGGTACTCACCCTGGCGGTGGGTGACGAGCGTGGTGAGCGAGGCGCTCGGGTCCTCGCTGCGCACGGTGAGCACGAAGTCGCGGTCCAGGGCCACCTCGCCCTTGGCGAACTTCACGCGCACGCGGTGCCCGTCCTTCTCCTGGGTGAGCGAGTGTGAGGGGCTCTCCACCACCACCGCGCGGCCCAGGTCCACCAGCAGGTCCATCTTCAGGCCGTAGGCCACGTTGCCAATGGGAGGCGTGATGCGGTCGGCGTCCGGCACCCGGTTGGTGGGATCGGCGACGCCGTGGCCGGTGCGGTCCCCCTGCGTGCCACCGGGGATGTAGCGGGGAGCCACCAGCGTGGGCAGCATCCACCGCACGCTGCCTTCCTCCACCTGGATGGCCTGGAGGAACTCCACCTCCACCAGCGTCTCCTCGCCGGGCAGCAGGTTGCCGACCTGGGCGGTGAAGACGTTGGGGCGCTCCTGGTCCAGCAGCGCGGCGCCGTGGCCGGCGGTGATGGCGTCGTCGTACGTGCGGAAGGCCTCCTCGCGCTCCTTCACCACGCCCTGCACCTTGCGGCCGTTGCACTCCATGGAGAAGGCGGTGAGCGTCCCATCCGAGGGCAGCGGGAAGATGTAGACGGCCTCCACCGGGCGGCGCTCGGCGTTGAGGTAGCGCTGGCGGACGCGCACCCGCGCGTGCCCGCCGAGAAGCTCACCCGTCACCTCCACGCCCTGAAGGGGAACCTGCGCGCCCTCGCGCGTGAACAGCCCGCACTTCTCGTGGCCTGCATGCTCGGTCTTCATTTGGCTCTACCTTTCTTCCGACTGCTCGATGAGGGCGCGCACGCGGTCCGCGAGCGCGCGGGTCTTTTCGTCCGCCGAGTCCGCCAGGTGCAGCTCCAGCCCCGGCGCCAGCTCCCACCGGCGATAGCCTGCCACCGCCGTCTGCCTGCTCGCCGGCATGGGGCCCGGCGTGGACAACTGGGAGGTCTTGATCGGTTCCGGCGCCGCGGGAGGCGGGGGCAGGGAGGCGGGGGGCAGCGCGGCCTCCGCCAGCTTGCGCAGCTCCTCGGGGCTCAGGCGCTCCAGCTCCCCCTGGATGGCGTCCAGCGGCAGGAAGCGGGCCTGAAGCACACGGATGGCCTTGAGGCGCAGCAGGTGCTCCTCGCCATACACCGTGTCCGGTCCTTTGAAGGGTGGGGCGGAGAGCAGCCCCCGCTGGACGTAGTAGCGCACCGTGCGCGGCGACACGCCCACCGCGGCGGCGAGCTCCGCCAGCTTCCACTCGGTCTGTGTCTTGGTCGGGCTCACGAACATGACAATAAGACTCGACACTTTAACTGTCAAGAAGACAGTTGGTGGGAATTTGCCACTGGCGGGTTGGCTTGCGGTGGAGGTCGAGGTGGGAGAGAAGGAGCCATGGACTCGAGCACGGTTGGGCTGGACCTCTCCTCCATCCGGGTCATCGGCGCGGCGGTGACGCCGGCGGTGATGGTGTCCGGGTGCGGCATTCTGGCGACGGGGTTGGACAACCAGGTGGCGCGGATGACGGCGCGCATGCGGGACATGATGCGCGAGTGGCGCTCGCTGCCGGAGGGCCACCCGTGGCGGAGCATGCTGCGGGAGGAGGTGGCCATCCTCGACCGACGGCATGGGCTGCTGGCGATGGCGCTGATGCTGGACTACGCGGCGATGCTGTCGTTCGTGCTGACGTCGCTGCTGTACCTGGTGCAGCGGCGCTTCTCGGTCCCCGAGGTGGCGCCGGTGCTGACTTTCCTCTTGGGGGTGGTGCTGCTCGGCTGCGTCTCCGTCTATGCGATGGCCTCGCTGCGCTGGGGCCGGCGGGCCATCGCGCTGGAGAAGCGGGAGCTCTTCGAGGTGCGCCCGGCTCCTCCCGGCGGCGGGCTGGGGTGAGGGGGCCTGATCCCCGAGTCGCTCACCGTCCCACGCCGAGCGACCGCAAGAGCTCCAGGGGAATGGGGATGATGGTCTGGTTGCCGCTGCTGGTCATCTCCACCAGGGTCTGCAGGTAGCGCAGCTGGAGGGTGGAGGGGTTGCGGCTGAGCACGTCGGCGGCCTGGGCGAGCTTCTCGGCGGCCTGGTGCTCGCCCTCGGCGGCGATGACCTTGGCGCGGCGCTCGCGCTCGGCCTCGGCCTGGCGGGCGATGGCGCGCTGCATCTCCGTCGGCAGGTCGACGTTCTTCACCTCCACGTTGGAGACCTTGATGCCCCAGGGGTCGGTGTGGGCGTCGAGCACCTTCTGGATGTCGCGGTTGACGCGGTCGCGCTGGGAGAGCAGCTCGTCGAGCTCCACCTGACCGAGGATGGCGCGCAGGGTGGTCTGCGCCAGCTGGCTGGTGGCGTAGAGGTAGTCCTCCACCTGGAGCACGGCCTTGTCGGCTTGGATGACGCGGAAGTAGACGACGGCGCTCACCTTCACGCTGACGTTGTCCCGGGTGATGACGTCCTGCGCGGGCACGTCCCGGGCGACGGTGCGCATATCGATGATGACCATGCGCTCGACGAAGGGGATGAGCCAGCGGAAGCCGGCGCGCTTGAGGCCCACGTAGCGGCCGAGCCGGAAGACGACGCCGGCCTGGTACTCGTTGACGATGCGCACCCCCGAGATGAAGAGGATGAAGAGCAGGCCCAGGGGGATGAGCAGGCCGAAGGCT
Organism: Hyalangium ruber; assembly: GCF_034259325.1. NCBI lineage: Bacteria > Pseudomonadati > Myxococcota > Myxococcia > Myxococcales > Archangiaceae > Hyalangium > Hyalangium rubrum. The sequence continues at coordinate 55,463 of NZ_JAXIVS010000002.1, read as the reverse complement.
CCCAGCAAGTCACTCATGGCTTCACCTCGTCGACGTACAGGGTCAGACCCTCCACGCGGCGCACCACCACGGAGGCGCCTCGGGGGATGGGCTGGGGGGAGACGGCCTTCCAGCGCTCGCCATGGACGAACACCTCGCCGCCTTCGGTGGTGAGGGGGCCGAGCGCGGTGCCCTGCTCGCCCAGGAGCCCCACGTCTCCGGCGCGCTGGGGCAGGGTGCGCGCCTGGGCGCCGCGGAAGGCGATGAACACGGCGAAGCCGGCGACCACCAGGGAGGTGGGGAGCACGAGCCGCAGCGGCACCTCGACGCGGGCGGAGGGGTCGATGAACCAGTCCGGATCGAACCGGTCCACGAGCAGCACGCCGCCCAGGACGAGCAGCAGGGCTCCTGCGGCGCCGAGCAGGCCGCTGGTGACGAACAGCTCGGCGATGAGCAGCGCGGCGCCGAGGAAGAGCAGGACGATGGCGCCCGCGCGCACGGGCAGCGCGGAGGAGGCCAGCAGCGCGAGGACGAGGGCCACCAGTCCCACGAGGCCGGGGGCGAAGAGGCCCGGGTGCGTCAGCTCCACCACGAGGCCCAGGGTGGCCAGCAGGAAGAGCAGGTAGACGACGGCGGGGTGGGCGAGCGCGTGGAGCACCCGCTGGGAGGTGCTCGGCGCCAGCTCCACCACCTGGGCGTCACGGGTGGTGAGCTTCTCGGGGCCATCCACGGTCTCGACGCTCCGACCGTCGGCCCAGGCGAGGAACGCCTCTTCGGTGGCGGCCACATGCTCTACGACGCGCAGCTCCACGGCGCGGTCGGCGGGTACGCTGGCGCTCTCGCGCACGGCGGTGGCGGCCCATTCGGCGTTGCGGCCGCGCTGACGGGCGATGCTCTCGGCGAAGGCGATGGTGTCGTTCTCCACCTTGCGGGCCATCTCCTTGCCGCCGGCCTGCTCGGGGTCCTCCCCGCCGGGACCGACGACAGGGTGGGCCGCGCCGATGTTGGTGCCAGGGGCCATGGCGGCCACGTGGGAGGCGAGGGTGAGGAAGACGCCCGCGCTCCCGGCCCGAGCCCCCGAGGGACCCACCCACACCAGTACGGGCACGCGCGAGGCGAGGAAGGCGCGGACGATGGCGCGGGTGGACTCCAGCGAGCCCCCGGGCGTGTCCAGCCGGACGAGGAGCGCGGCGTGTCCGGCCTCCTCCGCGCGGCGCACGCACTCGGCCAGGTAGGCGCCAGAGCCGGCATCCACTACTCCTTCGAGCGTGCAGCGGGACACGACAGGAGAGGCGGGGGGAGCCGCGGCAAGCCCTCCGGTGCCCAGCAGCACCAGGGTCAGCAGGAGCACGAAGACCCTTCGACAGAGGGCCAGGGAGGGAGGGCCGCGCCCAGGGAGCCGAAGCCCTGTGGCCCGGGCGCTCATGGGGCGGCGCTCGGCTGGGAGGTCAGGGCCAGGCTTCGGGGCTCGAGGGGCTTCTCGTGGGCCAGCGCGTCCAGCAACCGCAGGTGGTCGCGCAGCATGCGGGTCACGAGGAAGTGCTGGCGCACGTGTTCCCGGCCCCGCTCTCCGAGGTGGTGGGCTTCATCTGGACGCTGCAGCAGGTGCAGCACTGCCTTGGCGCACTCCTCCACGCCGTCCACGAGGAGGCCGCCAGTGCCCTCGGGCATCTGCAGGGGAATGCCGCCCGCGCGCCCGGCGACGACGGGGGTGCCCTTCCACAGCGCCTCGGAGACGACGAGGCCAAAGCCCTCACGGATGGACTTCTGGATGACGACGTTGGACAGGGACTGGAAGGCGTTGACCTCGATGTTCCCCACGCCCACGAGGTTGGTGAAGATGTGGATGAGGTTGTCACCGGCGGTGGCGTCGCGGATCTCCCGGTAGATGTCCCAGCCCTCGGGGTCATCCAGCGCGAGCGAGCCCACCAGGGCCAGTTGCAATTCCGGGACATGCGCCCGCACGCGGCGGTAGGCGGCGATGACGCCGAGCGGGTCCTTCCAGGGGTCGAAGCGGCTGATCTGGGTGACGAGGGGGCGGCTCAGGCGCACGCCGGTCCACTCCAGGACGTGGCGCGCGAGGTCCTCGGGGAGCGGGAGGTTCTTGGGGCTGAGCGGATCGATGGCCGGCGGATGGATGCTGACCCGGCTCAGGGGGAAGTGGGGCGGGATGAACTCCGCCATGGTGAAGATGGCGGCGTCATAGGCGGGCAGGAAGGGGCGGATGAACTCCCAGGCCTCGGGGTTGGGGTGCGAGGTGTCGATGTGGCAGCGCCAGAGCCACCGTGCGCCCCGGCGGCCCCGGAGCATGGGCAGGGCGGCGGGCTGCGGGTCATGCACGGTGATGAAGTCGTAGTCGTCCGAGAGGTGGGAGGCGTTGAGCTGGGAGTGGGCGAGGTAGGTGGCCTTGTCCGACTCGGAGAACCCGCCCGGCGCGCCCTGGAGGGCATTGTGGAGGCGCTTGGTGATTTGAAAGAAGGCATCGTCGCCGCGGATGATCTGCCACTCGGCCACCAGCCCCAGGTCGTTGAGCAGGGGGACGCCCGAGCGGAGGATCTCCGAGACGCCGCCGCCGTAGGGGGTGGCATTGAGGTGGAGGCAGCGCGCGCCGCGCAGGCGCTCGGCGAGATGGAGGATCTCATCGAGCTGCTCATCGGGAGCGATACCGCGGTAGGCGGAGAGCGAGCGCTTGCCAATATCGACGAGGTCCAGCATGGGTCCCTCCAAGGAGGCGGCCAGGAAGAAGGTGTCCATGGAGCGGCGCGGCTTCACCTGGGGTGGAGCGCAAGCCGGGAGGGGAGCCCGAGGGGCGGAGGCCTGGTGGGGCGGGCGCTCATCCAATGGAGAACGGAAGCTCCCCTGGCGCGTTGCCATGCTGGGGGGCGCTCCCTAGGGTCGACGGGAACCCAGTGGGAGGAGCTATGCGCCGCGTTGTACTTGCAGCAGCCGTGCTGGCCGCCGTCGCCTTTGCTTGTCGGACGACGCAGCCGGAGGGGACGGAGAACCAGATGCCCATCGACAGCGTGGGCACGGAGCCCGTGCAGACGGTGCCCGCCGAGCCGCCGGGGCCCGCGGGGCCGCTCACCGCGCCGATGGACGCGGGGACGGGAGGGTAGGAATCTCCCGAGGGTGAAGACGACCCTCTATGTAGCGAAGCGCATCCGGACCTTGGATGCGGCACGGCCGGTGGCCCAGGCCCTGGCGGTGCGAGGCGACACGGTGCTGGCGGTGGGCTCCCGCGAGGAGGTACGCGCGGTGGCCGGCCCCGGGGTTCGCGAGGTGGACCTGGGCGCCGCCACCGTGGTGCCGGGGTTGGTGGACGCCCACGCCCATATCAGCGGGCTGGGGCGTACGCTGACGACGGCGCGGCTGGAGGGCGCTGCCTCGCTGGAGGAGGCGGTGCATCGGCTGGCGGAAGCGCCGCGCACCAGCTTCCAGGGCGACTGGCTCCTGGGCAAGGGGTGGGACCAGAACGCGTGGCCGACGCGGGCGTTCCCCGGCCGGAAGGAGCTGGACGCGCGTTTCCCCACCACGCCGGTGTGCCTCATGCGGGTGGACCACCACGCGTATTGGGTGAACGGCGAGGCGCTGCGGCGCGCGGGGATTGGCCGGGACACGCCAGACCCGGCGGGCGGGCGCATCGTCCGGGACGCGGCGGGGGAAGCCACGGGCGTGCTCATCGACAACGCGATGGACCTGGTGACGGCGGCGGTGCCCGAGCCCACACAGGCACAGCTCGAGGCGCGGCTGCGGGCGGCGCTGGAGCGCTGTGCCCAGGTGGGGCTGACGGGGGTCCACGACGCGGGAATGGAACTGGCGGCCTTCCGGAAGTTGCGGGAGTGGGAGGAGGCAGGGCACCTGCCGCTGCGCGTGTACGCGATGGCGGCGGGCCAGGGCGAGGAGCGGCACGCGTACCTGGAGCAGGGCCCCTACGAGGGGCGGATGCTGGGGATGAAGTCGGTGAAGCTGCTGGCGGACGGGGCCTTGGGCTCCCGTGGGGCGGCGCTGCACGAGCCCTACAGCGACGAGGCCGGGCAGTACGGGCTGTTGCTGCTGTCGCCCGAGGAGCTGGAGGCGCGGGCGCGGGCCTTCATGCGGAGAGGGTTCCAGGTGTGCATCCACGCCATCGGGGATCGGGCGAACACGCTGGTGCTGGACGTACTGCTCCAGTGCGCGGAGGAGACGGGGACGCGCCACCTGCGCCACCGGGTGGAGCACGCGCAGATCCTCCGGAAGGAGGACATCCGCCGGCTGGGGGCGGCGGGGCTGGTAGCGAGCGTGCAGCCCACGCACGCGACGAGCGACATGGGCTGGGCGGAGGCGCGGCTGGGCCGGGAGCGACTGGAGGGCGCCTATGCGTGGCGCAGCCTGAAGGAGGCGGGAGCACAGCTGGCGCTGGGCAGCGACTTCCCCATCGAGAACCCGGACGTGCTGGCGGGGCTGTACGCGGCGCGCACGCGGCAGGACGCGGCGGGCCGGCCCGAGGGAGGCTGGATGCCCCACGAGCGGCTCACGGCCGAGGAGGCGCTGGAGGGCTTCACGGTGGGGCCGGCGTGGGCTTCCTTTAAAGAGGACCGGCGCGGCCGGCTGGCGCCGGGCATGGACGCGGACTTCGTGGCGCTGTCGGTGGATCCGGTGGAGGGCCCGGCGGCGGAGCTGGTGGACGCGCGGGTGGTGGCCACGGTGGTGGCGGGCGCCGAGGTCTTCCGGTCCTGAGGTGCGCCGGACTCAGCGTGTGAAGAGGCTGGAGCGAGCAGCCTCGGCGATGGCGACGACGGCGGGGTGGCGCAGGCGGCGCTCGACGGTGATGGCGTAGAAGCAGGATTCGATCTCCTCGGTGCGACCGAGGAGGGAGACCTCGAACTGGCGGACGACCTCGTCCTCGATGACGGAGGGCATGGCGAAGACGCCGAGCCCGCGCTGGCCGAAGGCCTTGATGAGGGCGCTGTCGTCGAAGTCCCCGACGACGTTGGGGCGGATCTCCTGGGCCTCGAACCAGAGGTCGAGCGCGTGCCGGACGGAGCTGGACTCGGAAGGAAGGAGCATGGGGGCTCCATCCAGGGAGCGGGGGAAGTCCTTCTTGAGGTGCTGGAAGGAGGAGGAGGCGAAGAAGGACACGCCACACTTGCCGAGCAGGTGGTTGAAGGCGCGCACGCTGACGGGCTCGGAGCCGGGGGCATCGGCGAGGACGACGTCGAGCTCATGGAGGGCGAGCGAGGCCAGGAGCTGGGGCAGGGGGCCCTCGCGACACACCAGGCGCAGGGGACCGACATCGAGGGCGGGTTGGAGCAGGCGTTCGGCGACGATTTTGGGGACGACGTCGGCGATGCCGACCTGGAGTCGGAGCTGCTGGCCGGGGGGGAGGCCGCCGACGACGTTCTTGAGCTCATTGCCGAGGCGGAAGATCTCATCGGCGTAGCGCATGACGGTGCGGCCGACGTCGGTGAGGACGAGCTTGCGGCCCTGACGCTCGAAGAGCTTGTGGCCGAGCGACTCCTCGAGGAGCTTGATCTGACTGCTGATGGTGGGCTGGGCGAGGTGGAGCTCTTCGCCGGCCTTGGCGATGGTGCCCGCGCGGGCAACGGTCCAGAAATAGAGGAGATGGTGGTAGTTGAGCCAGCTCACGCGGACCTCAGGTAAGGGCAGGTAGCCTCTTCGATTCACAAAAAAACAAAGGATTTTCCGTACAATTGGATGACCCAGTAGGAGCGCCATCGGTCACGGGATGGAGGCGTAAATGGCCTGGAGGGAAGGTCGGCTGGTGGGCGGGCGTGAGCAGGTGGGGCTCAGAACGCGCTTGACGGGAGGGGGGAGTCCCCGTAAATCGGCGCTGTCTCGCAGCGGCAACGCCCAGGTAGCTCAGTCGGTAGAGCAGGGGACTGAAAATCCCCGTGTCGGTGGTTCGATTCCGCCCCTGGGCACAGAAAACTGTAGAGATTTCAGGGCGTTGGACTTCGGTCTGACGCCCTTCTTTTTTGCCCGCAGTGCGCCACGGGCAAAATACGGGCAACCTCCCGCACGTTTCCCCATGAGGGAGGTCGCGAGCTGATGGGCGAGTCCAAGGGCAAGAGCCAGGACTACGTGGAGACGTGGGAAGGCGGCTTCGTCCGCACGGATGCGAAGGGCCGGAAGGTCTACGTCATCCGGCGGATGATCAACGGGAAGAGCTACAAGGTCAGCACCCGGGCCGGGAACGCGCGGGCCGCGATGGAGCAGCTCAAGCGGTTCGAGGCCGATCCCGAGGGGTACAACCCGGCTGGGGCTCCGCATGAAGCGCCCATCTACCTCGACGCGCCCCTGGCCGAAGAGTTCCTGATCTGGAACCGGGATGTGAAGAAGAACTCCCGCGAGTGGCTGGAGAAGCAGCAGCGGTACCTCGCGTGGTGGGCGGACCAGCTCAAGGGGCTCGACCTGCGGAAGGTCAGCCTCGTGGATCACATCAAGCCAGCGCTGAAGGGCGCCGGGAACGGTCCCCACCGGATTGCGGTCCTCAAGAGCGTCTACTCCTGGCTGCGGAAGGAGAAGCACCTGCTCACCGTGAACGAGGATCCGACGTTCCAGACGCTGGTGGTGCCCCAGGCGAGGCCCGAGCAGTGGAAGCGCGTGAAGGTGATCCCCCGGGAGCACTACCTCTTGGCCCGCGAGCATCTCGCGCCCCACTGGCGCGATGGGATGGACGTGCAGGCCGGGACCGGATGGCACGTCACCGAGCTGATCCGCTTCGCCAAGGAGGGGAGCGTGGAGCCGTACCGGGGCGATGCCGAGGGAGTCTCGGGCGTGCTGGTGTGTCCTCAGACGAAGAGCGGCGAGCCGCTGCGCACCGCCGTGTCCGCCGAAGTCCTCGAGGCCGGGAAGCGGCTACTGGAGCGGGGCACCTTCGGCCGCGAGAAGTACGGTATGGCGGTCATCTCGGCCTGTAAGGCTGCGGGCATCCCGTCGTTCACCCCCGGGAGGTTCCGCCATTCGGTTGCTACCTGGGCAATCGAGAAGGGAGCCGATCCAGCTTCGGTTGCAGCCTTCCTCAACCACAAGAGCCCGAGCACAACGAGGCGCTTCTACGCGACGCACGCCGTCCCAGCGAAGATCCCCACCCTACGCTGAGGAGTCGTTCCCAAGCGGGCATCGCTCTAGGCGAGCCCTTCACGGGACTGCCTCTTTGCGTACGTCACTTTACGCCGACTACCTTCGGAATCTTGGTCTTCGGGGCCTTGGCCTTCGGGGCCTTGGCCTTCCTCTGCGTAGTCCTGCTCTGGCAAGGCAGGCACGTGCAGGTCAGGTGATCCTTCGTGAGATGTACGAGACCGTGCATCTTGCCCCCAGTAGCGTCAAATCGAGGGAGCATAGGCTCCAGGTACGTACCGTCAGCTGCCTGGTACTTCCGGTAAACGGCATGGGCTACGAAGTCGGCGAGCTGGATCAACCTCGTGGCGCGACTGTCGACGAACAGGGGCACCTCGACCAACTTGGTGAGGGGCGCAAAGCGGGTGCCACTTTCGCGCCACCGCCTTACGACAGGCTGAAGGATCGACTCGTACTTGGCCTTGTCCGCCACGACGATTCCGAATTCCTCGGGGCCCTTGGGGCGCACGAGCATCTCGTGGAACCTGAGGAGAAGCTCCTCGAAGGTCCGTTCCAGCGGGTCCGCGTGGGCAACAGCCGCGGGCGCCTTGATGACGGAGAAAAGGCCGTACCGGTGACCCGAAGGCGGTTTAAAGGTGCCCAGTAGCTGCGACAAGGACTCAAGCAGCTTTGTCCGCACCTCCTTGGGGATGCTGCGCCACTCTCCCTTTCCTGAGCGCATCGGTTGAGCGTGGAGCTCGACCTTCTGCAGATGGGGATCGAGGTGCTTCTGGACGATCCGCTCGACCTCCAGGCGCATGGCTTCGACGTCCGACTCGTGAACGGCCATTCCGCCGACCGCGAAGTGGTCAGCTGGGTTGTCGAGACTCCCGCTTTCGTCGATGTAGAGGAGGATCACGGCAAAAAAAAAGGCGGCCGGGATTATGGACCGCGAAAGAAGGCAGCCCTCCCAACCGCAAACTGCGTACGTAAGGTAATCAGATGCGTTACGGATGTCAACGCGTCGGGCGGTGCCGTCAACGTACGTACTCTCCTGCTTACCCTACAAGCTTCAGTTCCCCTCCTAACGACGATTGATCCAGAGGGAGCAGCCAAAAGGGCACTTGACTACAGGTAAGCAACTGTCCCGCCCACTTCGCCTCAAGTGTAGTGCCGGACAGCATCTTCCGTACGCGATTCACCGCTTACCTCGTTCGCATCTGCCTCACTACGGACCCTGTGGAAATTCTCCGTCTGCTGGCGGCATAAGGACTGCGGAGGGGGCTTCGTCCCCGCACCTGCGATGGTGCGGGCGAGGCGTGATCAGTCGGGCGGGAAGGGGGTGAGCGCCATGCTGAGCGCCGTGAGGAAGCTGTTGGCCTCGACACTCCTCCGAAAGATGGTGGCGGCCGTCGTCTTCGCGCTGGCCGAGCATCTTCGGGAGCGGGTGAGGCACGGGCCGTAGTGCCCGGGGACGAGTCTCGTTGCGGATGAGGCGGGGCTCCTCTCTCCATTGGAGAAGGCCGCATTGTCGAGGTGCGGCCACCACTCACCCCAGGAGGAGCTGCACGATGCACAAGGCCATCAGCTTGAGTGCGGAGATGGCGGAGATCAGGAACGCCGTCGAGGGGGCTCGCTTCCTCGCGGATGAGTTGGCGACAGGCGGCCTGGAGGATCGGAAGCGCGAGCTTCAAGCCCCGCTCACCATTTCGGCCATCCTGGTCCTGGTGGAACTGCGGCTCCATCAAGTCGAACGCGTGCTGAGTGGGGAGGAGGATCCGCTGCTGTTGTGGGCTCTGCACAACGACGTGTCCCCCATCCAGGCCGAGGATGAGGAGCACGACCTGGTGCTCCGTTCGTGGAGCGAGCCAGGAGAGGAAGAGGAGCCCTCGACGCGGAGGAAAGCTTCGCCGTTCCCCGTGCAGGGCACGACCAGGAGGGCTGACCCGCCGCCAGAGGCTTCACCCGATCAACCCGGGGAAGGTGACGATCAGCCGCCTACCACGGAGCCGAAGAGCTGAGCCATCCCCCACCGGGAACGTTCACTGGGCATGGAGGGAGGCAGGACGCGATCAGCGGATCTGGGCTCCGCGTCCTGTTTATTATCTCTCATGGCGGAACCTCGGGCGTGCAGTCCGGAGCACAAGGTCTGTTGCGGAAGTGGTCGTGGAGCTCCGCAGGTGGGCCCCGAGAGGAAGAAGTCCCCGGAGGCCGTGACCCCTCGTGCGCGAGGAGCGAGAGGGCGAACACAGGGTAAAGTCATCAGGATGGCATGTCCGTAGGTCGTCCAGGGCCGAAGATGTCTCCCCTCCAAGTGGGCCCCAAAATTTCGAGTCCACCCCCAACATCCGGGATCCATGAAGGGGGCCAGGCCCCTGAAAAAGGGACCTGCGGCGAGGAAACCCCTGTACCTCTGTGGGTGGGGGCAGCGTCCAGATCCGATAGCCCTAGCAATGGGCGAGGACCGTGAGCTGGCCCGAAAGGGCTGCCAGAACGAACCCGGGAGGATCCGTGGGGGGAGCTACTTCACCAGTCGGAGCTTCACTCGCAGCTCCTTGGCCTCGGCCTGAATCTCGGGGCTGGCGGTGACGACCCGGGCGCGTACCTGAGAGAGCAAGTCCAGTTGCCGCTGCATGGAGGTCTCCAGCAGTCGGCGATGACGCTCCAGCTTCTTGAGGTCCCCGTCTTCCAGCAGCAGCACCTCGGCAGCCAGCCGTTCACGTACAGGCTCCAAGGCGGCCTCCTCGCGGGCCAGCTTCTCGGTGAGCGATCCTCGGACCAGCTTGGCCATGTTCCCCAGGTGCTCGTAGGCGATCCGGTCCAAGCGACCGTCCTTGCGAGTGTCCCGAACCTGATCGAGCGCAGTGGCCAGGGACTGGATGATGGCCTCAGGCAGCTCTGGTACCTCGCGCAGCATGGCCAGGGTGCCCTCCACGCCGCGCAGGAATGCTTCCGTCATCTCCGGCTCTGTCCAGGGCACGCGGATCGCGTCCACGGTCTCTGCAAGGCTGGATATCGCCTCCAGGGCACGCCGCGTGTGGACTACGAGCTGGAAGTTCTCGGTCTTCTCCAGCTCCTCTTCCAGGCGAGCACACAGGCGGTTGTTCTCCAGCCTGGATAGGCGCTCCAACTTCCAGCTCTGGTCCCCGAGTTGCGCGACGATCGCGGCCTCAGGCATCGTCGTGGGCGTGAGCGTGACGAACCACGAATCCATGAGTGCCTCGTATCCGACGGCATCTTCACCGGGCAACAGCAGGTGACGGGCACTCAGCCCGTGACGCAGGGCATTCATCGCGCTGCGGCTCTTGCCCTCGGTGATTCTCGGGCCTCCCCTCTTCCTGGCTGCGTCAAGGGCTTCAGTGGCGTTATTGAGAGCGGCATGCACGGAGGGATCCATGAGGAGATTCTCCGGCTCCCCGCACTCTGTGGGAAGGATCAAGGTAACTGGGGCGGCCAGGTAGCCGCATGCACTTGGTTGAGGATCTTGAGCCATTCGTCTTCACGGTCATCAGCCCGGGCGGGCCTTGGCGGCACACCGGGGGTGCCCCAGAATCCCTTTCCCGGGGGGCCGTAATTCGAGGCTGCGCTCGGCTCATAGGTGATCACCGCTGAGAGCGCGGGCAGTCGAGCCGCGTGCGTTCTCGTATTGATCTGGAGAAGGGGTACATCCCATGACCCGTGGGGTGGGTGATAGACACGGAACCGTTTGTTGTATTCCGCCGAGAGATCCGAGTAGCTCCAGATGTCCTGCTTCGAGGCAATGTCGCGAAGGATTTCGTAGAGGTAATCGAGGTTGACTGGCGGCATTCAATCCTCCTTCTTCTTTCGGAAACCGGGTGGAGGGAGACGCTGATAGCAGCGCCAACGAGTGATGGCCAAATCCACAGAAGGCCGCATCTTCATCTTCTTCACTACGCCGAGAGGTAGATCCAACTCGGCGGCGACGGCCTCGTCAGGGCTCTCGGCCCGCTCGTGCTTCACCAGCGCACGTACCAGGGCGGCCTCGGCTGGTGTGCAGCCCCGACGCTCGGCTTTCTTGCCTAGCCCCAGTTTGATGTCGTTGCCCCTGCGCCGTGTGGTGACTCGGGGGATGGGCTGCCCACTGTCGAGGTGATCGACCTCTTCCATGAGATCGTGCAGGGCGGCTTTGAGCTTCTTCTCGGCCTCACGGAATTCTTCCTCTTCAACAGGCGGGCGAGACGACGGAGACGGTGGGCGCGACAACTTCCCTCGGCGCAGCAACCGCATCATCTCGGAGAGCGTCAGCTCGCGTACCGGCTCAGGGGCATGGGGCCGGTAGAGGCCCCCGTAGTCCTCGCGCTTTCGAGGCGAGAACTTCTGCCGCTCCTCGCGGTGGCGCTTGGCGTGGTCACTGCGGTGGATCGCCTCCAGGTTCGAGAGTTGGGCGTTGAGCTTGTTGTGATCCCGGTGGTGGATGACGTGGCCTGGAAGCAGAGGGCCATGGTTCCTGAGCCACACGTAGACATGGAGCGGGTAGACGGGACGGTGATCCTTCACGGTGAAGACCCACGGGTAGTCCTCATCGTGCTCAGGCCACAGATCGAAGTAGCAGCCCTCGGAGATGATGGCGAGGGCCATCCTCTCGTCCAGCTTGATGCCCTCGAAGACGAGGGGCTTCTTTCTCGGAGGTCTCATGCGGGGCACCTGAGCGGGTACGGGGCTCGCGTCGTGCGGGTGACGTGGAAGAAGGCCGCGAAGCGGCCGGAGTCCCGTCACTTGGATACACGCGCAGCGAGCCCCGTCTTATAGAAGGAGCTTCGCATCGCGAACCCATCGGCTCACGATGAGGATCTCTTCAGGGCGCGAAACTGGTCTGGACCCAAACCCGCTCCACCTACGGTGACCTTGTCCACTTGAACCTTGGCGGTTTTCTCAGGACCGCCCCACGCCTACGACCAGCAAGGTCCCCCTGCCGACCAGGATTCGGCAACGGCCGAAGAGTCTTGCGCATCCCCCACAAGGGGGAACCAGGGACGCACCCTCCGTGACGTGGAGGCGACGTTGTCCTTGCTCTCCTTCAACCTTCACGAGCGAGAGCTGCCCGGCCTTGTTCACGCGGAGGGTTCACCGCATCAGTGTGCTCCTGACTTCAGGTGGCCCGCGCCCATTGCCCCATCGTGGAGCGCACCAGCTCGGGTTTCATCCCACCCCCCGCCGCGTCCGCACCCATTGACCAACGGTTGGTCGCACCGGCGTTGCTCGGAGAAGGCGGAAGGAGGTGTTTCCATCAGAGCACGGCCTCAGGGTAACTCCACGTGGATCGGTGTGCCAAGGTCCGTGGTGTGGCTTGGAGGTAGACCTCGTCTGCCATCAGCGCGGGCAGGCGTGTGAGCGGCTCCTGAATCCTTCAAGTGGAGGGTCCTCACCTGTTAGAGGAGAAGGACCCTATGGACGAGAAGGACCCCAGACCGCCCCGTGCCCCAGCAATGACGGATGCCCCGAGCGCCGAGTCGAAGGCGGCAGGTGAGCGGCTCAAGCATCGTCCTACCTGGGCGCCTCCTCCTCTGCCCCCTCCGGGCTGGAAGTCCCTTTCGGTTCCGGATGTCCGGATGATTGGTACGACCAGCCCAAGGCTTGGGCGTGCCGGAAGTGCTGCCGGAACTTCGACTGGACGTACCGTCCCCCGAGGGAGGAGGAACTGGACCTGCCCTGTGTCCGATGCCGTGAGGTCATGGATGCCGACGAGCGCGCGGTGGAGGTGAACAGGCTCCTACTGGCGCGGCTCAGAGAAGGAGCGAGTTCCCTGGTCATTCCGACCCTCACCGTGGCTACGGTCCCAACTCGGCGGCAGCGCAAGGCAGGCGCCGAGTTGCTGTCGAAGAAGGCGGCTGCCCATCTCTTGGGGGTGGACAGAGCGACGACCTTGGAGAAGTTCATCGCCACCGGCCAGATCAAGACCGTCGAGATCGATGGGCGCGTGCGGATCCCCCGGGAGGAAGTCGAGCGCGTCATCAATGAGGGCCTTCCCACCGCCGGGCCGCAGCGCTCCAAAACCCGCAGGGCTTCGAAGGCGTCCACGTTCAGCCACTCGGAGTCGCCCGGGGCAGAGATCCGCAAGTTGAAGTTCTGACCAGTGCCCTCATGGCACTCAAGTTCCACGACGGAGGTCCACATGGCCGATATTCCTGCTGAACTTCGTGATGCTGCGCAGAAGTACCTTGAGACCCAAGCGAAGAAGAACCTGCTCGATCCCTCGTACAATAAGCGAGAGGAAGCAAAGGTGGACTTCGAGTCGGCGAAGGAGGAGTTGCTGCGGAGGCTCTGCAACTGGCTCCTCGTCCAGAAGCCGTAAGGAGCACCTACGGCCGTGGGCAAATTACGGGCAACCACATCGCCCCTTTTCGACCGTTCCAACCCCCTCTCCAGAGGAGGAATGGAGGGCAGCCAGGCGCTTGGGCGGACTGAAAATCCCCGTGTCGGTGGTTCGATTCCGCCCCTGGGCACAAAAGTTGAGAGAATTCAGGGCGTTGGACTCCGGTCCAGCGCCCTTTCTCTTTTGCCCGCCGAGGACACATGCCCTTCCTGGACTGGGTGAACAAGGCGCAAGCCGTGGAGGCCGCCTCGCGGGTGCCACACCACCTGCTCGAGTTCCAGTCCGCTCACGGTGAAGGGGGGGCAGAGAACCTCCTCATCCAGGGCGACAACCTCGCCGCGCTGAAGGCGCTGGTGCCGTCCCACCGGGGCCAGGTGCGGTGCATCTGCATCGACCCGCCGTACAACACGCAGTCCGGCTTCGAACTCTACGATGACAAGCTCGAGCATGCGCAGTGGCTGTCGATGATGTACCCGCGCTTGGTGCTCTTGAGGGAGTTGCTCCGCGAGGACGGGAGCCTCTGGGTGACGCTGGATGACAACGAGGCGCACTACGCCAAGGTGCTGATGGACGAGGTGTTCGGGCGGGAGAACTTCGTGACGTCCATCTGCTGGGAGAAGGTGTACACGCTCAAGAACACGGCGAAGAACTTCTCGGAGATGCACGACTTCGTCCTGGTCTACGCGCGCTCCCAGGCTTCATGGGCCGCCAACCTGCTGCCTCGCGGAGAGAAGCAGAACCGAGCCTTCAAGAACCCGGACGCTGATCCGCGGGGGCCCTGGATCGATAGCGCGGTGCATGCGCGCAATTTCTACAGCAAGGGGAGCTATTCGGTGGTGGGGCCCACGGGGAAGAGTTTCTCACCGCCGCCGGGCAGATACTGGACCGTGTCCGAGGAGAACTTCCGGGCGCTCGACGCGGAGAAGCGGATCTGGTGGGGGGCGGATGGGAAGAATGCGCCGCGCAAGAAGACCTTCCTCACCGAGGTGAAGGCGGGCGTGGTGCCGGGGACGATCTGGAGCCACGAGGAGGCGGGGCACAACGCCGAGGCGAAGGCGGAGATCAAAGCGCTCTTCGGTCGGGATGAGGAGATCTTCATCACGCCGAAGCCTGAACGGTTGATCGAGCGAATCCTCCACATCGCCACCGAGCCGGGAGATCTGGTCCTCGACTCCTTTCTCGGCTCGGGGACGACAGCCGCGGTGGCGCACAAGATGGGCCGCCGTTGGATTGGCGTCGAACTGGGCGAGCACGCGCGGACGCACTGTCTCCCGCGTCTGGAGAAAGTGGTGGCCGGTGAGCAGGGCGGTATCTCGGAGTCAGTAGGCTGGAAGGGGGGAGGGGGCTTCCGCTTCTACACGCTGGGTGAGCGCGTGACCGCCCCGGACAGGAGTTCGGCGTCCGACGTGAGCAGCGCCAGGGGTTCGAAGCCCAGGTAGCGCGCCCTCGCTGGAAGCCCCTCCGATGCATGTGTCCAGGGCCCCCGCCTGCCTGGTCTGCATACAAGTGCTAGCCGAGGGCGACCCGAGGTATTAGGTTGGATGGCAGAGACCCGACCTATTGGGGCAGGTCATGGACCCGAACGTCATCGCAGCGCTGGAGAAAGCAGGCATGGATCCCAGGCATCCGGAACTGCTCCGAGTGCCCACCGTGCTCGGAGAGCAACGCAAGGTGGTGCCGCTGGAAGGCGAGCTTCCCGTGCCGGTGCGGGACGAGGAGGAGCAGGTGGTGTGGGTCCCGCTCCAGTCCATCTCCCAGCTCTGGAAGGGCTCGGCGCTCCCGCCGGACCTCTCGGTGGCACCGCCGCCGGAGTACGAGCCCTTCTTCCTCCTATTGGAGGCCACCGCCGCCGAGTACTGCGATGCGACGGGCCGCCCCGAGCGTGACAAGGAGTTCGAGCGGCTCTATCGGCTCCTGACCCGGCGGCCCGACAGCGTCGATCCCAACCCGCTCTTCTCCTACCTCCAGGCCGCCGCGCGGCTCTACCTCTCCTTGCGCGAGGTGAGCCGCGCGGAGTTCGAGGCCGTGGCCGACCGGTTGCGCCACTCGGCGAAGACCTTTGCCTCCCGCCTCGACAGCACGAACTACCACCGTCTCGTGCTCGGGGAGTTCTTCCACCCATGAGCTGCCGTGCTGCGAGGGGTGTCCCGAATCATGACGTCCCGACAGATCCGATCTTCTTCCCAGGGGGCCTCCGTGGAGGCCCTGGTCCCATTGCGACGATGGCTCACCCGCGAGGCGCTGCGAGAAGCAGCCGGGCCTCAGATGTTCAAGGTGGGGCAGGCGTGCCTGGAGCAACACCGCGTCACCTCCTTCGATGCGTTGCCCGATACGCTGCAGGGCCAGGTGCTCAACCGCCATGGCCGTCCCTACACCGTCGTCATCTCGGCCGACGCGGAGGGCTTCTCCTGCGATTGCCAGTGTCCGACCTTCCACGAGCGCGGCATCTGCAAGCACGCCGTCGCGCTCGGGCTCGCGTTCCTCGAAAGCGGCGGGGCTGTCTCGGACCGCTCCATTCCCCCACCGCCCACCGAGCGGCCCCGGACGCCGCAGGCGCTCCAGGCGTGGTTGGAGGCGCACCACCTGACCCATGCTCGGCGCATGCCCCTGTCCGTGGTCGGACCGTTCCTGTCCGAGGGAGTCCCCGGGCTCATGGGGCTCTACGCGCTGGCGCACCTGCCCGTCACGGCGCCGCTGGATGGAACGTTGAACCTGCGCCGCCAGGCCCGCGGTGCCGCGACGCAGACCCAGTTGGAGGAGGCCGCGTGGGCGTGGCTGGGCGCGGAGGCCGAACGGGTGCGCCGGGGACTCGAGCTCGAGCAGGAGCGGGTCTCCGCGCCTCGCTCACCTCCCGCGGACGCGCGCCTGGGGCTTTGGAAGGAAGCCCTGGAGCGTGCCCGCCTCCGCGTGCGGGAGCATGCCGTGCCGCGGCTCCTGCCCGGCAGACCGGTCATCACCCTCCACGAGCGGCCGGTGCGCCTCTTCGTCGAAGAGCCCGGCAGCTCAGACGCCTTCGCTGCGGGGGATGGCTGGGGCGGCTCGCTGAAGGTGCGCGTGGTGGTGGACGCGTTCGCGCTGCTCGATGAGCAGGAGGGGCTCTCCTGCTGGTGTACCCCGAAAGGGCCCGCGCGCTGTGTGCATGCCCTGGCCGCGCTCGATGCGCTGCTCGACATGCTGGCGGACCCGCGGGAGGCACCTCGCAACGCACGGCTCGCCGAGCTGCTCTTCGTGGTCCCCAGCCGGGAGATCCTCGCTGCCTTTGACAAGGCCGCCACGCAGGCCCATGCGCAGGAGCGGCCCGCGAGCGCCTGTCGCCTCACTTTTCGACTGGAGGGGCTCGAGGGCCGACAGCCCCGGTTGCGCCCCTACCTCCACCGGGTGCTGAAGCGGGGAGGGCTCTCCAGCAAGGGAAGCCCGGTGAGCTGGAGGGACCGCGAGGAGGCCCGCGCCGCGCTCTCGGAGCCCCGCGAGTTGGAAGCCCTCGAGCTGTGTGAACTCATCTCCCGACTGCCCCTCTCCAGCGATGGGTATGCGCTGTTGCTACGAGCATTGCGCCTGCTCATGCACAGCCCGCGGCTCTTCGGGGCGTCTCGGCCGGATGTCCCGCTGCAAGTGCGCGAGGCTCCGCTGGGCTTCGCGTTCGGCGAGAGCGAGCAGGGGCTCACGGTCCACCCGGCCATCGAGGGCGTGCCCTTCCGGCCCGGGGAGCTGCTGCCTCCGTCGGGAGGGAGCGAGGCGCCCCTTCCCTGGCTCCTGTTCGAGCCGGAGCTGCCGCGCCTGACCTTGGTCTCCATTCTTCCCGGGGCGCGCCCCGTGCTCACCACGCTGCAGGAGTACGGGAGCCGGTTGCCGGGCAACGTGCGCCCGGCACTGCTGGGCACGCTGGCGAGCCTGGAGACCGCCTACCCCGTGTCCCTTCCCGAGTCGCTGGAGGCGCGCGCCCTGCCCGCCGAGCCGGGCTTGCTGCTGCGCCTTCGGGCAGTAGGGGAGGAGGGGCTGGAAGGGACGCTCCTCGTCCGTCCCCTGCCAGAGGCTCCGCCGCTGCCCGTGGGCGAGGGAAGCGCGGAGGTACGGGGAACGCGCGCCGGCGAGCGGGTGGTGGTGCGGCGTGACGTGGAGGCCGAGCGCGCCGAGGCCCAGACGTTGCGGGAGCGCCTCGGCGTGCCGGCGAGCGACTCGCTGTCGCACTTCACGCTGGAGGCCGCGGAGGCGGCGCTGGACATGTTGGAGCGCCTGGAGCCGCTGCGAG
Organism: Hyalangium ruber; assembly: GCF_034259325.1. Lineage (NCBI taxonomy): Bacteria > Pseudomonadati > Myxococcota > Myxococcia > Myxococcales > Archangiaceae > Hyalangium > Hyalangium rubrum. The sequence continues at coordinate 37,842 of NZ_JAXIVS010000002.1, read as the reverse complement.
GGCCGCTCCTGCGAGTGGAGTGGGAGGAGCAGCCCTGGAAGGTCTCCAGCGCCGTGGATGCGCGCGGACTACGGGTGGAGGTGCGACGCCAGCGGGACTGGTTTGGCGTGGAAGGCGGCGTGGAGGTGGACGGGGAGAAGGTGGACCTGGCGGTGGTGTTGGAGGCCCTGCGCCGCCGTCGCCGCTACGTGCCGTTGGGGCATGGCCGTTGGCTGCGGCTCACCGAGGCGCTGCGCGAGCGGCTCACGCCCCTGGCGGACCTGGCGCACCCGACGCGAGAAGGGCTGGAGGTGTGTACCGCGGCGGCGCCCGTGTTGGACGCGTTGAGCGAGGCGGGCGTGGAGGTGCATGCCCCACCCGACTGGCGCCGGCTCGCCACGCGGATCCGCAAAGCCCAGGCGCGCGAGTTTCCCCTACCCGAGGGGCTGAAGGCGGAGCTGCGCGACTACCAGCGCGAGGGCTTCCAGTGGATGGCGCGGCTCGCCGAATGGGGAGGAGGCGGGTGCCTGGCTGATGACATGGGGCTGGGCAAGACGCTGCAGACGCTGGCCCTGTTGCTGCAGCGCGCGAAGAAGGGCCCGGCGCTGGTGGTGGCTCCCACCTCCGTGTGCTCCAACTGGGCGCGCGAGGCGGCGCGCTTCGCCCCCGAGCTGCGGGTGAAGTCCTATCGCGAGGCCGATCGGGAGCAGCTGCTCGCCCGGCTGAAGGCGGGGGACGTGCTGCTCGTCAGCTACGGGCTGCTGGTGCGCGACATCGAGCGCTTCTCCGCCGTTAGCTTCGCCACCCTCGTGGTGGACGAGGCCCAGGCCGCGAAGAACCCGGACACGGTGCGGGCGCGCGCGCTGCGCGAGGTTCAGGCCGAGGCGCGGGTGGCCCTCACTGGCACGCCGGTGGAGAACCGTCTCTCGGAGCTGTGGAGCCTCTTCCGCATCGTCTTCCCGGGGCTGCTCGGCAGTCGCGAGGCTTTCCGCACACGCTTCGCCACGCCCATCGAGCGCCAGAAGGACCCCGCCGCCCGCGCCGCGCTCTCGCGGGTGCTTCGCCCCTTCCTCCTGCGGCGCACCAAGGCCGAGGTGGCGCGAGAGCTGCCCCCGCGCATCGAGACGATCGTCCCCATCACCCTCTCGGAAGGCGAGCGCCGGTTGTACGAGAGCGTGCGGCTCGCAGTGCTGGCGCGCGTGGGTGCGGGGGTGAGCGAGGGCCAGCGCTTCGAGCTGTTGGCGGCCCTCACCCGGCTGCGGCAGCTGGCCTGCCACCCCCAGCTGGGAGCTCCGGACTCGGGGCTGCCCTCCTCGAAGCTGGAGCGCCTGCTGGAGCTGGTGGAGGAGTTGCGCGCCGAGGGGAGCCGGGCGCTCATCTTCAGTCAGTTCGTCCAACTGCTGGGTCTGGCGCGCCAGGCGCTGGAGGCGCGGGGCGTGACGCTGCAGTACCTCGACGGGAAGACGCCTCCCGATGAGCGCCAGGCGCGGGTGGAGGCGTTCCAGCGTGGCGAGGGAGAGGTATTCCTCATCTCGCTCAAGGCGGGCGGCACGGGCCTGAACCTCACCGCGGCCGACCACGTCATCCACCTGGACCCGTGGTGGAACCCGGCCGTGGAGGACCAGGCCACGGATCGGGCGCACCGCATCGGTCAGACGCGGCCCGTCACGGTGTCGCGGCTGGTGGCCGAGGGCACCGTGGAGGAGGCCATCATCGCGCTGCACGCCGAGAAGCGAGAGCTGGCCGCGAGCCTGCTGTCGGAGGCCCAGGGGGCCGCCGCGCTCAGCCCCGAGCAGCTCCTGGACCTGCTGCGCTTCACCGCCGAGGCCCCGGCTTCCCAGGAGGAGTAGCCGCGCCTGCCTGGAAGCCCTCCAGAAGAGACCTTCACCCACCGCACACCAGCCCTGGATCCCTATCGCCTTCCGATACACTCTTCAGGTAGTCCATATGACGGGCTCTTCTCCGGGAAAGCCGAGATGTCCTCTGAAGCCGTCGATGTCATCGTGGTGGGTTGCGGCCCGGTGGGCGCGATGGCGGCCAACTACCTGGGGCTGCAAGGAGTTCGCACCCTGGTCATCGAACAGGACATCTCCCTGTTCAGCCAGCCGCGAGCGTTCTCGTGTGATGACGAAGCGCAGCGCAACTTCCAGGCCGCGGGCCTCGTCGGGGAGTACGCGGTGGAGCTGTGGCCCTGCCAGGCCATGGACTATGTGGACGGCTCCAAGCGGGTGCTTGGCTCGGTGCCCATCGGGGAGCTCGACTTCGGAGTAGGCCACCCGCCGCTGGCCTTCTTCAGCCAGCCCCAGTTGGAGACGGTGCTGCGCCAGGGGTTGCGGCGCTTCCCGCACGTAGAGCTGAGAATGGGCCACGAGCTGGTGGCCTTCACCCAGGGGCCGGACTTCGTCACCGTCCAGCTCAAGGACCGGCGCACGGGGAGGGTGCGCGAGGTGCGCTCCCGCTACCTGCTGGGCTGCGACGGCTCGCACAGCACCGTGCGGCGACAGATGCAGGTGGAGATGAAGGGCACCTCCTACGGCGAGCCGTGGATCGCCATCTCCGGCACGACGCCGACCTCCGAGCCGAACTTCACCTACTACGTCTGTGACCCGGTGAGGCCTGGCTTCGTCACCCGAGGGGTGAACAACGAGGTGCGCATGGACTTCCTGGTCAAGGAGACCGAGCGCGCCGAGACGGTGGAGCAGATGGAGGTCGTCCAGCAGCTCATCGCCCACTACATCGATCCGCGGCAACTGACGCTCCAGCGCGCCTCCGTCTTCACCTTTCAAAGCAAGGTGGCCGAGCGCTGGCGCGACCGGCGCGTGTTCCTGCTCGGGGATGCAGCCCACCTGATGCCGCCCTTCATGGGCCAGGGGCTGTGCTCCGGCATCCGGGATGCGATCAACCTCAGCTGGAAGCTGGCCCTGGCCCTGCGGGGCGTGGCGGGAGACGCGCTGCTGGACACCTACGAGCGCGAGCGCCGCCCCCACGCGGAGAACATGATCAAGGCGACCGTGTTGATGGGGCGGGTGTTCTTGTCCCGCAACCGGTTCCTGGCCGCGCTGCGCAACGGGCTGCTCCAGCTGCTGTTCCGCATCCCGCGCACCCGGCGGATGCTGCGCAGCTACGAGTTCAAGCCCAAGATGGTGCTGGACCAGGGCTTCGTGGCCGGCGGCCGGCGGCGCAAGGACTCCTCCGCCGAGGGCTCATACCTCCCTCAGCCGTGGGTGGGGCTGGCGGGAGGAAGCCGGGTGCGACTGGACGAGGTGCTCGGCAGTCGCTTCGCGGTGCTGGTGCGGGACGAGGTGGCCGAGCCGGTGCGGCAGTCGGCCGAGGCGCTGGCCCAGGAGCTCGAGGGGGTGTGCCTGCGCGTGCTCCCCTCCGAGCGGGCTCGCGAGGCGCGGCAGGGGGACGTGGTGGACGTGGAGGGCAAGCTCGGGGAGTGGTTCTCCCGGCACCAGGCCGATGCCGTGGTGGTGCGGCCCGACCGCTACATCTATGGCGCTGCGCGGGGGCCGGGCCTCGAGGTGCTCCGGGAGGAGCTGCGCGGCTTCATCCAGCGGCCCGAGTCCCGGCGGTCGGACACGACACCCTCCCAGGTTCTGCTCTCCTCCGGGACATGAGTCCGGGACAGCCGGCCCGTTCCCATGGAATATGCGGGCGCCGAGCGGGTTGAGCGCGCTCGCGAACGAAGGAGGAGGGGCGGATGCGTGGTCGGTATTGGCGCCTGGTGGCCTTGGGGCTCGTGGTGGGTTCGGTCGCTGGAGCGCAGGGCCGGACAGGCTCGGGGGACGCGTCTCGGCTCAGCGCGGGCATCGAGGCGCGCACGCTGAAGAACGGCCTGAAGATCATCGTCTGGCCGGACCACGACATCCCCAACGTGGCCCTCTTCAACTGGTTCCGGGTGGGTAGTCGCAATGAGCGCCCGGGCATCACCGGCCTGTCGCACTTCTTCGAGCACATGATGTTCAACGGCGCGAAGAAGTACGGCCCGGGGCAGTTCGATGCCGTCATGGAGGCCGCCGGAGGCAGCAACAACGCCTACACCTCCGAGGACGTCACCGTGTACATGGACTGGTTTCCGCGCTCGGCGCTGGAGACCATCTTCGACCTGGAGGCGGACCGGCTGGCGAACCTCGCCTTCGACCCGAAGGTCATCGAGAGCGAGCGCGGCGTGGTGTACTCGGAGCGCCGCTCGGCGGTGGACAACGACAACTCGGGGGCGTTGATGGAGCAGATGCAGGCCACCGCCTTCGTGGCGCACCCGTACCAGTTTCCCGTCATCGGCTGGCCCTCGGACATCGAGTCCTGGCGGATGGAGGACCTGCAGCGCTTCTTCAAGACGTACTACGCGCCCAACAACGCCACGCTGGTGGTGGTGGGCGCGGTGACGCCCGCGGAGATATTCGCGCTGGCGGAGAAGCACCTGGGACCCATCCCTTCGCAGCCCGCGCCCGAGCCGGTGCGAACCCAGGAGCCCGAGCAGCAGGGAGAGCGGCGCATCGTGGTGCGGCGGCTGGCCCAGTCTCCGCTGCTGCAGATGGCCTGGCAGGGCATGAACGCGAAGGATCCGGACATGCCGGCGTTGGAGCTGCTGCTGCGTGTGCTGGCGGAGGGAGAGTCCTCGCGGCTCCACCGGCGGTTGGTGGAGGAGGAGCAGGTCGCCATCGGGGTGAACAGCCACTTTGGCCAGGGCTTCGATCCGTCCCTGGTCTGGCTGCTCGCGGACCTTCCGCCGGGAGGAGAGCTGGCCAAGGTGGAGAAGCTCTTCGAGGAGGAGCTGGCCAAGGTGCGCGCCCAGGGCGTCACCGACGCGGAGCTGCGCAAGGCGAAGAACATCACCGTGGCCGAGTTTTGGCGGGGCCTGGAGACCAACAGTCAGCGGGCCCAGCTCCTGGGCAGCTACGAGGTGTTCCAGGGAGACTGGCGCAAGCTCTTCGATGCCCCCGCTCGGTATGAGCATGTGACGCGGGAGCAGGTGCGAAAGGTCGCCACGCGCATCTTCAACGCGAACCGGCGCACGGTGGGGATGTTGATTCCCACGGACGAAGAGCAGGCCCCGGAGGGGCAGCGGAAGGAGGCGGGGCAATGAGCGCGGGGAGGCGACAGGGGGTGTTGGCGCTGCTGCTGGTGGCGAGCGTGGCGGGGGCACAGGCCCCCAAGCCCGCGGAGCCGGCGAAGGGCGCGGCCTCGCGGGGAGTGCATCTGCCGAAGGCGAAGGTGCTCGAGCTGAAGAACGGGGTGCGGCTCATCCTGGTGGAGAAGCGCGAGGTGCCACTCATCTCCTTCAGCGCCTGGGTGCGCGGCGGGGGCGGGGGAGATCCCCAGGGCAAGGAGGGCCTGTCCGCGCTGACCGGGGAGCTGTTGATGAAGGGCGCCGGCGTGCGCAATGCCCAGCAGTTCGCCGAGGCAGTGGACAGCGTGGGCGGCCTGCTCAGCATCACCCCCACGCGCGAGGCGCTGCTGGTGGACGGGCAGTTCATGGCCCGGGACACCGCGCTGATGGTGGAGCTCCTGTCGGACATGCTGATGCGGCCACGCTTCGAGCGTGACGAGTTCACCAAGCTGCGCGACCGGATGGTGGCCGTGATTGCCGCCGCGAAGGATGGAGATCCGCGCAGCTTGATTGGCACGTACTTCCACGCCTTCCACTTCGCGGGCCACCCGTACGGGCGGCCGGTGAGCGGCAGCGAGGCCTCCCTGCCCACCCTCACGCGGGAGGACGTGCAGGCGTACGCGAAGGCGCAGCTGGGTGGGGATCGGCTCATCCTCGCGGTGGTGGGAGACTTCGACACGAAGCAGCTCGCCAGTCGGCTGGAGGCGGCGCTGGGCGGCTGGGCCAAGGCGGGAGCTCCCGCGCCCGTGGCGCCTCCCACGCCTCGGGCGAAGGGCCGGCGGGTGCTGCTGGTGGACAAGCCGGACGCCACCCAGACGTACTTCTGGATCGGCAACACGGGCATCGCGCGCAATGACCCGAGCCGCGTGGACGTGGCGCTGGCCAACACGGTGCTGGGCGGGCGCTTCACCTCGCTGCTCAACACGGAGCTGCGGATCAAATCCGGCCTGAGCTACGGCGCCAACTCGGTGGTGATGAGGGACACGCAGCCGGGCGCGGTGGTGTTCTCCTCGTATACGAAGACGGAGTCCACCGGGAAGGCCATCGACCTGACGCTGGAGGTGCTCACCCGCTACCGTGACGAGGGCATGGATGAGCAGATGCTGGCCTCGGCCAAGGCCTACGTCCTGGGCCAGTTCCCGCCCACGCTGGAGACGAGCGGACAGCTCGCCTCGAAGCTGGCGGAGCTGGCCTTCTACGGGCTGGATGCCAGCGACGTGGACGGCTTCGCCGACGCGGTGACGGGCGCCACCCGTGAGCGCGTGCGAGGCGTCATCCAGCGCACGCTGCCGGCGCCCGAGGACCTGACCTTCGTCCTCATCGGCAAGGCCTCCGCCATCCGCGAGGCCGCGCGCCGCTACGGTCCCGTGACGGAGATGAAGCTCTCCGACAAGAGCTTCGCTCCGGCCCCGGCGGCGAAGCGCTGACCTGGGCTACTTCGCCGGCGCGCGGTGCTGACCCAGGCACCGCTGGAAGCGCCGGTCCACGGAGCGCGCGAACCACGCGGTGGTGCGGTCCTGGCTCATCTTCGGGCTGCGGATGGCCACCTCCGGCAGCCGTGAGTACTCGGGAGTCTTGCCCGTGGAGCGCTCATAGGCCTGCTTGATGGCGCGCCACGTCTCCGTCTCCTCGAAGTCGCCCTGCTTCTCCTTGCGCGCGTCGCGGCGCACCTGGCGCTCGCTCACCTTCGGGGCGTGGCGGGTGCGGAAGGCCAGCAGCGCCTTCAAGGTGCGGCTGTCCTCGTCCCGGGGCTCTCCCTCATCATTATAAAGGAGCAGGTCCCCATCCAGCGCCAGGGGCAGGCCGGTGAGGTGGCTCACCTGCGCCTGCAGCGCCGCGTTGCGCGAGGCATAGAAGCCCGCGTTGTAGTCCGCGAAGCGATGGAGGGGCTGTGCGTAGTGGGCCGTGTAGCCCAGCAGTCGCGACGTGCCGTGGCGCACTCCGCCCGCGCGCGTGTACAGCTCCTCGCGCACCTCCGCCTCGGGGCGGTCCTCGTCCGACTGCTCCACCGCATAGCGCACGCTCACCTGCATGGAGCCCGCGGTGGTGATGGGGTTGAGGTCCGCGAGCCCCTTCGAGCGGGCCAGCTCGCTGGCGAGATCCGCCGCCGTGTACACCGCGGGGTACTGCTCCTCGTAGGCCTTCAAAATCTCCCGGAAGAGCCGATCCAGGTCCCGCTCCGTGCGCACCGCCTTGAGGCGGGCCCCGAAGGAGCGCGACTCGCCCGGAGCGCGGTGCTCCAGCAGCGCCTGCAGTGCTTTGCGGCCCACCACGCCCAGCTTCTCGGCATAGGTGTCCAGGCGCTTGCGCACGATGCGCGGCAAGTCCTTCACCACCGGGTTGGCCTGGAAGCCGGACTCCTGCTCGATGACGGCGAGCACCTGGCACACCGGCTCCACGGACGGGTACACGCGCTGCTCCTCCAGCGCCGCCAGCACGTCCTTCGCCCAGCCCTGCCGGTCCTCCACATGGGAGGGAATGAGCCGCGCCACCTCCGCCGGGGTGAGGCGAGGCGGCGGAGGAGTCTGGGTATCCGGGCCTCGGACCCCGCGCGAACACGTCGTCAGCGCCAGCAGGGCCCCGGCCAGGAACAACCCACGCTTCAGTTTGGATGGAAACGTCATGTGAGACACCGGACAGGGGTGGACGGTTCCGCGCGGCCAGATCGTCCCGTCCCCTAACAGCCCGTCAGCGTTCGGGAATTCCGGAGAACACAACCCGTCTTATCAGCGATAACCGATAAATACGTCTTTTATCCAATTCTTGGTCAAAGTGAGATAAATCACTTAATACAAAAATCAGTTGCTCTCATGAATACACCCGTGTCACGTATCTCCCGTCAATCCCCCGGGGGGTGCATGTTGAGCAACAAGATCCTGAAGACGTTCTGCGCGGCGTGGCTCGGTCTGACCTTCGCTGCGTGTGGCACCACGGACCCAACTGGCGCCGAGGACACCCTGGCCGTCACCGGGGAGAAGAACGGTGCGGACATCCAGACGGCGCTGAGCGCGCTGAGCAGCGCCAGCGTGCTGGCCACGCAGGCGGATCAGGTCACTCCGGCCTTCATCAAGGGCAACCTGGGCCGCGTGTCGGCGGGGCGGGTGGCGGCGGACGCGGACGCGGCGCTGCGCGACATCGCCCCGGTGTTCCGCCTGCGCGCCGAGGACCTGGTCTTCAAGCGGGCCTCCAAGGATGAGCGGGGCCACACGTACCTGCGCTATGGCCAGACGCGCAACGGCCTGCAGGTGATCGGCTCCGAGCTGCTCCTCATGGTGAACCCCGAGGGCGTCGTCTACGCGGCCAACAGCTCCGCGTATGACGTGGCGCTGGGCGCGCAGGTGGCCTCACAGGCCTCCATCGCCCTCGAGACGGCCGAGGTGGCCGCCAAGGGCGCGGACACACAGGTTCGATCCGAGCGCACCGGCCGCCGGGTCTACGTGCGCGGCTCCAACGGTGGGCTCGTGTTGGCGCACGAGGTGCGCGTGACGGGGATGCGTGACGGCCAGGACGTCGAGGACCTGGTCTACGTGAACGCCACCAACGGCTCGATCGCCCTGCGCGCTCCGAAGATCAAGCATGTCATCAACCGCGCGGTGTACAGCGCCAACAACGGCTCCAGCCTGCCGGGCGCGCTCAAGCGCTCCGAGGGCGGCGCGGCCACCGGTGACACCCACGTGGACGACAACTACGGCCACCTGGGCACCACCTACCAGTGCTACTTCCAGAACTTCGGCCGTGACTCGTACAACAACGCGGGCGCGCAGCTGAAGAGCACGGTCCACTACAGCACCAGCTACACCAACGCCTACTGGAACGGCAGCCAGATGGTGTACGGCGACAGCGACGGGGTGGACTCGGCTCCGCTCGGCAAGTCGCTGGACGTGACGGTGCATGAGCTGACCCACGCGGTGACGGAGTACGAGTCCAACCTCATCTACTCCTACGAGTCGGGCGCGCTCAACGAGGGCATGAGCGACATCTTCGCCGCCTACTGCGAGTCATGGACGCTGAACTGGGCGACCCCGGCCTCGGTGTGGATGATCGGCGATGACGTGTGGACGCCGGGCACCGAGGGCGACGCCCTGCGCTACATGGGCAACCCCACGCAGGACGGCTCCTCGAAGGACTACTACCCCGAGCGCTACATGGGCTCCTCGGACAACGGCGGCGTGCATTGGAACTCGGGCATCGCCAACCTGGCCTTCAAGCTGCTGTCCACGGGCGGCACGCACCCGCGCGGCAAGACGAACGTCAACGTGACGGGCATCACCATCCAGAAGGCGGGGAAGATCTTCTACGAGGCCAACGCCAACTGCATGACCACGAGCAGCAACTTCGCCGCGGCCAGGACGTGTACGGAGCAGAAGGCCGAGCAGCACTACGGCGCCGCGGAGAAGGCCTCCACGGCGGCGGCCTGGGAGGCCGTGGGCGTGGGTGGCGGCACGACGCCTCCGCCTTCCTGCTCCACGGACATCGTCCTCTCCAACGGCGTGGCGGTGACGGGTGTGCAGGGGAACGCCGGCGAGTGGTCCTGCACCTACACGCTGACGGTCCCCGCGGGCCAGAGCAGCCTGGTGTTCGCGCTGAGCGGTGGCACGGGTGATGGCGATATGTTCGTGAGGTATGGCTCGGCGCCGACCGCCACCAGCTACGACTGCCGTCCGTACGACTCGGGCAACAACGAGACCTGCACGCACAGCAACCCGGCCGCGGGCACCTGGTACGTGAAGGTGAATGCCTACTCGACCTTCTCGGGCGCCAGCCTGAAGGGTACCTACACCGGCAGCACCGGCAATCAGCTGACCAACGGCGTGGCCACGGCCGCTTACAACGGCGCCGCTTCCGCGATGACCTGCTGGACGCTCCAGGTCCCGGCCGGAAAGAGCTCCGTGGTCTTCAACCAGGCCGGTGGCACGGGTGATGCGGACCTCTATGTCCGGTACAACGCCCCCCCGACGACCACCAGCTACAACTGCCGGCCGTACCTCGATGGCAACAACGAGACGTGTACCCTCAGCGCCCCGTTCGCGGGGACCTGGTACGCCTGCACGCGCGGTTACTCCGCATACACGGGCGTGACGATGAAGGGCACGTACTAGCCCTTCGCTCGATACGCTGAGTGGAAGTGAGACGCCCGGGGGCCTTGTTCTCCCGGGCGTCGCCTTTTGTGGGCGTTAGCGGCGGACCTCGATGTCGCGCGCGTAGCTGTCTTCGCCGACGAGATCAAAGGAGGCGCGCACCGGGGTGCCCTCCTCGAGCTGCCGCAGCGGCAGTGCCTGTCCCTGGCGCAGGCTCCGGCTCTTCTTGTCGATGCGCAGCTGGTACACGTTGCCCTCGCCGTCCCGCACGTGGACCGTGCCCTTGTCCACGCGGCTCACCCGGCCATCCACCGTGCCGGTGGCGATGACCACCTTCTCCAGGGGCACCGAGTCGTTCTGCTGCGCCGCGCGGGCCGCCTTCGCCGCGCCCTCGTGCCAGGCCTCGTCCTCGCGCGCCTGCACCGCCTCGAAGCCGATCATCACCCGGCCCTCGGGCGCTTGCTCAGGCGCTCCCATCTCGGTCACCACCATGGGAGCGTTCGGTGCTCCGGGGGCCGTGCCCGGGCTCGTAGTGCTGCCCGTGCCGCGCGGGGCGGCCGCCGGCGTCTGGGCCATCGGCTGCGCGGGAGTCATCTGCGGCTGTGCCGGGGTACCCGCCGGAGGCGCCGCGGTCGTCCGCTCGGGTGCGGTGCCCACGTTCGGTCGTGCCGGTGCCGGTGCCCGCGCGGCGACGGGCGCGGCCGGTTGCTCCTGTTGCTCGCGCTCCTTGCAGCCCGACAGCAGCGCGCACACCCCCACCATTCCCATCCACGCCCAACGACGCCCCATCTGCAGCCTCCCCATGTGGGAAAATTGGTTCCTGCCCGCTGCTCTGTGCAATCCGCGCGCCCGGGCAGGTAGGGGGAAGAGGGAGGGGAACTCCTTCCAGAAGCGGACACGGAGCGGCTTTGGGGACGAGTCGGGTGTCGGCTACTGAAGCGAAGGGCTCAGCGGTTCTCGGCGGGTGGCGAGAAAGGTGCCGGCTCTGGGGTGCGCCAGCGCCGTAGCAAGTCCCCGGCGCTTCCACCCCGATCGAGGCGAGCGTCGCGAAGTGTACCCTCTGGGTTCAGCACCAGGACGAACTGGAGGGTTGGCTCCCCCCGCAGGTGGTAGCGCAGGTCACCGATGCGGATCTCGGTGCTTCCCTCGGGCCGTGGGGCAGTGGACACCAGGGGGAAGCGCGCCCAGGCAAGCGCCTCGCGCACGGTGGAGAGTCCCCGCGCTGACTCGGGCAGTGCGTTCGCCGTGGGCTGGGGCCAGCGGCGCTCCTCGCGTGGCGCTTCGCCCAGGGACACGGTGCCCACCCCATACTCGCCGGGGAGGATGGCCACGTAGCGCCAGGTGGTGAGCGACAGCAGGGCGGGGAACACCTGCACCCGCTCCACCGCGGGCCAGGCCTCGCGCACCCGCTGGCTCAGGGTCGCCTGGAGCGCCACGCGCAGGCCCAGGTAGGCCGCGGAGAGGGCCAGCCCCGTGAGCAGCGCGCGCCGCCACACCGTCCGCCGGCGCCAGGCCCAGAGCGCGCCCGCGAGCAGCGGCAGGGTGACCCAGGGGTCCACCACCATCGTCCAGTCCAGCGTCCAGCGCCGGTCCGAGAAGGGCAGCAGCACGCGCGTGCCCCAGCCCGTCCACAGGTCGGCGAGCAGGTGCGCCAGGTTCACCGAGAGCAGGCTGTAGAGCAGCACGGGTCCGGTGCGGGCCGAGCGGAAGACGAGCCGCGCCACGGCGGTGGCGGCCAGGGCGATGACGGGGGTGAACACCAGGGCGTGCGAGAGGCCCCGGTGGGCCTGGAGCGCATGCACGACGGAGTTCTCGGCGGGCAGCAGGTTGTCCAGGTCGGGCAGCTCGGCGGCCAGGGCACACCCGAGCAGCACGGCCTTGTCGGTGGCGGACAGCGGCGCGCCCGGTGTGTCAGGCCGGCGCAGCGCGCCCACGGCGAGGCCCAGCAACCCATGGGTGAGGTTGTCCACGGCTCAGTCCATGAGTGCGCGCGTCACGGCGCGGACATGGAGGCGCACCCGCTCGCGGGCCGCGATGAGCCGGTTGGCGTCATCCGAGACGTAGCCGAGGCACAGCACCACGTCGTCCTCGGGCGCCGAGCGCACGCCCAGCCGCGCGTAGTTGATGGTGCGGGAGACGGGCTCGCCCTCGGTGTCGGGGGTGAAGCGGCCGAACACGGCGGCGTAGGGGCTCCGGTCCGCCGCCGTCTCCTTCAGGGCGAAGAGGCGCCGCACGGCATCCAGCACCGCCGGCCGAGCCACCATCGCCTCCGGCCGCGCCGGGCCGCCCAGCTCCCGCTCGATGAGGCGCAGACAGCCGCGCACGAACTCCACGTCGGTGATGACGAGGCCGTAGAGGTACCAGTCGGGGCAGGCGGCCTGGACGAGCCGGGCCTGGGCATCATCGAGCCATCCAAAGGAAGGGCAGGTGAACGTCTCGCAGATGGAGGCCCGGTAGACGCCGCAGTCGCGCAGATCGACTCCGCCGGTCACCTTCGGGTGGCCCAGGCACCCTACCTGCCGCTGCTCCGCGTCGATGAACCCGAGCAGGGGGCACACTCGCACTGCGGGGAAGAGCGGAGCTTCACGGCGAGACTCGGTCAGCTCGCGGGCGGCGGCACGGTAGGCCCCCGCTTCCTTGGGGACTGCGCGCAGTCGAGCGGTCTGCTCGGCCAACCGCTCGGTCAGCGCGGCGCGAGAGTGGTCTCGAAAATTGTAGAGCCCGCAGCAGGCACCACAGGAGGCACCCCGCCCGGGCTGGCAGAGGTGGAAGGAAACGGGCACGGAGCCTCCATCATACCCAGCGTTCCGGGGGAGAACACGGGGTCATTCAGAACCAATCCGCACGCATGCGGGTGTAGGAGTCCTCTCCCGAGCGGCACAGCTCCACCAGGTGCGGCACGCGCGGCACCTCGGTGGCGAACCAGTACTGCGCCGCGCACAGCTTGCCCTCGTAGAAGTCGCGCCCCTCGCCTCCCCGGGAGAGCCCCTCTCGGGCCGCCGCTGCCTGGGCCAGCCAGCGCCACGCCACCGCGACGATGGAGAACAGCTCCATGTAGTCGGCGCTGTGGCGCAGCATTTGTTCCACCTCACCCGCCATTCCCATGGCGCCCAGGGCCATCGTCAGCTCGCCCACCGCCCCCACGGCACCCTCCATCGCCTCGCACCAGTCCGCCTCCACGCCCGCGTGCCGCGCTCGGGTCACCGTGGCGGCCACCTCCTCCGAGAAGGCGCGCAGGGCCTCGCCTCCGGCCGCCACCACCTTGCGCCCCAGCAGGTCCAGCCCCTGAATGCCCGTGGTGCCCTCGTGGAGGCTGTTGAGCTTCTGGTCTCGCAGCCAGGCCTCGGGCAGGTACTCGCTCGAGTACCCATACCCTCCGTGTATCTGCAGCGCGAGCGCGTTGGCCTCGTAGCCCTTCTCGGCGGGGAACGTCTTGGCCACCGGCGTGAGCAGGTCCAACAGCAGCCCCGCGCGCTTTCGTGTCTCCTCCTGGGGCGCGTGCGAGGCGAGGTCCGCCTGCCACGAGGCGGCCGCCAGCAGCGACAGGCCTCCCTCCACGATGGCCTTCTGGCGCAGCAGCATCCGCCGCACGTCCGCGTGTTCGATGATGGGGGCCTGCGGCTGGGTGGCGTCCTTGGCGCCGGCGGGGCGGCCCTGGGGACGGCCGCGCGCGTAGGCGAGCGCCTCGTGGTACGCGACCGAGGCGGTCGACACGCCGTTGAGGCCCACCATGATGCGCGCCTCGTTCATCATCTGGAACATGCAGGCGAGCCCCCGGTGCTCCTGCCCCACGAGCCAGCCCCGGCAGTCGCCCGACTCGCCGTAGTTGAGGATGAGGCTGGGCAGGCCCCGCCAGCCGATCTTGTGGATGACGCCCGCCACCTGGACGTCGTTGTCCACCAGCCGGCCGCCCTCGGGCCGGCGCGAGGGCACCGCGAACAGGGAGATGCCGCGAGTGCCGGGAGGCGCCCCGTCGATGCGGGCCAGGGTGAGGTGGACCACGTTCTCGGTGAAGTCCTGGTCCGCGCCGCTGATGAAGATCTTCGAGCCCGAGAGCCGGTAGGAGCCATCGGGCGCGGGCGTGGCGCGCGTCTTCACGTCCGCGAGGCTGCTGCCCGCCTGCGGCTCGGTGAGGGCCATGGTGCCCGTCCACTCGCCCCGGTACAGGCGCTCCATGAACTGCTCGCGCAGCCAGGGGGTGCCGAACACCTCCAGCAGGTGTGCCGCGCCAATCGTCAGCCCCACGTAGCCGTAGGCGCTGAGGTTGGCCGCCATGAGGTAGGCGTTGGCCAGCGAGGCCACGGTGAGGGGCAGCCGCTGTCCGCCGACCTCTGGGGGCCGGGTGGCCGTCAGCAGTCCCAGCTCCACCATTTGTGGGTAGAGCGTTCGCATGAGCGGGTGGACGTGGACGCGGCCGTCCCGGAAGCTCGGGGGCTCGGCGTCCATCATCCGGTAGGTGGGAAAGAGCACCTCGCGGGAGAAGCGGCGGACGTTGCCCAGCACCAGCTCGAACGTCTCGCGCGAGTGCTCGGCGAAGGCGGGTAGGGTGCAGAGGCGCGCCGCGTCCAGCACCTCGTAGAGCTGGAAGTCGACGTCGCGGTCGGACAGGAGCGGGTTGGCGCTGGAAGTCATTCAGCCAGTATGCCGCTCCAGGAGGCCGCTGCCAGGGGCTCGCTTACCCCCTCCCCCCACGGGCCTGGAGGCATCCGGGGGACTGTCGGCTGGAGGAAAGGCCACTCAGGGCTGAAAGGGCGGGCGTGGGCTGCGCTGTTACCGTCGAGCCCTCCCGCATGCACACCTACGAGTCGCGACCGCCAGAGACGGATGCTGCCCCGAGCCCGCGAGGCGAGGCCCTGCCCGGCAGCCCCATGAGTGACGCCTTCCGAGAGGTCGCGGAGGCCATTCCCCAGCTCGTGTGGACCACACGTCCGGACGGCTACCACGACTACTACAACCAGCGCTGGTACGAGTACACGGGCACCTCGCGCGACCAGTCCCAGGGCGAGGGCTGGCAGAACCCCTTCCACCCGGATGACATGCCGGAGACGCTGCGGCGCTGGCACCACTCGCTGCGCACGGGCGAACTGTACGAGACGGAGTACCGCTGCCGCAGGCATGACGGCGTCTACCGCTGGTTCCTGGGACGCGCTCACCCGGTGCGCGATGCCAGCGGGCGCATCGTCAGGTGGTTCGGTACCTGCACGGACATCGATGACCAGAAGCGCGCGGCGGAATCCACGCGCTTCCTGGCCGAGGCCGGCTCGCTGCTGGCCTCCGCGTCGCTGGACTACGAAGCCACGCTGGCGGCGCTCACGCGGCTGGTGGTGCCGCGCCTGGCGGACTGGTGCTCCATCGAGATGGCCAACGAGGATGGCACCACGCGCCAGGTGGAAGTTGCCCATGTGGACCCGGCGAAGGTGCGCTACGCCCGTGAGTTGCGCCAGCGTTACCCGCCTCGCCAGGAGGAGCCCCAGGGCTTGCTCCAAGTCATCCGCACCGGTACCCCGGTGTACATCCCGGATGTCCCGGACGAGCTGCTGGTGGCGAGCGTCCAGGATGAGGAGCACCTGCGCATCTCCCGCGAACTCGGGCTGCGCTCGGCGATGGTGCTGCCACTCAACGCGCGGGGGCGCACGCTGGGCGCGCTGACGCTCGTCAACGCCGAGTCCCACCGGCGCTTCACCCAGGAGGACTTCACCCTGGCCGAGCAGCTGGCCACCCGCGCGGCCCTGGCGGCGGACCATGCCCGGCTCTACCGCGAGGCGGTGCATGCCGAGGAGCGCTTCCGCTCGCTCGTCACCGCTACCTCCCTGGCCGTCTGGGTGACTCGCCCGGAGGGGACCATTGTCGAGGACTCGCCCTCGTGGCGCTCCTTCACCGGACAGAGCGTCGAGGAGTGGCAAGGTGCCGGTTGGCTCGAGGCCATCCACCCGGAGGACCGGGAGCGTGCGGCGCGCGCGTGGCGGGAGGCCGTGGCGAAGCAGGGCATTTACGAGGTGGAGTACCGCCTGCGCCGGCCGGACGGGCGCTACAGCATCACCGTGGCGCGGGGAGTGCCCGTGCTCAACGCCGATGGCAGCGTGCGCGAGTGGGTGGGTCTCAACACCGACATCACCGCGCAGCGCCAGGCCGAGGTCACGGCCCGGCACCTTCAGGCCGAGCAGAGTGCCCGGCGCCATGCGGCCCTTCGCGCGGATGTGAGCGCGGCGCTCGCGCAGCAGGGAACGCAGGAGCAGATGCTCCAGACGGCGTGCGAGGCGGTGGTGCGGCACCTGGGCGTGGAGCTGTCGCGGGTGTGGACGGTGGACCGGGAGACCGCGAAGCTGCACCTGCGGGCGAGCGCTGGACGGGACACACGGGTGGATGGGGAACATGCCCGCTTCTCCGTGGGCCAGTCGGTGATTGGCCAGATTGCCCAGAAGCGCCAGTCGCTCCTCAACCCCGAGGGGCTCCAGGAGCCGTGGGGTGATGAGGCGGCGTGGGCCCGCCGGGAGGGGCTGGTGTCCTTCGCTGGCTATCCGCTGGTGCTGGGCGAGCAGCTGGTGGGGGTCTTTGCCATCGCTGGCACCCGCCCACTCGAGCAGGAGACGCTGGATGCGCTCGCCGCGGTGGCGGAGATCATCACTCAGGGCCTCGAGCGTCGCCGTGCCGAGGAGTCCCTTCGGCGGCATGCCCAGGAGCTGGCGCGTTCCAACGAGGAGCTGCAGCAGTTCGCCTACGTGGCCTCGCATGACTTGCAGGAGCCGCTGCGCATGGTGGCCAGCTACACCCAACTGCTGGGGCGGCGCTACCGGGGCAAGCTGGACACGGATGCGGATGAGTTCATCGGCTATGCGGTGGACGGGGTGAACCGGATGCAGCGGCTCATCCAGGATCTGCTGACCTACTCACGTGTGGGGACGCGGGGCCGCGAGCCCAGCCCCTGTGATTCGGCCCAGGCGCTGACGCGCGCGGTGGAGAATCTGCGGACGATGCTCGAGGAGACGCGGGGCGAGGTCCAGGCCGGGCCGCTGCCTCGGGTGCGCGCGGACGAGACGCAGCTGGCCCAGCTGTTCCAGAACCTGCTGGGAAACGCGCTGAAGTTCCATGGGGAGGCGGCCCCACGGGTGGAGGTGTCGGCCGAGCCCCAGGGGCCGGAGTGGTGGCGCTTCACGGTGCGGGACAACGGACTGGGCATCGATCCACAGTACTTCGACCGCATCTTCATCATCTTCCAGCGCTTGCATGGCCGTGAGGAGTACCCGGGCACGGGCATCGGGCTGGCCATCTGCAAGAAGATCGTCGAGCGCCATGGAGGACGTATTGGCGTGGAGTCGCGGCCTGGAGGAGGCTCTACGTTCTGGTTCACCTTGCCGGCCGTCCCCGCCGCGGCGGCCCCGTCTCAGGACATCCATTCATGACGAGCGCAGAGTTTGGTCGGCCGATCGAGATCCTCCTGGTGGAGGACAACCCGGGCGACGTGCGGTTGACCATCGAGGCCCTCAAGGAGGGCAAGGTGCGCAACAACCTGTCCGTGGCGAAGGACGGGGTGGAGGCGCTGGCCTTCCTGCGAAAAGAGGGGAGCTTCGCCCACTCGACGCGCCCGGATCTCATCTTGCTGGACCTGAACCTGCCTCGGAAGGACGGGCGCGAGGTGCTGGCGGAGATCAAAGAGGATGCGGTGCTGCGGCGCATCCCCGTGGTAGTCCTGACGACGTCGAAGGCGGAGGAGGACATCCTCCGCACGTACGACTTGCACGCCAACTGCTACATCACCAAGCCGGTGGACCTGGAGCAGTTCATTTCCGTGGTCCGCTCGATTGACGACTTCTGGCTCTCGGTGGTGCGACTGCCGCCGGCGCCATGACCGCGATGACCTTCCAAGAACGCCCGATGCGGCTGCTGCTGGTGGAGGACAACCCCGGCGATGCCCGCCTCATCCAGGAGGAATTGAAGGAGGTGTCCTCCGCGCGCTTCGAGGTGCTGCACGTGGCGCGCATGGCGGAGGCGGAGCGGGCGGTGCGCGAGGCGCCACCGGACGCGGTGTTGTTGGACCTGTCGCTGCCGGACGGGCATGGGCTGAGCAACATCTCCCGGCTCTTGCAAGCGGTACCGGTGGTGCCGCTGGTGGTGCTGACGGGAACGGACGACGAGCGGCTGGCGGTGCAGGCGGTGCATCAGGGGGCTCAGGACTACCTGGTGAAGGGACAGGTGACGGGGCCGCTGCTGGTGCGCGCGCTGCGCTACGCCATCGAGCGCAAGCGGGTGGAAGAGGGGCTCAAGCGCGAGGAGTCCCAACGGCAGACAGCGGTCTTCCGCGAGCAGTTCGTGGGCATCCTCGGGCATGACCTGCGCAATCCCTTGCAGGCCATCGCGGGCAACGCGGGGTTGTTGTTGCGTTATGGAGGGCTGACCGAGCCTCAGCGCAAGGCGGTCAACCGCATCTCCATCTCCGCGGACCGGATGGCGCGGATGATCAACGACCTGCTGGACTTCACCCGGGCGCGGCTGGGCGGGGGCTACCCGGTGAGCCGGGCACGGATGAACGTGCATGACGTGCTGCGACAGGTGGTGGAGGAGCTGGAGGTGGCGCACCCGCAACGGAGCTTCGAGTTGAGCTTGTCCGGCAACGGGTGGGGGGACTGGGACGCGGACCGGATTGCGCAGGCGGCGTCCAACCTGGTGGGCAACGCGGTGCAGTACTCGCCGGAGAACAGCCCGGTGCAGGTGGTGGCGCGGGATGAAGGGGAGGGGATCAGCGTGCAGGTCCACAACCTCGGCTCGCCCATCCCGGTGGAGCGGCTGCCGCACATCTTCGATCCGTTCGTACGGGGTCGGGAGGGCGTCCGGGGCCAGGAGCGAGCGGGACTGGGACTGGGGCTCTACATCACCCACGAGATCGTCCGCGCCCACAGCGGCACGCTGCGAGTCACCTCCACCGATTCGGACGGCACGCGCTTCTGGATGAACCTGCCGCGCTACGCTTCGATGCCTGCTTCCACTCGAGAGGGTGGTGGAAGGACCTCAGCCGCCCAGGACGGGTGAGAGCCGCACATAGCGTCGGCTCCGGAGCTGCTCGAGCATGAACGTGGCCACGTCCGCACGGGAAATTCCCTCGGGCACCTCGGCCCAGCCGACAGACACTTGGTAAGCCCCACGCGCGGGCTCATCCGTGAGCTGGGTGGGTCGGACCAGCACCCACTCGAGCGGGCTTCCACGAAGGGAGTCCAACTGCCGCTCCCAGTCTGGAGGAGCATTCTTCTGCAGGAAGGGAGCGAGGAGCTTTCCGAGGAGCCCTCGTCGCGCCCAGCCCTCCTTGGTGGGAGGAGGAGCCAGACAGATGAGTCGGTGGACGCGATACTTTTGCATAGCTGCCACGATGTTCTCCGTGGCCTTCGCTAAGGCCTCACCTGCTCTTCGTCCCGAAAATCCCAGTGCAGACAGCACCGTCCGCTGGCCCAGCATTGCCTTGTCCACTGTTTCCGGACTCAGGGCATCACCCTGCAGGATGTGGAGCCGGGGGTGACGGATGTCCAGGGAATGCGGGTCGCGCACCAAAGCTGTGACGGTGTGGCCTGCCGAGAGCGCCTGCTCAACCAGATAGCGCCCGGTTCGTCCCGTCGCGCCGAGGATGAGCAGCGGTACGGTGTGCTCCTCCGGCTTTTGTTCACGCGTCGGTCCGTAGGCAACCGCATTTCCACGGCCCATGACCGAGATGCTGAGCATGTCGTCGGAGTCGTCCATGGGAGAGCCTCCTGGCTATGGCGTGTCCTGGGCGGTTTTCGGCGCTTGGGGGGCCAGCTCCACGGTGTGGGTTTGGGGAGGTGCCAGCACCTTGGCGCCTGCTAGCAGCTCCGGCTCCATCAACCTGACCCACAGTGAGGGGCTCGTCCCCACCAGCCGGGCGTCCTTGACCGCGAGGACACGCTGGGCCTGCGCTCGGCGATACAGCAGGGGAGGCATGGAGGCCTGATTGGGATCCAGCTCGTGCATCACCACCTGCTCGTCGAGCACGATGCCCTCTGGTTTCACAGCCAGCGTCGAGGTGAACTCGACCTTGCGCTGCAGTCCGCCTGGAAGCAGCAGGACCTGCTCTCGGCTCAGCGGGAACCACGCCGGGCCCAGGCAGGCCCCTTCGCTACTCACCACTGCCTCCGAGAAGAAACGTCCCTGCCGAAGGGGAAGGACACGCGCCATCCGCCGGCAGACAGCGGGGGCTTCGTCCGTGCAGACCTCTCCCTCGGCCACGAGAACCGTGGTGCTCCCGGCCTGCTCCAGGCGAAGTCGGGACTGGCGGGGGTAGGCCCGCAGGCTCCCCAACGCCCGGACGACGAAGCCCTGCGGGGTCCGTTCCACGAGCCCGACAGGTCCCAGCCCTTCTCCATTGTCGAAGCGCCGCGCGACCACCCAGACGAGCCGTGTGTCCGCGCGCACCGTCTCCAGCACCAGGTCTTCCTCGGTCAACTTCTCCGGGGGAAGGGGCTTGGGCTCGGGGCCGGCCTCACGGCACTCCTCGCCCTGCGGCTCCTGCCACACCACGGGCGAGCCCGAGCAGTCCAGGGAGGGGCGTGGTGCCAGGCCCTGCTCACGATCGAAGCCGTGCAGCAGCAAGGCGAACCAGTCCTCCGGAGTGGGGACGACACGGGCGTCCATGGTTGCCTCCGCGGTGCAGAGTGGGGAGGGCTGGGGGGAGGTAGCGCAGGCGACGAGCAGGAGGCAAAGGCCCGCGAGGGCGGGAAGTGACAAGCGACTCATGGGATCCTCGACGGGAAAGAAACGAGAGCGTGGACTCATGCGGCTCCCTGGATGGTCAGACGGTTCTGGCGATTCGTGCCGAGCCACGTGTCCCTCCCGAGTTGAGACGGCCAACCACTGGAGAGCTTGAAGGTGTGGGTGACACTCTCGGAGAGGAACAGCTCGAACGTGTACTCGAGCGGATCCCGGGCGAAGAGGGAGACGACCTCACGGGCCAGTGGGTACAAGTCCCCGTCCGCCATGAGGCGCCGGTAGGCCTGGGGTGCGAGGGGACCGATCTCAACCTGGAACCGCCCCATCCGATCGAAAGCCCTGCTGCCCAGCAGCATGTTGCGGCCCAGTTGGTGGTGGGCGCGCCCCAGTTGTGTGCGGGCATCGATATCCACCCATCGGCCCACGAACTGCCTGACGTTGACGCGCGCTCCCCCCAACTCCTCTGCCAGCACATCCTGCAATGCCATCTCCAGCCGCTCGGCTGTGCGGACGCGGCTGATCAACAGGGGCGCGATGCGCAGCAGGCGCCAGGGAGGCAGGATGCCCGGCCATGCCCGCTCGTAGGTATCGAAGCCCGCGAGGGCGAGGATTCGCCGAGACCACTGATCGGTGCAGGTCGACGTCAGCTCTCGCGTGACGCGGTAGCGGCAGTCGATGCGGTACAGCAGCGACAGGAGGCGGTGGTGGAACAAGTCCAGGAACTCGCGCAGGGGCGCGTTGTACGGATCTTCCTGAGCCACCTCCTCCGCCATGTAGAGCGGCAGTGGAGACGCCGAGCCGGTGAGTCCCAGGAAGGTGGTGGTGACCTCGAACAGCGGTCGCCGGGCATCAGGATCGTCGGGGCGGAAGGCCACCTCTCGAAGCATGAGCGAGCTGACATCGCTCGAGGAGAAGCCCATATCGGGGTCATGCCGGAAGCGGATCCGCTCCTCGCTCACGGGCCCCAGCTCACCCACGCGCACCGCATCCGCCGTGAGCCGTTCGAGGAAGGCCACGAGTGGGAAGAACCCAGGCCGCTGGGAGGCGGAGCGGATGACCTTCGTCACTTCTACAAGGTCAACTGGGAACCGTTCCGCGGCAGCCACGAGTACTCCATCTGAGAGGGCTGGAGGCGAATGCCCAGCTCGTTGAAGGAATTGAGGGTCACGTTCGAAGCGAACAACTCATCGAGGATGCAGCCGAAGAGGAACGCGTCGCCGCCGCCCAGGAAGTTCGTCTCGTCGAGCGCCACGGTGATGCGGTTGCCACGCAGCGGAGTCCCATCGAGAAAGCGGATCCCTGCCTGCACCTCCACGGAGCGGATGGAGTTGATGCGCAGCCGGGTAGCGCGTGCGGCCAGGTCATCCGTGAGCGCCTTGAAGTTGTAGAGCTCCAAGAGGCGTCGCAGCACTTCTCCCCCGCCCAGCGACTGCTGGTTGATGGCCAGGTGCGAGAGCAGCCGCCAATGCAGCTCGGTCCCCAGGGGCGCACGAGCGGGCCGGCTCACCGGAGAGATGTTCCGGAAGCGGGCGTTGGTGGGAGAGGTGACGGTGGGCAGGTGGACATCACCCACCTGCAGCCGCGTTGGCAATGAGCGGTTGGTGCATGTGAGCTGGATGGAGAGCGTCTCGTCGGCGATCGAAGGCGTCACATCCCGGGGCGTCTCCAGGGAGAGGTGCGTGTCGATGCCGTCGTCGATGGGCGAGGCTGCCCGTCGCAGGCGATAGAAGGTGGGCTCGGCGGTGTCGCCCGCTGCGTGAGCGAACTCGAAGAAGGGACGGTAGGTGCGCCGCTCGTTCACCCCCATGCGAAGGCCCGTCACCGAGTCCACCGAGAAGACCTCCATGTGCCTTGCATCGATGCCATCGGCGCGAAGGATGTGGTCCTGGGACATCACGGAGTGGCGGAGCGGGTGAGCAGGCGTGGAGAACAGGTTGATGGCCGGCGCGCAGTGGAGGCGGAACATCTCCTGGCCGACGCGGGCCTCCAACGGGGGGGGGCGCTCGAAGTGGAAGGCCAGCTCGAAGCGGCTCTCCGCGATGGCCTTGGCTGCATCCAGCCCTCGCACCTCGAAGAAGAAGAACTTCTCGGGCAGGGTGAAGTACTCCTGGAGCTGACGGTACCCCTCGGAGGCGCGGGGCCAGGGCAGGAGCCGGAAGTTGCGGTCGAACCCGAGGGAATGGACGGCGCTGGCCGGAAGCTGCACGGACCGGCCATTCTCGTTGCGGACCTCGACGCCGCGGCAGTAGCGCAGCAGCCACAAGAGCATGAGGGCGCTGGTGGCCATCTCGGCATGGATGAACAGCCGCAGGCCCGCGGGCCGGAAGATCTCCGAGTAGATCTGCTCGTGAGCCTGGAAGAAGAGCCGCAGCACGGGCGCGGTGGCGGAGGACTTGTCGAGCAGGGCCTCATCCAGGGTGAGCGGCAGCAGCTCCACGTCCGAGGTGGTGCGGAAGACACACGAGGTGCCATCCAGCGGGCGCGCGGCGATCTCCACCCCCGCGGGGATGGTGGAACGGCCGCGCAGCGCGCGGACCTGAGGAGTGAACTCGATGACGGTGCTGGCGGGGACTGGCCGCAGGTAGTGCGGCAGCAGCAGCTCGGTCAGGACGTGAATCATCTCCGGGACGTCGTCATCCACCCGCTCACGGATGCGCGCCGTCAGGAAGGCGAAGCCCTCGAGCAACCGCTCGACGTCGGGGTCCGCGCCGCGCTCCACCAGCATGCCCGCGACGCCGGGGTTGGCCAGGCCGAATGCCCTGCCCATCTCGCGGAGGTAGGCCAGTTCGCTCAAGAAGTACTTGCTGAACATGAAATGTCCTTGGCTGGCCGGCTCACCACAGCTCGACCTGGTTGTTTCTGCCCAACCGGGTGTGGAAGCGGATGGGGCGCCGCGTGCCGCGCGCCAACAAGTTCGCGGAGATCTCGAAGCGCAGGCTGGTGGGGTCCGTTTCGTCGGGAACGTGGACGACGGCGACGTTCTTCAGGCGTGGCTCGTAGTCCTGGATGGCATGCCGCAGCGACTGCTGCATGCGATCGATCGCGGCGGGAAAGGTGTGGATGATGTCGTTGAAGTCCATGATCCCAAAGTCGGGCGCGGCCGCGGACTCTCCCTTCCGGGTGTTGAACAGCACGCGCAGGTGCTGGGTGACCTCCTCGACGGGATCAACCCGGCGTGAGGCATGCACATCGCCACTTTGGAGCCGTGAGAAGAGGCCGCGGTTCGCCATGATGAATGAACCTCCAGGGGGGCGCCCTTTGCCGGATCGGGCGCCCCCCTGAATGCGAGCTGTTACTTCTGCTCGGACCAGCTGTCCGCGTGCTGCACGCCACCGTTGGTGTAGGTCCAGTCGATGGTGTGGAACACGATGGCGACCTCCTCGAGCGGCGGCTCGAAGGCGGAGGCCGGGACGATGGTGTTGGGCACGAGCTGCTTGATGCTGTTGATGCGGCCCTGCTTGATGTTGACGGTGTAGAACTGCTCGGTCGTCCCATCGCCGGTGGGGTTGGGGCGGAAGAACTTGAAGGTGGCGTCGATGACCTGGTTCTCGGTGAGCGCCTTCATCAGCAGCGGCGTGGACTTGTCGATGCGCTTGCGGATGAGCAGCGGCTCGTACTGGCGCCGGCCCGTCGCCAGGCCCGAGCCCCGCTCGCGCGCGGTGATGACGCCCTGCTCGTAGTAGACGCACTCGATGGAGCCTTCGCGACCCAGGCTCACCTGGGTGCTATCGCCCTTGATCTCCGTGCCATTCGCCTTCAGATAGAGGTGTACTGTCTCGGCCATGTCTGCCTCGTGGGGACTGCGGGGTGTTGGGGTGAACCGGCTCCGTTGCCGGGGCCGGGGTTGAGGAGGACTTCACCGGCCGCCCGGTGCCTGCGACGGCCAGTCCTCTCCCGCTCCTTGCGGAGCGAGGCTCACTGCTTGTCGAGCTTGCCGACGAGCGACAGGGTGAAGGAGGCACCCATGTACTTGAAGTGGGGGCGGACCTGGATGCTGCACCGGTACCAGCCGGGCTGGCCTTCCACGTCCTCGACCGAGACACGCGCCTTGCGCAGCGGCCGGCGCGAGCGCACGGCGGGAGCCGGATCATCCATGTCGGCCACGTACTGGCTCAGCCAGTTGTTCAGCTCGCGCTCGAGGTCCGAACGCTCCTTCCAGCTGCCGATCTGCTCGCGCTGCAGCACCTTGATGTAGTGCGCCAGCCGGGTGGTGATGAACATGTACGGCAGCTGGGTGCCCAGCCGGTAGTTGACCTCGGCCGCCTTGCCCTCGGGGGTGTTGCCGAAGAGCTTGGGGCGCTGCGTGGAGTTGGCCGAGAAGAAGGCCGCGTTGTCGGCGGACTTGCGGAACACCAGACCGATGAAGCCCTCCTCGCTCAGCTCGTACTCGCGCCGCTCGGTGAGGAGGATCTCCGTGGGGGTCTTGGTCTGGATCTCGCCCATGGCTTCGTACTGGTGCAGGGGCATGTTCTCCACCGCGCCGCCGGACTGGGGACCGATGATGTTGGGACTCCAGCGGAACTTGGCGAACGAGGAGGCCACGCGGGTAGCCAGGGCCGTGGAGGCGTAGCCCCACAGATAGCGGTCGTGGTGGCCGACCACCTCCTCGGTGAAGTTGAAAGCCTTCACCGGCACGGTCCCCTCGCCGTACGGCAGGCGCAGCAGGAAGCGCGGCACGCACAGGCCCACGTAGCGTGCGTCCTCGCTGTCGCGGAACGACTGCCAGCGGGCGTACTGCGGCCCCTCGAACAGCGACTTGAGGTCCTTGAGGTTCGGCAGGTTGAGGAAGCTCTTCTCTCCGAAGAACTCAGGGCCGGCGTTGGAGATGAAGGGCGCGTGGGCCATGGAGGCCACCGCGGCGCACTTGGTCAGCAGCTCCATGTCCTGGGGGCCGGGGCCGAAGTCGTAGTCGCCGCAGATCATCCCGTAGGGCTTGCCGCCGAAGACGCCGTACTCGTTGGAGTAGATGACCTTGTAGAGGCCCGACTTGACCGTCTCCGGCGCGTCCTCGAAGTCCTTGAGCAGGTCCTCCTTGGAGACGTTGAGCATCTCCACGCGGATGTTCTCGCGGAAGTCCACCTTGTCGATGAGGAACTTCAGGCCGCGCCAGCGCGACTCCATGGACTGGAAGGTGGGGTGGTGGAGGATCTCGTTGACCTGGTCGCTCATGCGCCGGTCGAGCTCGGAGATCATCGCATCCACGAGCGCCTGGTCGATGCGCTCCTGGGCGCGGTTGGGCGCCAGCATCTCGGTGATGAAGGCCTGCACGCCGCGCCGAGCGACGTCATAGCCCTCATCGCGAGGCTTGAGCTTGGCCTCGGCCAGGATGGTGTCGAGCAGCGAGGCATCGGCCTCGACCTTCGCCGCGGAATCGTTCTTCAGCAGGTTCGTGTCGGTGTTCATGGTGGGTGGACTCCTCGGAGGGTTACTGCTTCGGGGCGGCGACCTCGTCGGGCTTCATGCCCAGCTCCTTCATCAACTTCTCGCGGCTGTCGGCGCTGTTGAGCAGGTCCTGGAGCCGGCGGCGGAAGGCGGGGATGTTGCCCAGGGGGCCCTTGAGGGCGTTGAGGGCGCCGCGCAGCTTCAGCAGCGTGTCGAGCTCCGGCACCTGGTTGACGATGTTCTCGGGGGTGAAGTCGGCGAGGCTGCGGAACTGCAGCGTCACGGGCAGCGAGCTGCCCTGCTCCTGGGAGAGCTTGTCGGACACGGACAGCGTCACCTGCAGGTTCTGCTGGGCCATCACGTCGTTGAAGTTGTCCTTGTCGACGTTGATGGGGGCGCGATCCTCGACCGGCCGCTCATCCTTCTGGCCCGTGAAGTCCCCGAGCATGAGGAGCTTCAGGGGGAGTTCGACCTGCTCCTGAGCGTTGCCCGTGGCGGATTGGTAGACGATGTTGACGCGCTCCTTGGGTGCAACAGAACTTTCCTTGCTCATCTGCGACCGGTCCTTTGTGGGTGTTGCGGTGGGCACTGCGAACGACAGCGGTTGGAAAAGGCAGACACGTGTCCTGTCAGGCGCGGCGGACGTGCCTGTTCTGAGACTTCGGGCTCTGAGAGAAAGCCTTTAGGGCTGGGCTTTCGCGGAGAGGACGGCGGGGGAGCAGTCCTTGGCGACCTGGGCAATCCCCGCGGGCGGTTTCAACTGCGGGTCGCGGAAGATCTGGAACAGCCTCGAGGTGTTGTTGCCTGAAGTGCCGAAGAAGGGGTTGGCGAGGCGCTCGGGACGGATGTCGATGGCGATCTGCGCGTTATTCAGGTCGGGGATCTCCCAGGTCGCCGTGAAGAAGCGCCCATCCGCACTGGGCTCGATCTTCTTGGCACGCTCCAGCAACCGGAAGAGGCCCCACTCACCAGGAGCATCAAGGTCGGCGATGTTCCCGGAGGTGCTGACGACGCGCAGGTGAGCACCGAGCTTGCCTGCGGGACCTGGCCAGCTCAGAGGCCGCCAGCGGTCATCCGGCCCGTTCCGGTAGAGCTCCTCGGACCCATCCACGGTCAGGGTGATGGAGGCGATGTCCGAGGGGCCGGAGTCTTCCGACGCTCCCGGCCTCAGGCGCACGGTGAAGCGCACGAGTGGGTCCTGCGTATCGCCCGGGAAGAGCGTCGTGGCCAGGGCATTGACGCGCTCCAGGTAGGTGAGCAGCTCTTCCTTGTACATACCGCTGAGCGAGGGCGCGCTGAACTGCCAGCGCCTCCCATTGGGGATGACCTCCTCGGAGAGCTGCGCCTGGATGAACTTCTTCACGACACCATTCGAAGGATGGAGAAACTGTGAAAGTTCCGGAAGCGGCGTGTCCAGCAACGAGCTCTTGTCGAACGGATAGCGGTTGGCCATCAGCGTCATGAAAGGGCTGAACACGTCGTCGCACCACTGCTGGCTCTTCTTGGCCGACACATCCCGGAAGATGACCGTGCGCACCTGCTTGAGGGGAGGCAGGAGAAGTTGCTCGAAGAGCGCCTGTCCACCCTCCTGGCTCTTGATCAGGAGTTCGACGTTCTTTCTGCTGGAGGCGATCTTCTCGATGAGCAGGCCCGCCTCATTGGGCTTGTCGCGGACCTCCAGCAAGGTGTTCAGCACCAGCATGAGCTGGTCCTGATAGGAGTCGAGCTGCGTCAGCTCCTCGTCTCCATCAGGGGTGGGGAACTTCTGCGTGCTGAAGAGGAGGAGAGGGGCAAAGTGTCGCCTTACATCTTGAGGTGTCAGCTCGAGCTCGCCTGTTGCGGACGCGCGGTCGATGAGCTTGCTGGGTTGAGGCGCTGCTGTGCCCTTGTCCAAGGCGCGAGAGATCAGATTGGACAGTGTCCCTTCGTTCTTGGGCTTGCTCTCCTCGAAATTGACATTGTGTCCCAGCGCGCGGAAGAGTTTGCCCAGAGGGGTCGGCTTGCCTCGGACAAGGCTCTCGAGCAGACGCTCGGTCTGATCCATGTCAACGGGCTCTTCGACCCGAATGGAGTGGAGGAAGTCCGTCCATTCCTGGATGTACTGTCGGTAATATTGAGTACGCAGCTCGGCGCGGTTGCTCTCTTCGTTCTCCTGGGAATCACGGTTGAGGACCCAGGACTCGGAGCCTTGAAAGGCTGAGTCCATGCGAGCTCGGATCCATCCGGTCCAAGCCGGCTCCGTGTAGGCCCCGCGCACCTTCTTGGTCGCCCTCATCGCGGGGACCGCGCCGACGATGTCGCTCAGCGTCTTGTCTGCGTAGTCGCGATTGGCCTGTTCGACGATGCGCTCGAGTTCCAGGGTGGCGAGCGGAACCCTGTTGAGGGCACGGCGTGCGGAGATCGCCACCCGCTCATCCCGAGGAAAGGCGAGCTGCTCGGGCTCCGCTGCAAGCATGGCGATATAGGTCTGCGCGTGGCGGGTGATGAGCTGCTCGAGATGTGCATCATTGCCCTGCCCTCGGATGTCCTCCCAATGCTTGACCATCTGCTTGACGAGCCAGGCCTGGTGAAGTTCGTCGAGGGCAGGTTCCCGCGGGGAGCGTGGATGGGTGACGAGCAGGTACATCTTCAGATTTTCGAAATGCTTGCCGTAGGACTCGTTGCTGGGCTTCCAGTCCGGTCGGTCCTGGTGCTGGGAGAACAGCTCCAGGTTCTGCTTGATGCGCTCGTGCTGGCGACCGAGGAGAATGCCCTTGAGCTGACCGTTGTAGAACGTCTGAGCCAGCGGGAAGAGCCGATCCCCCTTGTAGAGGCCCATGCGCAGCCACAACGGGACGCCATCCACCCGGTGCCAGTGGAGCGTCGCGAGGTGCTGTTGCAGCGGCTCCAGCTCCTGGATGCGGCTGATGTCATCATTGGCATCCAGCTTCACCGAGACGATGGTGTCGCGCACCTGGCGGAGCAGTTCCCGGTTCTTGAAGAAGGACACGGTGGGGAGCACCAGCAGCGAGGCCGTGATGGCCATGCAGGCTCCCACCAGGACATAGCGCCGCTTCCGCTGGCGGATCTCCTCCATGGAGGAGCGGACAGCGAGCTTCTGGTCCTGGAACATGATCTTGGTGAGCACGTCCCAGATAAAGAAGCTCCGGCCCTCGGCTGCGGTCTCGGCAGGGGAGGGGCGTGCCTGGCTAAGGAGCGACTCAGCAGAGGAGAGTGTCGGACGCTCCGAGGATCGCAGCTCCTGGGTGCCGCTGGTGAAGTAGACGCCACGCATCACGGGCGTGTCCTGGAAGACGTTCTCCAGGAACAGCGGCTGGATGAACTCGGCGAGGTTCTTGCGGATTCCATCGAAGCGCTGGGGGAACTGGTAGATGCGCTCGCGCGTCTCGAGCCGGCGCTCCTGGCCAAGCCGGCGGGTGGAGCGTTGCTCTAGGATGGACGTCATCTCATCGAAGCGCTTGAGCAGCAGCTCTGTGGGCGCCTCGGGCTGTGCGGTCAGTGGCACGGTGAAGCCCCAGATCTGCCCGCGCTCGGATCGGGGCAGGTCGGAGAACATCTCCACGAATCCGTGGAGCAGGTCACACTTGGTGACCATCACATAGATGGGCACCACGACACGCAGGCGAGCCGTCATCTCATCGATGCGCTCACGAAGGCGCTGCCCCAGCTCGCCGGCCGCTTGGGGATCGACTCCCATCAACTCCGACACGCTCACCGCGACGACCAGACCGTTGAGGGGCCGTTGGGGTCGGTGCTTGCTCAGGGTATCCAGGAAGGCGAGCCACTCCTCCCGATCCTCGTCGCTCGAGATGTAGCGGCCCGCGGCATCCAGGAAGACAGCCTCGTTGCTCAGCCACCAGTCGCAGTGGCGTGTTCCCCCCACGCTCCGGCCGGCTCCGCCGCGGTTGGACAGGTAGGGGAACTTCAGCCCGGAGTTACGAAGGGCGGTGCTCTTGCCTGAGTCCGGCGGGCCAATAACGAGGTACCAGGGCAGCGCTCCGACGGCATCCCGTCCTCCGCGAGACAGCTTGGAGGACTTGAGCGCGGAAACGGCTCGGGAGAACTCGGCCTGCATGGCCTGGACCTCCGGGAGCAGGGCGGGCCTGAGGGCCTTGGATGGTTCCGAGGCAGGAGGCTTCTCCGCGGACGGCTCTGGCTTCTTCTTGGCTTTGGCCCGTCGCCTGCGGATGAGTGTCACCAGCACGGTCAGGAGCACCATGACCCCTGTGGCTGCCAGTCCCATCGACAGGGGGAGCTGGAACTTGAAGGTGCCAGCCCAGATCAACCCAATCATCAGTGCTGCAAGGACATAGAGCAGCATCACGGTCCCTCCTTCGTGATGGTGGCCAGGTGGAGTTCGATGTCGTGGACCATGGTGGAGGTGGTGCGATCGAGGCCGAGGACGAGGCCTCCGTAGAAGAGGAGCGCTAGGACGACCGCCGCCAGTGCGGCGGAGGTGAGTGACAGGCGGCGCTTTGCCAGCGCGAGGTTCTCCGAGGGCCGCTCGCCATGCGGCGCGAGCATGTCGAAATCAAAGGGCTGGGCGCGCTCCAGGTCCTTCTGGACGGCATCGACGAGGGTCATCAGCTCCAGCTCGCCGCCACGGATCCGATAGCGGCCTTGGAAGCCGAACAGCATGCAGAGGTAGTAGACGCGGAGCACCTCGGCGCGGTGTGGATCCTTGCGAACCGTGCTGAGGCGGTTGAAGAAGCTGTCGCCGGCTGCGGTCTCGTTGAAGTAGTGGAGCTGCAACAGGTTGCTCATCCAGAACTGCCGGTAGTGCTCGGGCTTGCTGAGCACCAGCTCATCCAGGAGCGAGACGAGGGCGTAGCCGATGTCCTGCGCATCCTGGTGGCTGAAGCCGAGGACGGCGGCTCTCCGGAGCACCTCATCAATGACTCCCCGGAGGCGGTGGTTCAGCACCTCGGGGGGAGGAATGGAGGACGCTTCCGCCTGGCGGAGTTGGATGACTGCATCGAAGCAGTCCTTGGTGGCCTCGTTGACTCGGTCCATGGGCTCTTGAGGGGGCGTTGCGAGAGAGGGGGTCAGCGGCCAACCGTGGGCACGGCGAGCAGCTCGATGGAGGTGTGTTGGGAGTTGAAGATGTGGGGCAGGAAGAGCGCGACGGAGCGCTCGCGCATCACCGTTCGCCAGCCGCCGTCCTGGACCGAGAGCGAGAAGTAGGAAGCGCCAGGGCGCACGGGCACCTCGGGCGGCGGCCGGTAGGTGACCTGCAGCGGCACTCCTGGCGCGGCGGCCTGGACAAGGCCCTGGATCTCCGAGCCACTCCCAAGCTTCGAAAGCTTGGGGAGCTGATCGGCGACGAGTTGTTCGGGGAGCTCGCTTCGCACCATG
Organism: Hyalangium ruber; assembly: GCF_034259325.1. NCBI lineage: Bacteria > Pseudomonadati > Myxococcota > Myxococcia > Myxococcales > Archangiaceae > Hyalangium > Hyalangium rubrum. The sequence goes on along the minus strand of NZ_JAXIVS010000002.1, from coordinate 6,228 downwards.
AGGAGGAACTGGCCGCAGCGCTCGAAGCGCTCGTCCTCCAGCTTCGCGCGGTAGAGCCCGTCCTGCCCCCGTTCCATCGGCACGGTGAGGCACTGCTCCAGCGCGACGGAATGCATCAGCTCGATCAGGCGCCGGAACATCTCCTCGAAGGTGGCCCGCAGGTTGGTGAACTGGAAGGGCGGCAGTAGCGCCGGGTCAGCGTCCGCGGAGAAGGTGCAGAGCTGCCCCGCGAAGCGGCTCAGCATCAGGTAGAGGTCATGAGGGCGCATATTGCCCGCCTCGATGACATGAGAGAGGAACGGGACGATGCCATTGAGGGCATGCAGCTCCAGGAACAGCGTGACGTCCGAGGCGGTGTACTCGAGCGAGGAGGCATCGCGGTGTCGCCGGCGCGAGGCGAGCTGCCGCTGCTTGGAGACGATCAACCGCAGCAGCGAGCGCAGCTCGGTCATGATGAACGGAGAGGCGCTGACGCGCAGGCACGGAGGGATGTAGCCCTCGACCAACACCAGGCTGCCGGACTTGTCGCGCGCGAGCTCGGCGATCTTGATCGCCTCGAAGTCGTCCCGGGGCTCGTGGCCGAACAGGAGCTTCATGTTGCGCTGCGCGAAGGCGATCTGGACGATGGAGGTGGAGGCATGCAGGTCCCCCACGGAGCGGCTCCGAGGTGAGAAGCGAGGGCTGCTGCCGACCTTGCCTGCCGCGCCGTAGCTCTCTACATCGCTGCGTTCCTTGGGAATGCCCAGGTACAGCTCGAGGACTTGTTGCGTGGGCCGGAAGTGCCCTTCCACGGGTCGAGCCGCGGGCGATTCCTCCTGGCCGGCATCGAAGGCCACCGCCAGCCCGTCCGGAAGGATGCCGAAGAACTCCAGCAAGTGAACCTGCCCGGCGCGCAGGGCCTCCATGTCGAACTGCATGGACACCACGCCCCAGGGGTGAAGCGACACGGAGCCCAAACGGGTTTCCAGCAGGGACTCGTGATACAGGTCCAGCTGCTGCATGTGATGGGGACTCATGAACATCCCCTCGGACCAGATGATGCGCTGCGGAGCCTTCACTGCGTCCTCCTCGAACGGCGCAAGAGATCGATCTGGTAGCCCTGCAGCTTGAAGCGCAGCTGCACGTCACTGCTGTCGGGAGGGCCACGACTGCCAAGGGGTTCCTCCGCGCACTGGTTCTCGGGCACGGGAGGCAGCTCGGCGACGGTGCGCCACGCGTAGCCGAGGGGCTGGCGGAAGAGGCCAATGGCCACTACGTACCGTGCCTTGGGAGCTCGCTGGACCCAGTGCTCGAGGGTCTGCCCCGGAGCGACGATGAACTCCGCCGACTCCAGCAGATCCTCGCCAAGGATGGACTTGGGCTCGGCCCAGAGCTTCTGGAAGCCGGCGCGCTCCAGCTTGATGCTGTCCTTGAGCTGGAGGAACTGCACCACCGTGGGAAGAGGGCGGCCCAGGGCGTCTGGGTTGACACGCTCCGCGGCTTCGAGGTGGGCGTGAAAGGGGGGCGGCTTGTCGCAGGCCGCTGCGGTCTTCATCGCGCAGGCTGGCAGGGTGAGCAGCGAGCAGGCAGAGATCCACCAACGCAGCCCAGTCCCTTTTCGGACTGGATGCGGTGTGACTCGCGTGGAATAAAAGAGAGTTGAACCCATGCGCCCCGGACGACAGGAAATGGAAGAACCATGCGAAGCACGGGAGTGATTCGTGTTCGTCTGGTTTCTGACGAGGTTCAATGCGTCAGAAAAGCGGGGGCGTATATGCTACCAAAGTGGTACGGTTTTCCGGCTCCGGTCTGTCGTATGGATGGCATTGATCGTTCAGATCATCCCGGTTCAGCCTGACGCTCGCGAGGAATCGCGCCTGGCACGGGGGATCCAGACTCGGAAGGCTGGGCAGATGCATGAGGCGAAGCAGGCTTGCGAATAGCGCATGTGGAATTGCGCTGACGCTCATTTCGTTCGTGGCCGCGGCGCAGGAGCCCTCGAAGATTCCCGGCTTTGAATTGGAGCGGTTGGATCTGAATCCTGGTGCCGCGGGCTCCTTGGTGCTGGGGACGGGAGAGCTGATGCCCGCGGGAGACTTTCGGTTCTCCGTGGTGGGGCACTATCAGCATGATCCACTGGTGTTCTCCCGCGCAGGCCAGGTGCAAGCCATTGTGGGTAGCCGAGCGACGATGCACGTGGCGGCTGCGTATGCTCCGTTCTCCTGGCTCGAGCTGGGGGCGCAGGTGCCCATGGTTGCATTCCAGAAAGGCACGGATCTGAGTGGGGAAGGGATCGCGCGGCCCGCCTCCTATGGCCTGGCGACCCCCCTTGCAAGCGCTCGATTGAGATTGCTGTCCCAGCAGCGGGGCTCCTGGGGAGATATGGCGCTAGAGCTGGGAGTCGGGCCGCCGATTGGCAGCGCTCCGGGGTTCGCTCGGGATGAGGGGCTCCGCTATGCGCCGCGCCTGATGGCGGGGCGGAGGTTTGGCTGGTTCCGGTTGGCGCTGGATACGCGGGTGTTGGTCCGCCCCTCGATCGATTCGTACACGGATCGGGATCTCACTCGGGAGGAGATTGGCAACGAACTCCACGTCGGGCTCGGGCTGGCGATGGTGGGCCAGCGGCTGCGTTGGGAGCTCGATGTTCGCGGGGTTGTTCCTTTGGTGAAGCAGGCGGGCTCCGCGGAACTGCTGTTCGGGCCCCGCTATCTGGTGAACCCTTCCATGGAGGTATTCGCGCTGGGAGGAGTGGGGGGAGGTTCGGGGCCGGGAACGCCGCTGTTCCGCGTCCTGGTGGGGGCCGCGTTCGGCAGGGTGATTCCTCCGAGGTTGGCGGGAGAGTCAGCGGTGAACTGCGCTCCGGAACTCGAGCACACGGTGGAGGAGTGCCCGGATCTGGATGAAGACGGTGATGAAGTCCTCAACGGGGTGGATGCCTGTGTGGATGAGGTAGGAACCCCCGAACGGCAGGGCTGCCCGGTAAAGGACTCCGACGGCGATGGCATCGAGGACAAGCTGGATGCATGCCCGAGCGAGATGGGCGTGGGAGCCTGGCAGGGTTGCCCGATGCCGGATCAAGACAAGGACGGTATCGAGGATGCGCGGGACGTCTGCCCCTCTGATCCAGGCCCGGAGCTGTCGCGCGGTTGTCCGCTCAAGGACCGTGACAAGGATGAAGTCGAGGACGACGTAGACCAGTGCCCGGATTTGTTTGGGCCTCCCGAGCGTCAGGGGTGTCCAGAGTCGGACCAGGATCGGGACAACATTCCTAACGTAGCGGACACCTGCGCCAAGGAGCCGGGACCTGCCGACAACCGCGGTTGTCCCGCGCACGAAGTGCCGCTCGTGTCGCTCACGCGCAAGAAGGTCGAGCTATCGAGCAAGGTCTACTTCTTCCCAGGCCAGGCTCGAATCGATGAGCGCTCATTCGCCGTGCTGAACTGGGTGGCGAAGGTGATCGTCGAGCACCCGGAACTCACCCTCATCGTCGTGGGAGCCCACACCGACGATCGAGGCAACCCGCTCGACAACTTGCGCACGTCACAAGCCAGAGCGGAGTCCGTTCGCCAGTACCTCCTCCAGCGAGGCGTCGAGCCCGAGCGACTCCAAGCCAAGGGCTACGGTCAAGAGAGGCCCATCGACAGCAACGCCACGTCCATCGGCCGTGAGAACAACCGTCGTATCGAATTCACCATCGTCTCGTCCCAGTGAGGGCGGACAACACAAGCCTCAGGGGAGTATGTCCATGAGAACGAGATGGAAGATGTTGTTGGCGCTGGTGCTCGGCGCGACCACAGCCTTTGCCGGCCCCGATACGTTCGGCTTGGGGACAGGACGTGACGGAGCGCTCACTGTCAAGTCACCACGAACAATCGTCAATCGCTATGTGTTGGTGACGGGGCCGATCGCTCCAGGTGACACCGTTCTGCAGGTCTCGTCGACGGAGGGATTCGCGGCGGGAGATCTGGTGATGGTGCTGCAGACGACAGGCATCGTGCCAGAGCCGCGGAGAGGAACCTCGGAGCCGATCGACTTGAGTCGTGATCCCGTAGGCCGTTGGGAGTTGGCCCGGGTGAACTCCACCGATAGCCAGGGAATGAGCCTCGTGGAGCCTCTACTCCACCCCTATGCGGCCTCTGTAACTCAGGTCATCCGGGTGCCGGAGTATACCGATGTGACCGTGCGCCCTGGGAACAGCCTCGTTGCTGCTTCGTGGGACGGCAGCAAGGGAGGAGTGCTTGCGTTCCTGGCCAGCGGCACCATTCGAAACGAAGGAGATATCAGCGCGAGTGGAGCTGGATTCAGAGGAGGCATCGCCGGAGGAAGCCAGTCCGCCTTCATGGGCTGCGCCAGCGTGCCTTTGGCGATGAGACCTGCGGGGACGCGAGGTGAGGGCATCGCCGTCCTGAGCTACGGACCCCTGGAAGCTGGCTGGGAGAACGCCTCCAATGGTGGAGGCGGGGGCGTGTGCCCGATGGCGGGAGGCGGTGGAGGAGGAAATGGCGAGCCAGGACAGCGGGGAGGGGATTCCTCCGCTGCGTGGGGTGGAACGAGCGACGGCGGCGGGCTGGGAGGCGCACGGCTTCTTCACTCGATGATCAACCGCTTGACCCTGGGCGGCGGAGGCGGAATCGGCCATGGAGAAGGTGGCGGCACGAGCTTGGTGGCGGGAGCTGGCGGTGGGGTGGTCTTCATTCGCGGGAGCCGTATCGAGGGGGAGGGCTCCGTGACGGCGGATGGCGAGGCTGGAGAGACCAGCATCTTGGGAGGAGGTGGTGGAGGCGGCGCGGGTGGGAGCATCTACCTGCGGGTAGTGGGAGCAGCTGAGTGCGGCGGTGTCTCCGCAAGGGGAGGTCAGGGAGGAGGCGCTGCGTCCGCCTGGGGAATGCAGGCGGGAGAGGGTGGGGCGGGGGGAGGAGGGCAGGTGCTATTCCAGGCCAGCTTCATGAGCCAGTGTCCAAGCACCGCAGGCACCTTCACGCGACTGGCCGGTGGATTCTCCGTGCCGTCGCCTCCTGCCGAGGCGCTCCTGGTGCGGGATTCAGATAGCCAGAGGTTCTTCGTTCAAGGAACAGCTCCCTTGAATGTCGATGTGGTTGTTTACAGAGAGGGCCTGGAACTTGGCAGGGTGGGGGTCAACGCTTCCGGGGCTTATGCGTTCGAACTCGATAGAGGGTTTGAAGGGCTGCCGCAGCTTTGGGTGGCCGCGGAGTTTCAAGGGGTGCAAAGCAATAGGTTCCATGTCTCATCTGCGGGGCCTTCCAATAATGAGCCTGAGCCTGAGCCTCCGACGAGCCCCACGATCAGCATGCCTGCCGAGGGCCAGTTCGTCAGTGGGAGACGTCCAGAGGTGAGAGGTACGGTCGAGCAACGAGCTGCTGTCAGTATCGTGGTTACCGTCAAAAATGCTCAAGGCCAGGTATCGCCTGGAACTACCGTGAAGCAGGGAGGTGACTGGACCCATACTCTTACAAGTGACCTGGCCGACGGCAGTTACAGCATTCTGGCCGAAGCCGTCGAAAACCGGTATCGCGTTCCTGCTCCCGTGGTGACGTTCACTGTGGATGGGACGCCGCCGACCACTACCGTGACAGGGCCTGTGGGGCACGTTTCCTCGACCAGCGCCACGTTCGTGTTCAGCTCGAACGAGGCGCCGAATGTGAGCTACGAGTGCCAGCTGGACGATGAGACAGCGTTCACGGCTTGCCCGGCTTCTTCGTTCAGCGGGCTGAGCCAGGGGCTGCATGTGCTGAAGGTTCGCGCCAAGGACCGGGCGAACAACGTGGATGCCTCTCCGGCTGAACACTCTTGGACCGTGGACACGCTGTTGCCAACCACCACCGTGACAGGGCCGGTGGGGCACGTTTCCTCCGACAGCGCCACGTTCGTGTTCAGCTCGAACGAGGCGCCGAATGTGAGTTACGAGTGCCAACTGGACGATGAGACAGCGTTCACGGCATGCCCGGCGCCTCCTGTATTCAACGAGCTGGGCGAGGGGCTGCATGTGCTGAAGGTGCGTGCCAAGGACCGGGCGAACAACGTGGATGCCTCTCCGGCTGAACACTCTTGGACCGTGGACACGCTGTTGCCAACCACGACCGTGACAGGGCCGGTGGGGCACATTTCCTCCGACAGCGCCACGTTCGTGTTCAGCTCGAACGAGGCGCCGAATGTGAGTTACGAGTGCCAACTGGACGATGAGACAGCGTTCACGGCATGCCCGGCGCCTCCTGTATTCAACGAGCTGGG